>CAKZLI010000026.1 GCA_937125395.1 uncultured Glaciecola sp.
ATTCGTAACATCGCGATCGAGCATAGCGGCTACTCAGTATTTGCTGGTGTAGGTGAGCGTACTCGTGAAGGTAACGATTTTTATCATGAAATGAACGATTCTAACGTACTTGATAAAGTATCGTTGGTATACGGTCAAATGAATGAGCCTCCTGGCAACCGTTTACGTGTAGCATTAACAGGCCTAACTATGGCGGAAAAATTCCGTGATGAAGGTCGTGATGTATTATTCTTCGTTGATAACATTTATCGTTATACCCTAGCGGGAACCGAAGTATCTGCACTACTTGGTCGTATGCCATCAGCGGTAGGCTATCAGCCAACACTTGCTGAAGAAATGGGTGTACTGCAAGAACGTATTACGTCAACTAAAGCTGGTTCAATCACTTCAATCCAAGCGGTATATGTACCTGCGGATGATTTGACGGATCCATCACCTGCAACGACTTTTGCTCACTTAGATGCAACGGTTGTATTGTCACGTGATATCGCGTCTTTGGGTATTTACCCAGCGGTTGACCCACTCGATTCAACGTCACGTCAACTTGACCCACTAGTAATTGGTCAAGAGCATTATGATACTGCACGTGGTGTTCAATCAGTGTTACAACGTTATAAAGAGCTTAAAGATATCATCGCTATCCTTGGGATGGACGAATTATCTGAAGAAGATCGTCAAGTGGTATCACGCGCACGTAAGATCCAGCGCTTCTTATCACAGCCGTTCTTCGTTGCTGAAGTATTTACCGGTTCTCCTGGTAAATATGTATCTCTTAAAGATACTATCAGTGGCTTTAAAGGTATTCTTAACGGTGATTATGATGACATGCCAGAGCAAGCGTTCTATATGGTTGGTTCTATTGACGAAGCATTGGAAAAATCGAAAGCCTAAGGCTTTCGTTCCATGCTACACAATAACCTAATATAGGAGGTCACATGGCAGAAGTTACCGTACATCTAGATGTGGTTAGCGCTGAGGAATCTATTTTTTCTGGTGCTGTCGAAGCGATTCAAGTTACAGGAAGTGAAGGTGAGTTAGGAATACATCCTGGTCATGCACCTCTATTAACGACAATTCGACCTGGTATGGTACGTTTAGTACAAAACGGCAAAGAAGAATTTATCTATATTGCTGGTGGTACGCTTGAGATCCAACCTAATACAGTAACGGTATTAGCAGATACTGCTATCCGTGCTGATGATTTGGACGAACAAGGTGCTGAAGAAGCTAAACGTCATGCAGAACAAATGATCGCAAATCCTGGGGCCGATTTTGACCACAGTGCTGCATCATTACAACTTGAAGAAGCATTAGCGCAGTTACGATTGATTCAACAACTACGCAAATAGATTGCTAACAAAGTAACCTTATAAAACCCGCAGATTATGCGGGTTTTTTTTGCCTAAAATAAATCAATACCAAAGAGTGGGGTAAATATTTCGATGGAATATTTTATCAAATATAGATTAATAATTTCTTAATTCTGCCGATAAAAATATTCAGTAGATGCATAGCATTAGTTCAAATGTATAAGGCAGGTATAGGGTGAATGTTGCAACACGATTAGTTTCTTTATTTGCAGATTTAAAGTGGTCGAATAAACTATTTGCATTAAGCTTACCAGCTTTGATTGTGTCAGTAGCTATCACTGTTAGTTGTATCTATGTACTCATTCAACAAGGGCAAGCCAGTATAGATGGTGTTGAAAAAGTCAAAAATCGACAATTAGCAGCCAATCAAGTTGTTGATGCAATACACAATAGCCAGATAAACGCATTATCGCTGATTGCCTCAACGAGTAAGTCAGACATTCGCAAGTTTGCGATAGGATCCATTAAATCATTTTCAATTATGGATGAAACAATTGCAAATTTAGCTGATGCAATGCCAGGTCAACCCGAAATTGACGCACTAAAAATAAGTCTAGCAGCCCTTAAACCAATTAAAATGAAGATTATATCTCATGCTAAACGCAACGAGGATGAAGCTGCCATGACGGTGCTAACTAATCATGAAGCACAGGTTGCAGCAATATCCAGAATTGCGATTTCAATCCTAACGCTGGAACAAAAGAAACTTGAAAAAGTCGTGTATGCGAATCAACAAGCAAACAAAACATTAGCTTTAATTCTGGGCATTGTGATTGTGATATCGAGTTGTATTTCTGTGTTATTAACCTGGAAAACAGGACAATATCTGTCCCAAGCACTATCACGTGTTAATCAAGGGATGGATAAGTTTGCGCAGGGAGATCTGTCTGATCAGCCAGCCAATAACTTAGGAAAAGATGAAATAGGACTAGCAATTACCACGTTAACGCATTCGGTCGATGTGATAAAAAAAATTGTTGTTGGCATCCGAAATCAAACACATGCTATTAACAATAGCTCTTCACAAATAACCGCTTTATCTTCGCAAACAAGTACGGGGATCAATCAAATAGGTAATGAACTAAATAGTTTGAATGGGCAGATAGCCAACCTGACAAGTACCGGACAGGAAGTCAATAACCGGTTAGACAGTAGTAAGCTGTTAGCACAAACGTCAGTGGAAAAAAGTGAACAGTCTGGTAAATATGTACTTGATGGGCTGGCCTCGTTACAAACCTTTAAAGAAAACAATTTAGTCGTGATGAATAACACGCAAGAGCTGTCTGAATCAGCAAATAAAATCAGTCATATTACGAACACAATAAAATCAATTTCGGAGCAAACCAATCTGTTAGCACTAAATGCTGCAATTGAAGCGGCGAGGGCTGGAGAACAAGGTCGTGGATTTGCCGTTGTAGCCGAAGAAGTCAGAAATTTGGCTAAACGTTCGAGTGCTGCTGTGAATGAAATATCGCTATTGGCTGTGGAAATGACGACCAAGGTAAGCCAAAACGTAAACACGTTTAATCAAAACTATACGGATTTGGAAAACAACATTCAGCACTTAGATGAGGTCAGTAAAAGCTCTAATGAGAGTATCCAAGCATCGCAACGTGCCATAGAGGAAATCACCACTGCGCAGTCGGGTTTTTTACAGCAAATTTCGTTCATTACTAGCATCGACGAGTTTTTTGGCAATATCCAAGATGTCTCAAATAGTACCCATGATGATATGAGTGATTTATCTAAAGATACCCATCAACTAAACCTTGCCGCAGCACACTTAGATGAGTTGGTGAGCCAATTTAAAACAGGAGAATAGTAAGATGAGATTATATTCAAAAGCGTGCCTGCTGACTTCAATCTTTGGCCTATTAAGCTTGAATGTGAATAATAGTATTGCTCAAGAATTTACAGAGACAACGTTTAAGGCTGGTCATGAGTCTTTACAGCAGTGGATCCTTCCCTCTATGCCGGAACCAAGTGATAACGCAATCACCCCTGCACGAATAAAGTTGGGTAAGGCGTTATTTTTTGATCCCCGTTTAAGTGGCGATAAAAATATGTCGTGTGCGTCATGCCATAATCCAAGTTTAGGTTGGGCGGATGCGCTACCTAAAGGCAAAGGTAAAAACAGTGCTCTATTAGCCAGAGCAACGCCGTCCATTATTAATACTGGTTATAATACAATCCAAATGTGGGATGGCAGAAAAAAGAATTTAGAAGATCAAGCGATAGGGCCAATGGAAGCTCAAGAAGAAATGCATGCTGATATTGATCAAGTATTGCAGTTTTTATCCGATAACTCTCATTACACAAAGATGTTTCGTCGCGCGTATCCCAGTGAGCCAATAAATACAGACACCTTAACCAAAGCATTGGCGACTTTTCAAAGAACGGTGGTAAGTAATAATTCTCCTTTTGATCAATGGGTAAAAGGTGACAGCAATGCGATGACGGCGCAACAAGTAACAGGATTTAAATTGTTTATGGATCCCAATAAAGGTAAATGTGCAGTGTGTCATTCTGCACCAAACTTTACTGATGATGGATTTCATAACTTAGGTTTGGCGTCTTTTGGCGATGAGGGCCCTGATTTAGGGCGTTATAGCGAACGTCCATTACGTATGATGAAAGGTGCATTTAAAACTCCTACATTGCGCGATATTAGTCTAACTGCACCGTATTTTCATGATGGTTCAGCAGACAGTTTAACGGATGTTGTTGTCCACTATGTGAATGGTGGTGAGGTAAAAAGTAATTTATCACCGAATTTTTTAGCCGCAGAGTTAAGTGAAGATGAGACTGCGGATATGGTTGCATTTTTAAAAGCATTAACCACTGAGCGCGAACCATTTCGAGTACCCAATTTACCAGTAGAGGAATAAAAAAAGTGAAAATAACCACATTATTAAGTGCTGTATTTGTATTAAGTTCAGCAAGTAACGTTGTCGCCGAAGAATATGAAGTCGGGCAACTAAATAAAGAATTTACAATTAAAAAGTTAGAAATCAAAAAGGGTGACACCGTCCGATTTTTGAATGAAGATTCGTTTTTTCATAATGTATTTAGTTTATCTGATGCGGCGTTATTCGACTTAGGATCGTTTCCTAAAGGTGATTCTAAAGAAGTGGTGTTTGAAGAGAGTGGTGAAGTCGAAGTGGAATGTGCAATACATCCAAATATGAAAATGGTTATAGATGTCAAAGATGAATAGATTATGGTTTAGTTTACTATTGATAATGCTGGGTCTGTTATCGAGTAATAATGTATCTGCATCAGACCTTTCTACAAATAGACAAATTACGCTACAAGAACAACATGGAGCTACGATTTTTATTCAACGCTGTATGCTATGTCATGGTAGTCAAGGTATGGGTGAAGGGCGGATCCCACTCAAGATCAAGCCATATCCAAATACGAATATTATGCAGTCTGACAAGGCCGTATCGGTATCTCAAATTAAACAAATTGTGCTTGATGGCGGCACTTTGATGGATGTTGACCATTATATGCCACCATATAAAGACGAGTTAAACGATACTGAGGTAGATAATGTCGTCGCATTCGTTGCCAGTTTGCGTAAACAACCACGTGTATTTTTGGATCTGTTAGCATCTCAACAAAACAGTCAATTACTAAACAACGAGCAAGGTAAGACAATCTATGAAACTCGTTGTATATTATGTCATGGCGTAGATGCAGATGGGCAAGGGCGAATGGCAAAGATTATTAAATCGCCCCCTCCTTATAATTTACGAAAAAGCAGGATGCCAAAAGGCTATCTCACGCAAATTATTACATTAGGTGGTGAGCCAATTGGTCGGTCAGCTCAGATGCCACCTTGGGGCGACCAGCTCTCTACTAGTGAAATTGAATCTGTAGTTGATTATATTACCGAGTTACGAAAATAACTTCTTTAATAACCCCATTACGCCATCACCGCCTTGTGTCTGGACAAAATCCATTACGATAGGCGCAAACTTAGTAACCATATCGGCATCTAAGCCCACTTTATCAAACATACCGACTAGTTGTGCAATGTTACCAGCACCTTCACCACCAAAGGCGCTCATTGCACTGCCTAACAGACCGCCTAAGCCACCACTTTCAGCTTCTGGTGCATTGGCTGCCATAGTATCAAATCCAGGTATCGCGTCCGTTAATTGACTAAAATCGCCAGAGCCTAATTTTTCTTGTGCTAATTTAGCAATCGCACCAAGACCACCTTCTGCTTGCGCGGGGTCAATATTAAGTTGACTGGTGAGTTGTTCAATGAGTGCTTGCATGTTTATATCCTTATAAAATGAATGTGAATAAATATACTAACGTCACATAAACAGTAGACCTGAATAAAACATACTGCAAGTTATCCCCAGAAGCTAAGTGGCGACACTAGACTAAACAATGGCACAGATATCTTTACGTATTAGCACTACACAAGAAAAATAGATACACTGTCAAAAAGGCAACTAAACAGGTGACATTATGGCTAAAGGTACACATCAATATATCGACGATCCTCGGAATGCATCGATATTAATCAACATCAATGGCGAGTTGTTTCCTAGAGAAGATGCCAAAATATCAGTGTTTGATAGTGGGTTTATTTTGGGTGATGGGGTGTGGGAAGGGATCCGCTTACATCAAGGGCACTTAGCCTTTATTGATATGCACATGAAGCGACTTTATGATGGTGCTAAGGCACTGGATATGGATATTGGCCTAGCACCACAAGATTTAATTACACGTATCTATGACACGTGTTCAGCGAACAAGATGCATGATGGTGTGCATATTCGCCTAATGGTAACGCGCGGTCTTAAAGCGACCCCTTATCAAGATCCTCGAGTGACAATATCATCAGCAACCATCGTGATTATTGCCGAGCATAAACAAGCATTAGGATTAGCACAAGGTGAGGGCGTGAGCTTATTCACCAGTCATGTGCGCAGAGGCTATCCTGATGTGCAAGATCCTAAGCTCAATACCCATTCTAAGCTCAATTGTATTTTTGCCTGTATTCAAGCGGCTAAAGCACAAGCCGATGAAGCATTGATGCTGGACCCTCATGGATTTGTTGCGACGTGTAATTCTACCCACTTTTTTATTGTCAGAGATGGGGAAGTCTGGACATCAAGTGGTGATTTTTGTCTTGATGGCATTACTCGTCGAAATGTTATTAATGTGTGTAAGAAAAATGGTATTCCAGTATTTGAAAAAAACTTCACCTTGGCCGACGTATATGGTGCTGATGAAGCATTTATTACAGGTACATTTGCCGGATTAACCCCTGTTAAAGAAGTCGATGGCAGATTAATTGGCAATGGCAGTCAAACGCAAACCAAGCTACTTGAACAATATTATGTGGCGTTGATTGAATCTGATCATCAACATAATACCAGTCAATAAGATAAGGAGCGCATGATGAGTAAACGAATCGCTATGTGGTCAGGACCGCGTAATATTTCTACTGCGATGATGCGTAGTTGGGAAAATCGCGTCGATTGCTCAGTGGTGGATGAGCCTTTTTATGCTCACTATTTGCAACAAACGCAATCCCCGCATCCTATGTTTGACGAGGTGCTTGCTGCTCAATCTAACGAATTTAGTGATGTTGTTGATGAGTTAACGCTTACCCCGCTGAACGTGGATATTCAATATCAAAAACACATGACCCATCACATGCTACCTGATTGTGATTTGCAATGGACTAAACATTTGACGCATTGTTTTTTGATCCGTGATCCAGCTTATGTAGTGAATTCATATACGCAAAGTCGGGGTGTGTGTCACGCAGAGGATATTGGCATTAAGCGCCAATATGAGCTGTATACTGCAATTAGTGAAATAACCGGGCAATCTATACCGATTATTGATTCTGTGACGGTACTAACTTCTACGGAGGTTATTTTACGTAAAATGTGTGCGGCGTTAAATATTGCATTCTCTGAATCGATGCTGATTTGGCCCAAAGGTCGCAGAGACAGTGATGGCGTCTGGGCAAGCCATTGGTATCATAGTGTTGAACAGTCTACTCACTTTGCTGCGCCATCGAAGGCAAGTTTCACGCTAACTGCCGAACAGCAGCGAGTGGTTGATGAAGTCGCGCCTTATTATGAAGCATTAAAACACAAAGCAATTACGGCTTAAATTATGCGCATCCCAACTCAAGCATCGTGGCAAACGTACAGCATAAAAAAAAGTCAATTTCATGCCTATGCGTTACCGGTTGCAACACGTGAAGAAGCGATGTCGGGTTTGGTTTATGCTAAAACCCTCTATTCTGATGCTCGGCACCATTGTTGGGCGTATTTAATCGGTGATCCACAACAGCCTGACACGCAAGCTTCTAATGATGATGGTGAGCCAAGTGGTACCGCAGGCAAACCGATGCTCAACGTGTTGCAGCATAATGATATAGGCAATGTGATGGTGATTATTTGTCGATATTTTGGTGGTGTAAAGCTCGGAGCAGGAGGCTTAGTGAGGGCTTATTCTACGGCGACGTTACAAGTTATTAATGGACTTACAACGACGCAATACATACCAACAGAACGAGTTGTGGTGAATGTCGATTTTAAAGATGAACAATAGATCCGTCATTGGGTAGAAATGCATAAAGGTCGGGTCGAGCAGTGCACTTATGCTAGTGATGTGCGGTTAACATTACACATACCTTCAAGTGATATAGCATCGCTACTGGCTATGCAGCATACGTCTGCGCATCGATTGCACGTTACACAGCACTGCCCCAGCCATAATAAGCCCTAGCGACACCAATACATTCATAGACACACTACCGATACCAAACCCAGCAAGTAGAATGGTTGAGATGACGGGTGTTGTAAAACTCAATGAGGCTATCCACTGTTTATGACCAAATTTCATTGCGATATCCCAAAGATAAAAAGCACCACCCACAGGCCCTAAGCCTAACAAAATAATGGCGATGATAGTGGTAGTATCAAATAAACCAGGTGTCGCCATCACGTTTTCTTCAAGTAATAGGTGACACACCAAAGCAAATACAGCAACAACAAGACTTATCCAACCAATATCTTCAACATTGTTATCACTTTTACTCATATACCAAGAGTAAGTCGACCAAATCAACGCAGCGCCAAACGCGTACACATACCCCAAAGTATATGCAGGGGTAAAGTCCATGGTTTGACCTCCACTAATGACAATTCCCGCACCAAGAAAACCCAATAGTGCCCCGATTAACGTCAACATGCGTTGGCCTGGTAGCGAAACATATAAAGCAAGTAACAGTGGCCAAAGATAACACACTAAACTAACTTGAATGGGGGGAGCGTGGCGAATAGCCAGAAAATATAAAAAATGAAAGCCAAATAACCCACTCACACCGACAACCCATTGTGCAGTATTTAATGAAGGTAATTGCAACAGTGCTTCGCGTTTGTATAGTCGTTTAAGAACGACCAAAAATATTGAAATACAAAAACACAATGTCAGTAATAAAAACGGAGGAATATTTTTACTAAACACACTCAATAAGGCTAAGGAGCTCCACATTAGAATGGTCAATAAACCAATATTGGTGGCGATGGATTTATTGATCAAGATAAATTCCTAAATCGTTTTTTGTTTTTATCGAATGTTACAATGAATATATCAGATATAAATATGTTGGAGAATAATTATGATAGCACACATAACACTAACCCTACCGCAATTTAGGCGTGGTTTTCATATCATTACAGAGCATATTGAGAGGGCTTGTGTGGAGCAATTGGGTCAATTGCCGTTAAATGGGATGTTGCATGTGTTTATCCAGCATTCGAGTGCGTCATTAACCATTAATGAGAACGCAGATCCGAGTGTGCGTGTTGATTTAGAAGCTTTCACTAACAAATTAGCTCCGGAGCGCGAACCGTATTTTATCCATACTTATGAAGGTGATGATGATATGCCCGCGCACATTAAGGCATCGTTATATGGCTCTAGCGTGACGGTGCCTATTATAAATGGACGCTTAGCATTAGGTACGTGGCAAGGGGTTTATTTGGGCGAGCATCGTGATCATGGCGGCTCGCGCAATCTAGTGATTAGTGTGGTGAATTAAATTTACATTTGTATAAGACTGAATATGGTCTAAATTTAGTTTAATTTATATTAGAATTAAAAATAGTTACCTATGAGTTTATTGACTAATACCAAACCGATCAGCTATTTAAAATCACATGCATCGAGTATTGCTAATGAGTTGAAAGAAGAGGGCGAGCACTACGTCATAACGCAAAACGGTGAGCCGGCAATGGTGGTCCAATCGGTTCATGAATATGAGCAAACTCAGGATACTTTGGCTATGTTAAAGATGATTGCGCAGAGCGAGCAAGATATCGTTAAAGGTGCAACAGTAAATGCTGATGATGTTATTGGTAACTTGAATAACCTCATCTCGAGCTAGACATCAATCATTCATCCGTTTATCCTGGAAAAAACGAAGATGTTTGGTATATGAAAAAAATTGAAGTCGTAGCAGCGATCATTACCTGTGGTGATGACATATTATGTGTTCAGCGGGGCGCTGCTAAGTATGATTACATTGCAAATAAGTTTGAGTTTCCGGGTGGCAAAATAGAAGAGGGTGAAACCCCTGACCAGGCAATTATTCGCGAGATCCAAGAAGAGCTGCATATCGCATTACCTGAAGTCACTTACTTTGCAACTATCGAGCACCAATATCCTGATTTTTATATTACGATGCACGCCTATAAATGTCCGGTTATCACTAAAGACTTAACGCTCACCGAGCACATTTCACAGCAATGGTTACGACCTCATCAGCTTAATAGCTTAGATTGGGCAGCTGCAGATATTCCTTTTGTTGAGCAGTTAATGGTAGGGAGTTAACACATAGTAAATGCCTAATTCAAATCAGCTTTTCTGTGAACCCGCACTGATCACCAATGATGAAAGCTCTAATTTGTTTATAGAGTTAAAAGCAGCATTTGCAGAATGTGAATTTTTTGAATTAAATGTCGCATTTATCTCTTATAGTGGTCTACAGATCATGCTCGATCTGCTACAAGCTGCTGATGATAGGGGAGTAAAAGGACGTATCATTACCTCAACATATCTTAATTTTACCGATCCTAAAGCCCTGAAAAAAATCCTCTCATTTAGCAAAATTGAACTGCGCATATTTATATCGAAAAGAACCCAAGGCTTTCATCCTAAAAGTTATATTTTTCATAATAAACAACACCATAAAATATTTGTAGGCTCTTCTAATATTACCAATAGTGCCTTAAAAAGTAATATCGAGTGGAATGTTAAAACCATTGATAATGCTGATTCACCCTATGTTACAGCGATTACCAAAGAGTTTGCTCAATTATGGGGCGTATCATCACCGGCCACGATGGCATTGGTTGATGAATATGCCGCATATATTCAGTCACTAAAAGCCACATCAAAACAGCGGGACTTTATCCCTAATCGCACAATTACTCCTAATTCCATGCAACAAGAGGCGGTCAATAACCTCAAACGATTACAGCTAGCTCATCACACCAAAGCCTTAGTTATTGCAGCAACTGGCAGTGGAAAGACCTACATGTCTGCGTTTGCGGCACGAGATTTTGGAGCGCTAAAGGTTTTATTTATTGTGCATCGTGAAAGTATTTTATTAGATGCGCAAACAACATTTGCCGCGGTATTTCATGGGCATCCTAAGCCACCTTCTCTTGGCTTATTCACCGGTAAGACCAAAGAGCTAAATACCGATTATCTATTTGGTACTAACTTATCCATTGCCAAACACTTGCAAAAATTCAGCCCAGATGCATTTGATTTTATTGTGATTGATGAAGCGCATCATGTGACTAGCCAGTCTTACCAAGATATTATTACCTATTTTAAGCCAAAATTTTTGTTGGGTATGACAGCCACACCAGAGCGGGGTGATGCCGTTAATATTTATCACACGTTTGATAATAATATTGCCACTGAGATCCGTTTGCGCGAAGCATTAGATAAAGATTTAGTCGTCCCATTTCATTATTATGGCGTGTCAGATGTCAAAGGACTAGATTATCAAGAGACAGATTTAACAGATATTGCAAAATTAGCTAAACTGCTGCAAACCCATCGTCGGGTAGAATATATAGTTCAGCAGATGCAATTCTATGATTTTGACGGGGATAAACTCAAATGCCTGGGCTTTTGTGTCAATATCGAACATGCACAATACATGGCTGAGCAATTTAATTGTATTGGTATTAATGCGGTTGCATTAACTGGGACGGACTCAGAATCTGTTCGCCAACAAATGATGCATGATATCCAAGATGATGCGCATGAGTTACAAGTGATATTTACGGTTGATATTTTTAATGAAGGGGTCGATATCCCTTCAATTAATTTAGTGTTGATGTTACGTCCAACCCAATCGCCTATTATATTTTTGCAACAATTAGGGCGAGGCTTACGGCATTTTCCAGACAAAGCATTCCTAACCGTATTAGATTTTATTGGTAATCACGAACGCAGTTTTATGATTGCAATTGCACTTTATGGCAAACGGATAATCGATAAAGACAGTTTGAAAGTTGCGGTTAATAATGATTTTCAATCAATACCCGGTTGTACTCATATTCAGTTAGACCCCATTGCTAAAGACTATATTTTATCGCAGTTAGAAAATGAAAATTTTAATTCGGCAAAGTATTTATATCTTGAATACAACACGTTTAAATTAATGTGTCACAACCGAATACCTATGCTGATGGATTATGTCTTAACTGATGGTGCACCTGATCCAGTTCGTTTTTTACAAAAGTACCATACCTATATTCATTTTTTACAAAGAATCGAAAAGGAAACTCCTGAGATACAAGCATTGTTTGCTCATCAACATTTTATGCAAATATATCGGTTTGTTTGTGATCATCTGCCTGCAAAGCGAATAACTGAACTGTATATTTTACGTGAGCTTATACAGCAGCCAAGTGTATCTGTATTCGATATAAAACAAGGCTTGCATCGAGATGGAATAAAAGTGTCATCGGCAGAGATAATATTTGCATTTAGGTATTTGGCGGGGGAGTTTTTTGATTCAGTTGATCTTAACAAATACCCTACGTTAGGCACCCATAGCAATAGCCACTTGGCGGAAAATGAACTTGTCATACTTGATCAAATCGCCGAGGCATCTCCTTCATTTACCCATTCTGAAATCTGCTTTAACGCATCATCTTTATGGCAAGCTGCTTTAATAGGGAAGGCAGAAAAAACCTGGTTACTCGATGCGTTAGATTATGGGATCGCTCGTTATCATGATGAAATGATTAATAAGATAACACCTGAACATTATCTTGGACTCTATGCACAATACAATATGCGCGATGTGGCTTTTGCGTCACAATATACCAAAAAGCACTCTGCGTTTAGAGGACAAGGATTATTAAAAAATGGCACTGACTATTTTTTATTTATCGAACTACACAAAGCAGAAAAAGCGATTCAATATAAAGATAAAATTATCTCATCGACTCAGCTGCAATGGGATAGTCCATCCGATAAACGACCTGATAGTGGCGATGGCGAAAAACTCGTAAAACATCATACCTATGGCATTAAATTGCATGTATTTGTTCGTAAATTTAAAAAAATCGATGGGGTTACACAGCCATATATATATATTGGACCAGCTAATGTATTGTCATCTGAAGGACAAAAACCGATGACAATGCAGTTACAACTTCATACTCCTCTTGTGCCTTATTTGTATCATGAGCTGACGGGTAGCTGAACTCGCTTAATCATCTTTTCTTTTCTCATATCACTTTCTGAACTAATGGTCAGCAGAAATCATTTGTGATTAATGTAATAGTCTTTCCCTTACTAAATATTCAGGACCACTAACTCAGAGTCACTAAGAGAGGTACACATGTTATTTTTATATGCAAAAGTTGACATCTATTATGTTATTTCCCATAATGGGAATTCTGGTTTGTTATGAGGATCATAGCCATAAAAACATTACGGTTGTTTTGGGAAGATCCTAAGTATCGAGAAACAGAACAATCATTAAAAGCATGGTTTGATGAAGCTAAAAATGCACAATGGCGAACACCACACGATATCAAATCTAAGTATAGAAACGCGAGTTTTGTTCATGACAATCGCGTTGTTTTTAATATTTGTGGAAATAAATACCGGTTAATTACTGCCATAAAATATGACTCAGGAATTGTATTTATTCGCTTTATAGGTACACACAAACAATATAATGAAATTGATGCTGCGACTATCTAAGGTGATAAGATGAATATAAACCCCATAAAAAATGAACAGGATTATCAACAGTCACTCATCGAAGTGGAGAAGTTATGGGAAGCCGAACCTGGTTCTGAAGCTCATGATAAACTAGATATACTCGTTACGTTAATTGAGGCATTTGAGAAAAAGCAGTATTTTATCGATTTACCAGATCCTATTGCGGCGATAAAATTTCGCATGGAACAAGAAGGTTTAGTCGCTGCGGATTTAGTTCCAATTTTTGGACAACGTAGTCGAGTATCTGAAGTGTTGAATCGTAAACGAAAATTAAGTATGAGCATGATCCGCAGTTTACATACTCAATTAAATATTCCACTTGAGAGCTTAATTATGGATTATCAATTAGCTTCAAGCTAATTGAAATACTAATCCGGCCTCACCTTACTAAACACCAATCCCAAGTCAGCATATTGTGCTGCGCCTAGTCGCGCCAAAGGATTAACAGCCAACGCATCGATAGTCATTCGACCGTTTTTTTCGTCCACCACACGATCATCAACATACAAGGATAGCGCTTCGACAAACACTATTTGCTGTGGGGTATTACCGATCTCTTGAGTGCTATGTACTTTGCAATGATAGGCAATTGGGCAGTCTTTGATACGAGGAAGTGGCCAATCTTGATGGTCGGTTAACGCTATATTACTGGCGGTGACTTCACTATCACCATACGCGATGCTAGCTGCCGTTTGAGTAACAACTTCTGCTTGCGCGGCATGCGCGATATGCACAATACATTCAGCGCCTACCTGTAAATTGGTCACCGTATCTTTGGACGAGCCGTCGGGCTTTTTTCCCATCGACAACATCATCAAGGGAGGATCGCTACAGACCGCATTAAAATAAGAAAAGGGCGCTAAATTATGCGACTTATCTTCATTAATGCTTAACACCCAAGCGATAGGTCTTGGGATAATGGTTTGGGTCATTAGATGGTAGACACGACTACTATTTAGTGATGATAAATCGATATGCATCTCAATGCCTTATGATATGAAATTGCTTTAGGAATAGCACAATATACGCTTTCTAGGTTGCTAAGCGCAAACATACCGTTATGAGGCTGTATCATGGTAATATATGGCACATTATAGTTCATGTTGAATAGCCTTATGGTTGATGCCTAACGATGTCATTTAATCAATTACCGATCCACACAGTGATGCCGGAGCTTCAAGCTGCGCTGACTGAACATTCAGCTGTTGTATTAGCTGCGCAACCTGGTGCCGGTAAATCAACTCAAGTACCGTTGGCGTTTCTTCAGTGTGAATGGCTTAATAGTCTTTCATCTGACTCTGCCAAAAAAACCATCATGCTCGAACCAAGACGAGTAGCAGTCAAAGCGATTGCACAATTTTTGGCACAGCAGTTAGGAGAGCCGGTGGGGAAAACCATCGGTTATCAAATCCGCAATGAACGAAAAATCAGTACAGACACTCGAATTGAAATCATCACCGAAGGGATTTTGACGCGCCGATTACAATCAGATCCAGAACTAGCGGATGTCGGATTGATCATCTTTGATGAATTTCATGAACGCGCCCTGCAAGCGGATTTAGCATTAATGTTGTGTGGTGAAGTACAACAAAGCCTGCGTGATGATTTACGTCTATTAGTTATGTCTGCGACGATGGACACCGAGGCTGTTTCTGCGTATTTGGACAATGCACCTGTCATCTTATGCCAAGGCCGAACACATCCTGTCGCCATTGAATACTTAGATGCTAGTTCGACCAACCAGCCCTCTTTGCGATTAAGCTCACCTAATCGAACACAACGAGGCCAATCCTTATCGCAACACAGAACCATGAATAATTCTATGTTGGCTGAACTGTGTGAGCGGGCGATGATCGAAATACTCAAGACGCCACTAACCGGCGATGTTTTGGTATTTTTACCCAGCCAAGGGGCGATCCATCAGACGTACTCCCAACTTAAAACGCTTGCTACCAGTCATAATGTATCGCTGTATAAGCTCTATGGTGCTATGCCTTTGTCTGAACAAGAGACCGTGTTACGCGATGAACCACACAATCGTTATCGAGTTATTTTAGCAACCAACATTGCTGAAACCAGTTTGACTATTCCCGGCGTTACGTGGGTGATAGACAGCGGCTTAGAAAAAGTATCTGTATTTGATCCCAAAAGTGGACTATCAAAACTAGTCACTCAACGCATTGCTTTATCGTCTGCGAATCAACGCGCGGGTCGAGCCGGGCGGGTTCAAGCTGGACGTTGCCTTAGGTTGTGGAATGAATCACAACAACAACGTTTAGCAGAGTTTGCGCCGTTAACCATCGAGCGTGATGATTTATCCTCATTGGTACTCGATCTTAGTGCGTGGGGGATTACCGATCCTCGTCTTGCTCAATGGTTAAACCCACCACCACATGCACACATTCAACAGGCACAAACGCTCAATATAGCTTTGGGATTACAAGTACCTCAAGGGGGGATTACGGAGCGTGGACGAGCGGTTTTATCGTTGGGGGTAGATCCGCGGTTAGGCGCGATAATGCTCAGTGCAACTGAATCGATTGCTCACTTACAACAGCCTACCGAGAGCGATAAAGCGCGTATTGCTTTAGCTGCTATCATCGCAGCCTTGTTGTCTGAACGTGATGTAGGGCAATCAGGTGATGGTATCGATTTACTTACCCGTATTGAGTTGGTGATGGCTGCGCTATCTCAAAAAAATCGACCCACAGGTACGTTGCTGCACGTAATTCAGTTGGCGCAGCGCCTTTGTGTTCGGCTTGTACCAAATATAGGGAAAGACTTACATGCCGTATTTAATTTGAGCGATATAGCTAGTCATACCGCAAATTTATGTGCGGCTGGTTTTCCTGATAGGGTGGCCAAACGTCGGTCACTGACTCCTAATAATCCGATTTTATTCACCCTAGCCAATGGTCGTGGGGTGAGCATGCCTGAAACAGATCATTTAGCACAATCATTGTGGTGTATTGTTTTGGACGCGGATGGTCAACAAAAAGACGGTCGCGTTTATTTAGCGACAGCTATTGATGTGTCACAAGTTGAAGATCTCCCATTCATTACTCAGCAAAATCGGTATCGATATGATGCCAAAACCAATAAAATTCAAGCTCGCCAGCAATGGTTATATCAACAATTAATCGTACGAGAATCGGTGTTAAGTCGCATTCCTGATAACGAAAAAAACCTGTGTTTTAAACACGTTATTCAAGATCAGGGGTTAACATTTTTAGCGTGGGATGCACGGTGTGAGAATTGGTTACAACGCGTGACTTGGCTGGCACTACAATGTCCTGATATGCTCCCTCATTTAACGCATGAGAGCTTACTCAACACTCTTGATAATTGGTTGTTACCTTATTGTACGAAGGTGCAAACAATCCGGCAATTGCAGGCTTTACCTGTGTTTGATTTGTTACAAGCAAACCTAGATTATGGGCAACAACAAAGCTTAAATAAAGAGGCGCCAACGCATTATATCGCCCCAAGTGGCAAGAGGTGTGTGATTACTTACTCACCTTATCAGTCACCAGCAGTGCATGTTGTATTGCAGGAAGTATTTGGTGAGCTGAGTTCACCAGTATTAGCGCAAGGACAGGTAGCGTTATGTTTTACCTTGTTATCACCGGCGCAGAGGCCATTACAAACAACCAGTGATTTGGCACATTTTTGGCGTCACTCTTACTTTGATGTACGCAAAGATATGAAAGGCCGATATCCTAGACATCGCTGGCCAGAAGAACCGTTATTAGCTCAACCTGGCAGATCAATCAAACCGAAATAAATGAATCCGGTTTAACGGATTGCTAACAGTAAACAGTCTTCCATTTTTTTGAAATATTTATCAGCTAATGGAGTGGGTAAAATGTATTTGATGCGTTTATCGTTGTCGTCATTTTTAAGTGTGATCATATTTTTGCTCAGCAGTGTTTTAATCCGTCGGTGACTGGTTCGTTCCGATGTACCAGGAAGCATATTAGCAATTTCGGTGACGGATATTTTGATATCGCTATACCACACGCTACCACACACATTTAATAGCCGTTCCTCTACCGAATCAAGTTCAGGAAAAGAAGGTAAGCTTTGGATCGCTTGAGCCAAATGTAAAAATTTAAAATACGTATTATTTTGTTCCATAACACTTTGTTACTCATATTTTCTAACACACGTAGTAAAGTATAATCACAGATTAATAAATAGCTAAGTTTGTTTGCTCATCACTAAAAGCATTGCGTTTAGCGTGTTGTGGAGACCAACCCACTAAAAATCGCTCAAAATCAGCCCATGCTACGCACACTAACTGACACCATTGTTGGCGTAGTTCAGTTAATTGATGCTCGCTTAACGATGCACCTATCGCAATCGTGAGATGGTCAAAATATTCAGCGATTAAACCCTCACTGTAACGTGTTAAATCATCGCTATCGAATGCACTACTAAGTAAATACACCACATCAATAATCCCCACACCTGTGCCGCAATATTGAAAATCCACCGCAGCAATATTCGGGTCATGATCCGGAGCTTGGTGAAAGCAAAAATTAGCCAGTTTGGCGTCGCCATGAATAATTGTTTGGTATTGGCATGCCCTGAGTCGCTTATCAAGTTCGTGTGCAGCTTCTTTTAACGGAGAGTCGGGCATCGCGTTGAATTCATCAGGACGGGTTGCCAAATGCCAGTAATTACCTTGTGGCCAAAGTGACGTTTGCTGAGGTTGAATAAAGCGACCATGAAAATAAGCAAGCCAACGGATCACGTCACGCACGTGTTTGATTCGTTGTTGTGGTGTGACGTATTTGGTTAAGTGCAGCCCGTGGCGTTGGTCAAAGCCTGCAGCATCCAGATCCTCTAATAATAACCATAATCCATCATTATCAGAGCGGCTTGATAGTAGCCGAGGGACACGACAATGATGATCTGTTAAGTGCGCATAATCACAATAAAATTGTCGTTCATTTTGGTATGAAGCAATTTTACGTTGATGTGAAAAAGTCGAACTCCAACCGCGAGGGTGTACAATACAGCCGGATGCATACGCCTGTAAATCAATGTGTTTTAGGATCACCGGTTCGTTGTCGATATAATACCGGGCAAGCTCACCATAACCACTCCACAGCGCTTGGATAACATGTGATTTGCGGATCTGTTTGCCTGGAAAAAGTGTGGTGAGTGTCTCGAATAAATTAGGTTGGTTCATAAGGTTATTGCGGACGTTTAGGCCAATGCGCTTGCATGGCTGAAAAAATATGATGTAAGGGCATCGTATCTACACCAAAGCCTATCTGTAGGGTATGTGCTAATGCTTCTAGTGTTGATAGCGAATCGGTTAACTGAGTGTGTCTAATGTGATATTGACCATCTGGCACTTGAGCAAAGCTTAATACCGGTAACGTATGCAACCAAGGGTTGCTGAGCCAGATTTTTTTTGCTTTACGCCACGAGCCATCTAATAAAATGAGATGCGAAAACGGCGGCCGGCTCGACGTATTGTTTGTTGTCGCTAAGTTCTCAACGCACAGAGCTGAGGGCGATGGGTAAATGACGGCGCAATGCCCTTGCGCAATCTCCGGATGTAAACGGGTACATAATGCGGCAAAATCCTCGGGTGTATTGCCAACGATAATATCGCAATTGGGGAGGATCAGGGGAATTAAACGGGCGGTATTTTTAGCATGTTGAGATTCGCTTGGATCTTGTAATATCGTCACTTGGACAGCGCATTTCATAGGGATTATGGCCGCGCAAACACAGGTTTTTTGCGGATAATGACAATGCTTACAGGATGCTCTTGAGGTTATATGTTGCGTCATATATATAACTTGTTAATCTTTGCGGCTAAACATGACAACGCATAGACCCAACACCACACCCCAAAACGCAGACGCAATATTAAACATATTTATGCCTGATGCGGTCACCAAAAACGTCATGATGGCGGCGTCCCGATAAGTAGGCGTCACTAAGGCATTGTGTAGACTTGCTGCAATAGTGGATAATAATGCCAACCCGGCTAATCCCGCTACCATCGCGGCTGGAAAAGCGGCAAATAAACTAACGACTGCTGCGCCAAAGATCCCTGCTATCAAATTGAATATGCCTGCTGATAAGCCAGCAATATAGCGTTTATTTGGTTCAGGATGCGCTTCATCACTAGTGCAGATAGCAGCGGTGATTGCTGCAAGATTAAAGGTAAATCCACCAAATGGCGCGAGTATCGATGTACACACCCCTGTTGTGGTAATTATTGGAGAGATAGGTTGTTGGCTGTAGCCACTGTTTTGCAGAATAGCAACGCCGGGTAAGTTTTGTGAAGCCATTGTCACGATAAACAACGGAATGCCAATACCCATGATAGATGCTAAAGAAAAGCTCGGTGTGACCCACTGTGGTGTCGCTATACCTAAGTCAATATCACTAACGGATAAGCTACCTGTTAACATACAAAATACGGTGCCTACGAGTAAAACCATCACAATTGCATAGCGTGGCGCAAGCCATTTCATGAGTAAGTAGGTCAGTATCATCGAGAGGATCAATACCGCATCCGTTTGCACGGAAGTAAATATACCAATGCCAAATTGCAAAAGTATCCCAGCAAGCATAGCCGCGGCGATAGGCATCGGAATTAGCTTGGCAAAGCGATTAAACCATCCTGAAGCACCAATTAATATAATTAATAAACCCACGACAATAAATGTGCCGGTGGTCTGTGCCAAACCACTGCCTTCTAGGCTTGAAGCGAGTAATGCTGCACCCGGTGTCGACCATACGATGATGATAGGGCGGCGATAAAACCAAGATAAACCAAACGTTGTGACCCCCATACCAATTCCTAACGCCCAGATCCATGATTCGACTTGAGCTGGATTAGCACCAGCAGCCTGAGCGGCTTGAAAGACAATGGCTACGGCACTTGCAAAGCCAATTAATACCGCGATAAAACCAGCAACAATGGCAGAAAGGGAAAGGTCTTTGAGTATTTGGTTCATAGGTTATCTAGCATCTCTTTGGAATAATCGCTGGCGTTCAATGTCACTGAATATTGGTCGGCTAACTTATCTAATGCAGCTTGGTCTAGCGTTAGCTCATCCATTAATATTGTATTGTCATCCAGCTGCCATAATAATCTTGATCCAGCATAGCAGAATTGCAAAGCGGTCAGAGCGTTGATGTTTCCGGCTTCTGCAGCAGGCTTGATTTTAAGCATGTTACGATTAATGCTGTTTAATGCTTGTTTTAGTTCCCACACATAAGTGACTTCGGTCATAAAAGCATGCTGACGATATCGATTGAGCACCAAACCAATTAACAAACTGGACACGATCACACCGCTTAAATTCCAATGAAAATGACTGCCACTGGGATCTGGAAATAGTGCAATAAGCGTCTGGGCGATACCTAAGCTGCCAACAGTTAAAGCAATGACACAGCTGGCAATGACCCAGTTTAAATGGCGGCGATACCGATTTTTGTTGATGTTGATCAATTGCATGTTACTTCATTTCTCTAAATATAGATAAAAACCAGAAAATTAATCCCTGCATAATCTGACAATGGTATCATAGTGTTATCGTATCATTCGATGAATAGTGTGACATACTCGCACAATCTCATCGTCATCCAATAAGGGCTTTGGATTGTTTAAGCTACCGTTAAATACTATTGCGTTAATCGCTGTCTGCGCAGGTTATTTAATCGCTCCATTAGGTATGGCTGCGGTGAATGTTGCTATTCCTGCGCTCGCAGCTGATTTACACGCGAGTGCTATCCAAGTTAGCTGGCTACCAACGTTAAATATTCTCAGTAGCGTCGCGTTTATGCTTCCGTTTGTTAAATTAGCCGATAATTATGGGCGTAAACGAATCTTTGTTTGGGGGTTTGCTCTAAATGCATTCTGTGCCGGAATGTGTGCGCTGGCAACGAATATGGAATGGATCCTGTTTTGGCGATTTATGCAAGGCGCCGCAGGTGCAATGATCTTTGGTACTGGGGTCGCGATTATTACATCCGTGACGCCTGCAAATAAACGGGGTAGTGCCTTTGGCGCCGTTGCAGCATGCGTTTACATTGGTTTGACATTAGCGCCAGCTGTCGGTGGCTGGCTGACACAGCTATTGGGATGGCGATCAGTTTTTTATTTTCAAATTCCATTAGTCATTGGTCTATTGATCTTTATTGGATTAAATCTGCAAGGTGAGTGGAAAAATACTGAGCACTCTCCGTTTGATTGGATTGGTTCTGCACTGTTTATTTTGTTTTCGTTTAGTTTGGTTTATGGGTTAAGTGAGTTACCTAATTTCTCGGGTGTCATGCTGCTTGGCGGCTCGATAATAAGCTTGGTCGCTTTTGTTATCCATCAAAGCCGGGTGCCGGAGCCTTTGATCCGCGTGCAAATGTTCAAAGAATCACGAGTGTTTAGTTTATCTTTGTCAACATCACTGTTGATGTATGCCAGTAACTTTGCCATTGTTTTTTTATTGAGTTTATATTTGCAATTTATTAGAGGATTTAATCCGGCAGAAGCTGGGCAGATTATTTTAATTCAAGCTCTATTAATGGCGATTGTAGCCCCTATTGCCGGTAAGTTAGCCGACAGATTTGAACCGCGTATTATTGCGACAATAGGGTGTGTTATTGTTGCCGTTGGCTTTGTATTATTAAATCAGATCAATTTGACTAGCAGTGCCCGTTTTATCGGGCTAGCATTAGCTATTATCGGTGTTGGATTTGGTTTATTTTCTACGCCTAATAACAGTGCGATAATGGGAGCGGTTAATACTCAAGAGGTTGGCGCAGCATCCGCGTCGATGAATTTGTCACGCACAATCGGTAATTTGGTTGGCATGAGCGTGGTTAACCTAATGATTCATCACTACATTGGTGACACGGTGTTTAGCCCAGATAATAATCCAGCGTTGATGCAGACGATTTCGTTGGCGATGTTGATGTCATTAATTTTTGTTGTGCTAGCCTGTGTGTTGTCGTCGCTGAGAGGAAAGCAGTAAGATAATGTAAATGTAATAAGTTAATTTTTAACCAGTTACATTTTGGTTAACCAAATGGTTAAGCGAATATAAGCCCCGTGTTTGGCTATTACGTAATCGTACTTCTTCTAATGCTTTTGCTTCACTCGCATCAAATAACGCATTAATTAATCGATTAAAATGCATGTGCATTGCACTGCGGGCAGCGTCAGGGTTGCGTTCTTTTAGAGCATTAAGAATGCTCAGGTGTTCTTGCATGCGTTCTTGAGCACTTAGGCTACACACGGTGGCGTATGATTCTTTAATATTGGTACGAGTTTGACGTAGATGCCAAAAATTCTCTACGGCCAATAAAATTGCAGCATTTCGTGTCGCTTGGGAAATAATTCGATGAAACTCTTTATCGGCTTTTTCATGATTCGGGCCATGTAACATTTCATCGACGGCATGCTCTAGCGCTTTTAATTCATCTTCGGTAATGTTAGTTGCAGCAAGTGCAGCTGCTTCACCTTCAATTAATGCACGGGCTTGAGTAAGTTCAAATGCACTGACGTTGGCTTCACTCTCTGATTCAGATGGCTGCTCTAAGAGGTATACGCCCGAGCTCGTTTTAACTTCTACTTTGCCACGGACCTCTAAAGCGATGATCGCTTCTCGGATCGTTGGCCGACTTACATCAAATTGTTCTGCAAGTACACGTTCTGGAGGCAAACGGCTGCCAGGCACATACTCACCTGCTTTAATTTTTGCTTCAATCTTGTCAACAATGTTCCAGAATAACCGTCGGTTAGCCATAAATACCTCATTTGGTAATAATTCAATTCGCGAATTATGAATGATATCTATTTTATATTTAATTTAGTATTAATCAACTTTAGTTATTGGTCAACCTTTAAGTGTGTATTGGTATGTCAAAATAATAAAATAGGTCAACAAATTGTTTGACATTGCTGTGATAGCTTGTTTAACTACAAAATAGATAAACGCGCAGTGTGAAGCGTTTTTTCCTCTTTTAAATGAGTAGAATACTATGCAAAACAAATGGTTAGTAAGCGTTGTATGGGTGGCTGTTGCGACACTTATTTCGGTAAACGTCGCAGCAAAAGAATATCTAGTACAAGACCAAACGCAATTTGCTGATGCTGTTAGCTCATTACAACCTGGTGATATTGTCACACTGGCAGATGGCATTTGGTCTGATTTTGAGATTGATTTTGTTGCAAAAGGTACTGTTGAAGCACCAATTACGTTACAAGCACAAACTCCTGGAAAAGTCCTTTTAACCGGTCAATCTAATTTACAATTAGCCGGTGAGTATTTGATTGTTTCTGGTTTGTATTTTACTCGAGGCTATTCACCATCCAATGCTGTTATCGAATTTCGTCATTCCAAGACCCATTTAGCAAATTATTCACGCGTAACGAATACCGTTATTGAAAGCTATAACAACTCAGAAAAATTTAGTGGTGGCAATTGGGTTGCCCTGTATGGTCAATATAACCGATTTGATCACAACGCATTGTTAGGCAAGCGCACTTCAGGCGTTACCATGGCGGTGCGTTTAAATAGCAAAGAAAGTCAAGCAAACTACCATCGAATTGATCATAACTATTTTGGTGAACGTCCCATTTTAGGATCAAATGGAGGGGAGACGCTACGTGTAGGTACCAGTCACTATTCGTTGTCTAATTCGTTTACCATGATTGAAAATAACTATTTTGATCGTTGTAACGGTGAAGTTGAAATTATCTCCAATAAGTCCGGTGCAAACACCATTCAAAATAATGTCTTTTTTGAATCACGCGGCACCTTAACCTTGCGTCATGGCAATGGCAATATTGTACAAAATAACGTGTTCTTTGGTAATGGGGTTGAGCATACTGGTGGTATTCGTGTTATTAATGGTGACCAAACTATCCGTAATAACTATTTAGAGGGTGTGACTGGCTATCGTTTTGGCAGTGGTATGACAATCATGAACGGTGTGCCTAATTCCAAAATTAATCGCTACCACCAAGTCGATAATGCCAAGATTACGCACAATAGTTTTATCAACCTAGATCATATTCATTTTGCTGCGGGTAGTGATGCCGAGCGAACAGCTGCACCAATTAATTCACTATTTAGCCGTAACCTGATCGCTCACAACAATAACACTGATGGGATTTCTGTATTTGATGATCTCAGTGGCATTACATTTAAAGATAATGTGGTTCATGGTGCTGATGAACTAACGATTGATAATGGATTTGCCAGTAAAACCATCGATTTGGTGCGTGCCGAAAATGGCTTGTTGTATCCCCAAGACCCAGCACTAGCCAGTTATGGGGCCAGTACACAACTGCAACCGACAACCAAACAAGACACGGGACCAAGTTGGTATACCAAGCCAGAATTATCAGTGGCGTTTAGTAGTGGTAAAACTCATACAGTCAGTTCGACTCCAAAGGCACTTTACAAGGCGCTTACCGCTGCCCAGTCGGGTGACGTGCTCCAGTTAACTCAAGGGCATTATACCGTATCGAGACCGTTGGCGATTGATAAAGTCATCACTATCAAAGGAACGAAAGGCGTCACTGTCAGCTTCGAGCGTAAATCGTTATTTGTATTAGAAGACGGTGGTAGTTTAGCGTTAAGTCACTTAACAATATCAGGTGTGGATGCCCCTGACTCTGCCGGTAACACAATGATCCGCAATACCCGTCAACCGACAATCCATACGTACAGACTAAGTATGGATCATGTCGTCGTCAAAGATTTAGATATCAATCATTCATTTCATGTGTTTGATTCTGGTTATCGTGCGTTTGCTGATGAAATCACGATCACTAACAGTCAATTTTCAAATATTACCGGTGACATTTTACGCTTGAATAAAGAGCAAGATGATTTGGGCATATATAATGCTGAGTATGTCACATTAGCGGGCAATGAATTTAGCCACATCCAAGGCACGTTGATGAATGTATATCGCGGTGGCACAGATGAAAGTACATTTGGTCCACATGTTTTTGTGCACAATAATTCCATCACAAATGTCGGCATGGGTAAACGAAATAAGTCCAAAGCCGTGTTGACCTTACATGGTGTTCAAGTTACTAAGATTGAAGGTAATCGGTTTGTCGATAGCCCTGTTATCGTGATCAATCATACTGTCGGTGAACCCAAAACCCTTGTAGCTGATAATCAATTCAGCGGCATGTCTGCACCTGTTATCCAAGAGCTTTATGCAACCGGACCGGTCACCGCGACGCTGGTGAATAATACCTTTACCCTTAATTCTACATCAACAAAATAATGGATAGATTCATGCGCACTAAACAGATTATTAGTTTTATTTCACTATTAATGCTCAGCGCTTGCTCTGGTGGCAATGCAAGCAATAGTGTCGATGTTGAGCTACCAGCCCATCCTCGGTTGGTGTCCAATAGTGCTGATATAGTGCAAATGCGAAATGCAATTACCCAACCAGGTGTATTTACCGACACGTTTGTCGCATTACAACAACAAGTAGACGCACAGTTATTACACCCTATGATTGTTCCTTTACCCGCGGATGCGGGGGGTGGTTATACTCATGAAAAACACAAAACTAATTATCAATTAATGAATAATGCAGGGATCTTGTATCAACTGACTCAAGACATGCGCTACGCTAACGCGGTTAAAGATATGTTGTTGGCGTATGCTGAGATGTATCCAACTTTAGGTTATCACCCAAAACGCAAAGAACAATCTCCAGGTAAATTATTTTGGCAAAGCCTGAATGAAGCAATGTGGTTGGTATACACCAGCCAAGCATATGACAATATAAAATTAGCAATATCGACAGAAGATGCCACAGCAATTGAAAACGGTGTATTACGTCCCATGGCATTGTTTTTATCTGTTGAAAACCCACAAACATTCAATAAAGTACACAATCACGGCACTTGGGCCAATGCTGCTGTCGGTATGACGGGTTTAGTATTAGGTGAATTAGAATGGGTTGAGCAAGCATTATTAGGTTTAGACAAGTCCGGTGATGCGGGTTTTTTGAAGCAGCTTGAAGTCTTGTTTTCGCCGGATGGCTATTATAATGAAGGTCCGTATTATCAACGTTTTGCTTTGTTACCGTTTGTGTTATTTGCAAAAGCAGTGGAAGAAAACCAACCTGAGCGTGATATTTTTGGTTACCGCGATGGCGTTTTACTCAAAGCTATTAATACTACGATACAACTCAGTTACAACGGTTTATTTTTTGCCATCAATGATGCGATTAAAGACAAAGGCACGGATACAATAGAGTTGGTGTATGGTGTTAGCATTGCTTATGGTTTATCTCAAGACACCGGTTTATTGTCTATTGCTAAACAACAAAATCAAATTTTGTTAACTGGAGATGGACTAAAAGTAGCCCAAGCTTTGGAGCAACAAAAAGCAACCCCGTATGGCTTTGCAAATTTAACATTAGGCGATGGTGCTAACGGGGATGACGGCGCATTGATAATCAATCGTCAAAACCAAACGGATGATGTTGATGAAACAGTCCATCAAGCTTTGGTCTTCAAGGCAACATCACAAGGGTTAGGGCATGGCCATTTTGATAAACTCAATTATATTTTTTATGATAATGGCGAAGAAATTGTCCGTGATTACGGAGCAGCGCGTTTTTTGAATGTTGAAGCAAAATATGGTGGTCATTATTTAGCGGAGAACAACTCTTATGCCAAGCAAACTATTTCACATAATACATTGATTGTAGACGAGCAAAGCCATTTTGCAGGCAACACAGCATTAGGCAATCAACATGCGCCAAATATTGATTTTGTTGTTAATAATGATGATATTTCAATTAGCAAAGCCACTATGCGAAATGCCTATGATGGGGTTGTTTTTGACCGAACGATGGCAATGTTTTCTCCGAAAGATGCACCCTATGCATTGATTATTGATGTATTAAATGTGCAATCTGAACAAACACATCAGTATGATTTACCCGTTCACTATCAAGGGCAGTTAATCGAAACTAACTTCTCTCTTAATACAGCCTTATCCCAGATGAATACGCTAGGCAATAGCGATGGCTATCAACATATATGGCAAACCGCTAAGGCGCAAACAGAAGGTGAATTGAGCCATATAACCTGGTTGTTGAATAATCGTTTCTATACACACTCGAGTTATACGCCTGATACCACCGAGATCTTATTTGGTCGTGCCGGTGCTAACGATCCGAATTTTAATTTAATCGAAGATAAAATGTTTATGTTGCGTGTTCAAGATAGTCGCGAACATCAATTTATCAATGTGTTAGAGCCACATGGCGAATATAACGGCAGTAAAGAATTTACCATAAATAGTCATAGTCAGATTCAGGCCTTATCTGGGCTGTCTACTGAGTCAGTGCAGGTAGTTGCATTGACGCATAATCAACAATCATATTTGATTGCTTATGCGCAAGAATTAGTAGCAAATGACAGTGAGCACACGTTTGAATGGGAAGCACAACGCTTCACATTTGCCGGTCAAGTAACGGTAATTGCGTTAAGTGATACAAAAAAAATAAAGCACGATTAATTTAAAAGGGTCAATGAATAATGAAACTTAATAATTTACGTTGGTGGGTTATCGCGCTGATTGCGTTAGCCACTGTTATTAATTATATCGATCGCTCCGCGTTAAGCGTTTTATGGCCAGATATTGTTGAGGAATTATTTCCTGATGAATCAGCATTAGAGCGCAAACAAATCTATGCAACCATTTCTATTGTCTTTGTTTTTTCATATGCATTTGGTCAAGCGATATTCGGTAAGATATTTGATTGGATCGGCACGCGTCTCGGGTTTGTATTGTCGATTGCGGTATGGTCAATTGCTACAGTAGCTCACGCGTTTGCGCAA
Source organism: uncultured Glaciecola sp. (assembly GCA_937125395.1). Lineage (GTDB taxonomy): Bacteria > Pseudomonadota > Gammaproteobacteria > Enterobacterales > Alteromonadaceae > Opacimonas. The sequence goes on from CAKZLI010000026.1 coordinate 28,549, forward strand.
GGACTATTAACCTTTAGTATTTTTCGTGCGGTCTTAGGGTTATCTGAAGCTGGAAACTGGCCAGGCGCAACCAAAGCAAATGCAGAGTGGTTTCCCACTAAAGAAAGAGCATTAGCCCAAGGTATTTTTAACTCTGGTGCTGCCATTGGCGGTATTGTTGCCATCCCATTAATAGCGTATTTAACAATATTCTTTAGTTGGAAAATGGTCTTTGTCGTGATTGGTGCGACTGGTTTATTGTGGTTAATTCCATGGTTAATTCTTGTAAAAGCGCCACCGGGCTCTCATCCCTGGATTACGGATGCTGAAAAAGATTATATCTTGACCGGTCAAAAACGCATGGAGTCAGATGGCTCTTGTTCTGAAATTGAAGAATACAATCCTAGCACCGCGGAGCTACTCTCACGCAAACAAAGCTGGGGGGTGATCATCGCTTCTGCAGCCATTGACCCAATTTGGTGGTTGTTTGTTTTTTGGATCCCAATTTACCTCAATGAAGTGTATGCAATGGATGTTAAATCAATTGGTATTTATGGTTGGGTACCCTATGTTGGCGCTATGGTTGGTGCGTGGTTTGGTGGCTTACTAGCACAAAACAGAATGAAAGCCGGCTGGAATACCAATAAAACACGCAAATTTGTGATTACATTGGGTTGCTTGATAATGCTACCGTCATTGTTAATGATGGCCGATCCAGGTGCTCCATCTACTGCCGTGATGATTATGGCTGTCATTTTATTTGGTTTCCAAACCGCTATTGGTAACGTGCAGACTTTACCAAGTGATTTACTAGGTAAAAAATCAGTCGGTACATTAGCTGGATTTGCTGGTATGGCCTCAAAATTAGGCGCTGTAGGCTTGACGGCTTTGGTACCAATATTAACCGCTGATGGCAATTATACGCCTGCATTTGTAATTGGTGCTTCGTTGTCAATTATTGCAATGGCTGCGGTATGGATATTGATTCCTAATATTGCACCATTGAAAAAACGTTAAGGCTTAAACCCATGAAATCGATTATTTTGATGGGTGAGTGCATGGTTGAGTTACGTCGTGAAGGTCACGACGAGATTGTTCAATCTTTTGCTGGCGATGTCTACAATGCGGGTGTTTATCTAAAGCGCTGTAATCCAGAGATACAGGTACAACTTGCTACGCAAATCGGCACGGATACATTAAGTGAGCAGATGCTGACGGTCTTTACAGATGAGGGTATAATTGATGATTTGGTGCTGCAAACACCGCATCGATTACCAGGATTATATTGGGTTAATACTGATAGTGAAGGCGAACGTTCATTCTTATATTGGCGTGAAAATGCCGCTGCACGCTGGCAGGTTGAGCATTACAACGATGAATATATTACTCAATTAAAACAAGTCGACATTTTTTTCTTTTCAGGGATCAGTCTTGCTATATTGCAACCAGAACACCGTCAACGGTTTTGGGAAGTGCTACGTGAACTAAAAGCTGCAGGTGTCACTATCGCCTTTGATCCTAATTATCGCCCTAAATTATGGGCGAGTGTAGCTGATACCAAAACCCAATATGACATGGCGTTCTCATTATGTGATATCGCGTTACCCGGTGTTGAAGACTTTGCGATGCTATATGATTTAACGGATTTTGCTGCAGTAGAGGCATTTTTAGCACCGTATAATATTGCTGAACAAGTGATCAAAGATGGCCCTAATGGCGTGGTCGTGTTGCTTGATGCTAAACGAACGTTTATCCCCATAACGGCAGTCAAAAATGTCATCGATACAACGTCTGCCGGTGATTCATTTAATGGTGTCTACTTAGGCTCAAGAATGAATGGCGAGAGCATTGACGTCGCGGTTGCCAAAGCGGCAAAGATGGCCGGAAAAGTAATCCAATACCCTGGCGCAATCATTCCTAAATCAATATAAACCAATACACTAAATTAGAACCTGTAATAAGGAAACACCATGTCGTCTTTTTCTCAATTAATGAAGCAACAAACGTTGCTGCCTATAATTCAAGCTGATACCGTCGAAGAGGGTGTGATGGTTGCTCGAGCAATGCATGCTGCTGGTTTGAATTTGGTCGAAGTGGTATTACGTACCCCAGCTTCATTGGCATTATTACAAGCAATCAAGGACGAGTTACCCGATATGGTTGTTGGTGCTGGCACAATTACTAATGCCAGTATTTTGGCTGAAGCTATCGCCCATGGCGCTCAATTTATTATTACCCCGACCATCACGCCTACGTTACTCACTGCGCTAGCTGATTGTCCTGTGCCGGTGGTCCCAGGTGTATCAAACATGAGTGATATTTTACTGGCAACTGAATTTGGATATACCGAGTTAAAACTATTCCCCGCTTCCTTATCCGGTGGTGCGCCTTTTTTAAAGGCGGTTAATGCAGTTCTTCCATAATTACGTTTTTGTCCAACAGGCGGTGTTTCGTCTAGTAACCAGGCTGATTACTTAGCATTACCTAATGTGATTGCTGTTGGTGGGACTTGGGTAGCAAACAGCGATTGGGTTAAAGCAAAAAACTGGCGGGCGATAACAGATGCGTGTGTCTTAGCACAACAGGAAAATCACATATGAAACTAAATCGTTCAGGTGTACTTGATGGCAATGAAGCGATGGCCGTGTTTGCACATGCTCGCGCTCACCAATACGCATTACCTGCGGTTAATGTCATTGGCACACAATCGATTAATGCAGTCTTAGAGACAGCTAAACAAGTCAACTCACCCGTTATTATTCAATTATCGTATAGTGGTGCTGTGTTTTTTGCTGGTAAAGGGTTAGCTGGGTCGGCTACCGACAATGCGGTTATCGGTGCAGTTGCTGCCGCTCAATATGTGCATTTTATGGCGCGTCATTATGATGTGTCAGTGATATTGCACACAGATCATGCGTCCCGCAAACAACTGCCTTGGATCGATGGGTTGTTAACAGCTGGCGCGGAGTATTTTGGACAACATGGTGTGCCGTTGTTTAGCTCGCACATGCTTGATTTATCCGAGGAAACACTAGCCGATAATATCGCGATATCTTCACAATATCTTGAACAACTGGCGCAGTTAAATATGGCTATTGAGATTGAGTTAGGCTGCACTGGCGGTGAAGAAGACGGTGTTGATAATACCCACCTAGACCAATCTATGTTGTATACCCAGCCGAGTGAAGTCGTTCAGGCGTATGCTGCGTTGAGTGCTATTCACCCTAATTTTAGTATCGCTGCGGCCTTTGGTAATGTGCATGGCGTGTATAAACCTGGTAATGTTGTATTAACACCGAGCATATTACGTGATTCTCAATTAGCTGTTAGTGAGCAATTTGATGTTCCGCATAATAGCCTGAACTTTGTGTTTCATGGTGGCTCTGGTTCTGAAGAAGCAAAAATCACAGAATCATTGGGTTATGGTGTGGTTAAAATGAATATTGATACGGATACTCAATGGGCAACATGGAATGGCGTGTTAGCGCATTATCAATCTCGCCATGCCTATTTACATGGGCAAATCGGAAACCCTGAAGGGGATGATAAGCCGAATAAAAAATACTACGATCCCAGAGTATGGTTACGTCAAGCTGAGGTGAGTATGGTCGAACGTTTAGCGCACTGTTTTGCGGATCTAAACTGTCTTAATCGAAGTGCGTAATTTGTGCTAATGGTGCAAAAAAACATCATTAGCAAGACGCAAATCCCTACTACCTCAGCCGTTACTCCGACTTTAAAGAATATGTCACGCTATTGCTATGAATCTGATGCGTACTTAGTTATTATTCTGGCAAATGATGCCTGTCCTTATTTGAGAAGTTGTTATGTCCAATGCTACGCAAGTGCAACCTTTTGACCCCTTTATGTTTGCGTGTGGTTTGCAGGTCAAAAATCGCTTAGTAAAAGCGGCCATGGAAGAAAATATGTCGGATGCTGGGCTCTTACCAAGCAACGAATTGATTCATTTGTATAGTCAGTGGGCACAAGGTGGTGCAGGCTTATTGTTGACTGGCAACGTGATGGTTGATCATCGTGCCATGACAGGGCCTGGCGGTGTAGCGCTAGAAAAAAACACGCCACTAACGCGATTTATTGAATGGGCTGATGCAGCCAAGCAACATGGCTGTAAAGTGTGGATGCAAATCAATCACCCTGGTCGTCAAGTCTATGCCAATATGCAAGGTAAAGTGCTTGCACCTTCGGCGGTTGCTTTGAATATGGGCAAATTATCCAAGTTGTTTGGTCAACCCAGTGCAATGACTGAATTAGAAATCGAAGAGGTGATTACTCGTTTTGGCGATACTGCCGAACAAGCTCAAGCAGCCGGGTTTGATGGCGTAGAGATCCATGCTGCTCATGGTTATTTATTAGCACAGTTTTTATCTCCGTTGGTGAATCAACGCACTGATCAATGGGGGGGCAATATTGCCAATCGGGCACGCTTATTACTCGCGATTGTGACGGAAGTTAAACGTCGTACAGAGCCAAGTTTTGGTGTGGGGGTTAAGCTGAATTCGGCTGATTTTCAGCGTGGCGGATTTGCAGAAGATGACGCGTTAGCTGTGGTCAAAGTACTAGAATCCTCTGGCATTGATATGGTGGAGCTATCTGGTGGTAGTTATGAAGCGCCGGCGATGCAAGGAATGACAGCCGATGGCAGGACATTAGCGCGTGAAGCGTATTTTTTGGAGTTTGCTGAACACATTGCGGCGCATACTTCTGTGCCTATTATGACGACAGGCGGTATTCGCCGCTTATCGATTGCTCAACAAGTATTGAGTAACGGTGTTGAGCTTGTTGGACTAGCAACCGCTTTGGCGATGACGCCGGATTTACCTACTCGCTGGCAAGCTGATCCTGATTTTGTAGCACCTTATCCTGCGATTGCTTGGCGTAACAAAACATTACAAGCGTTAGCGACGATGGCGATGATCAAACGTAATTTACAGCGTATTGGGCAGGGAAAAGCACCGTTAGCATCATTATCTGGCTGGTGGAGCCTGCTATGTGATCAGCGCCGCAAAGGGCGATTGACCAAACGGTATGTGCGCTACATTAACGGCCAATAACACATTTACTGCTAAGTACCCAATCCCCCCATACACAGGTATTTTATTTCTAAATAATCATCGAGTCCGTACTTCGAGCCTTCACGGCCATTACCGGATTCTTTGATCCCACCAAAGGGAGCGGCAGCATTGGAGATCGCGCTTTCATTAATGCCAATCATACCAAATTCGAGTTTTTCTGATACGCGCCATACTGTACCGATATCTCGAGCATAAAAATACGCAGCCAATCCATAAGGTGTGTCATTGGCCAAGGCTATGACTTCATCTTCGTCGGTGAATGAAATAATCGGAGCGACAGGCCCAAATATCTCATGTTGTGCAAGCGCCATGCGATTGGTCACATGCGTCAATATAGTCGGAGCGTAAAAATGCGTCCCAGCTTGATCAACGTGTCCGCCAAGATGTAATACTGCACCTTGAGCAATAGAGTCTCTCACTAACTGATGCACATTGTCCAAGGCTTGCTGTGTGATCATAGGACCAATGTGGTTTGCAGCATTGAGTCCGTCACCGATATTGAGCTGTTGCACTGCGGTACTCAATTCAGCAGTAAATTTAGCTACAATACTGTCATGGACAAAAATACGATTACTGCAGATACAAGTTTGCCCCGCATTACGATATTTAGACGCAATCAAACCGGCGACAGCTGCACTGATATCAGCATCCGCAAAGACAATAAAGGGAGCATTGCCACCTAGTTCCATAGAGACTTTTTTGACAGTGGTCGCACATTGCTGAGTTAATAACTTACCGACAGCGGTGGATCCAGTAAACGTGAATTTGGCAACATCAGGATGTTGGGTTAATACCTTGCCCATCGTTGTTGCGTCATTGCCTACAACGACATTAAAGACGCCTTTAGGCAAACCTGCACGGTCAGCTAATTCAGCTAGTGCTAGAGCCGATAGCGGCGTGTATTCTGATGGGCGAACCACGAAGCTACAACCCGCAGCTAATGCTGCAGCGGCTTTACGGGCAATCATCGCATTGGGGAAATTCCACGGCGTAATGGCGGCAACGACACCTATCGGTTGTTTGATGACGATGATTTTGGTGTGACTTGCATTGGCTGGAATCGTATCGCCATAGATACGTTTTCCTTCTTCGGCGAACCATTCAATAAATGACGCACCATATAAAATTTCACTTTTGGCCTCAGGTAAAGGTTTACCTTGCTCTAGCGTCAGTAGTCGAGCTAGATCATCACTGTGTTCAATGATCAAATCATACCAACGACGTAACATGTTGGCACGTTCATTAGCCGTCTTTGCCGCCCACAGTGGAAGCGCTCGTTTAGCCGCGACAACCGCTGTAACGACATCATCAGCGGTCGCATCACCCACATGAGTCAGAATTTGTGTTGTGGCTGGATTAATGACAGGGAATGAAGTGTCAGTGGCACGCCATTGGCCATTGATATAGGACTGGTTACGCAGCAATTGGTTGTCATTGAGGTCGAACGGCTTAGTCATAGTATTAAATCGACAATTGATAGACTGACATATTCACCGCACTCGCCAAATTCAATGAGTCAATTGCACCGTTTCCAGCAATGGTAAATGCATCTGCAGTACACGTAGATAAGGCATCTCGCGGCACACCTCTCGCTTCGTTACCAAACAAATAACACTCATATTCAGTAAATTTAGGTGAGCGGATAGTCTCTCCTTGCATATCTAAATACGCAAACCGTTCAAAGCGTTCGCTTAGCTGTGTAAACGTCACCTCTTGCTCAATCGCTACATGGAACATCGCTCCCATGCTGGATCGTACCACTTTGGGATTGTACGGATCGACACTATTCGGACTGAGCAACAAACGAAAATTGCCAAACCATGCCAGAGTGCGGATGATCGTGCCTAAATTGCCTGGATCTTGGACTTCGTGCAGATAGATGCTCCGTTCGTTTGTTTCGCTTTTATCTGAAGTTGCGCTTGGCATCAACGATGGAGCAAATGGCACACACGCAATGATCCCTGGAGGGGTTTTGGTATCGCTCAGTTGCGTCATTTTTTTGCTGGTGATTATAGTGTAAGTAAAATCTCGAGCATGCTGTTTTGCCCAACCTTCATAGTCTGGCGTGACAAATAAAGTGCTATCGTTTAAATAGGTCTGAGTGGCGCAAGCTTTTAGTAGTTCTAACACTAAATGTTCGCCTTCTAATAAATAGTGACCGAACTCTGTGCGGTATTTTTTTTGATGTAACTTTTTCACATTATCAAATTTCATACCCAATTCCTGTCAGCATGCACTGGTTAATATTATTTTGGCGAACAAAGCTAAGACTGCGTTTGCAAATCTATCCGGTAAGTTTACAATATGTGCTGTTCTAACGAAACCAATAGCATGATTAATTATGGCCAAGCCAAAACCGAGCAAAAAATGGATGGAAGAGCATCTCAACGATCCGTATGTCAAAAAAGCCCAAATCGATGGTTATCGTTCCAGAGCTAGCTATAAGTTAATCGAGATCAATGACAAAGATAAGTTGTACCAAAGCGGCAATATCGTGATGGATCTCGGATCAGCGCCAGGGGGGTGGTCACAAGTGATTGCGCCGGTGGTCGGTGAAAAAGGTCGGGTCATTGCATCAGATATTTTACCGATGGACGGCATTGTGGGTGTGTCATTTATTCAAGGTGATTTTACGGATGAGCGTGTGTATGACGCGATTTTAAATCTGCTAGGTGATGATCGAGTCGATACCGTTGTTTCCGATATGGCCCCAAATTTAACCGGGGTAAATACCACGGATCAATATTCATCGATTTATTTAGTCGAACTTGCATTAGATATGGCGCGTAATGTATTAAAACCTGGCGGTGATTTTTGTGCCAAGGTTTTCCAAGGTGTTGGTTACGAAGAATACGTGAAAGATGTGCGCACATCGTTTAGCAAAGTCGTTATTCGTAAACCAGCGGCATCACGTCCCCGTTCACGAGAAGTGTACGTTGTGGGTAAAGGTTTTAAAGGTTAGTTATGCAAAACCTAGCCACGCAAAGCCTAATAATAAAGAGCCTCATTATAAAGAGGCCAGTAAGTTAACGCCTAAGACTACTCAATGAGTAATAATGGGATTTTGTTTTCGACACCATTCCACTTATCTGCGTCGCTCGGCGCAGGTTTGATTTCTGTGATATTCGGCCATTGTTGGGCTAACTCAGCATTTAACGATAAAAAATCCTTTTGATCATCAGGTAAATGAATATCTTGATAAATCGCATCCGCCGGACATTCAGGCACACATAGCTCACAATCAATACAAATTTCGGGATCAATGACCAAAAAATTAGGCCCTTCAAAAAACGCATCAACCGGACACACGGCAACACAATCAGTGTATTTGCATTTGATACAGTTGTCGGTGACTACAAAGGTCATAGTGGGCTCAGTGGTATTAGAGGTGACGAATGCGCAATTATAAAGTAGCAGTATCAAAACTCAAGCTTCTGCTTTAAAATAGCACCGCCCTGACAGAAAGGCTGTCCGGCATTGCCAAGAGTACATTCTACTATGTTGCGTTTAACTGATATTAAACTTCCCCTCGATCACGATGAACAGGCCATTGAGCTAGCGATATTAAGCAAACTCGATATTCCTAAAAGCCAGCTGATCTCTTTTGCAATGTTTAAGCGAGGCTATGACGCACGTAATAACAAGAATATCCAGCTCATTTACACGTTAGATGTGAATGTCACTGAGCCTGAGGCGTTGCTTGTTCAGTTTGCCCAAGACCAACACGTGCGTGCTACCCCGGATATGACCTATAAGTTTGTCGGACACGCGCCAGAAGATTTAACTGAACGCCCTGTTGTCGTCGGTTTAGGGCCATGTGGATTATTTGCTGCATTGATTTTGGCACAAATGGGCTTTAAACCGATTGTGTTGGAGCGAGGCAAAGAAGTCCGTGAACGGACGAAAGACACCTTTGGTTTTTGGCGTAAACAACCGCTTAACCCTGAATCGAATGTGCAATTTGGTGAAGGCGGTGCGGGGACATTTTCGGACGGTAAGCTGTATAGTCAGGTCAAAGATCGCAAGCATTATGGCCGCAAAGTATTACACGAATTTGTGAAAGCCGGTGCGCCCGAAGAAATCATGTATGTCAGCAAACCGCATATTGGTACCTTTAAACTGGTCAATATGGTCGAAAAAATGCGTAAAGAAATCATCGAGCTTGGCGGCGAAATTCGCTTTAGTACAAGAGTAGAAAAACTCGAATTACAGGCCGATGCGCAAGTGCAATCAGAGACTAATCCAGATACATCACTTCATCCAGACACATCTAAGCGACAATATAGCTTGCAAGGTTTGCATTTATCGGATGGCAGTTATTTACCTGCCAAACATGTGATCTTGGCGGTAGGTCATAGCGCACGTGATACGTTTGAAGCTTTGTATGAGCAAGGTGTCTATATCGAAGCCAAACCATTTTCAGTCGGTTTTCGGATCGAACACGAGCAAAGCATGATTGACAGTTGCCGCTTTGGTGATAATGCCGGTAACCCTATCCTAGGGGCGGCAGATTATAAGCTCGTACATCATTGCAAAAATGGCCGTACGGTGTACAGTTTTTGTATGTGCCCAGGCGGTACCGTGGTGGCAGCCGCTTCAGAGCCAGGTCGCGTCGTCACTAATGGTATGAGTCAATATTCGCGGCATGAACGCAACGCGAACAGCGCGATTGTCGTTGGCATTACCCCAGAAAAAGATTTTCCAGGCCACCCCTTAGCAGGTATCGCATTACAACGTGGTTTAGAAGCGCTTGCGTATAAAGTGGGCGGAGAAAATTACTCTGCCCCTGCGCAATTAATTGGCGACTTTATGCAAGGCACACCTAGCGGAGAATTAGGCGGAGTTAAGCCTTCATATACGCCAGGTATTACCTTAACCGATCTCAGTACTGTGGTACCCGATTACGTCACCCATGCAATTCGTGAAGCGATCCCGGCATTTAATAAACAAATCAAAGGTTTTGCTAAAAAAGACGGGTTATTAACGGGCGTAGAAACAAGAACATCTTCTCCCATTAGTATCAAACGTGATGCTGATTATCAAAGTGTCAATGTCAAAGGTCTTTACCCTGCGGGTGAAGGTGCAGGTTATGCCGGTGGTATTTGGTCGGCTGGCATTGATGGCATACGTGTGGCTGAGGCTGCTGCAATAGATGCGTTGGCAAAGTTGGGCATCGCTTAGATATTTATATATATGACTAATCAAAAAACCTATTATCAAGGGACAACCATGACAATTAAATTATTAAAAATGCTATCCAAATTAAAGTTATTCGCATTTAAGCAAACTGGATTGGCCACGGCTTTATCCCTCAGTGCGTCTCTTATGCTTACACTACCGGCTCAAGCGACTGTCGTTGAAGTTCGTACCGTTGTCGGTGATTTTCAAGTTAATTTATTTGATGAAACCACCCCACAAAATGTGGAGAACTTGCTAAGTTATATTAATGCAGGTGCCTATAATAATAATGTTGTGCATCGCAGTGTGGATGATTTTATTGTGCAGATGGGTGGTTTCGAGTATGGGAATGCATTCCCACCTGATGCGATTGCGACTGGCGCAGGCGTGACCAATGAACCGCTGTTATCTAATGTTCGTGGTACTCTAGCGATGGCCAAAGTAGCTGGTAACCCCGACAGTGCAACCTCACAATTTTTCATAAATTTAGCGGACAACTCAGCTAATCTAGACGCCCAAAATGGCGGTTTTACTGTGTTAGGTCAAGTTATCGGTGACGGCATGGAGGTTGTTGATGCCATAGCGGCGTTATCTCGTTTTAATTTTGGTGGTGCGTTTGCCGCGATACCATTACGTGATTATGTTTCGACTGATACCGAGCTACCAACAGATGATAATTTAGTGATTATTTATGATGTTGTTGTGGTTGATAGTGCAGTGATGACGAATCCAAATTTGGCGCCGGTACAAAATACGACCACTGCGCCCGCGAACTCAATTCCAGATACATCATTATCGAGTGGTGGCTCAGGCGGAGCGTTCGGTTTATGGGGTTTGTTGTGCATTGGAATGCTGGCTTGGCGTCGCTTGAGTATGTAATTTGGTAAAGTTAAGCGATGAACTATGATCTAAATGCTTGTTTTCTGGTATCAATAAGTTGTTGATTTACAATTAGATAAGGAATCATGATGAGTAATGTAGTTAAAGATGTACTTGCAGCCAATGCTGAATATGTCGCTGATTTTGGCAAAAAAGGTGAGTTACCAATGCCACCAGCTAAGCAGTTTGCCATTCTTACATGTATGGATGCTCGCTTAGATCCTGCTAAATATGCAGGATTATCTGAAGGTGATGCACATGTGATTCGCAATGCCGGTGGGCGAGCGAGTGATGATGCAATTCGTTCACTGGTTATTTCGTACAAATTATTGGGCACTAAAGAGTGGTTTGTTATTCATCATACTGATTGTGGCATGGAAACCTTTACTTCTGAAACAATGGGTGAATTGTTGGCTGGTAGTCTACAAACCTCGTCCGTTGATGCATCAGGCTGGCATGATAGTAATGTAGGTGGTGGAACAACCGATGGCAAATACATTAATTGGTTAACGATCAGTGATCTAGGCAAAAGTGTTGTTGAAGATGTTGAACGTATTCGCAACAACTCAATGGTCCCAAGTGATATCCCAATCTATGGTTATGTATATGACTGTAAAACGGGAAATCTAGTAGAGGTCCCTGAAGCGACTGCAATAGGTAAAGCAAGCTAATTGACTGCACTGTCAATGATACGATGAGGAAGTATTAATGTGGGAACAGCGCACATTCCCAAAGGCCTGCATGTATTGCTTTCGCGGTTTTGTTGACTAGAATTAAGATTTAGTGGACTAAACATTAACGGAAATACTGCAATGATAAATATACTGGATTTAACGAATTTTTTTGGCTGGTGCCTTGTCATCAACACCATTATTTTACTTGTCAGTGGGGGCTTATTATTACTCTTTCGGGACTGGGTTATCAGTATGCATAGTAAGATGATTGGAGTGCCTGTCAATACCTTACCTATTTTGTACTTTCAGTATTTTGGGAATTACAAAATCGGTGTATTACTTTTGAATTTGACGCCTTATATCGCTTTAAAATTAATGTAGACTCTCAACAAAATACGAAGACCAAACCTAATTGACAGAAGGCAAGGTAAACACAAACTGCACCGTCACACCTTGCCCCTCGTCTGAATTAGCAATTTGCATCTTACCGTTATGGTACATGGCGAGCATATTGGCGATATATAAACCCAATCCTAAATGCACTTGTTGCGGGTCGTCAGTGGCACGAATAGACACCATTGATTCGAGTAACTGATCTTGCATATTTTGCGGTAATGTCGGACCAATATTGCTAATCGCAATAATCAATTGACCCTGTTTCTGCGTTAAACGCAGGGTGATTTGAGAGCCTCGCTCAGCAAAATCAATGGCGTTGGCCAATACTTTATCCAGCATCTGAGCAAATAACTCAGGCGCGCCATGCAGTCTAACCTGACTGTCAGGCGCTATAGAGTTATCAAAATAAAACGTATGCTCTTTGGCTGTCATTTGGCTATTGCCAATCATATTGTCGCATAGGGCAATCACATCAAATGACTCACGTTCATTGCTTTTTAGGGTATGTTCCAGACGAGTGGCTTCACTCATGTTTTGTAAAATTAGGCTCAAGCGCTTGATCCCATCTTGCGCCCGTTGAATAAACACATCGTTTTGCGGGTTGGGTCGCGCGGTATTATTTAACGCTAGGTTCTCCAATGAAGAATTGACAATCGCCACAGGGGTGCGCAGTTCATGGGATAAACGCGCCGCCATATTTTCAAGATAATGGTTGTATTGAGCAAGGCGCTCTAACACTTGAGAAAAGCTGCGCCCGAGATCGCCAATCTCATCACTGGCATCTTGGCTGGGGATCATGCCGATGATCTTACCTTGTGGATCAATGGCTTGCTCAGTGTCATTACGTAAACGTCGAATGCGTGATGAAATGCGTGTAGCAAACAAAAACAGCACCAATGTGCCAATCACCAAAACACTCAAAAAGAAATGAAATTGTTGCTCTAAGGCTTTATTACGTAGGGTACGAATGCCATTAGTGGTTTGCTCCACGACGACGGCGCCCATGACTTCTCCTGCGACAAATATTGGATGTGCAGCAGATAAAATCACCGCTTGTTTGTCCAAGCTTAAACGCCACAACGTATCCGGCTCGCCACGTAGCGCCATTTCTATGTCTTGTCCGGCAAGCTCATACGCGTCTGCTAATTCATCAATAAACACTTTGGGAGGCTCGTTTAATACCATGTAGTACAGCGGAAATAACCACTGTGATTCAATATAGGTCCACAAGGTGGGACTTTGCTCATAGGATTCAGCGACATTTAAGCCAGAGGCATTTTGAATATCACCCGCGCGCGCTAATACCCGTTTATGTTTGTCGACGACCCATACGCGAGCATTGGCGTACTCAAGGCCTTGGACGATTTGTTCGATTTCAGGAGAGGGGATCAATACAGTGCCTAGCGCATCCGATTGAGTCGGATTGGCGGTGCCGATGGTGCGCTCTTTTAGGCGAGTGTCATTATCATCCACATCAGTAATGGCAAAGGCGATATTACTAGCCATGATATTGAGGGGTATGCGTAATTCAATCCGATAACCTTGCGTTGATTGCGTCCAGTGTCCTTGAATGCGGGTTTCTAATTTAAGTGGGACAAATGCCGATTCATTATTTTCTAACAGATACGCATTGACCCAGCCGGGTTGGTAAGGGGCTACCAAGTAACGCTCAAATTGACCAGTTTGATTGATCATCGCAATTTGTAAAAAATCATTACGGTCTACCCTAAGCGCATTTTCATTTCGGTACACCACCGCGTCATCCACGACATCAAACATGACATATAGGTAACGCCCAAATTGCCCCACCATATGGGTAAATGACAAATCAGATCCACTGTAGGCTTGGGTTTGTTCGATAATATTGTCTTGCCCGTAGTGGATCATGTAATCGTCATACTCACGCCAGTCGGCTAATTGACCATCGAGTTGAATAGGATATTTGATGGGGTGGGCGTACAGATCTGTGCCTGGTTTGACGGTATTGACCAATGCAGATTGCTCGGTAAAAATCACCGGACGTTCATGTAATGCCGTCGCCACAGCTCTTGCGGTACCTACCATGGTTTGTTCTTGGCCGATACGTAGATAGGTTTCAAGCTCCCACACATATTGATAGCCCAGATAAGGTATACACAACAAAAAGGCAGAGAAGAAGAGAAGTTTAGCGCGTATACCCAGTCTGAAAATTGCTTTCATATTAGTACTGCTTCCAACGATAACCCATCCCGTAGACGGTTTCGATGTAATCAAATTGTGCATCAACACTCATAAATTTTTTGCGAATACGTTTAATGTGTGAGGTGATCGTGGTGTCATCTACCACCATTTGTGATTCATCCATCAGTTGCTGGCGTGATTTGACATGACCTTGGTGTTTGACTATCGCATGCAGCATCCAAAATTCGGTGACCGTCAAATCGATAGGTTGGGTTTGCCAAGTTAGTTTCATGCGTAACGCATCGATAAATAAGTCGCCGACAGTCATGCTGTCATCGGTTTTGGGCGTTGCTTGTAAGGCTTCCGTGCGCCGAAATAACGCACCGATACGGGCTAATAAATGCAGCAAACTAATGTCTTTGGTCAGGTAATCATCCGCGCCTAAACGCAGGCCACTAATAGTATCTACATCATTATCTCGTGCCGTAAAAAAGATAATCGGTAAGGTTTGCGATAAGTTACGCAGCTGTTGGCATAACACAAATCCACCATCCATTTCTTCGCCTAAACCAATATCAATGATGGCCAGATCCGGAAGTTGCATAGCAAACGCACGCTCGGCATCTGCACGCGAGGCATACGCATTGACGTGATAACCATGCTGATTCAGCGCAGCGATATAATTTTCACGTAACGCTTGATCGTCTTCTACTAATGCAATGTGTTTCAAAAATGGTGACTCAGTTAATTAAACAACCTCTTCACTATACTCATTTTTAGCATGATGAAAAGTCTGGAAGTGCGAACGGAGCACATTTCCATTTTTTCGCCACAATTGATCGCTACATTGCCATTTTTCCAGCCAAAAAAAGCCCAATAGGTTTGTTGTAATTACCCTGTCACTAAGACACATCATTTGTTAATTAAAAAAGGAACACCTCATGTCATATTCACATTTTATTGCTGGCACAGCATTATGCGTTGTCACCACTTGCTCTGCGGCGCAAACGACACCTACCGAGCACACGGATAACCAGCTTGCCCCTGCTGTACAATCAGCATCGAATGATGCAACTCGTCTCAACACAACCCACAATGCGTATGGTTTCGGTGGCGGCTTGTTAGCCGGTGCTGCGTTAGGCGGGCCGGTGGGGGCAATCATTGGCGCTACGCTGGGCGTATTAATGGTTGAAGAGCATAACGATGATACTCGTATTGCTGGATTACAAAATGACTTAATGCTGGCACGACATTCATTAACTGCTAAGGACGAGGAATTAGTGGCGTTAGTATCAGCGCAACAACAGTATCAATCTATACAACCAGTCAGTTATACCACGACAACGCTCGTACCAGATTTTCCTGAAATGAAAAGTCATATTCAGTTTGTTTCTGGTATGACAGACATCGCACCTAGTTATTTTGATCAACTGGATTTGTTGGCGAACGTGTTAAAAGATAACGCGAAGTTACACGTTAGTTTAACCGGTTTTGCCGATTTGCGAGGTTCGAGTGAAGACAATTTATTGCTTTCCGCTGCGCGTACAGATGCGGTCAAAGCATATTTACTTCAAGCACAGGTGCCAGCGCGACAAATCAACACGTTTTCACTCGGGGAAAGCCAAGCACAACAAGCAAGCACATGGGATGAAACGTTATTTTTTGACCGTCGGGTAACGCTGCATATCACGCCAATCACGACAATGACAGCAGCCAATTAATGGCTGCTTATTCTCAGGTTCGATGAGCCTCATTGCGTCTCGTGCTGTAACGCGAGTCACTGACATTTAAGGGATCACTATCATGATAAAAATCATTATACTCGGGCTAGCGGTGATTGGTGGGGCTAGTTTACTGGCGTCCAATCGATTTGACGATCAACCTGTTCTTGCGGGTGGATCTGCAAATGCTATGACAAGTGTTGCGGCGAGCAATCCACCCCAAATCGACATTAACATACAAGGCAGTACCGGATTGATTAATCATGCACCGAATGTCGTGACGAATATTTTTCAGGTAGAAGAAGGCACATTGTTTTTTGACCATGTGCAGGCGGGTATGGCTAAATCGTATGTGGCAAGTCCGGTGATCAATACCAGTGTAGATATGCAAATTAGTGGGGTCGTTGAGCGAACTAGAGTAACCCAAACATTCGTCAATCATAGTAGTGACTGGGTGGATGCGACGTATGTATTTCCAGTGCCTGTGGGGGCGGCCGTTGATGAATTGTTGATGACGATAGGTGCACGCAAAATTGAAGGGCAGATCCAAGAAAAGCAACAAGCCATTAAGACCTTTAATGAAGCCAAACAAGCCGGGAAAAAAGCCAGTTTGGTGTTACAAAAACGGCCTAATTTGTTCACCAATAAAATAGCGAATATTGGACCGAATGAGCGCATCGAGATCAGTATTACCTATCAAAATATTGCACAGTATGCCGATGGTGAATACTCGGTACGTTTTCCGATGACGCTGGCTGAGCGTTATGCTGTTATAGCTGATAGTGCTGTTGATACAGCAGGCGTAGCGGCAAAGGTTGAAGTAATTGACCCCTTGAATATGAAGCAACATGAGGTCGATTTTGTGTTGCGCCTAGAGACACAATCAAATGCGACACAAATCCATTCAACCACTCATTCAATAGAAAGCCAAGCGATAGAACAGGGTGTGTATGAAGTCATGTTGAGTCAGGACACGATTGCTAATCAAGATTTGGTGATCAAGTGGCGCAGTGCACAAGATAATGTGCCGGTAGTAGCGCATTATCAACAGCAAGTGCGAGATGCTGTCTATGGATTAGTGCATATTGTGCCGCCGCAAACGGTACCTGAATTGCAACCTAAGCATACTATTTTTGTATTGGACTCGTCTGGGTCAATGCATGGTACGGCGTTAACGCAAGCTGTCCAAGCCATAAGGGTTGGCTTGACTCAGTTAAATGAGGCGGATTCGTTTAATATTGTTGATTTTGATAGTGATGCAAGAGGCTTATGGGCAGAAGCTAAAACAGCAGATTGGCAACATTTGCAAGAGGCACAGACGTTTTTGGCTAATGTGGATTCTGATGGCGGCACAAATATCAGCGACGCGTTGCAGTTGTCGTTAACAACACTGACAGGGCCCGATGATCAGTTAACTCAAGTGATATTTATAACGGATGGCAGTATTGATAATGAAACGGCATTGATCCAACAAATTGCTGGCACGATTGGGCAGCGTCGCTTGTTTACGGTTGGGATTGGTGCTGCACCCAATGCCTTTTTTATGGAATACGCGGCGATGATGGGCAAGGGGATATTTACCTATATTGATAATGTAGATGATGTGCAACACACCATGACGAGGTTATTTGCCAAACTCAATCATCCAGCTTTAACCGATTTACAGCTTATTTTGGGCGATGAATCTAGGTTGGAAGCACTCAAATCAATTGAGGTCTACCCCAAAGTGCTACCTGATATCTATCATGGTGAGCCTATCGTGTTGAGTTATCGTTATGCAGGCTATCTCGATACGATGTCTTCCGATCTTGAGGCGTTGATGGTCACGGGGCAAATGCGCGTGGCAGGAGAGGCGAAGACCATTCAGTTGCCGTTAACAGTTAATTTAATAGGGTCAGATCCAATTTATCAGCCCAAAGGATTAAATAAATTATGGGCGCGGGCCAAAATCAAAGAGATCACCACTTGGCCGTTTACCAATACCGAGTATTTGCCAGAAGATTTAGCGTCTATTATGCAAAACCAGATCACCGAAACGGCACTAGCTGCAAAAATTGTGAGTAAGTATACCGCTTTGGTTGCGGTAGATGTGACGCCAACCAAACCTATCAACATCCAAGCTAAAGAAGTGAATGTAGCAAATGCGAAAGCTGCGCACTTAAATCGTCAACGCCAAGCGAGCTTACAACAAGGGCAGTTACCACAAACAGCCACATCCATGGGGTTGTTATGGGTAATGGGTTGGATAGGCGTTTTTGGGTTAGTGGCTCGCTTTATTACTAAAGGCGCAGCGAATGGTGTGGTTAGTAACCAACATAAAGGACGTACATAGTATGATACCGCTCGGGCTAAAAGGGCATTGGCTAACTGCTGGCTTATTCTTTATTATTGCGGTTTGTTGGGGGCAAGCTGGGTATATTTATGCCAAGGCGCAGCTTGCACAATACTTGATATCCGATGCGTGGCAGCAAAGCATTGTCTCAGGTATGCCCGTTCGGCCTTGGGATTGGGCTGACACTTATCCAGTGGCTAAGCTGAGCATTAATCAAGCGCAACCACTGTATGTGTTGGCTGGAGCAAGTAACCGTAATTTAGCGTTCGGTCCAGTGTTGTTGAATGCCAATCTCGATGCTGTAGATGATGACAATACTACACATGCGAATAAGTCTCGGGCATTTAACATTGCAATTGCGGCACATCGAGATACGCACTTTGCGCTGTTACAAGATATCGAATATGGCGATGCCATCAGCCTTGATACAGGTAAAGGGTTATTGAATTTTGTGGTGGATGATTTGTTAATTGTGGATGCAAAATATTTATCAGTATTGGATGTGGATGATAAACAAGTCATCACGCTGATTACTTGCTATCCATTTGATGCGCTCAGCTCAACGACTCCGCTAAGGTATGTAGTGCGGGGTCGTAAAATAGCCAGTAATTCAAATATTTAATCGGATTGGCGGCCCTTTTTTGTATGCCTATGTATGGCTATGATACCCTGTGGCTACAAATTTTGAATTGAATAGACATATGCACCAGATTAATCCAGCTAAACTTTTAAACAGTAAGTGGACAGCTGTCACCCCGCAAAATAAAGAAAAGCATTTTATCATTACCAAAATGAAGTTTACGGATGAGGGAGTGGTCGAGCTATGCCAAATTGAAGCTGTCATGTCCAAGCGACAGACAGATATTGATTGGCGTGATTTGAAAGATCCTGAACAGTGGCGTCAAGGCTGGAAATAAAGAAGTAGAGAGGACCCGTTGTCGAACCAAGTTAAATAGATAAAAAAGCCTTGTCGATGTACAAGGCTTTTTGTTTTTGAGGGAAAATAGGCTAACTATTTTTGTAAAAGATCGCGAATTTCACCGAGTAACACTTCTTCTTTAGTTGGCTCTGGTGGCGCTTTAGGCGCTTCTTCTTCTTTTTTCTTCATGGAATTCATTGCTTTAATACCGACAAAGACTGCCATTGCGATAATCAAAAAATCAATTACGGTCTGAGCAAATTTACCCCATGAAATAACGACTGCAGGAGCACCATCGATTGACTCTTTAAGGACAAAGGCGAGATCGGTAAAATTCACGCCTCCCATAGCAAGTCCAATTGGTGGCATAATGATATCGGCGACGAGTGAGGCAATAATTTTACCAAAAGCGGCACCAATGATGATACCGACAGCCATATCAACCACGTTCCCTTTCATCGCAAAATCTTTAAATTCTGATGCGAAGCTCATATTTGTTTCCTTATTATTTGTGTTTGCCTACAAATGTGAACTAATGCACGTATCAGTCTACAAATGCGCTTAGGAATTCATTTCCTAAGTTTAAGCGTAGACTAATAAAGAAAAAAATTACAAGTTACGCTTTTGAGACTTCAGAGATTAAATTTTTGCATTTAGTTGATGGAGATCATCAACTTGTATCAGTGCTTGTTCGTATGACTGTTGCATTGTGAATTCATTTGGAAAAGCAACACACTTTACAGATGCAGAATGTGCAGCGAGTAAACCGGAATTAGAATCTTTAATAGCAAGACAATCAGAGGCATCTAACTGTAATATATCCAAACAATAATGGTAAACATCTCGGGATGTCGTTGATGCAAAAACAAGTTTTATATCATTTTGTTGTGCATAATCTCTGATCCATTTAACGCCAGGTCTAGCAGTGACGCTTCCAGATTCAAGTGCTTGATTGAATAAAGTTGTTATTAATTGATGGACCTGTCCTGCATCGACTCCAAGCGACGAAGTGTTAACGATGGTACCTATGCCACCAAATAAAATATATTGCGATATTATGTGAGAATGCAGGATCCGCACTTCAGCAGCGCTTTACAACAACTGTAATGGTTCAACATAGAAGCAGGTACTATAAAAGAGGGCGATCGAGCCGATGTCGTGCTGATTGATCCTAACAAGGCAGTGTTCTTACGAAGGCAATGTACCACTACAATGGGTAAATCACCTATAAATTTAATAAATGCGTTTACTGCTCTTGTTGTTGAAAGGGCGAATGATTTGGATTTGCCTGCCCCCTTTAAAGTTAAGTAACGATGCAAGCATTTCGATAAAATATCTGTGTCACTTAATTTCTGTGTTCGAGTATTTAACTTACTATTAAAAATGGAGTTATCGTTTTAATACGCATAGAAAGCCAAGTTTTATCGAGTTCATGTGACATTGCCTTTGCCCTAAAAGAGGCATCGCTACGATTTGAGGTTCTAAGTGACACTATTAAGCGTTTAGTGGTGTAGTATTGAGCTAAGTCAGAAGGTATGTATCTATTAAAATAGTAAACGTTACCTTTCAAATATGTATGTTTAGGGTGTATTTTTTGAGTAGATGGCGCACCCGGCGCGATTCGAACGCGCGACCTTTGGCTTCGGAGGCCAACACTCTATCCAGCTGAGCTACGGGTGCAATTTGATATGCAATACTTCAGATAAAAGGTATCTCAAGGGCGTGCATAGTAGCAAAAATAAATAGGCATTTACAGCACCTTGTTGTGCTTAATTAGCAACCCGTATCATAGACAGTTAGATTTGGTTGGCGTTTACGAACTTTGGGTTGCTGATAAACTAAATGACATTGTGAGGCGGGTTGAGCAATGTTAAATTCAGCAACCCCTCTGAGGCTAAGCGCAAAAGATTGCTCGGTGATTGATTGTAATTGCCATTTGGAAATATCAATCTCTACCCACATAGCCAAATCATTTATATTTCTAATATTACCTGTCGGGTAACCATAGCGTATAGGCAGGGGTGTTTTACGATGGTTCGGGAGTAACACTTGGGTGTTATATTTATGCGCGATACGTCGTTGAATACTGTATTCATGCACCTTTAAATACCCTTTGCGAAGATCCAATGTTAATTGTTGTAATTGTTTTTTTGCATAGCTTCCAGGTGAAAAAACAGCGCTAAAAATTAAACTATTCAATGCCACGACAATCGCAATCAATATACTCAGTATAGTGATAAACATCCATTTGCGAGGCATGATAAATCCAGTTTAAATTTTAAAGTGGTAATATTATATATCGTAATGTTGGTTAATTTTAAGTCACAAATCGGACTTTTTATTGCTCATTTCCGCCTCATCAGTACTGAAGTCTATAAATTTCAATTTACTCGCTGAGTTTTATTCATCATACTTAACAATTATATGATAAATCATAATTAAATGAGTGTTTTCATGTCCCAAAATTTAACACAACAGTTGACTCATACCCTCGGGGAGGCCATCGTTAAAGGTGAATACCCAATTGGTAAAGGCATGCCTTCTGAAGCTGTACTGTGTGTGCAATATGAGATTAGCAGAAGTGCTACGCGTGAAGCGGTCAAAATGTTATCAGCAAAGGGGTTAATATCATCAAGACCTAAGCAGGGGATCACCGTCAACCCTGAGTCACAGTGGAACTTGTTTGACACGGATGTATTGGGTTGGATTTTAAAAAGCAAACCATCCTTACATTTATTAAAAGAGTTTACTCAAGTGCGCTTTGGTATTGAGCCGTTGGCCGCAAAATTAGCCGCACAAAATGCCACTCCTGAACAAATCAATCATATTGAAGATGCATTACATCGTATTGCACAATCACAAGCCGGTTTGGAAGATGAACTGGATGCACATATTAATTTTTTGAATATGATTTTAGTGGCCAGTGGTAATCGATTTTTTATTCAATTGACACAGTTTGTCAATGCCGCCCTGCGCGTGAGCATCCGCTATACCAATAACGTTAAAGGCGTCTCTAATACGGATGTGACTTTTCACCTTAAAGTATTTGAAGCTATCAAACAAGGCGATGCAAACACTGCTCAAACTTTGGTATCTGACGTGTTGATTGATGCATTAGCCCTGATTGAATCTCGCTTATAACTTACTTTGCACTCACGCCTTGTTTATACAATGCTAATGCTTCATCCGGTTGTTGTTGCTGTGCTTTGATCTCGGCTAGTAACAAAATGTCATCTTGTTGTTGGCGATGCTCTAATGCCTGATTAACCGCTTTTTCGGCAAGAATGTGATCGCCTGAATGAAATGCCAAATGCGCCAGCACAGAGTATAATTCGCCGTTTTCACTGTCTTTTTTGATCCACTTTTCTAGTAATTTAATACTCGCAGTAGGTTGAGGTAATTGCAGTGACTTAAACAAAGTTAACAATGCCGGTTGTGGACCTGACTTCTGGGTGCTGACCAAGGCTTTTTCAGCTTCTTGATGCATCCCTTGGGCGATCAACTGTGCAATGTATGCTTGTTGGTGAGTTAGATCTTTTTTCTGTCCGCGGGGTAATTTTTGCCATTCTTGTATTAGCTCGTTAGCCCCTTCTTTATTTGCAATCTCTGCAAAATCTCCTTGAGATGCCATGCCAGACCAATGTGCGTAGCGATCACCTAGTGGTTTTTTCCAACCACTGTCGAGTTTTTCACGGAGTGTATGCCATTGATCTGTCGCCGCTAATGCACCTGCCCAGACTTCAATTACATTCGGTTTTTGTTGCTGTGCATGCGTTAAACTTTCGATGATGGTTAGCGCTTCAGCGCCATGCTGTTGGCCAATTTCAAAACGAGCCATGTTAAGCTTTGCAGCAAGTTCACTGCCAGGGACTGCTGCAGCTTGCTGCCAATACCCTAAAGCTTGTTCGGTATTACCTTGTTTAGCCTCTACATCAGCTAACGCTAATAAATTTAGCCCATCAAAGTTAGCGTTTGCGATTTTGCCTAATGACTTGCGAGCAGCACCTAAGTCTCCCTCTGCAAGTGCTTGCATACCGCTGGTAAAGAAACGCTGACGACGACGCTCACCCCAGCCTCCTAACCAATGTCTTGAACCGGTTATAGCGCCAACCACACGCTTAATAATCCATTCGATGATCAAAAATCCAATCACCGCAAAAAACACCATAACACCCAAACTCACCACACTCATCTCTATGGTGGTATGTTTTAGGGCGATTAACACGTAGCCTTTTTCGCCAACTAAACTAGGTCCTGCAAATAACCCAATGACCAAAAAAACTAACAACAGTATTATTCTGATCATGATTAGCGACCTCCAGCGAAGAGAGTTTGGATACGCTGTTCAATAATTTCACTTAATGGTTGTTGTGCATCTAATTGTGCTGGAAGCACTTGATCTGTATCTACCGCTAATAAGTCTCGTAACGAAACAATATAGGCTTCAACCCCTGTATTATCCAGTTGATAATGGGCATTAACGATATCGATGCTTTGCGCAATTGCTTGTTGATATAAGCTGCTTTGATGTTGCATGATAGCTTGTTGGGCATTGAGTAGTGCAAATTTTAATTGCTCACGTGCAAGCCATTGTTGCTTACCAGACATAAATGGCATTACTGCGGCGGTGCGTTTTTCGACAGTGACAAAGTCAGTGACGATGGCATCCCAGCTTGCTTTAAGATTTGCTTGCCAATCGTTGATATCATCGCTGACAGCTGCTTTGGTTTGCGGAGCGTCGATTTCTGGAAGCTTCATGGTATCAAGCGGTAAGGCAGCGACCTGTGCGATTAATGCTGAAATAGACAGTGCGATCGATTCGGTTTCGACAAGATTAATTTGTTGCAGTGTTTGAATATCTTGAGCCAACAACGCTCTCACCGGCAGTAATGAGGCATCAGAGAGATCACTGATACGCAGGTCTGCGGATTTAAGTAACATGATGGCACTTTTAACATCCTCTTCTAACCAAAGTTTTTTGCCCGCTAGTTTGACTAAATAATCGGCTTCCGCTAACAACCAGTCAGATGGGCGTCGACCAGTTACATCTGCGATACGCCCTGCTAATCCTTCGGTTTTTAGTGTGTTGAGCTGTTGTTGTTGCTCAACGTCATTGAGTGACAGTATTTGTTTGGCGTTACTTTCAGAGAGTGCTAACAACAAAGTTTGCTGATCATTGGTTAATGTCGCATTTGCTTGCAGCTGATCTGATACCGAATTGAGCTGGGTCGACACTTGACTTAACGATGTCTCTAAAGCACTGATTGCGGGGTTAGGCGTTGTCGAGGCTTGCTGCTGTTGCAGCCAATACCAATAACCGGCAGCGATCACGGCACAGATAAACAAAAAGTTAATGATGGTAAAAAACCATAGCCCTTTATGCTTGTGATCATTCACTGTGTGGCTCGCACCCGCTGAATCTTGAACATTGTTTGAAGACGGCCCTTCAGTGGTGGTTGCCTCTTCTGAGGATGTCTCAACCACTGTTGCTTCAATGATATCGTCTGCTTTATCCGTCGCATCTGCTGCCATGCTTTACTCCATTAAGTGTTGTACGCTGTGTATCAGCGCTGCGTCATCCGCACCTTGTGCAATTGTAATATTGTGGATACCTAACGTGCTTGCATAATCTGCAATACGTTGGCTTGCCATTATCCATTTTAGACTAGATAACCAAAAATGTGGATAAACATCAAAGGCTAATTGTAATTGTTCGTGACTGGTTACTATCATTCCTGTTATATCGGCCAATTCCCAAGGTTGTGAAGCGATCGGGGACGATAATTGCGTGCGTGAATACACACAGCACTCTTGGACATCGGCTCCGCGCGAACCAAGTTGCTGAGCGAGCGCATTACGGCCACCATGACCTTTAACAATAATGACTGACTTACCGCTTACCGATTGCATCGAAGGCAATTGCAATAGGCCTTCACTGGTTTGCTGGTCAACCTGGGGCATCATCAATTGATGGTTATTACACCAGAAAGGATACTGTTGTGTCCATTGGGCTAAGGTCTGAAAGGTGGTTTTACCAACGCCATAAATATACGTACTACTAGGTAAATCGGGGATAAATGGCAAAGACAGCTGTGCCGCAATTTTACTGGTGAAAATAATCCGATCACACTGTTCAAAACCCATTTGTTGGACTAGCTCACCAACATTATCGCTCGGCAGAATACTTTGTAATGCGAGTCCTACTGCATCGATATTGGCTTGAGCAAACGCAGCCTGGCTAAGATGGATTTTATGTTCAGGACGCAATACTATCCACATCTGCGTTGTTCCTTCCATTTCCTAGCCATTGTGCTTGTCCTTTATTCTGCGATAGTGACTGCTGCCAAAATTTCACCGGCACCTTGAGCTAATAATGCATCAGCAATTTGTTCGCCTAATGCGTTGGCTAATTGGATATGCGTCGTCAAGTTTGCAGCGATATCTTGGTTTGATGTGACAGGTAATATGACGCTAGCCTGTGCTTCTAATAATTGCTTGCCATCAACCGATGCAACTAATCCCTTCAGGGTTAATTCACGTTTATCTGCAGATGTTGTTGTCAGTGTTGCATAACTGCCAATAGGTACCTGACAGCCGCCTTGTAAAGTCGCATTCATACTACGCTCTGCGAGCACTCTAATGCTGGTTTCAGGGCATGCGAGGCATTGTAATAACGCGATTAGTTCAGGGTTATCGTTACGGCATTCGATGCCAACAGCACCTTGACCAACGGCTGGTAGGCTAATCTCTGGTGAGATCTCAGCACGAATACGATCGGCCATGTCTAAGCGAATTAGGCCGGCACATGCCAGAATAATCGCATCATATTCACCGGCGTCTAATTTAGCTAATCGAGTGTTAACGTTGCCGCGCAGATCCTTGATCACCAAATCAGGTCGACGTGATCTGATTAATGCTTGGCGGCGCAGTGAGCTAGTACCCACTACCGAAGCAATTGGTAGCTCATCTACGGAAGCATATTGGTTAGAAACAAACGCGTCAAATGGGTTTTCGCGAGGGCATATCACGTGTAAACCAAATCCCTCTGGAAATTCCACAGGCACATCTTTCATTGAATGCACTGCTATATCAGCTAAACCATCTTGCATAGCGACTTCGAGTTCTTTGATAAATAACCCTTTGCCACCGACTTTAGCGAGTGGGGTATCCAATATGCGATCGCCTT
The DNA here is from genome assembly GCA_937125395.1 of uncultured Glaciecola sp. Classification (GTDB taxonomy): domain Bacteria; phylum Pseudomonadota; class Gammaproteobacteria; order Enterobacterales; family Alteromonadaceae; genus Opacimonas. The sequence goes on from CAKZLI010000026.1 coordinate 55,066, forward strand.
TGGTACTCATGGGCACCAAATTCACGATTAAGTCAGGATAATGCACAAGCAATTGTGCTTTAACATACTCAGCTTGCCACAAGGCTAATTGGCTTTTGCGTGTAGCGATATTGACGTGGGTAATAGATGTGTTCATGGGGCTAATACTTTTTGTAACCATTGACTAATATGTGCCACTTCTTCTGGACACACGTTGTGTTGCATTGGGTATTCGCGCCACTGTGCGTTATAGCCAAGCTCGTTCACTCGTGCATAAGCGGCCTTACCCATAGTCACCGGCACTACGTCATCTTGGCTGCCGTGGGCAACAAATAAAGGCACGATACGCGACATTTGAGTATGCTGTTCTGCTAATGTCTCAGGCTCTGCCATATAGGTAGAAAGACACATGATCCCAGCTAATGCTTCAGGGTATCGCAAGCCAAGGTGATAAGCGATGACGCCACCTTGTGAAAAACCCGCTAAGACGATATTTCTAGTGGCAATACCAGCAGCATTTTCGGCTTCGATTAATGCTTTAATCTGGGCACTTGACTCAAGTACACCGGGCATATCGGCGCGTGAATTAAAATCCATACTCTTAATGTCATACCATGCAGGCATCTGCATCCCATTATTCACGGTGACGGCACGTAAAGGAGCATGTGGAAAAATAAACTTAATGCCTAAGGCATCTGGTATATTTAGCGCCGGTACAATGGGAGCAAAACCGTTACCTGAATCGCCTAACCCATGTAGCCATATTACCGTTGCTCGGTGGGTGGTTTTGGCGTCCACGACCACACTAGGGATTAATTCACTCATTGCTTACTGGATCCCTAATTTAATGGGTTGTTCGGCTTGAACTGTCATTGCTTCATCCAAGAATGCCCAAAATTCACCAGCGCCACGTTGATCTGTCCACACACCATCGTGATAGTTAAAGTGGTGACCATTGAACTTAGTCGCTACCCATAACTGGAGTAATGGTTCTTGTTTGTTTAAGACCATTTTGGAACCATTTTCAAAGGTTAAGGTTAAGATCCCTTCAGCGCTTTCGGTATCGATATCAACCGGAAATTCATCAAGGGTTTCCTCGATTAGCAGTAATAAGTCATCGACTAACTGATGATATTGGGTTTCGGTGATGTTTGTGCTCATTAAAAGTCTACCTTTATATTGTGCTTTGCAATAACAAATCTTGATTCCTTTATGCTACCATTGTTTGCCTAGAGCAATCCAATAGAACGAGGAAATTTTGCGATGGCCGATGATAATTTATCCGCTGCATCTCACTTAGGTCATTTATTTGTCGTATCAGCGCCCTCTGGTGCCGGTAAATCCAGTCTCATCAAAGCCTTATTATCGACGCATAGTTCTGACTCACAACCTTTACAAGTCTCAGTATCACATACCACTCGTGCTCCTCGTCCGGGTGAAGTTGATGGTGAACATTATCATTTTGTGTCGCATGCAGAATTTGCAACAATGATTGAGCAAGGCGCATTTTTTGAACATGCTAATGTGTTTGAGCATTATTATGGTACTTCCCGTGTTGCGATCGAAAACACGTTAGAACAAGGCATCGATGTCTTTTTAGATATTGATTGGCAAGGTGCTAGACAAGTTAAAGAATATTACCCATTGGCTCAGTTGGTGTTTATCTTACCCCCGAGTGTCACTGAATTAGAGCAACGTTTGATTGGACGAGGGCAGGACTCTGCCGATACGATCAACAAACGCATGGCATCGGCAAAAGCGGAGATGTCCCATGCTGGTGAGTTTGATTATCTGTTGATTAATGATGATTTTGCGCAAACGCTGGCAGCGTTTTATGCCATTGTCGTGGCACAACGCCAAACCTTAGCGCATCAAATCAATCGTCATGGTGATTTAATTAAGCAATTACAGCAGTAACATTAGCTTATATGAATTATTAGTATCACTTGTTGGGTAATTGATGTACAATCTGCGCCCATTTTTGGAAATATACCCTTACTTTCGGAGAACGTCATGGCTCGCGTAACTGTAGAAGACGCTGTTGAACAAATTGGTAACCGTTTTGATTTAGTATTGGTCGCTGCAAAGCGTGCTCGTCAAATCGCGACTGGAGGCAAAGACTCGTTTGTAGATATGGGCAACGATAAGCCCACGGTTGTTGCTCTGCGTGAAATTGAACAACAATTTGTGACTGCTGATTCACTTGAAGCGGCAGAAATCGCTGATCAACACCGAGCTGACCAAGCTGAGTTTGCATCGGTTGCAAATATTCTAAGCGAATAGCCCCAAACAACTAGCATCACAAGTCATTTCAACGTATTCTAATATATGTTTTAAACCAACGACTTGTGATGCGACGTGTACTTATTTGAAGGCCTAAAAACAAAAGTTACTGCTTACCTACCAGAAGACCAAGTCCTGTTGGTTCAATCTGCATTTGTGCTTGCCCGAGAAGCACATGAAGGGCAAATGCGTTCAAGCGGTGACCCTTACATTACACACCCCGTCGCAGTGGCAACAATCTTAGCAGATATGCATTTTGATCATGAAACGATCATGGCGGCACTATTGCATGATGTCATTGAAGACACGCATTTTTCCCAACAAGACCTCGCAGATAGTTTTGGTAATGTCGTTGCCGAACTTGTTGAAGGTGTATCTAAGCTCGACAAAATTCGTTTTTCAAACAAAGAAGAAGCGCAAGTAGAAAACTTTCGTAAAATGATGATGGCGATGGTACAAGACATTCGAGTTATCTTAATCAAACTTGCTGACAGAACCCATAATATGCGGACATTGGGCGCATTACGCCCAGATAAACGTCGCCGTATTGCAACCGAAACTCTTGAAATTTACGCTCCGATTGCCCATCGTCTCGGTATCCATGACATGAAGAATGAATTGGAGAACTTAGGTTTCGCTGCGATGTACCCCATGCGTCATCGTGCGTTAAAGAGTGCTGTCAAACAAGCGCGCGGCAATCGAAAAGAAATCATCGACAGTGTGTTTAATGAAATCAGTGCTCGTTTAGGAGAGCACGGGCTGGAAGCGGGCTTATCAGGTCGCGAAAAACACTTGTATTCCATCTATCGCAAGATGCAAAACAAAGAATTAATGTTTAATGAAGTCATGGATATTTATGCTTTTAGATTGGTCTTTAATAGCATAGATGAATGCTATCGCGCATTAGGGGCAATGCACGGGCTATATAAACCCATCGAAACCCGTTTTAAAGATTACATCGCGATCCCTCGCACTAATGGTTATCAATCTTTACATACCTCATTGATTGGCCCTCATGGTATTCCTGTTGAGATCCAAATTCGTACCAAAGAAATGGATATCATGGCAGATAAAGGGGTTGCAGCGCATTGGATGTACAAATCGCCCAAGGACAGAGATACTTCTTCACAACTCAAAGCGAGAAAATGGATGCAGTCATTGCTCGAGTTACAGCAAAGTGCCAGTTCGTCTTTTGAGTTTATAGAAAACGTCAAATCGGATCTGTTTCCAGATGAAATTTATGTATTTACGCCCAAAGGAACCATTATCGAATTACCGATGGGTGCTTGTGCGGTTGATTTTGCGTATGCGGTACATTCTGGTGTGGGCAATAGCTGTGTTGGAGCGCGTGTTGACCGCCGTAATTACTCACTATCCGAGCCGTTAGAAAACGGTCAAACCGTGCAAATTATTACCTCTCCACGTGCTAAACCGAATGCCAATTGGCTTAATTTTGTAGTGAGTGCTCGCGCACGCTCTAGCATTCGTCAATACTTGCGTAAGCAGCAGACTGAAGATGCGCTGGGCATGGGCACTCGGTTATTACGACATGCGTTAGGACACACTAACCTAGATGATATTGCCCAAGCAGATATCGACCGAATAGTCCAAGAAACGAAGCACAAAACCTTTGATGCGTTGCTCGAAGACATCGGCCTTGGCAATGAGCTTAGTGCCATCGTTGCTCGCCGTTTGATTGGTGGTGATACCGATTCATTATCAGATATCAAGAAAGGCAAGGTGGCGATTAAAGGGACTGAAGGCTTATTGATGCATTATTCGCGTTGTTGTTACCCTATTCCTGAAGACGAAATCGTCGCTATTCTTAATCCAGGTAAAGGCATGATGATCCATCAGCATGGCTGTACCAATATACGTAAACTTTCCAAAGAAGAACCGCAACGGGTATTGCCGATGGAATGGGATGAGAATGTCACTGGCGAGTTTAAAGCGTCGGTTCGAGTTGAACTGATCAATCACCAAGGCACATTAGCAAAATTGACCAACGCTATCACCGCGTGTGATTCAAACATCATTAATTTGGTCACAGACGAAAAAGAAAGTAATGTGTATTTTGTGCATCTAGAAATAACAACACATAACCGAGTTCACTTTGCGGATATTATGCGAAAGATCCGCACGATTGCTGAGGTGCGCAAAGTATCTCGGCATAGCCAAAACAAACACACTTAATTTAATACGTTAGGAATTATTATGACTAAATCCGTGATTCATACTGATGCAGCACCTGCTGCAATTGGCACTTATAATCAAGCTATCAAAGCGGGCAGTACGGTATATTTATCTGGCCAGATCCCCTTGGTTCCTAGCACCATGACGATGATCAGTGAAGATTTTGCTGAGCAAGCCCATCAAGTCTTTAAAAATTTATGTGCGGTATGTGAAGCCGGTGGTGGTGACATTAATGATATGGTTAAAGTCAATATATTTTTGATTGACCTAGGGCATTTTGCCAGCGTTAATGAGATCATGGCGCAGTATTTTAAGACACCATACCCAGCGCGTGCAGCAGTCCAAGTGTCAGCCTTACCCAAAGGTGCACAGATAGAAATTGATGGTGTGATGCAACTTCCTGAGTAACATTATGTCTCCTGAGCGTCACCAACGGATCCGAGAAAAGTTACATTTTCGACAACTGGATCTGACGATTTTGTTAGAAGAAGTGAACAAGCCCTATAATGTTTCAGCGGTAATGCGCACCTGTGATTCGGTTGGGATCCACCAGGTGCATGCTGTTTGGCATAAGCAAGATGAAGTGCGCACGGTTACGGCAAAAGGCGCTCAAGCTTGGGTCGGTATGCAAACCCACGCGACTATTACGGATGCGGTGGCGCAAGTCAAACAGCAAGACATGCAAGTATTAGTCACGCATTTGTCCGATGAGGCAGTGGATTTTCGTCAAGTGGATTATACCCGCCCAACTGCGATAATCATGGGGCAAGAAAAACACGGAGCAACAGATAGCGCCATTGCATTAGCCGATCAAGCGATCATGATCCCGATGCTAGGAATGGCTCAATCGCTGAATGTATCTGTGGCTGCCGCTGTGATTTTGTATGAAGCTCAACGTCAACGCGAGCTAGCGGGTTTGTACACACATTCAACATTATCTGAAAGTGAGTACCAACGTCTGCTGTTTAGCCGAGGCTATCCCAAAATATACCAGCAGTGGCAAGGCAAAGAATTACCTTATCCGCATATCAATCAACACGGCGAAATAGACGCAGATGCGCATTGGTGGCAACAACTTCGAGGCAAAGGTTAATATGCAGTTGCTGGTTAAACGAGTATTTCAATGAGTCAATCTGCACTCCCATTAGGTCACCAACCTATCACTGCATTAAAAGGTGTTGGCCCCAAGGTCGCTGAAAAACTGATTAATTTTGGATTGCGAACAGTTCAAGATGTCTTGTTTCATTTGCCCCATCGTTATGAAGATCGAACACAAATTTATCATGTTGTTGATTTGTATCATGGTTTACATGCGACGATTGAAGGTGAAGTCATCCAAAGTGACATTGTGTTTGGTCGACGCAGGGCATTAGTTATCAAAGTTAAAGATGAGTCGGGGATCATGGTCTTGCGGTTTTTCTATTTTTCTGCGGCGCAAAAGGCGCAATTAACACCCGGTACTCGGATCCGCGCTTTTGGCGAATTTCGACGTGGTAAGCATGCCCTAGAATGCGTTCACCCAGAGTATAAAGTAATCACTAACGACACTCAGCTAGCTGTGGCTGAAAGCCTTACTCCAGTCTATCCGACCACGGAAGGGGTCAAGCAAATTACGTTGCGCAAACTGACGGAACAAGCGTTACTTGCTTTGGATAGCGGCGCATTAGCAGAGTTAATGCCTGCGGGAATGTATGATCAACAACTCACATTACATGCTGCATTGCACATCGTACACCGCCCGCCTCCCGATGTCGCTGTGGCGTTATTTACCGAAGGCAAACACCCGGCACAGCAGCGCTTGATCCTTGAGGAGCTAATGGCTCATCAGCTCAGTGTGCTCAAGATGCGTGCTAATAATGAATTACAGCCAGGTTTTGCTCTGGCACCGGCGGCTGATTTACATGCCGCATTTTTGGCAACTCTTCCTTTTAGTCCGACTAATGCACAGAGTCGGGTCGTTCGTGAAATTCAACATGACTTACAACAACCTTTTCCGATGATGCGTCTAGTACAGGGGGATGTCGGATCAGGCAAAACACTAGTGGCCGCATTAGCCGCCCTCGATGCCATTGCAGCTGGCTATCAAGTGGTCTTGATGGCACCAACGGAGCTATTAGCAGAACAACATGCACAAAACTTTGCTAGTTGGTTTGGCAGTATAGGTATTCATGTAGGCTGGTTAGCTGGCAAATTAAAGGGCAAAGCACGGGAGCAAGTACTGACTGCGCTAGCGTCAGGAGAGATTAATTTATTAGTGGGTACACATGCGGTTTTTCAAGAAAAAGTCCAGTACAAAAAACTTGCTTTAGTCATTATTGATGAACAGCATCGATTTGGTGTACATCAGCGTTTAACATTACGCGAAAAAGGCGAGCAACAAGGCCGTTATCCGCACCAACTAGTAATGACAGCGACGCCCATACCTAGAACATTAGCAATGACAGCGTATGCTGATTTGAATACATCCGTGATTGATGAGTTACCTCCTGGTAGAACCCCTGTACAAACGATTGTCTTACCCAGTGCTCGGCGCGATCAGATTATCGCGCGAGTACAGCAATCAGTCACAGTTGATAAACGTCAAGTCTACTGGGTGTGCACGTTGATTGAAGAATCTGAAACCTTACAAAGCCAAGCGGCAGAAGACACACATGTTGCACTCTCTACCGCCTTGCCTGATGTGCGAGTTGGCTTAGTACATGGACGAATGAAACCTGCAGAAAAACAAGCAATAATGGCACAATTTAAAGCCGCCGAATTAGATGTATTGGTCGCAACAACAGTAATAGAAGTTGGGGTAGATGTCCCGAACGCCAGTTTGATGATTATCGAAAATCCAGAGCGACTTGGACTGGCGCAACTACACCAATTACGCGGTCGAGTGGGACGGGGTTCAGTTGAAAGCCACTGCGTCTTAATGTATGACGGGACGTTGTCCAAAACCGCAACAAAGCGTTTGGGTGTATTACGTGAGTCAAACGATGGTTTTTATATCGCACAAATGGACTTAGAAATTCGTGGACCAGGGGAAATACTCGGGACGAAACAAACAGGTATTGCCGATCTTAAAATCGCAGATTTAATTCGCGATGGCCATTTGCTTGACCAAGTACAACAGTTATCGGCTCATTTATATGCCCATTATCCGGCAAATGCACAAGCAATGATCAATCGTTGGTTAGGTGCAAAGGAGCAATATACCAATGCCTAGCATCATTAAGTTTGATAATATTCTTGCTGATATTACCTACCTGAAAGAGCTTGCGAGTACTTACCAACTAGACTTTGCAAGTCTACCTCAACAGCGCCAACTGTACACCGAACAAACTCGACAACGCGTTGGTCAATATGCATTAATCAGTGATGAGGGTGGAGTGGGTCTGGTGGATATCAGTGATCCAAAGTTACTGCCGCTACGAGTTGATTTTGCAGCAGACGCGCTCATCTATCGTAAAGATAAGGGAGGCGGTAAGAATGAAGCCATTGCAAAAGCCATCGGTATCAAAAAAAATGCCCAGTTAAATGTCATTGATGCGACAGCCGGACTGGGCACCGATAGTTTTATCATGGCGTCTGTGGGTGCGAATGTGACTATGATGGAGCGCACAGCGATTGTTAGCGCATTATTGCATGATGGTTTGATACGCGGTGGTAAAGAGCCTAACTGCGCTGAGATTGTCGCTAGGATGAGATTAGCCTCAGGTGACGCCAGAGAACAATTACAACAACGAGTCGCTGAGCAAGACACTAACGTGGATATTGTGTATTTGGATCCGATGTTTCCCCATAAGAAAAAATCCGCAGCGGTCAAAAAACCCATGAAGATGTTTCAAACATTGATTGGCTCGGATTTAGATGCCGATGATTTACTCACACCGGCATTGTCATTGGCGCAACAACGCGTCGTCGTTAAACGCCCTAACTATGCGCCATTTTTGCAAGACCACACACCAACGATGCAAATTAAAGGTAAAAAACACCGATTTGATGTGTATCTTACGCATCACTCTCTTCGCACTGGTCACACTAAAAGCGCGGATGAGACTCAAACGCCGGATTAGTTACCGGCGATCTGCATTTCGCTGATCAGTACCGAACCGCTCTGAATACTGCCACGAGTTTCAATATCTGCTGCAATAGCCGTAATGTTCATCAACATGTCCTTGAGGTTGCCGGCTATTGTGATTTCGTGCACCGGGTACTGAATGACCCCATTTTCTACCCAAAAACCCGCGGCACCTCGAGAATAATCGCCCGTTACGCCATTGACCCCTTGGCCCATCAGTTCAGTGACCAGAAGGCCTGTACCCATTTGCTTTAACAAGGTGGCTTGGTCTGGGGTATTACTAGAGATATACATGTTATGGATCCCACCGGCATGACCGTTGCTGGTTAAGCCCATTTTACGTGCGGAATAACTGGTTAATAAATAATGCTGTAATATCCCGCCAGAAACGATTTGCATATCCTGTGTGCGAGCTCCTTCGTTATCAAACGGTGAGCTTGCCAATGCTTGTTTAACGTGTGGGCGCTCATCAATACTTAACCATTCTGGTAGAATTTGGGTACCGATTGAATCAAGTAAAAAAGATGATTTGCGAAACAAACTGCCACCACTGATAGCACCGACTAAATGACCGAATAAGCTTGCAGCCACTTGACGATCAAATACGACAGGAAATTTACCTGTGCTAATCTTATGCGCATCTAAGCGTGAGATGGCATTGTATGCAGCCTCTTTGCCGATAGATGCTGGATCGGTTATGTGATCACTTAAGCGTGATACGCTATAGGCATAGTCTCGTTGCATATCATCATCAGATTGGCTTAGCACAACACAACTCAAGTTGTAGCGAGTACTAGGAAATCCAGCAATTAAGCCATGACTATTACCATACACTCGACAGCCTATGTTTGCATTGTAGCTGGCGCCGTCTGAATTGGTGATCTTCGCATCATAATCCAATGCCGCAGCCTCAGCAGCAAGTGCAAGTGCTAAACCTTGTTCAGTATCTAACGCAATCGGATGGTATAAATCACAATCAGGGATGTGTGTTGCCATTAAAGCTTCGTCAGCAAGGCCATTACAATCGTCTTCTTCGGTATGTTTGGCTATCTCGATGGCTTTTTGTACGGTTAATGCCAATGCAGCTTTGGATAAATCAGATGTAGAAGCCGAACCTTTGTGTTTACCGACATAAACGGAGATCCCTAAGCCGCCATCATTGGTAAACTCAATGTTTTCGACCTCTTGCATGCGCGCTGAGACAGCGATGCCTTGTACTTTGGACATGCTCGCTTCAGCTTGGGTTGCCCCTTGGGTTTTGGCCATGTGTAATACGTCACTAACGACCTGTTTGATATCTTCTAATTGCTGTTTGGTTTGCATATTGTGAGTTTCGCTATCCAAGTTTAGGGTTCCGTTGTTATACTAGAACCATATTCAAAATAAAAAGTTAATTGTTATGTCACATGAAGAATTTACGCCCGTCCCTGATGAAGATGATGGTTGGGTCAGCAAAACTCAGTTAAAACAACAAGCTGATGCGCTACATGCTATGGGTCGTACCTTAGTTGGCTTAACGGCAGCGGCACTAAAAACCATTCCTATGAGCGAAGATTTAGCCGATGCAGTCAAACTAGCACAACGGATCGACAAGAAAAAAGAAGGCTATCGTCGTCAACTGCAATTAGTCGCTAAGCTTATCCGCCAAGGCGATCCAGAACCAATTGGCGAGGCTATTGCATTACTAAATGCCAAACAACGCCAATCTAATCAAGCATTCCATGCCCTTGAACAAGTACGTGATGACTTGATCAAAGGAGGCGATGATGCCATTCAAACATTGTTAGCCAAGCATCCTGATATGGACCGTCAACGTTTACGTCAATTGATCAGACAAGCTAACAAACAAGCTGAACAAGCGAAACCACCCAAAGCATCACGTGAAATTTTTCAGTATCTAAAAGAGTTTATGGTCGCAAAATAGCCCATTACTTATTCCACTTTTAGACTGTGTCGTGGCACTGCGTTATTGCGTGCCACCCACGGTGATTTCGTCTACCTTTAGGGTAGGTTGACCGACCCCAACCGGCACACTCTGCCCGTCTTTACCGCATACACCCACCCCTTTATCCAGGGCTAAATCATTCCCAATCATGGATATCTTACCCATGACATCAGGGCCATTCCCAATTAGTGTTGCGCCTTTAATGGGAGTCGTGATTTTACCATTTTCGATCAAATACGCTTCTGACGTCGAAAAGACAAATTTACCTGACGTGATATCAACTTGTCCGCCACCAAAGTTGGGTGCAAATACGCCTTGTTTAATCGTGCTGATAATATCAGCTTGGCTATGTTCGCCCCCTAACATATAGGTATTTGTCATACGCGGCATAGGTAAATGGGCATACGATTCTCGTCGTCCATTACCAGTAGGGTCAACCCCCATTAACGATGCGTTGTGTTTATCTTGCATATAACCTCGCAAGATCCCATCTTCAATTAACACATTGTATTGTGATGGCGTTCCTTCGTCATCGATACTCATCGAGCCACGACGATCAGGCATCGTGCCATCATCTACAACAGTGACCCCTGTTGCAGCCACTTGCTGACCGATTTTGCCTGAAAATGTGGATGCGCCTTTACGGTTAAAGTCACCTTCCAAACCATGCCCGACTGCCTCATGCAGTAACACGCCTGGCCAGCCTGCACCAAGCACAACCGGCATATTGCCAGCAGGGGCAGCAATCGCTTGCAAATTAATGCGTGCCATATGTAATGCTTCATCAGCCAGACGTTCATAAAAAGGCTTGCCGTTGTCATCAGATAAAAAATAATCATATGCATAGCGCCCGCCAGCACCAGAACCACCTCGCTCTCTACGTTCGCCCTCTTCAAGTAAGACTGAGCAATTAAGGCGGATGAGTGGTCGGCGATCAGTACAAAATGTGCCGTCTGTCGCGGCAACTAAGATCTCTTCATACACACCTGTTAAGCTGACACTGACCTGTGAAGCATTTGCCGCTTGCGCGCGAATATATCGGTCAGTGGCTTTAAGTAATGCTATTTTTTCAGCATCTTGCATTGCTAACAACGGATTATCGCTCATGTATTTGGCATCTGCCTGAAGCACATTAAACGGGGTTGTTTTGTGGCTAACATTAACACTGGGGGCTATGGTTCGAGCCGCTTTTGCAGCGTCATGTAACGCTTGCACGTTGATATCATCAGAGTACGCAAATCCGGTTTTTTCACCGCTAATGGCGCGCACACCAACGCCTCGTTCAATATTGTAGCTACCGTTTTTGATAATACCGTCTTCAAGTACCCATGTTTCATGTTGTGATGATTGAAAAAATAAATCCGCAAAATGAATATCATGCGCACTGAGTAAGCCCAATGTATCGTTAACCTGGGCAATGGATACATCAGATGCATCGAGTAAATTAGCTTGGACTGATGAAGTCACACTTTCTCCTAAAATAATTTGCGCTGCTGTTGCACGTTTATCGTGCGTTGAATGTGCTGCTGGAGCGTAGGATCGGATTTTGCAATAACAAATCCTGCTTGATATTCAATGACATCTAATAATACGCCCCATGGTGAATAAATCGCTGAATTACCATAGGTTTGTCGGCCATTTAAATGCGTCCCACCTTGATTTGCTGCAATAACATAACACTGATACTCAATGGCGCGCGCCGCGAGCAATGTGTGCCAGTGAGCTTCGCCGGTAGCTTGTGTGAAGGCCGCAGGGACAACTAGATAGTCAATCGCTTGTTCACGTACCATAGCATTAAATAATTCAGAAAACCGAAGATCATAACATATACATACGCCCACCCGCCCAAACTCGGTTTCTAAAACAAGCACTTCGTCTCCAGCAAGTGTCGTTGCAGACTCTCGATAAGATTGAGTATTGTCATTAATATCGACATCAAACAAGTGGATCTTATTATATTTACCAATTGGATTACCTTGCGGATCAAAACATAACGCACTGGCATACATTTTACTAGGAACAGGACTGGGGGTTGGTAATGAGCCTGCGACTAACCACACATGGTAAGTACGTGCTAAGCCCCTAAGGCGCTCAAAGATCGCTTGTTGCACTGACGTGGCTAATAAGCCAGCAGTGCCTGCATCATCACCACCAAAATAGGCGAAGCATTCAGGTAACACAACGAGAGCAGGAAGATGAGTATCCCAGTCATTTGCGGCTAATTCGATTTGTTCGATAACACTCACAAAATTGGCATCGATATCGGGGGAGGACACCAATTGAATGGCGACTAGGTTGATAGCTTGTTGCATGATTTATTGGTCCACAGGCGGTTGAATGTTCATCGGTACTTTGTCCAATTCGGTCAAAGGTACATCTTCATCCTGTATGACTTGTGCATTGGTGCGTCGAGGAATAATAATCTCACGACTTTCTCGATCGAGTTCGGTGATTTGTGGGTCAGTAAACTGTCCACTAATCGAGTAATTAATGTTGGAAAATACTTTGGCTGAGGTTAGCATTTGGTTCACTGCAAGTGCGGCAATCGCTGTGGGTGGGTTAACCATAAAATACACTAATGCCGGCAGATTACCGGTAACGTTGGGGGCAAATGACACCGTATAGTTTAAATTTTGCTCGACTAAATCAGTATATCCTGCAATTTCGATTTCACCAGCACCGCCATCGACAACGGTATCTTGGGTATATGCGATCCCATTGAGGATTTCCATTGTGCCGTTGATTTTATCGTAGAAAAACCCTTTGGCAAACACATCTCGAAAATCCAAGCTCAGCTTACGAACCAATGAATCTAACGATAACAAGGTGAATATTCGAGAGCCTTTATCACTGATCTCTGTGATATAGCCATCGCTTAATGACCAATCAACATTGCCATCGACGGTGGTGAAGGCAAAGTCAAACGGGGCCTTTTCCCAATTCAGGTCAAACGCAAATTGTGCCTCAGAATCTTTAATCCCCGTAGTAAAATTAAATTCTTTCAAAAAAGCACCAAAATCATCACTAACCAATTGCCCATCCACATAGGTCTCACTAAGACCCGAATCGAGCTGCAGCCAATCTCCGGTTAAGGTAATACCACCGTGGTCATTTTGGGTTGAGAATTGTTCAATCCGCATCCCATTGGCAGTCGGTTTTGTGCGTAAGACAATCTCACCAATATTATTATCAAGAATTCTGCATTGGGTACAGGTTAACGCAATGGGGGGCAGTGTATGAGGCTGCAATGAATTGGCTAATAAGCGGTTATCACTGGTATGCTCTTGGGGATTTGGCGCCGAATTCCATTCACTAAAATTAATATAATCGGCTTGGATATCAATCCCGTTGCCGAGCCAATCATTAAAAAGTTTGATTGTGGCTCTGGCTTCTTGCGCATTGAGATTGATTTGCCAATTATCATCAGCTTGTTTAGCAATCGCATTCACGCGATTGATGGATTGATTAGCAAACGTCATTTGCTCAATATCCATGAAAATACGTTCAGGTGTACCAAATAAGGGGTGTTCGCTTTGGCTCATTCCTGAGAGCAATAAATCCAAGGTTTGATACCACGCAGTGACATCCAGTGTCGGCAGCGCTGCAGAAATACTAAACCCAACGCCCATTCCCTCAAAATCACTTTGACCTAGTGCCAAATGTGCGCGTGAAAATTGTTTTTCTTTGTGCGGTAATGCACCGACAAACCGGACATCATCGCCAAAACTAGCATTCACTTCTGATGCTAGGGCATTGCCGGAAATGACGATCGATAACGGCACAATTTCATCCGCTGTTTTGTTTAACGGTGCCGGTAAATATTGATTTACACCGACTAAATCAGAGGCAACTGAAAATGAATAATTCATGTCATCTTGGGCAAAGGCTAAGTCGAGTGACCCTGTCCAATTCGCACTTCCAGACACCGCCTGGGTATAATCAGAATTAGCGAGTGCAGCGAGTTTGGCCATATCCCAGCGTCCAGACAACCCCACGTTGGTAACATAGCCATTTGCGTCATTATTAGCTTGTAATGATGCTGTAATGGGCTGGTCAAACAACTGTGCGGTGATACCTGATGCGCTGATATTATCGTTGATAAAGTGAATTTGGCCTTTGGTTTGACTTAATACCAAATCAATATCAGTAAAATGAATATAGTTATTCGGTAAATTAACCTCGCCGCTAGTCGTAATAGGCGAGCTATCCAGTGGAATATCAAAATGCAATTGTGCACTCAGCGCATTCGAAATGATGAGGTTGTTATTGAACAATACACCTAGCGAATCAGCTAAGCTGGATTTGGCCATCAATTGGGCTAACGCATAACCTGTGCCAGCCCCTGCTGCATCGATTGTTAGAGTGGGTATGTAGGGTTGATTTGGCCCATTTTGCGTTGTAGTGACTGTGTTAGCACTTGGCAGACTGGCGGTTAATTCAGATAGATGGATATCATCAAGCTTGCCACTTGGTGCAGACAAGAAGAGATCCGCGTTATTATAAGATAAATCCAGGTCCAGTTCCGTTAAGGCTGGCCAAGATTGTGCAAAAGCAAATTCACCGCTTCGCATGGCAACACGTGCTTGAAAAATACCATCATTGCGCTCAAAGGGAAAACCTTGAGGTGAACCGTGCCATAACAAGCGTGCAGTTTCAATCACGCCGGCTTGTCGCTCTGTCCCTAACGCCGTAGAAAGATACTGGTAGGTGTTGCTGCCGATTAATGAGGTCGGTAGTAATTGCACAACATGTTGGACAGTCTGTGGCGCCAATGTAGCACTGACTTCGAGCAGATCTTCTGAACCGTCATAGGCCAGATCAATAGTAGCATCGATCAAATCACTGTCTAATTGAATTTGACTCGGTAATAGCGACCAAAAATCCGTCGCTAAGAGCATATACATTGAAGCATTTAATGATTCAATCGGGATGTCTTGAGCTAATAACTTATCAACACTGAGGGTTTGCTGCGCCAATGTTGTTTGCACATGCAGGGCGGCAGGTGTGTCAGTATGCGCATCGTGATAATGCATCGACATGTGTGCTTGGCTGATCCCTGGGTATTGTGTTTGCGCTAGTTGAATATCACTTAATTGAATGACACCCACTGATGCTGTTTGAGTTATTGCCCACTGTAACTGAGTCATCGCTGCAGTGGGAGCTGCCTCTTGCAGCCATGCTTGCATTGCCGGTGGAGCAACAAACTCCGCCACTTCGCGGAATGAATCAAGTGCAAATGGACGGGTGGAATGAATAGCGATGTCGCCATTTGCAAACAGTTGACCACTAAATTGAGTGTGCAAGCGCGAATCATTAATACTCAGTTGGATGTTTTGTGCATTAAAGGTCCAGTCTTCGCCGTTAGGTAAAGCCATAAAATCCAAGTTATCGATGGTCGATAGCAAACGCTCATTGCCTTTTATCCAGCGCAATTGGGTTGGTTCAATTTGCCCTTGGATTTTGGTTATACGCGTTTTATCGATGCTTATCCAAGCGTTAGCATAAGCCGCACTTTGATCAAGTTCGATGGTCTCAGGCAAATAGGGTGTTAGCCATGACCCAAACGCGACTTTATTGGTTTTTAAAAATACAACCCCAGATAAATTATCGGGACGGCCGATTAAGCGTGCGGAAACATGAGCAGAGTGAGCAGGGTTATTATTAAAAAATACCTCTCCAGTGCCTTTGTGCATTGCTTGATTGTTTAACCAAGAGAGTTGTTTGATGGCAATCGTCTGCGCCGTATTCAGTTGCTGCAGCGTGACGGTTGAATCGACAATAGAAAAATATTCTAATTTGTTTAATAGTAAATCTTGTAATAGTTCAGGCAGACTCGCAGCAGAGTCAGAGGGTTGTGTTTGGCTCAGCAAAGCCGGGTTAACGTCCAGTGCTAAACCTTGTAACTCAAACTTATCAGTGACCACAGCCCATTGCAGTAACGAGGCAATTAAATCCAGCTCAACATAGATATTAGCGAGTTGAAATTCTATACCTTGTGCTTGACTATCCACATTGAGATTAGCATCTAGGATGACGTCATGGAGAGTTAAATGAGGGCCGTTTCCTTCCCAATAACCGTCTATTTGTCCAATCACAACATTCGCATTCAGTTGTTGAGATAAGAACTCTTCAATTGGCGCTTTGGCTTGATTGACATGCGGTAAGGATAATCGAATCGCAGTAATTAACACAGCCAAAATAACTAACAATAAGGTCGCGCTGCGCCACAATATTGATAAGCTTTTGGTGATCCATGTAGTATGTTGAGTGCGGTTCATTAGTTATCCATGCATTACATCATCACGACATCAAATTTGTCTTGATTGTATAAGTGTTCAGTTTGCACGTTTATTTGCTTGGATACAAACAACTCTACTTCGGCCAGTAATGCCGACTCTTCTCCCATCAACGCTTCTGCAACGGACGGTGATGCATACACCACAAACTTATCTGCTTCGTAAGCTCGATTGACGCGCACAATCTCTCGCATGACTTCAAAACAAATGGTTTCTATGGTTTTGATACTGCCACGACCATCACAGACCGGACACGCTTCACACAAAATATGTTCAAGGCTTTCACGGGTTCGTTTGCGCGTCATTTCGATTAAACCCAGTGCGGTAAAACCATGAATGTTAGTTTTGGCGCGGTCTAAACTGCACGCTTGGGTCAAGGATAGTAATACCCGTCGTCTATGCTCTGATTCTGCCATGTCGATAAAATCAATCAAGATCATACCACCAAGATTACGTAACCGCAGTTGTCGAGCAATGGCTTGGGTCGCTTCTACGTTGGTATTAAAAATGGTTTCTTCTAGGTTGCGATGACCAACAAATGCGCCGGTGTTAATATCGATAGTGGTCATTGCTTCAGTTTGATCGATAATAATATAACCACCGGATTTTAGATCAACTCGTCGTTTTAATGCTCGCTGGGCTTCATTTTCGACATCATACAAATCAAAAATCGGACGCTCACCGGTGTAATATTCAAGCTTGCCATTGAGCTCTGGCACATATTCTTGGGTAAACTCGACAAGTTCAGTAAAAGAAAGCTTAGAGTCAATGCGGATCCGTTCGATTTCGGTACCGGTAAAATCTCGAATAACACGTCGCGCTAACGGTAAATCTTCAAACAATACGTTAGAGGCTTTGGTTTTCATGCGTGATTGAATAATGTCCCAGAGCCGTTTTAGAAATGATGCATCTTGATACAGTTCTTGCTCGTTGACCCCTTCAGCCGCGGTACGTAGGATAAATCCGCCATTGTCATCACACAAAGTCTGCACGATTTGTTTAAGGCGTTCACGCTCGCATTCATCTTCAATGCGTTGTGACACACCCACATGCGTTACAGAAGGCATAAATACCAAATAACGAGAGGGGATCGTAATGTCTGTTGTGAGTCGTGCACCTTTGGTCCCAATCGGATCTTTAACAACCTGAACGACGATATCTTGGCCATCTCTCACCAGTTCACGGATGTCTTTTTTGATAATATGATTGGGGTTTACATCGTCCACGACTTCATTATGAATAGCGATGTCTGAGGCATGTAAAAATGCCGCTTTATCAAAACCGATATCGACAAATGCCGCTTGCATGCCCGGTAATACTCGGGAGACTTTGCCGCGATAAATATTACCGACAATACCAAGCTTGGTATGACGTTCGATGTGGATCTCTTGCAAGATACCATTTTCGACTAACGCAACGCGCGCTTCAGATGGGGTTACGTTGATTAATAACTCAGCACTCACTATTTAATCACTCCTGATTGTTGTAAACACATTACTGTTTGCTGTAATGGTAATCCTACGATCGCGCTGTAGCTGCCATTGATTTGACTAACAAATTGCCCACCAATGCCTTGAATAGCATATCCACCGGCTTTACCTATGGGCTCTCCGGTTTCCCAATACGCTAGTTTTTGTGCTTCGCTCAGTGTTACAAAACTCACATCTGAGCGTACGCATTGTTCCTTAAATGTAAGGCCGCTAGCACCTAATTGAGCAATGCAGACTGCGGTGATAACTTGGTGCGTTGAACCGGATAATAGCGCCATCATGGTCATGTAATCATCGAGATCGGTAGGTTTTCCCAAAATTTTAGTGCCGCAATACACCGTCGTATCACTACCTAATACATGCTGTCCTGGACGTTCTAAGGCAATAATGAATGATTTTTCTCGCGCAAGACGGGTCACATAGTCCTGTGCAGTTTCATTCGCCAGTACCGCCTCATCAATGTTCGCAGGAGATTGAGTAAATTCAACCCCAATTTGTTCAAGTAACTGCACTCTACGCGGAGACGCAGAAGCTAACACTAACGGTTGTAGCTGATGATGTAAGCGGTTCATTTTAGGGCCAACTGTCGACGAATTTTACGTAACATCCAAAATAACCAAGGCCATAAGAATACGGAAGTGACAATTGGCCAAAAATACGTAAATTGGAACAAGACATCGGTAAGCCAATGATGTAACCAAAATACAGTCACATTATACAACGCACATAATAAGCCTAGCACAGCCATCTGTTGCCATACTGAATAATTGCGTAAGCGCTGGTAGTGAATGGATGTGATATACACAACGATGACTAAGCCCAAGCTATTAATACCCAAGCTATTTCCGAGTAATACGTCTAACAAAATACCGCAAATAAAGGCAACACCTAAGTTAACCCGCTGTGGTAGAGCGATATTCCAATAGACCAAAACTAACAATAACCAATCTGGACGGTATATATCGGTGCCAATAGGCATCGGTAACACTTCTAATACAAAAGCAATAAAAATCGACACATAAATTACATAGCGTTTATTCATTTAACGACTCCAATGGCGCGTCATCGCGACCTAAGAGTAATAAATATCGTAGCCTGTCTAGTCGAGCGAGTGGGGTTGCTTGCACTTTTGCAAAGGGTTGGCCATCATCACGGATAACCTCAGAGATTATGGCTACGGGATAGCCTTCAGGAAAGACATTGCCTAATCCGGATGTGATCAATATATCACCTTCAGCAATATCGGCACTGTGGGGCACATGGCGCACGGTCAAATTGTTTAATTTGCCTGTGCCATTTGCAATTAAGCGTAGGTTGTTGCGTAAAATCCGAACCGGAATGGCATGTGATAGATCAGAGACCAATAATACTCTTGCTGTGGTTTGTGCGACATCCACGATTTGTCCGACGACCCCTTGATCATCAATTACCGGTTGGGTGTCATACACACCGCTAGTACTGCCTTTATTGATCAATACTTGCAATGAATAGGGGTTGTTATCTACCGCCATTAATTCAGCGACAGTTTTGGATAATGAGGTTTGGATCGGCGCGTCGAGTAACTTACGGAGTTGGCTATTTTCTGCTAATAGCGTTTTGAAGCGCTGGTTATCCGCTTGCAATGACATCATTTGTAGAATGAGCTGTTCGTTTTGGTCGATGAGTTGTTCTTGAGAAACGATCCGGTCGGTACTGACATTTAAAAAAGACGCAGGCAAACTAGCAATATACTGAACCGGAGCTACCAAGCTAGTCAATACTGTCCGGACCGGCTTAAAGACACCATACAACCCATCACTGATCAGCATGATCACCGAGAGCATCACAACCAAAAATAGGCGTGATTCTAAGCTTGGTCCTCGTTTGAATATCGGTTGCATGATTAAAACAAAGACAACTTACGTTGCCTTTACCTGGTTATTCTTGACTAAATAAATCGCCGCCATGGTGATCGATTAAATCAAACGCTTTACCACCACCGCGTGCTACACAGGTTAGTGGGTCATCGGCAATAACGACTGGAATGCCTGTCTCTTCCATTAGTAAACGATCTAGGTCTTTTAACAACGCACCACCACCGGTTAGCACCATACCATGCTCACTGATATCAGACGCGAGTTCTGGTGGGGATTGCTCTAACGCAACCATGACGGCTGAGACAATGCCGGTTAATGGTTCTTGCAGGGCTTCTAAGATTTCATTACTGTTGAGCACGAAACTACGAGGCACCCCTTCAGCTAAGTTGCGACCGCGTACTTCGATTTCGCGAACATCTTCACCCGGGTAAGCAGCACCAATTTCATGTTTGATCCGTTCAGCCGTTGCTTCACCAATTAGTGAACCAAAATTACGCCGAACATAGTTGATAATTGCTTCATCGAATTTATCACCGCCAATGCGCACAGAAGACGAGTACACTACACCGTTGAGTGAGATAATGGCGACTTCGGTGGTACCACCACCAATATCAACAACCATTGAACCGGTCGGTTCTGAAACCGGTAAACCGGCACCGATTGCTGCAGCCATTGGTTCATCAATCAGATACACATCACGTGCGCCGGCACCTTCTGCAGATTCTTTAATCGCCCGACGTTCTACTTGTGTAGAGCCACAAGGAACACACACCAACACTCGTGGAGAAGGACGTAAGAAATTATTATCATGGACCTGTTTAATAAAATGTTGGAGCATTTTTTCGGTCACGTTAAAATCGGCAATAACGCCGTCTTTCATTGGACGAATTGCTTTAATATTACCGGGTGTGCGACCGAGCATTTTTTTGGCATCACTGCCTACAGCCGCGACACTTTTAGGTGCACCGGCACGTTCTTCTCGAATCGCAACTACAGAGGGCTCGTTTAATACGATCCCTTGGTCTTTAACGTAAATTAGGGTGTTGGCTGTCCCTAAATCGATAGATAGATCATTTGAAAATAAACCGCGCAGCTTTTTAAACATGACAAGCCTTTAATATTGATATAAGAATCTTCTTTATGACAGGCATTTTATGGTAAGTTTCAATATATTGCATACTTTTTTTTAGAAAAGGCAAACAAAAAAAATCAGACGGATGCAAAAGTAGCACCAATCTGATTTTTTAAATGGATATTATTATGCTAGGGGCCTGATGTATATTGAATTATTCTAGTACCTCACGGATATTAATCTTACGGTCATTACCTCTAAATAAGCCAAAGTTGACGCTTGCTGAAGGCATATCTAAACCGTTAATGACACCATCACCATTCCAATCATAATTAAGGTGCTCAGCCCAAGCCGGTGAGCCGACCAGCGCTGATAATGTCACCTGCAAACCACCTCTAATATTTGCGGCTGGAAAACGTAAATCGTTCGGATCGGATTGACCACTAGCTAGGAAACCAGTGCTTTGGATTGCGGTATAGCTTGCGGTGATATCATTTTCACTGCCTGCTAATGACGTCAGCGTGATCTGTCCTAAGGACTGAGCCATACTAATGTTAGTGCTGTTATCATCGATGTTTTTTGTCCAATTATTGCCAATAAAATATTGCGCATACATGGGGATGTAGAGCGATTGATCCTCCGGCCCAAAGGCATTGTCTAGATAAAGCCGACCATAGCGTTGCTCAGTACCTGTGACATTACTAAAGGTAAACGCACTGCAACCATTAGGATAATTTACTTGATAACAGGTTCCATTGGTATCGGTTAAAAAATCCGCATCTAATACCACATCAACATCGCTATCGAATGCATTAACCGGAAGTGCCGGTTTTACATATTGTAATGCAATGTTGTTTAATGTGATTGTGCCTTTACCATCATGATTACTGATACCGCTTACTGTCGGATCGGCCGGGGTAGTCGCTAACATCAAATTTAGACCTGAACTCGATTGATCGATATAGCTCACCTGAGATTGCACTTGTGTACCTGTTGGATTGAGCTGCCATTGCGTTCCATCGTAATTTGGGACGATTTGATTGAGCGCATTAAACGCGGTGACTTCGATTTGTGGCTCCACACCAAGATCAAAAAAGAAAGGTTGTCCCACATACGTAAACGCCCCTGAGCTGGCATCAGTAAATGCCGGGCTATAGACTGTTTGCACATCGAAATAAGCAGGAATAAAGGGGCCAAATTGCAACGTATTGGATTGCACACTGCGATACGTGTGTCGGTCAATCATATATATTTCAACCACACCTGCATCCGAGAAATATGCCCCATCATACTCATATTGGCCATTGGTAAAGCGCAAATCTGAGCCATATAAAGGTGTACTTGGGATCACCAAATTAAAACTCGGGTCGGCACTGATGATATAGTCTTGTGCAAAGGTGAGGTTACCAAACGCAGTGCCAGTGGTTGGCGCTACGCGATTGGCATACACTTCTAAGCGCTGAGGATTATAACTAGGCAGTTCAATATTGTTTTCGCCGTAGCCTATAATACTAAAATTAAACGGCGTCCCTGCGACATGATTATGCGTCACATCATGGCTAAGTTGTATGCCTTTGGGCGTAAATTCAACCTGTAATGTATTGGATTGCAGCACGGCACCATCCACATTGAGTGTTGCATTGAGACTCATGTTAGTTGCATCAGGTAATGCAAAATCACCAAAATGAGTTTGGGCTTCCTCATCAAAGACCATATTGGTGGTAGCGTTAATCGTTGTTGCATTGGTATTTAATGGCAGATTGCCAAAGGGTACTTTACACCCTTTGACGGTTTGCCCTAATGCATCATATTGATGACAAGCATAGCCAAGTTCAACGGGCTGAGTACCTTCTATTATCGCTTCGCATACGCCATTATTATCTCGCACTGCGCGCATTTTGATGTGACTCATTGCAGCCCCAGCGATATGCCCCGTAGCAAAGATGTGGCGACGTAGCGCCTCGTTAGAGGAGAATTGCGGTGCCTGATCGGCATAAATTTGTAAACCAGCATTAACAAATTCGATGGCACAGCCATTTTCACAGGTATTCACTAGCTCGTCTTCTTTAGCGTGGTACATGGGCGTAAAGACTAGATCCTTAGTGCCGGGTGAGCGTGATACTAAGTCAAAAGTAAATTCGCCAGTAAACTCATATACTTGTCCAGCAGGATCGCCATTAGGAGAAGGAGATAAGCTAACTTGAACTGGGTGTTCATATAATTCGCTGCATTGTTCATTTTTGCAGGCTTTGACCGTCACAGGGGCTGAATCACAGGTGAGTGCTTGATCGGGATGCTCGATTTGGTAACCGTAGAGCACTGCACAAGGCTCGGCTTTTGCCATATCGGCTTTAATTTCTTCGGCGCTTTGCTCAAAATTATACACACGAATATCATCATAGCGTCCATTTGCAGAAGATGAAGCCGTGATATAGTCAGTCCGATTATCGGCTAGGGCTAGATTACCGTAATCAGGCATGATCCCATTCCATCTCTCCCAATTTTGATTAAAATCACTGGCTCGGATAGTGAATGTATGTTGCACACCATTTAAGAATAACTGTACGATTTTGCTCGTATAATTATAGGTAATCGTGACATGTACCCAAGTAAACTCTGGAAAATCAAACGGATTTGAATCGTAACGAATATCACGATCTTGTGAGTCTTCATACCCAAATTGTAACCGACCATTTTCTTTGAGCATCAAATAAAAATATTTATTACGGGCGTCTTTCGTGGTTTCTTGTGAGATTTGTACGGCATCAAATAATGTCCGATCACGTTCATCTTGCCAACCTGAGTTGGATTTAAACCAAAATGAAATAGTCCCCTCAGGACCCACATCCTGTTCCAAATCAATCGGCGTATCGACAAAATCAGGCGTCTCTTGATTGGTGTTGGGTGGAATGTCTAAGGTACCACACGACATATTATTTACCGGTGTTAATAAGCGTGTTTCTCCGCTTAATGATGCATGATATGCATTACCTGAACTATCTTGAATATCGCCAGGATTGGCCCATGATCTATCTGAGAAGCGGTATTCTGCTACTAGTGAACGACTGCTATCATCACCGCAAGCACTGCATTCGTATTGCTGTGCAGTTTTTAATTCCACTAACCCGGTTGGTCCAATTGGTCCATCATACCAACGGATATCATCGATATTTCCTTTGAAAAAATCGCGTAAATCATCCGGAGTCGTCTCCGCTTGAGAACTACGTCGGGCATTACCACCAAACACCATGGGCTCAGGGTTGTTTTCTTGTGAACCGGTGGACTGTGCATTTTCTCCGATCAGTTCACCATTTATGTACAACTTAGTTGTGACGTTATCCCAAGTCACCGCATAAAAATACCATTGCCCGGCAACAATGATCTGGTCATCGGTATGGATAAAATAATCCTGAGCATTGGTTTGATACCGCAGGTGCAAACTGCCATCATTATTCAGCCAAGAGGTGAGATGACCGCCGAGATCTTTATCCAGTGAATCGCGCGAATATAAATACTGTCCGCCTTGCATTGCGTCACTGGTAAAGGCGAGATCATCGACCTTAAACCAAAATGTCAATGCGCCTTGTGCACCGCGCAAATGGGGAGCATCAGGAATATAGATATGGGCACCATTACCATTGAGTCGGCCTGATTGGCAGTATTGACCCTCATTTTCGATAGCAGTACCGATTTTGCCGATCGCATGATGCTCACTGATAACATCAATAATGTTGTTATCAAATTCGGTCGAGCAGATATCCATTGGCCAATGGCCGATTAGATTGGGCATGGGAGTGGTTTGCGCTGATAGTATTGCACTAACCAGTCCCAGTCCTAAGCCGAACAAGGGTAATAACATCCGTGTAAATTGCATAAATACCTCGTTAGCAATAATTAATATAGTAAAATTAAAAAGTCATTCACCAGCGTTACGACTTAACGTTGTTGTAATGCTTCAACCGATAACGTGCGACTGACAATACTGTCGCCTACCTGACAGGCGCCCTCACTGGTAAAGCGATAAAAGTAATGTTGATTGCCATTTTTGGTCACAGAGATCGAATTACATGATGCAGTATAAGTACAATTACCAAAGCCGGTTATAGCACTAAAATCAGCATTCGAATTAATCGTCGAATTACAGGTTTGGATCGGCGTATCTAAAGGAAATGCCATCCCTCCTAGTACTTCTAAACCTGCATTAGCCGCATGCTTGGCGCGTAATCCGGTAAGATCCGTTACCACCGACATATTCGACGCAATCACCATTTTACTCATGGTCGCCCCAAGCATCGCCAGGACGATGATCACAAATAAAGCAATCACTAACATGCTGCCTTGTTGTCGCTGTAGAGATACCATGGGTAGTTTAGGGCACATTGGGAATATGAACCTCATGCATAAATGACACTGTTTGGCCGTTGGCGGTAAACGATAATAATACTCTGGTATATGCGTTACGGCGTAAACTCATGTCATACCAACGAAAAGGATCATCACTGGCACCGGTTTGTGCAGAGGGATCCGCTGATAACGTATTGGCAATATTTTGTGCCATTAATGTGCCGCCGCTAGTGTATAAGGTTTGCGTCGTTGCTAGGGTGCCGGTGTGTCGATATACCTGATTGTTCCGCACGCAATAACTCACGGTACCGGAGGCAATATATAAACGTGAAGCAGGTGAGCTCTCTGCAAATGAATCTGCCACAGTGAGCTGAATGATTTGGTCAGCATCATCATCGGTTGCACAATTGCCATCGCCATCATCGCTGCAAGCTGAAATCATTTGTCGTTTGTTACGACTAGCGTCATATACGTCGGCACTTTCTAACGGGTACACAAACGCATAATCGGCGTTCATCAATGGCATAAACATCATATTGTTAATATCCGCCATACGTACTACATCGACCTGTGTACTGGCAGTGGGTTGCATTGGCAACATCGTGTAAGTGGTTGCCCACTTATTAGGGACAAATTCAACACAATGGGCGCTACTATTTCCTCGGATGCGAATAGAGTTGGGAATAGCATGTTTGATCTCTCGTGCCATTCGCTCAACAATAAAACTGCTGTCATCCATTAACTGTGAACGCGTGATAAATTGTGAGTATTGCAAGACCGTTGCACGCATGAAGCTAGTGATCCCGACTCCTACAATCGCCACAATGATTAATACGAACACCAATTCAAGTAAGGTAAATCCCTGCTGAGCTTTCATCAAAAATTCCTTCTAACAAAACTCGCACTCACTTGTTCTAAGTTGGGTGTGGTAATCGTGATGGTAATGACTTTGGTATTGCCGATGAGCGTTCCGCTGTCTAATATGCCATCACCATTCAAATCATCATCATTGATACCGTTAAGGTTATCGTCATACATGACCGCAACAGTAGCGGTAAATCCTTCGTACATGGCCTCCCCATTAATTAATGGGGTAAACCCCTGGGCATCGGCAATCAGCGCATTACTTAAATTTAAGCCATGATAGTCATCGACATCATCAAAGGTGGCACGGGTTTCAGCGGTATCGGCACCTAAATCGGCACTTGGTGTACAGGTGGAGGCGGTGAGCTCATTACAACGCACCATGCCACCGACAAAATCAGATTGTTCGTCAAAGGCTTTGGCACTGATTTCGTTAAATAATGATTGGCTTAACTCTGTGGCTCGGGTTTGCCATAAAGGGTCAAAACTTTGTTTAGATTGCGGTACCATCAGCGTAGAAATAATCCCTAAAACAACCCCAAACACAACTAATCCGGCGATCATTTCGATTAATGTAAAGCCTTGTTCAGCACGCATATATCATGCCTTCTCGATTAATACAGACACCATAAACATTGGCGGTATCAAAGCTGATTTTGCAAGTGGAGGCACAATTGTTTGCGGTATTTTGTGGTCGACCTAAACTATCAAACCCCAACGATTTATAGCCTAATGAGGTCCCATCGGCAGTGATCAACGTCATATTTTCGGTCGCTAACTCATCTGTTTGGGTTATGATCTCGCTGTGTACGGCAAAATCAATGGTATTTTCATCGCAAGTATTGCTCGCATTACTCAACGCCATATTACTGGTGGGAAATCCATAGGCGGGCAATGTGGATGTGGCTACATCAGGTAACCGAAAATTAAGTTGATAACAAATAGGTGTGCGAGTGTCTTGCATCGCTTTGTTTTGGACAACACGCAGTGCACTGATCAAGCGCTCCTGTTGCGCGGCATAGGTATAGCTTTGTGTGTCGTTAAGGCGGGCAAAAGCGGTCAAACCAATAATACTGACAATAATCATGACGGTGATCAATTCAATCAATGAAAAACCTCGTTGCAACATAACTATCCTTGTTCGTAAATCGGTATAACATGACGACAAAGCACTCAGCCCTGAATTAATCAGGGCTAAGCTTGTTACCGTCTAGAGTAACTAGCAACTCGCTGTTTTAAGCACAACGACAGGAGATGAGTTGGCATCTACCGCATCAGTATATAAAACATGACAATGTGTAGCATCATTGGTGGCAACATATGCAGCTTGACCTGTTAATGACACCGTGAACTGAGTGTTACCCACTTTGGCTAACGTAAAATCAGCGCCATCCACATCTACCCATTTTTGTAGGTTAGCAATGGTAATGGTGTTCGATAATGGATAGCCGTATTTGATATCAACGGTGCTTGCTGTTCCGCTTTGACTAACATCAACCGCATCAGAGGCTGCACGCTGTTTGCCTTTAAGTGCCGCTTTGGCATAGACCAGAGTTGCGCCACTTTCTAAAGACGCTTTAACGCCTGCAAGTGTTGAAATTTTGGCATCGCCCTGCATGTCCATAAAACGTGGCGCTGCAGTAACGGCTAGAATACCAAGAATGACGATCACGATGATCAGTTCGATGAGTGTAAAACCACGTTGTTTCATATTTATTCCTTTAAAAGTGACGTAATTGATTAGAGTATTAAAATATAAATTCTCTAGTGTTTTTATCGGTAAGATAAAAATTTTGTTTAGTCATTATTCATTAAATAATGATGATTTAGCCTTTAATTGCACCCATCATGTCCCACATCGGGGTAAATATACCTAGGGCGAGCACCAATACCATGCCGGCTACAATAGAAATTAAAATCGGTTCTATTTTGGCGGTTAAATTTTGTAAGTCATAGTCAACCTCACGTTCATAATAGCTACCTACCTCGGTTAATAATTCGTCAATGCGCCCGGTTTCTTCACCGACCGTGATCATTTGCATCACCAAGGGTGTAAACAGACCACTATTGGCCGCGACTCTTGAGAGATTTTCACCGCGTTCGATATTGGTGCGCATAATCATGATTTTTTCGGCCATGTAGCGATTATTGACAGCCTCAGCAACTAAGCTAAGCGACGAGTTTAATGGCACACCGGCAGTCAGCATCATTGCAAAGCTGCGTGAAAAACGACTCAATAAGGACCGTTGAAAAATACTCCCGACAATCGGTAAATTTAATTTCAATTTATCCCAGTTGTACGCTCCACTATCGGTATGTAAATATTTATAAGTCCCGAATATAATTGCGCTCAAGCCAATTACTAAGTAGTGCCATTGGTAAATAAAAAACTCGGAAGTGCTTAATAATATACGCGTCATCAAGGGTAGTTCCGCGCCAAATTTTTTAAACATATCTGCAAAAATAGGGATGACCATCACATTCATAATCGGCAGGTCCCCTGTTCAAGTCAGGGTCGGGCCACCATTTTTTTCTTCGATACTTTTCCATAGTTTATACATACTCAAGATGGTTTTGACTGCCTTATCAAAGCAACTTTGAATGTAATTTATCTTAATACTCGAGCTATGTGGGCTCTCTTTATTTGTAATGAAATAAGATTATATCATTTACCATATTTTCTATATAAAAAACCCAGCAAATGCTGGGCTTGTAAATTCTAAAATCATTTTCTAGATTATGAAAAATCTACTTATACGCAGAAAATCTATCTTCCATAAGCATATACATAGAACATTCTTGACTCATCTCATTTGAATAATTAGAACTTGGCACACCAAGCATCTTAATTAATCCAAAATTCGGTTTATTTTCTAAATCAATTATAGCTTTTTCCTGTTCCTCAATTGTCAGAGGAGAAGCTTCTTTAAATAATCTCCATTGTTTTTCTGTTTCTTTATGCTGATCCTTTGTAATGTAAACTGACATATAGCCTTCTCTTGACGTGTAGCATGCTTTATACTGAAGATATGCTACATAAGCTGACTGAAAATTTTGTATTAACTTATTTTTTTCATCACTTTTTACTTTTATTTCTCGCAAACTATCAATTTTATCAAAATTATTAGCTACAATATTTTTATACTTTTCTACAATCACTTTTTCCCGGTCATTTAATTTTACTAATTCTAATGTTTTAAACATAAAATCAAATTGCTCAATAGTAAAATCACTATCAATAATTCTAGATTCGATATCTTTAGTTCCCGAAATGCCCTCTAACAAATTGTTCTTAATTGCATTAAATAATGAATCAAAATAAACATTAGCGTTTAGTGGGGGATAACCGTAATATGTTGTAAATAAAATTTCTTCAAATAACCTTTCATAGATTGAATTAATATAAGTCTGTAAAATCACCTTGTTGAGTTTATTATTTTTTATATATTCAGTCACCTTATGCGAACTTGGTGTTATATTATTTAAATATATTTTCATCTTTGTAATTTCAGAAATATTCAATTTTAAAAATTCATTACTCGGATTCAGTAAAATTAAAGAAGAATCAACAACTTTAGAGCCATCAGAGTTCATTTTAAAAGTAAAGCCATGAAGATTCGCAACAAACTCAGCAAGTTTCATGCTGTTTTCTTTTTTTAAGTCTGAAGAACAGATATTAAAATCAAGAAATTTGTTTAAAAGTTTTTTTTGTTGAATTGATGTAGGTTCTAGATCATTTAAACAAATATCGCCAATCCTTTTTTTTATTTTTTTAAAATATGATGGCGTCGACATAATATTAACTTGCGATAACCATTCATTTAAATTTTTATGGAAAAAATTATTATTATAATAATTAAAAGAATCTTTTAAACGGTTTGTGTAATTAAGGCTATATTGGTCTAATTTAAAATCTTCATCATCCACATACATTGATTTTTTAAAAGGTATTTCAAAAACTAAGTTTTCACTTTTTTCCATAGCAAATGTTTTAATAGCTTTATCTAAATCTTCAAATCTAATTCTATCAGAAGTGTTGTCACCTACATCAATATAATAAGTAGGATCACTATATCTATAATGATCTTTATATTCGTGCCAAAATCTATAGAAGTTTTCATATTGGAAGGTTTCAGATCTAACACCCTCTTTTAAGTTGATATTTTTCCCCCAAGAGTAGGCATAGTACAAAATTTCAGATTCATCAAAATTGACTAATTCACTATTTAGTTCAACTTCAGTCAGTATTTTTTTTTGAGAATTTGATTTATGATTAACTGAACTTTCTAATTTATCTAATTCACTTTTAATAGATTTTTCTAAATTAGCCAAATCACTACTAATTTCTTTTATAGTACTTGAGCAACCTATAGAAAAAGCTAATAACGAACTTATTAAAACTATTCTAATTGAACAATGTTTATTTCTTAATTTATCTAATTTCATGATAATTCCATACTTATTATTATTGTTTGATTTATTGCTAATTTTTATATTTTTTGATCTGAGAAATTTTCGTAGGAAAATTAGTACTAGATTAATAAACTCGATATTACAAATTACGCTCTAAATTCACTATTACAAAATGTCAGTTAAAAGCACCCAATTGCCATCATTAACTTCAAATTCCAATGCTTTGACTACGTCTTTAGAGCTGTAAATCCCCATTACTTTTCCTCCCTGCTTCCAGCTTACCTCACATGTTTTAATTATGGAGTCGTTATCGGGGCTACAGTCATAACTAACAACCAATATAGACAAATCTTGGATATTCATCATTTCGGCACTTTGCTTTATATTTTCTATATGTTGAAGTTTTTCCTCTTCATTCGGGAACATTCCAGGTAAATTAGCCAGTGGCATCTGACTCTCTATAAATGCCTGTTGCATGGCGTTTAGTTGCGCTTTAGCAGAAGTGATCATAGAGCTCTCAATTTTGCTTTTTTGAAAATCAACTGGCTCTGAGCATGCCGCAATAGACATTGCTGCAATTAATGTTATAAATGGTAATTTCATATGAAATCCTATTGTATTTTATTAAGAAAATTGGTAATTTTATTGTTGTAATATTGATTCATTTGTTTATCTATACTTCTATTACCTATGGGCGTCCAGCTTATCAGTGAGAGTTCTAATTTAACTTGCTTGATGTTATTTTCATTTAGGTTAGATATTAAATGTTGGATTCTTTTATCTATTTCTGCTACCTGCAGTTTCTTCCTTTTTTCATCTTTCTCACCTATCTTACCGAGTTGAGCAAAAATGCCGTTTTCGGAGTAAAACATACCGAAAAGCTCTTTGGCATCCTCTTTATCTTTCTGTGATTGAATTTCTAAAAATTGCTTATATTGCTCTAATGTTAATTCTTCTGAACTCAAACCTGTCGGCTGCTGACGTTCATTAGGATTAATTTGTTTAACCGAACTTTTATTAAAATCTCCCCCCCCTCTGATTAAATCTAAACCGCTTAATTCATTGCGGTTTCTCTCATGCGAAATAAAAACCCAGTATGCAAATAACCCTACAATAATAAACAATAAAAAGTTTGTTAAATAAGAAGCGCTTCTCATCTAAAAGCTCCGCCTAGAAAAGCAAAATAAGAAATTGCCAACCCATAAATTAGAATCTCTTCGATAAAAACAAATTTATTGGCATTTACTGCTCGGGAGGTCTCGTACTCAAACACCTGTTTCGTGAGCCACAATCTTAGAGCGTTACTTACCAGCAACATAATAACTAATGTTATTGCTGCTGATATAAATAAATTAGTTGTCGATAAAGGTGAAACCCACCAAATAATAATAGCGCAAATGTTTGATAAGCTATTTATTCCAAATGCCATTTGAAAATTATCTTTCTTGTCTTTTTTTAAGAATTTATTTACCGACCTCCCCTCGAAAAGCGCCCAAGCCCAAACCACAGCAGAAAATATGCCAGCAGTCAAAAAAATCGAATCACCACTAAAACCTAACATCGCTAAACCTTCAGAGTTGATCAAAAGTAGAGTTAATATAGCTACAGGTGGTGCTAAAAGACCAATTATTGGTAAAAATTTCATTTATAATCCTTGCTGGGTATTTTCAATAAACTTATACAAATTTTATTTTCGTGTATATAAGAAATATTCGTAGGAAAATGGATTAGAGAATAATGCATTTTTTTGTTATACGTTCTTACTTTGATTATAAAGTTTTATGTTTAATATGAGTTTATCAATAAGTAAGCTAGGTTTTTTATTTGCATTAACCATTTTGGTACAATCATGTGGAGAATCATCCAATGATACTTTTCATGAAAATCCATCGTCCTTTCCTCAAACGTCACGGTATTATAATAGTGGGCTAGATCCGGAAGTTGTTAAATCCTTTGAAGAATTAGAAACACTGATGATAGCTGCGTCACCCGATGGTACTTTAGCTGGATTCAAAATGCCTACTGACACTGAATATGAAAAAATTCCAGCCGACCCTAAAAATCCCATTACAATGGAAAAAATAGAACTAGGTAAATTGATTTTTCATGAGACAGGTATCACTGCCGGTATTTCTAATATGAAAAACACTTGGTCTTGTGCAAGTTGTCATCATGCTAAAGCTGGCTTTAAAGCAGGAATATCCCAAGGAATAGGTGAAGGAGGTCAAGGTTTTGGAAACGCTGGGGAGGAACGAACAGTCATTCCGGGTATGGAAGGTATTGCGGACGTACAACCTATTGCGACACCGACAGTATTAAATACTGCTTATCAAGAGGTAATGTTATGGAATGGTCAATTTGGAAATCAACTCAATGGTATCATAAACTCTAATATTAATGATGATATTTTAAGTACTGAGAGTACACCAAAAACAGCCAACAAATTTGGTTTAAGTGGCTTAGAAACTCAAGTTATCGCGGGTTTTGGCGTACATCGTTTAGATGTTAGCGAAACTTCAATATTAAGGTCTAACTCTAGTTATATCGAACTATTTAATCTTGCATTTCCAGATGGGTATGATGACTTATTAGTCGCTACATCAAAAGCAATAGCAGCATACGAGAGATCAATCTTAGCAAACAATTCACCATTTCAAATGTGGTTGCAGGGGCAAAATGTGTCAATGAGTTATGATGAAATTGAAGGGGCTAAAGTTTTTTTTGGAAAAGCCAGATGTTCAAATTGCCATACAGGTCCAGCTTTGTCATCTCCTCTAGGAGCGTCTGAAGATGAAATGTTCATGTCAGTTGGCTTTGGCGATTTAGACTATAATAATGACATTATTGGTAGTATCGGTGAATCAGTTCGGTTAGGGCGAGGTGGATTTACTCAAGATGCATCTGATAATTACAAATTTAAAATTCCCACACTATATAATTTAAAAGATACATCGGTATTTGGTCATGGTGCCTCGTTTAGAACTATTAGGGAAGTGGTTGAGTATAAATTAGTAGGAACTCCTCAGGTTGATAATCCAAACTTAGACCGTCGATTTATTCCTATAGAATTGACTACGAAAGAAAAAGAAGAGCTTATTCTATTCCTAGAAGGTGCTTTATACGATAACGCTTTATTCCGTTATTCAACCGAATATGTTCCATCTAAGCTATGCCCTCTAAATAACGACGCACTATCCAAACTGGATTTAGGATGTGATAACTAATCTAAACTAATAGACTAAATTACAGATTCAACCGCTAGGCTTAATACATAAAAGAACATTAGCCTGAAAAAGCTAAGCAAGTTTTACATTAATCTAAAAAGTTTTAGAATCTTCAATTTAAGTTGGGGCCACTTATGAGGGATACCTAGAGAGTCCCTTGATGCTTTCCCTTAGGGATACCCTAGGGACCATTAAAGACCTCTTATTATTACCTCTTCTTATTCTTATTAAGTCTTATAAGAAGCACATCTATTATTATCATTAAAGGTATCTTTATAGCTCTTAAAGTAGTTCTGCATTAAGTTCCCTTGCTGACGGTATTCGTATTCTTTGAGTAAGTCTTCATTAGAAAGAATATCTGAGTCTATAGGACGACTAGTCATATATTTATTCTTCGTCGTTAAAGTGCGATGGGATTTGATGACTTCAGCTTTTAGCACTATTGGCGCCCCCATGACCTTTTGGTAGCTTTCGTACATTTGTTTTTCGAGTATAGAGTAGTGAGAGACGGTCACAATGAAACTATCATGGATAGGCAAGCTGGTTATCCCTAGCTTCAGTAGGCTTAGCATCACATCCTCTGCCACACAGCTATCAAGATATTGAGCTTGAAGTCCGATATCAGTTGCAAATACATCGCTCATCACTGGATGAGTTTGAATGATTTTATCTTTTAGCGCTTGAGTATTACATCCCAGTACTTTTATAGCAGCGCCTGATAAATGGTAATTGCCTTTTTCATCATTAATAAACGCATTAAATGCCTTTTTAATCATGGGGCGGCGTTTATCATCTTTGCCTTGCCAGTTTGGTAATCCGATATCATACACATCTTTATTGGGGTCCAGTGTCATGTTTTTCAGGGCATAGATGATATTAATCGCTATCCCTGAATAATCTACTTCAATTGTTTTTTTGTTGTTGATACGGATAACCGGACGATGCTCCCCAGATATACCTTGCCACCATCCACCATAAAAGCGACCACCTCTATCTAAGCGTCCTTTTGCAAATATACGCCGCAATTGCACCATGCTCATATCAATAAAATGCTCATAAGGTGCTTGAGTCTCCTCATTGATACCCTTGCGTGTTAATACTTGAACCAGTTGTTCATCGGTGACATCAAGATGAATGCATTGCTGGACAAGATGGGCATTAATGGTATGTAGGTTTTGTTGATAATCATGTAGTAAGGTTTGCTCAGATAAGCTATCTAAGGGTATTAAGCTGGCTTGCTTGGTTTCTATATCTTTGTCTCTGACTTCCACTAATTTAGCTAATGGTAAAGGGACTTGCTCCAGCCAGTGAATATTTAACGCAGCAAATTTAGTCGCCAATACGTCCTGGACTGTCATCACTGTCACGCTCATTTTGTATGAAGAGCTGTATCTCCCTTTTACTACTTCTATCCAATTTAATGCCTCCAGAGCTTTAAATACCACTTCAACCTTGTTGGGGTATACATAGGGAATTTTGTTTATATCGCCGAGACTATAATGACGTTTATGCAAGGGGATACTGACTGATAAGGGGTGTTTGTGCATGCCTGTTTGCTGATGAGTAATGAATAAGGCGCACAATATATGTCGAGCAATCTGTGTTAATGCGTGTTCTCGCTTTTCCTTTGAGCCCCCTTGGTCACTTCGATTCAGCATCACAATGCTACTGTCAACCAACTCATCAACTAACAGGGTAAAGCTGTCATTATTAAACACAGGAAACCAATCGAATCTTTTATCCATTTATCTGCCTTTGCAATATCAATCACTCTAATGAGGAGCGGAAAAAGGTAATTTAAGCGTCTGTAACTGATTAATTAAACCGAGAAAAAATCAGTATCTATATTGGAAGATGTCCTTCCACATTAGCCAGAGTCACACACAGTGGCTCTATCTCAATATATTTACTTATCGGAAATACCATTATGTATATCACATCATTATGGCCAGAGCGCGCTGCTCTTGGTCTATCTAAACACGTCTATAAAGCGTTAATTAACAATCTTACCACACCCTTTGAGTCTCTCGAACAAGCACAATCCTTTTGGGATGAAGGCGCCTGTCAATTGATTCATATCAACCCCAGTGAACTATCGATGTTAGATGAGGAGCAATTGCTTTGTATGACTGAGCCCGATTTCATTGATTTATTAGCAGACTATTCACTGCATTGTCGTATTACCAACGATATTGGTGGTGGTTTGTTTATTTTGATAAAGAACAATTAGGAGTGCCCCATGACAACTATCATTAAATCTGGGCAATGCTCAATGATTAATCGTCAATCAAAAGGCAAAATACACTATGACATTACGCTGAATCAATCCGGTGAACGCTTCATTCGCTTAACTAAAAGCACCGGAGGCGGCTTTCTTAGTCAAGACGATATCGCTGAAAGTGACATATCAGCTTGTTTAATGGCCATTAAAGGTAACAGTCACTTCAGCTCCACCGTATTTAATCCGTTGTTTAGAGGAAAAAGTGCCAATAATGCTGCTTTTTTAGCGGCAGTATTACGGGCTGAACATGTCATTTCAAAATCCAAAACGCATCTATACAAACACACCGTGTTAAACCTCGATGCGCTCGCTTTACTCAAACCAGTTAAATAACTGATTCTAAACCCACATTGTGCATATCACTAAATGTCCCTTTAGCGACAATGCACTTTTATCATATTCAAAGGAGACCCTCGATGCTCTTGATAATATTGTCATTCATCATCTATCTAACTATTCAACACCCTCACATAATACTTACATTGTTACGCCTAAGCATAGGGGTCATAACTGCCCTTATTGCCATAGTGAGAAAGCTGTATTCATTGTATCAATCTGTAGCTAAGGAACGACGATGAAACACACTAACTATGTGGCCTATTACCGCGTGTCTACTTCAAAACAAGGTCAGACGGGATTAGGTATGCAAGCGCAACAACAAGCCATCACTGATTTTTTACATCATCATGGAGGAAAGCTGGTTGCCGAGTTTACTGAAGTAGGCTCTGGTAAAAAAGCAGACCGCCCTGAGTTTGAAAAAGCCGTCGATTATGCACACCTTGCCAATGCGGTGTTATTGGTGGCTAAACTCGATAGGCTCAGTAGAGACTTACACTTTATTACTGAGCTACAGAAAAAAGGCATACGTTTTAAACTCGCCGATTTTCCTGACATCGACCAGCTTACCATTCATATCTTAGCCGCAATGGCTCAACATGAAGCTCAGATGATTTCACAACGTACCAAAGCGGCACTTCGTGCTGCCAAGGCTAGAGGTGTCATACTAGGTAACCCTCAGCTTGATACCTATCGCAATCACAACCCTCAGCTCGCCACACTCGTTCGCACGACTGCACAACGTCAATGGCGGCAAAAAATCATCAAAGTCATTCATCACATCCAACAGTTACAGCCTCAAGTAACGAGTGTAGAGATAGCTAAAACACTCAACCACCGTGGGTTATCTAGCTATCGCAACAAGCCTTTTACAGGTGCCATTGTCTCTCGCTTACTGCGCCAACAATAATCATACATGGCAGGTTAATCCTGCCTGTATATCTATTTAATCGTTAATCATTTCATATTGGAGAAATACATGAAATATACCCATATCGACCAAACCTTTATTGATAACCTTCCTACCCCTACAGATAAAATTAAAGCTGAATATAGAGCCGATAATTTACCTAAAGGGTTTCGTATTGAAATACGTAAAACATCCAAAGGCATTGGTACTTATCGGTTTCGAACCAAATTAAAAGACCACAATCTTGGCCGTACTAATGCATTGTCATTGGAGCAAGCCTTGCAACAAGCCGCACAACTTATCCCTTCCCCAACGCCCCCTCATATCCCCCTTTCACCACCCATCGCCCAAGCATCCCCCTCTTGCACATTGACCCTCAATGAGTTTTGGGAGCAGTACTATTGGCCCCACATCAAAACCCGATTACGCACCTGTCGTAATATTGAATCCATGTGGCGTATACGCATTCAGCCTACCTTTGGTCATCAACGGCTCGATGACATCAAAGTACTAGAATTAGAACGCTTCCAGACGAGCTTAATAGAAATGGAATTATCCGGCAGTCATGTCACAGGCCATATAAAGCTGCTCAGCCGTATGTTCACCCTTGCTATTCAATGGGAGCTTATTACTAAGAACCCTTGTGATAAAGTGGAATACATGAAGTTTGATAATCAAAAGGAACGCTTTTTAAGTAGCGATGAACAGACGCGTTTTATTAGTGTCCTGATGGAACACCCTGAGCGCCCTGTGAATCTATTGATGATTTTCTTACTCGTCACCGGTGTACGAAGCGGTGTAGCTAAATCGTTGCGATGGTCATGGATCAATATGGAGAAACAGATAATTACTGTGCCACCTAGTATTGCTAAGAATAAGAAACAAAATACTATTTTTCTCAATACAACTGCGATGGACATTCTCAAGCGCTTAGCTGGAATCAATCCAACATATGTGTTTATCAATCCAATGACACAACTGCCCTATAATGATTTTAAGAAATCGTTTAAAACCGCACTCAAAGCAGCACAGATTTCAGATTCTGTGAGGATCCATGATTTGCGCCACACCTTTTGTAGTAACTTAGTGTCTAATAATGTGTCTCTCGCCAGTGTGCAGCAATTAGCAAACCATGCCTGCTATTCAACGACACTTCGCTATGCCAAAGTATCGCAAGATACGCTCAGAGAAGCTTGTCAAATTGCAGCGATTCAAATCTGAAAACTAACAGCCCCTCTGCTTACTCATATCATATGGGTAGGTAGAGGGGCTTTTTTATTATTTTTTTTCGTTTTTCCGCTGAGTACCTCTACATGTGCGGCATGGAATTGCTGTATTTCCGTTAATTTTCCGACGTTAACAAAGCGGAGAACACAAGAAAATAATAATAAGCCATTGATTATAATAGTAATATTTTTTGATTCAGCTTAGCTCATAATCACCATTGCTGCTGTGATGGCGATCATCACAAACATGGGATAACGTGTTGCGGTTTTGATTTGTTTGCGGGTCTCTTGTTCACGTTCTAAATATTGCGCTAATTGCGCAAATGACGCATCCAATTGACCGGTATTTTCTCCGACATGTACCAACGAGATAAACAGTTGATTAAATATTTGTGGATGCTCATTTAATGCTGAAGATAAAGTCCGGCCTCGCTCAAGGCTTTCTTGTACGCTCATTAATGCGATTTTTAATCGTTTGGAGGTAATGGTATTTGCCAGGCCGCGAACAGCGCGCATGATCGGCACACCGGCATTGGCTAATGAATACATTTGACGACAAAACATCACTAAATCAGAAACGGACACGTTTGGTGTGAATACGGATAACTGGTCAGGTTTGGCTAACGCATCCACATCTGTCCCTGCAACGATGTTCAAAGGGATGATGTTTTTGGACATGAGACTTTTGGCCACAGCATTGGGGTCTGACGCATCTAAGGTGCCGCGAGTGATTTGCCCGCCCGCCATTCGCCCTTCGTAACTATACAGCGGCATCGTCTAATTCCTCTCGGGTAATGGCAGATTCCGCCGGCGATTCATCAAGTTCTGCGATATTTTCGACTAATTTGAGGACTTCTTCGACACTCGTGATCCCTTGTTTGGCATAATCAAGCGCTGCATTTGCCAGTGGCTTATAGCCAGGTGCTTGTTTAGCGGCATGAGTGAAACCAATAGCGTCATCAATTTTGAGTTTATCCATCATCGTGTCAGTCATTTCGAGTAATTCAAACACACCTACCCGTCCAGCATAGCCGGTGTGATTACATTTTTGGCAGCCTTCCCCTTTTTTGAAATCAATTTGCCGAGCGTTGGGATCTAAATGTTGTAACCAGGTCATTTGTTCTTCAGTTGGCATACTATCAACACTACAGTTTGTGCAGTTTTTACGGGCTAAACGTTGTGCGACGATCCCCCGCAGTGCACTAGCAACAAGGTAGCCAGGGGTACCCATATCAATGAGTCGAGTGGCCGAAGAAATGGCATCATTGGTATGTAACGTTGAAAGAACTAAGTGTCCGGTTAATGCGCCGCGCATACCGATAGATACGGTTTCTTGGTCGCGCATTTCGCCGACCATAATAATATCGGGGTCTTGGCGTAATGTTGTGCGTAGCACCCTGGCAAAATCAAGATTGATTTTGTTATTAATTTGGACCTGATTAATCCGTGGTAAGCTGTACTCGACGGGATCTTCTACTGTAATGATTTTTTTCTCAGGCGTATTCAGTTCAGTTAATGAACCGTATAACGTTGTCGTTTTACCCGAACCGGTGGGGCCGGTAACCAAGATTAAGCCATTGGGTCGGCTCAGCATATTTTTGAAGCGTTGCAAAATTAACGGTGGCATACCAGATTGCTCTAAGCCAAGCACACCGCCGGATTGATCAAGCAAACGCATGACCACCGCTTCGCCATCTTGGATCGGCATAGTCGATAGGCGGATATCAATTAATTTGTTTTTGATGGTCATTTGCGCTCGACCATCTTGAGGTAAACGTCGCTCGGAGATATCCAAACCGGCCATTAACTTCAAGCGCAATACGAGCGCATTCGCGATGTTCTTTTGGTGAATGATATTTTCTTGTAACACGCCATCAACACGATGCCTGATCCGCAGCACATCCTCATTCGGCTCGATATGAATATCCGATGCTTTGGACATCACCGCATCTTCAAATATGGATTGTAATAATCGTGAAACCGCGGTGTCCTGGTCTTCGCCTAGATCAGAGGTGATCGAAAATTCATGTTGCCCATCATATTCTTGTGCAAGTTCTTCGGCAAAGGAGGCAATTTCTTCTGTTTTACGATAATAATTATCATGTGCTGAGGAAAGCTGTGACTCACTGACAATACCTAATTCAAGTGTTTTGGGCAATAAACCGCCAATGGCATCCACGGCATTTAAGTCCGAAGGGTCAGCCATGCCAAGCATAAAAGAATGTTCACTCTCTTCAATCACTAAAGCACGGTACCGTCGGGCCTGTATTTCGGGTAATTTTTTGACGATATCGGGATTAATTTTAATTTTATCAATATCAATAAAGGGGATATGTAGATGATCAGCCAATTGATTGAGCATTTGTGACTCGGCCACATAACCTAGATCTATTAATACCGCACCGAGTTTACGCCCGGTACGTCCTTGTTCATCTAAGGCGGTGTTGAGTTGCTCTTGAGAGATCAATCCATGTTGGATTAATAAATCACCAAGCCTGACACGCAAATTAGTTTTCATATTAAATCCTTTAATATGTTGATTCGTTGTTCGACAAATACGTTGATATTATTCGGTAAGTCGCCAATTAATTTGACTTGTTCATAGGCAAATTTAGCATCGCCATACTCGTCCAATTGGTCAAAAGCTATCGCAACGCCTAACTGCCAACGTACATTATTGGGTTCTAGTCGACTAAGTACTTGATAGTCACCAATGGCTCGACGATGTTCGCCTACTTCAGTAAATAAACTGGCGCGAAAACTCAAAAAACTCATTGGTAAATCATCTTCAGAAGGCGCCACTTGTAGTAAGTTTAAAGCCACGTCAGGTTGGTTAGATTGAAAATATAAACGTGCAAGCAACAATCGCGAATTGTGATCATAGGGCTTAGCGCTGAGCAATCCTTGCAGTGCATTGATCGCACTGTTGGTGTCATTGCTTTGTATTGCTAAACGGGCAGCATCTTGTAATCCGGCAATAAATCGCACTTCGCCATTGCTGGTGTTAATATTCATTGTACTTAGCAATTCGGCGGGGGAATCAATACTCAATGGCGTTACCTGTGACCCCGAGGTATCTGATATGGTCATCGTCATTGCCGCAGGTAACACGTTTTGCATGGTATTATCAGTCGCAGGCGGCGACATCATTTCTGACGTATTGTCCGTGACATTTGCCGTGTTCTCTAGACTCATCTCATCGATAGCGTGTGCCGCGTCATTTGCTTGTGTGACTTGGGCAATGGGCTGAGGCAGTTGCTCTGTCGAGCTGTGTTGTTGCTTAGTGATCAGATGCGTTATCAACGCGACGGCGAACAGACTGAACAAGACGGTACCAACAATGTACTTCCGTGAGTCCTTGGTAGGCGGATTAGCATGGCTGGAATAGTGATCGAGATTAGGGTTACTCGAACCAGTTGTACGGGCATTAAGATCATGCAACATTTGGTTAATTGTACTCATCATGATTCCTTCATTATGCAGGCAACAGCAATAGCACAGCACACAAGCCAAACGTTACCAGACAAGCGGTGCGCCATTGTGCGATCACATCTAGGCGCCAAGGTAATGCAATGTTGTGACACGCTTCGGTATCCTTCGCGGCTAATTTTACGATTTCGGGTGTCGCCATTTTGAGCCCTTTGCCATACATCAACATCAGGATTTTATGACTCAACACGTTGATGATCCTCGGTGTGCCGTTGGTGGCTGATTTAATCATCGTGCAGACGTTGCGATTAAATATTTCAGGTCCTTGATAACCGGCTTTGACCATGCGATGGCGCACATAATGATAGATTTGCTCGGTATCTAGTTCTTTAAGGTGGCACGAAAAAGTAATGCGTTGTTTTAATTGACGTAATTCAGGCAGGGCAATTTTGCTATCTAATTCAGGCTGCCCTAACAACACCACTTGTAGTAATTTTTTCGTTTCAGTTTCAAAATTAGTGATTAAACGCAACGCCTCCATACTGGCGATAGGTAAAGCTTGCGCTTCATCAATCACGAGTACGACATGATCAAATTCTTGATGCAGTGCTACTAAGCGTGCTTGGATCGCTTGAGTAAATTCCTGTTGATCTGAATGCAAATCCAAATTAACC
The DNA here is from genome assembly GCA_937125395.1 of uncultured Glaciecola sp. Lineage (GTDB taxonomy): Bacteria > Pseudomonadota > Gammaproteobacteria > Enterobacterales > Alteromonadaceae > Opacimonas. Next base: position 97,947 of record CAKZLI010000026.1, read on the forward strand.
CCTAATTCATTGGCCACCGCATGGCGCAACTCATTTGGTGCTAAATGTGGATTAGGAATATACGCTGTGCGGACACTAGCAGGTAACTCATTGAGTAGTTTTCGGCATAATAACGTTTTACCGGTTCCGACTTCACCAACTACTTTAATAAATCCCTCACCATTTAATAAGGCATGGTTGAGTGTAACGATTGCTTCGTTATGACACGCAGCCCCAAAATATTGCTCGGTATTAGGGGTCAGTGAAAACGGTAAATAATCACAATTAAAGTACTCTAAGTACATGCGTTGTTAATCCTTACAAGCGCTAAGTTAATTACTTTACGGATAACCATTCATCCATTTGGTTTTGGCTTCGTTTCATCTGTTGATGCCAAGTGCCCGATTCAACAATGGTGGGCTTAATTAAGATGATTAATTCCTTTTTCACTTCCCGTTGAATGGTATTTTTAAATAAGTTACCCAAAAAAGGAACATTGCCAAGTACAGGGGTTTGCGAATGTAAATCTTCTGTAATGGATTGCATCAAACCACCAATCACGACGATTTCTCCAGACATCGCTTTGATGATCGTATCAGACTCACGGATAGTGCTTTGAGCTAAGGGTAAGATGATGTTTTCTTCGTTTAAGGTGACGATTTTTTCTTGTTCTTGCGTCTCGATAACCGATGGATGGACATGCAACAAGATCGAGTTGTTATCATCAATCTGTGGCGTCACATCCAGCGCAATCCCAGAGAAAAATGGCGTAAGTTCAATATCAGGTACTACTGAAGTGGTGGTGGAGGTAATGGTGTTTTGGCTCGATACATCAGTCACAAAATACTCATCATTACCGACTTTGATGACGGCTTTTTGGTTGTTTGTTGCAGTTACCCGAGGACTCGATAGTACTTGGACATCACCTTGCGTCTCAAGTAACGAAAGCACCCCAGAAAAATCCTCATTTACAAACGACAAACTCGTTACACCACCCAGCGATGCCGTGATTTGGTTGCCTAGGTTGGCAGCCGAAGTGCTTAAACCAAATGTGGTTGAACCTATCGTTTTGGCAATCGTAGACCAATTGATACCCTGTTGATATTCGTCTTTGAGCTCCACTTCTAGGATTCGTGCTTCGAGCACAACTTGACGTTGTAAGTTGGATTCTGAAATATCAAGAAAATCACGAATACTGCGAATTTCTCCAGGTAAAGCTCGGATTGTTACTAATCCTGCTTGGGGAGTAACAAAGACGGCACGTCCTTGCTCTGTGCCAATCATAGTTTTGAGACTGGATTCTAAATCTTTCCAAAAATTTGTTTCAGTGCGGGTAGAGATCATGGTGCCATTCACATTGCTTTGGCCATTTTGTCCACCTTGCCCACCTTGCCCACCAAAACCACCTTGGCCACCAATTTGTGCACCTGAATTATTGCCTTGCCCATTATCTTGGCTATTTTGTGACACACCACCAGAAATAATACTGGTTTGTGTCGAGCCATCTCGTTGCATGAGTAAATAATTGACGTTAAATGTTTCAGTACGCATGCCCGATGGAAATATTCTAAAAATA
>CAKZLI010000027.1 GCA_937125395.1 uncultured Glaciecola sp.
GCGACCATGTAACAGGATCGGGATGCGACCATGTAACAGGATCGGGATGCGACCATGTAACAGGATCGGGATGCGACCATGTAACAGGATCGGGATGCGACCATGTAACAGGATCGGGATGCGACCATGTAACAGGATCGGGATGCGACCATGTAACAGGATCGGGATGCGACCATGTAACAGGATCGGGATGCGACCATGTAACAGGATCGGGATGCGACATATGGTGACGCACAAAAAAAGGCCGCTCAGAATTAACCGAGCGGCCTAGTCATGACGGTAAAGGATTAGAAAACCGTCATTTATATGGTGATGCGGGAACCGTCACTCATATGGTGAAGCGAAAACCGTCAGGGGAAGTCTGAAGCGCACATTGCGTCAATCTCATAACCTGACATTTTGTTTATTTCATCGTATGCTTTTTGCACAAGGATCATATTGGGACGTTTTACAGTAAAAGTTTTACCGGTTGCCAATTGTGTCGATGTGAATCGCTTGTTAGCTAAATCGAACTCTATTGAGTAGTTTTCAGTCTGTTTGATCATGCTGCGATTCTCCATTTACGATCCTCACGTTGTCGCAAATAATCACATATTGACCATAACCGCTCAAATTCTTTTCCTTTACCGCTCAACTTTGCAGAATCAAAAAACCAATTGTCGAACTCACCATTGCACTGGCAATCGTCCATTAGATAAAAATAATCATCATTGGATAATGTTTCGCTTGCAAATGATTCGATCAATAGTGCAAGTTGCGGTGATTCCCATTCGAGTGGATCGATTGACCAATCGGTTATGTCCGGTGAATAAAAACTGATGAAACCGTCATAACTTGTGCAACGCTTTTTAATCAATGTAGCGAGTGACGGCTTGTCACATTCCGAATAAATGCGTTTAATTTCATCATCTGTAATTGTAACGATAATTTCATCAGTTCGATAATTATAGAATGACGGTGAATCAATCTCGATAAATTTGCAATCGATGCCGGTTTTATCTTTCCAAATATCAACATAGGTTTGGACATATGCTAGGTGAACGGATTGCCAGTTGATCAAGTCATATGCTCGACTAACAAGCTCGTCAATCGGTGAACCGCTGGAATCATCAAATGATTGCTCCAATGCCATATCAATATTATGATCATGAATGGATTCATAGAATCCGGTGAACGGTATAGTTGTTTCAAATAATGTTGTCATGTCATTTAATCCTTTATGTGTTAGTCAGTTAAAATATACGTTCAATACGTTCACATTGTGGAAAATCTGATTCGTATCTTGCCAGTTGCGGTATATGTGAACCATCGCAACCAAAGCCGATTAAGCGCGGTGAATAGTGGATTGCTAAGATTGCGTTCATTGCTATGAATGACAGGCATAGGACGGTGGTTGCGTGTTTCATGCCCCTAATCCTTTACATATCTCATTTTTCCATTCGGTGACGTTCATATCCATCGCGCCGCCATGATCGATCCCGTCAATCTCACATATTTGCAAATATCCGGTGTTGAATGATTTAATGCGAACGGAATGATTATTGACTGTGCCAACGTATACAATCCATTGATTCTTATATGCTAGACGTGCTTTATTCAAATCACTGATGAAATCGGACGTTTCGGAATATTCTGGTTTATGCGGTAAAACTGTTATCATCTCGTTCAATCCTTTATCGTTATCTGATAATATTTACAATACAGATATATGGGACGATTGCAAGCAAAAATGGCAGTTATGCGTTAATATTATTCCGAATACGTTACTAATGGGAAATACTAATGGCAAGTCATGACTGATAGCGCGGGTCGTGTCGGTGCATCTGTTACTAATGGGAAATACTAATGGCAAGTCATGACTGAAACGGATTAGCGACGGGGTTCATACGTTACTAATGGGCAATACTAATGGCTATTCGGTACTGATATGGAATAGAGAGCAATACTAATGGCAAGTTCTTACTGATTGGGGCGTTTTTTGGCTACTTCCATCCATTCTGTCCCGTTTCCCTATAGGTAGAATCGAGAGTAAGGGTATTATAATATAAGTGAACTAGTTGAATAACTTAGATTCTGAAGTGAATGGGGCGCAGTCCAAACCCCTAAAACAGACGATATTGACCGTTTCAGTTGGTACTTGCCATTAGTATTTCAAACTATTCCGTTTCAGTTGGTACTTGCCATTAGTATTTCAAACTATTCTATCAACCGTCAAATTTGCTCAAAATGATATGATCGTTACACCTGTCATGTGCTGGCACGATCGATCGTCGTGATCGACGTGATCGACGTGATCGACGTGATCGACGCTGATAGTCGAATAGTAATGATATGTTACGTGCTGGCATGATCGGCTGGCATGATCGGCGATCATCGACCTGTTACGTGCTGGCATGATCGGCGATCATCGACCTGTTACGTGCTGGCATGATCGGCTGGCATGATCGGCTGGCATGATCGGCTGGCATGATCGGCTGGCATGATCGATGAGCCTGGATCGATAGTCGAATAGTAATGATATGTTATAACATGACCCCCCCACCCCCTATCGTATGGGTCGAATGGGCAAAACGAACCAACTATGAAAATCTGAAAATATAAAACACCCTGATAAAATTTTTTACATATATATTTTGGTGATGAGATCGCTAGTAAAACTTGCAGCATATGAACCACACGTAACGATCCCACCAGATCGAGTCGCGTCTGTCACACGTAACGATCCACACATAAAAAACCCGCCACCGGTCGCAATGACTGATGACGGGTTAGGATACTGTGGTTATAGGAGAGGATTAGAACGGCTTGAAGCCAACCACAGAGTTCGTTAAATCGTCGAGTCCCAATCAACTTCAATATGTATCACATGACCCACCGTTCGACCGCTGTACCAATCATATTTCACCCCCACGTTCCGATTCGATCACTCGATGCAATAGAGCAGCTTCATCGACAGGAAGGTTCAAGAGATGGTTTAACAATTGTGCAAGTTCCGGTTCGTTTTGATCAAGCATGTCACGTTGTGATTTTAACACCGCTTCATTGAATAGTTTGGCACGTTCTTCATCAGTTAAATCACTCATACATCACCTTCGATCCGTGGCCCGTCTTTAATAATTACCATAATCCTGTTTCTCCGTTCGACTGTTATCCCGTCCCACATGAGCTCGTTTGTCCACCCTGTCAATACCTAAAACACCCACCCTGTAAATAATTCTCGACAATCATATACAATCACGCATATAAAACGGACATATGAACGCTGTAACCCCTGTCTCGACTGAACCATTGGTATTCACATCTGCATATCGACAACTGAATAGTGTCGAACGTGCCTATGTGGATGGTTATATTGAACGTATTGAACGTGAGGCAGATCGAGCGAATGAACCGATCAGTCATGCATTGTATCGTGGTATTCCACCCCATGTCGTAAAACAATCACGCGGAATGCTTGAAAAACCAATGGTTCGGGCTGCGATTACCGAGCGGATAAGTAATATTTCTGCTGCGAATGAATTGTCACATCAGCGGGTTATTCGTGAGATGGGTAATCTCGCGTTTAGTAATATGGGTAATTACATGCAGTTCGGTGAGGATGTGTATGATCCTGTCACTGGTGAAACGAAACAGGGACAGCCGTATTTTGATTTGACCGGTTGCACACCGGAACAGATGTCGGCGATAAAGTCGATCAAAGTGAAAGAATCTGGTGATGGTCTATCCCGTCCGGTGAAGCGGGAAATGGAGATTTCGCTTCACGACAAGATACAACCATTGCAGAAATTGATGGAATTGATGGGTCTGACTGACCCTGAAAACGATACATGGCGTCAAATGTCTGCTAAACCCGCCGATGCTGCCCAAGCGACCGGTGATGCAGCAGATGACTACGCAGCACTGATTGGAGAGTAACGATGAGTATCAGACGCAGTAAAGAAACCGGTAATATGTGTGCGCAATGTGATGATTGTTTTGATGTTGTTGATTTTGAGGATGGTGACGATTTTGACACTGCTAAAACGATGATCGATGTGGACGGTTGGAAAACCACGAAACGTGACGGTAAATGGGTTAATATTTGCCCTGACTGTAAAAAATAGTGTTCAGCACGTTCCATGATCTGTTTGATCAATCGGACGGTATTACCGAGAAACCGAAACCGTGGAAACCACACGCTTTAACACATGAACAGTGGCCACCTGATTATGCTGGTGTGTATCAGTGGCGAATAGAAACGCTACATGTATTGAGGACTGATCCGAATAAATTGGTGTCTGCGAAAGCGTATTATAAGACACGACCGGCTGAGTTCATCATGCATTGGATGGACACATACAATCCGAGAAAGACGAAAGATCGGTGGATGCCGTTTGTCCTGTTTGCACGACAGTATGAGTTCATCCAGTTTGTCAAAGAGTTGGACGAAGATCAAGAAAATGGCTTGGTCGAGAAATGTCGTGATATTGGTGCAACATGGCTTGCGTGTGCATACTCAGTATGGGCTTTACTATTCATAGATGACGATAGCAGCGGTTGGGGCAGTCGGAAACAGGAATTGGTTGATAAAATCGGTGATCCAGACAGTATTTTCGAGAAAATGCGACTGCTGTTTAATCGACTACCATCAGTGTGGCATCCAAAGGGTTTCAGTCGGCGTGAACATGCAACATTCATGAAGATGATGAATCCTGAATTGAACAGCAATATAACCGGTGAATCGGGTGATAATATCGGTCGTGGTGGTCGTAAAACTCGATTCTGGAAGGATGAAGCACAACCACTAACGTCCGGTATTCTGACACCTTTCGGTTGGATGACCATGAGGGATATGAAGGTTGGGTCATTAGTTTCAACACCAGATGGTCGTTGGTCTATGGTCAAACACATAAACGATGTAGGTGTTGCACCCTGTTATGTGGTCAGATTTGTGGACGGTACGAGCGTTGAATGTAGTGAAAATCATCTATGGACGGTAACACATAATCGAACCGGAAAGACAACAACCGAACGAACGATTGAGTTATTCAAAAAATATAAATACGAACCTGAAAATAGCGGTACTCAATATCGTTATCACACACCTAAAACCGAACCGATTGAGTTTGTAGGTCGTGGTGCATACCCACTACACCCTTACATTGTTGGTGCATTACTTGGTGATGGTTCAATCAAACACGTCCCTAAATATAGACCGTCGATGACAAGTGCTGATCCAGAAATACCAGCGATGATTGCGAAACTACTACCGGATGATTGTCGAATCGTAAAAGGTAAAGGATTTGAATACCGGTTGAACGATATAAAAGGAGCGCGTGGACGGTTCAAAGTCAGTCGAGCATCACAAGCAATCATGGCTGCTGGTATCGCTGGTCACGGCGCAGAAACGAAATTTATACCGGATATGTATAAATTTGGATCAATTGATGATCGTCTGTCATTACTCCAAGGTTTGATGGATACTGACGGTTCTGCATCTGGTGGGACATTGACATTTCATACATGTTCAAAGCAATTGGCTGATGATGTAAGATTTGTTGTGCAATCACTCGGTGGTTGCAGTTCACAGAATGTGAAACCTGATCATCGCGGGTATCGTGACATGTACTGTCTACATATTGTGTTCGATGATGGGACAATACCATTCAGACTACAGCGTAAAATTGATCAAATGAAACCGAGAAAAAGGTCATGGGGTAAAAACATCGTTGATATTCGACCTATCGGTGAACAGATAGTCAGGTGTATAACAATCGAAAACCCTGATGGTTTATATCTCACAGATCATTGTAATGTAACTCATAATTCGGCCCATTACGAACGGGCCGAAGTGATCCAGTCAGCATTGGATGATAACACGAACGTCCAGATCGATATGTCGTCTGTCAATGGGCTTGGTAATGTATTCCACCGGAAACGAGAGGCTGGTATTGACTGGCAACCTGGTCAGAAGATCGAACCTGGTTACACAAGGGTTTTCATATTTGATTGGCGACATCACCCTGAGAAAGATCAGGTTTGGTACGATACACGCCGGAAACGAGCCGAACGTGAGGGGATGCAGCATGTTTTCGCGCAAGAGGTTGACCGGAATTACAGCGCAGCGGTGATGAATACCATCATCAATTACGAATGGATTCAGGCAGCGGTTGACGCACACCTGAAAATCCCCTGTCTGCGTATTCCACCACCGGACCGATGGATGGCCGGACTGGACGTTGCAGATGAAGGTATGGACCGTAACGCACTGGCATTGAGGCAATGGGTCATATTGCGTGACATACAGGAATGGGGTGAACGTGACACTGGTGTTTCGACCCGCAAGACACTTGCAGCGTTGCGGGATCGTAAGGGTATCTCGATCCAGTACGATTGCATCGGTGTTGGGTCAGGTGTTAAAGCGGAATTTAACCGGCTCGTTGATCAAGGTGTTGTTGCGAAAAACGATTTCGATTTCGTACCGTGGAACGCCGGTGCTGGTGTGGTCAACCCGTTTGAAAAGGTGATTCCCGGTGACGATGAATCGATCTTGAACAAAGATTTCTACAAGAACATGAAAGCCCAGGCATGGTGGGCATTACGGACACGTTTTTACAAGACTTGGAGAGCTATAACACTCGGGGATGTGTACGAGCCTGATGAATTGATTAGTCTCGACGGGAACATGCCTAATTTGCTGAAATTGATGAAAGAACTTGCTCAACCGACCAAAGGTGAGAGTGCCGACCTACGCATGATCGTGAATAAAACCCCGACCGGCACGAACTCACCGAACCTTGCAGATGCAGTCGTCCAAGCATATTTCCCTGTACCAGATGAAGGTGGATATGCGGTCGTTGGTGAATATAGCGGATAATTGTTGCTCACCAGCAGTGTTGTTGATATGTAGACCCGAACAAGGGGTTTCTGGTCATGTCCAACATTATAGAAATTGTTCGCGGCATGGCTCTGAGCCTGACTTTAACCATGACCGACGATGATGGACCGATTGATTTGACGGGTGGCGAGTGGGAAATTCTTCAATCCAGTCTGACCATTACAGAAGATGATTTCGAGATTGCCGATGCAGCAGCCGGTGTTTCTACATTATATGTTGGGACATCCAGAACGGTTAATTTCAAGTCTGGTAAACACGCATTTCGTGCAATTTGTAAATTACCATCCGATGCCGGTATTCCAACCGACAGTTTGATATTTGAAGTCACATGAACACAACGGTCATAACACAAAACAATCCGATCAATGTAAGGATTGAACAAGCAGATCGACCGGATTTGAATGTAACGGTTGGTCGGAACACGACTATTACTGTTCAAGTGTCTGGTGTTCGTGGTCTACGTGGTTTAAATGCTGTTAGTCATTCAGGTTGGGCGGTGTATTTCAATAAAGCTGGACCTCAATTAGTTCAGGGTAACACTGAAACTACTTTGATAATTGACGGTGCTGCTAAAATTGAGACACAGAAACCGAGCGATATTGAATCATTTTTTACTGCGAATAAGATAACCGGTCGAAACGGTGATGGTTTATCACTAACAATAGAGTTTAGCTTTACACCTGACGATGGTAATACATCTGAAATGTCTATGTGGATTGATACAGGTGGTAATATCGGGTGGTTAGGTTATAAAACATTTCAATTAACACGCGGTGCGATGTTACCACATCCTATCACGTTTGAAATTGCGTCAGGTTATACACTTGATACATGGGAAGCAAACGGTGGATTGATAAAATTCAAAGCTGACGGGTCTGGGACGATCAAAGGCCCGTTAAAAAGCGAAAACGAATTTTCTGATCCACGTATTGTAACAACTAGAACTCATAAGGCGATAGCGTGATGGAACCGTTATATCCAGGTCGTGATGGCGCACCGGACATCAAAGCCCGTCTGCGGGCTAATGAACAAAAAGACGCGGTGCAGGATGAACGGCTTGATGCGATTGAGACACCACCAGAAGATATATTAACTTTTATAACAGCATTAGATGAAGGATTGTCCGAATGAGTGAATATTATACCAAAACACAGAATGACGCGCAAGCTACCGTAATAGGCCAGCGCATCAAGACCAATACGCAGGCCAGCACAGTTAAAACGCGCTACGAAAGTAACGGCAACACAAACGTCTTTACTGACGCGGAAAAGTCAAAACTGGCAGGGCTTGAGGATAGCAAATATCGCGGACTTTTTGCATCTGTTGCATCTATCCCGCTTACAGGAAACGGCGCTGGATTTTATGCGGACGTTGATTTGGGAGTTGGCTCTGATGTTGTGCGTTATATTTGGGATGTTACCGATAGCCAATGGACGCAACAGAGTGGCGCAGTGACCGCTGAAACACCGTCCACCATTAAGACCAAATACGAAGCCAATGCTGACACTAATGTTTTTAGCGACACGCATAAAGCAAAGCTGGAAAACATATCAGACGCAAGCGATATTTCAGCGTTTACGGCTGCACTGGACGCGGCCCTTGCCTAGCTACATTCCATCTGGATTACTGGATGATTTGGGTACGGTTATAGGCCAGCGCATTAAGGCCAATGCGGGTGGCGGTGGTGCATCCTTAAATGTTCAAAACTTCACCAATCGATTCTACCTGTATACCGACCAGCGTTGGATTTCAGCAGTTGATGGAAACTACGGCTTTGATGACATTAATTCATCAGAGAGTGCTGGAACGGGCGCAACGCCTTTAGTCGAATGGGAAAACCAAGGTCTACCGTTTGATGTGGGCGATACGATTAAACAGGTGCAATTCAGGCTTCGCACAAACAATATTGATGTTGGCGATTTGGAACTTTATCTCGCCTTTATTCACCCCGATGCAGAAACGCGGTGGGTGACAGGCTTCGATAATGATGGTGAAATGACCACGGTTGTTTTGCACAATGACCTTTTTAAGGTGCCACTGGTGGGCGCGCCAATCACGGCAGCTATGAACGACCGTTCGCGGCGGGTGGTCGATCTAAACTACACTGTACCTGTGACTGGCGAACTTCGGGTGTTTATGCGATCCACATTACCACCCACAGCAACGCGATACGCCTACTGCACCACCACTATCAAGCACGAACCGGCCTAAAGTTGGTGACTGGAATTAACAGGGTATTAAATCATGACTTTTGATGAGATGTTGGTTTTAGTTTACAGAACTTTACAACTGTCACAAGTGTTAGGTGGTGGTTTCATTACGTTGGTGGTGTCGTTATATTGGATGGATTATCGATTCGGTAAGAAAAAGCGATGGGCTTCGATCATCGAATTACATGAAAACCGAACCGGTGAAACGGCAGCGGTGACACTATTGGTTTTGGTCACGATATGGGGATTAACTGGTGTATTCGGTTTCTGGTCGAGGTTGATTGATGGTATGGTTGTTTGGTTGCAAGCGGTTAATGGTTCTGTCACGCTTTCGTCATCGATCTCCATGATATTATTCTTTGTGACTGGTGGTTTGACTTTTGCATATCTCACACAAGCGTATAAACGAAGTGCAAAGACTTTCGGGATTATATTTGCTGGTTCTCTAGCATCAACATGGACAGGTATGATTTAGTGTTTAACATTGCGTCGAAGTACGTACTTACAGCTACTTCGATGTTGTTGGTAGCTAATACGTCAGAGTCAGTTTTAGGTTTCGGTTTGATCTTTCCAGAAGATGTCAGACATAGTGTTGCTGTGTTCATCGGGTTAGTTGTCGGTACGGTTGCGGCTTATGTTTGGGAAGATCAGAACAGTAAGACGATCCCTAAAAAATGGTTGATGTGGCAACTTGGCATGTGGGGGTTGATTTGGGTACTTTCCTTGTTTGTAGCTGAATGGTGGTTACTATCCAATCGAGCGGTTATCGCTCTTGCTGCTGGTGCTGCTTTCCTTGGTCGTGATCTGATCGACCGAGCACGTAAAAAAGCGTTAGATAAGGCAGAACAGAAGATAGACGAATTATAATGCAGTCAACGGAAGTGAACATAATTGTTGCTCACCGCACCACACGGTGATATGCGGCTCATATGGCGGATAAATCGACCAACTCTGACGTAATGCTCACGCGCTCGAAAGACAGCGCCGCAATGGTCCCGTATTGGGATTTGACCGACACCATCGTTGACGGGATCGACGCACTGCGATTGGCCGGTGAAACATTCCTGCCGAAATTCTCAAAAGAGACAGAATCGCGTTATAAATATCGTCTGAGCATGACGAAGATGACGAATATTTATCGTGACAGTGTGGAAAGCCTGAGTGTCAAACCATTCGAGCGTGACATCACACTGATCGAAGATGAAGAAAAGAAACCGATCCCGAGTGAGATCAGTGAATTTATCGAAAATGTGGATGGTGCGGGATCAAACATATCGGTGTTCTCTAGTCAGACATTTTTCAACAGTGTGAACAGCGCGATTAGTTGGATATTTGTGGACATGCCACCGGTTGACCCGAATATTAAGAATAAGGCACAAGAAAAAGCATCTGGTCGCCAACCATATTGGTGTCATGTCATCGGTCGCAATGTTCTGGATATTAAATCTAAGGTTGTGAACGGTCAGGAAGTTTTCACCTATATGAAGATTCTTGAACCTGGTGATGTCGATCACATTCGAGAATTTACACGATCTGACGATGGTGTGGTGACGTGGACGTTGTATCGGAAAACTGATACATTTAACGAAAAGACAAAGACAGCGTTTGTTGAGGTTGACAACGGTACTGTGACTATTGGAATCATACCAATGGTTCCTTTTGTCACCGGTCGGCGTGATGGTCGGTCGTGGAAACTTTCACCACCGATGCGCGATGCAGCCGATTTGCAAATTGATCTGTATCAGCAAGAGTCAGGTTTGAAGCATCTTAAATCGCTTACCGCATATCCAATGCTGTCCGGTAACGGTGTAAAACCCGATAAAGGTGCGGACGGTAAGGCCAAAGAACTCGACGTTGGTGGTGGTGTGGTTCTTTACGCACCGGTTGATGCAAACGGTAATGTTGGAAGTTGGACATATGTTGAACCGTCCGGTGAAAGTCTGAAATTCCTAGCTGCTGATGTGAAAGAAACACAGCAGCAGCTACGTGAGTTGGCACGTCAACCGCTCACCGCTCAATCGGACAATCTAACCGTGGTTACAGCTTCGACAGCAGCCGGTAAATCTGGTTCAGCCGTCCGAACGTGGGCGATGGGTTTGAAAGATTCGTTGGAAAATGCTTTACTGATCACCGGTCTATATCTCGGAATCAAAAAAGAAACATACAATCCAGCGGTCAGCATATATACTGATTTCGATGATTGGTTGGCAACTGCTGATCTCGCTGATCTGGCAACTGCACGTGAAAACGGTGACATTTCACAATTGACATATTGGGAAGAATTACAACGTCGAAAAGTTTTGAGTTCAACTTTCACAGCTAAACGAGAAATTGATCGGTTGTTGAAAGAACTACCTGGTGATGGACCGGATGTGAATGATGATCCACCAGACTGATACCGTTAAGTGATCGGTTAAATCATTTAATCAACTGCTGATGGTTGGATAACCTGACGCGCAATTGGTCGGATGACCAGAAAGACGAATAAAATGAAAACTATTGCACACTCTCTATTATTTTCAACTGCATCAATCGCACTGACTGCTGCGTTCGACAATTCTGGTGGGAGTTGGAAAAAAGACGCAGATGGTAATCTCGAATTGAACGCTGACGGTAATCCGATCTATATTGGTGGGAATGGTCAGGAAATGACGATTGAACCGAATACGATTAGCCGGTTGAACGCGGAAGCAAAAACACACCGTGAAGCGAAAGAAACTGCCGAAGCAGCACTGAAACCATTTGAAGGGCTTGATCCGGTTGCTGCAAAAAAAGCAATCGAAGATATGAAAGATGTCAATCTGGCGAATATGGTTGAAAAAGGTGAACTCGACCGTGTGAAAGAGGAAATCACCAACCAGTTCACTTCATCGCTTGCTGAAAAAGACAAAGCACTTGAAGGTGCAAATGGGACAATCGATAGCCTCCGTTTGGATCGTGCGTTCGATACGTCCGCTTTCATCAGTGAAAACATCACCATCCCAAAATATATTCGTCATGAATATGGTGATCGATTCAAAGTTGTTGACGGTAAAGTCATCCCGCATGGTGGTGACGGTAATCCTTTGATGTCAAAATCTCGAATCGGTGAAATTGCTACATTTGATGAAGCAATTGAAACGTATATCGAAAATGATCCGGCAAAAGACAATTTCCTGAAACCGAGCAACGAAGGTGGTTCCGGTAATGACGGTAACGGTGGTAATCGCGGTAAAGGTCGCGTCATCAAACGCTCTGATTTTGATGCTATGTCACCAG
>CAKZLI010000028.1 GCA_937125395.1 uncultured Glaciecola sp.
ACGCGATCGTACTTAACTTACTCAAGACGGTTTATGTTGAACTCAAACTGTGGCAGCCACTGCTCGATTTACTACCAGCACTGGATAAATCCAATGTAATCGGTACTGATGAGCAAGCCAAACTGACTCAAAGAGCTCAGTGTGGTTTGTTAACCGAAGTTGCAGAGCAGAAAGGCAGTGAAGGGCTGATTGCTCACTGGAACAGCCTATCGCGTAAAATGAAGAACGACAGTCATCTGGTCGAGTGCTTTGCGAAACAACTTATCGCTCGTAAGGCCGATAACGAAGCTTTCACTCTGGTTAAAGAGAATATTAAGAAGCATCCAAACTCAAGCCTTTACGCACTACTACCAGAGATGAACTTAGCAGACAGTCATCCGGCAGTTGTGTTCCTTGAAGACGCCCTGCGTAAAGATGGGAACAATGCAGAGGCACACAGTGCACTTGCTCAGTTCTATCTTCGCAACGAAAAATGGGCCGAGGCACAGCAGCACTTTGAAAAAGCGCTGACGGTACGCTCCAACGTTTCTGACTACGCCTACTTAGCCGATGCATTAGAGAAGCAAAACTTAACCAAAGCCGCGCATGAAGTTTCTCGTAAAGCGCTGACTCTGGTTCAAGAGTAAATTAAAATCTCTCAGTAGAAAGCCGACCATTAGGTCGGCTTTTTTCTTACCTGTACCATCTCCGCTTGGAAACACGCCTAAGTATCTAAAGAAAACTCTATACTGACCCTTTAGTTATTTAATAGATACAACCAGAGGCGAAAGCGTTTTAATCCGTTCCTGAAAATTAAGCCCGCATCAAAACAAATCACACAAGTCTGTATCTCGTTTAAAGAGATGAGGAGTTATCCCATAAAGCGGTGTGTCGTAGATCTACGACCTAACCACACTCACTATGTCATTCCTATCTAGCACCTTGATGATAGAGCGTCGATCAAACTGGTAAACACCATGGCCGTAGTGATCTCTTAATAGCTGTTGAGATACGACATGCTGAGGGCTGGTAAAGCATCCTTTGGCCAAGAGCAATACTAATCGAGTCATAAGACTGGACTGTGAAATGGGACGCAAAGCAGTGGGGTTTCCGGAGAAGTAGCGAAGTGGCTAGATTGATCAAAGATCCGCACATACGAAAAGCCCTAGCATTTCTGCCGGGACGCGTAGTTTAGGGCTTTGTCTGAATAAGTGGCTGACGGCGGGGACGCCTAGTTCGGGGTTGCGGTCAACGGGCAAACCTTTTGCGGGACTCGTTGGTCGAAGACCAAAATAACCTGATAGAAACGAAAAGACCTCAGCATTTCTGCTGAGGTCTAAAATAAGTGGCGGAGCGGACGGGACTCGAACCCGCGACCCCCGGCGTGACAGGCCGGTATTCTAACCAACTGAACTACCGCTCCACGTTTTACATCTGCAGTAAGAAATAAAGTTATTCCCTACTGCGGGCGCAGATAATACGTTTAGACCCATTAAAGGTCAACCGCTTTTTGTAGAAAATTACAATTTATTGATCGTTTGCCGATTAATTACACAAAACACGGCTTTTAGCCCTATTTCAGTGGCTGTTAGGCTGCTTGTTTATTGGGCAGTAAGCCTTTGATTTTACTTATCAATCGATCTTTTAACGTGATTTTTTCATCAATGATCAAATCTTGATCATCCAGCTCGCCTTTCTTAGACGTAATAATCGGTGTTAACTGTTTTTTTGCATTAACATTTAACCACAGTCTTACTCCGAGCATCACCAGTACACCCAATCCAAAGATAATCCCATTAATAATTAACCCTTTTTCTAATATACGTTGATCCTCGGCTGCTTGTTGTCGTTGCAATGCTTCATCTAGTTTAATCTTAGCCAAAGCTAATTCCTCTGGCGAAGGTGGCGGTATCACCTCGACTATCGGTTCGATTGTAAAAGAATATTCGGGTACGTTAATCACCACATCTCGGCCAGATAAAGTTCTTGCGTATGCCATGACTTTTACACGATATACTCCAGGTCCAACGTTATCGATAGCTATTCGTTTGGCTAGCATGGTTTGTTGATTCAGTGAAAAAGCCTGTGATTGCCCGTTGGGTAAGCGCACTTCCCCATCAATTAATAATGAGGAGGGATCGAATTTTTTGATTGTTTGTGAAAACGTCACAAAGTGCATTCCATCGCCTAGCTCTGAGGGATCACGCGTCAATGTAAATGCGATTGGCGAAGGATATACCCGCAATGTAGGATCTAACTTTTCTCGACTGTACATTGGCGTTTCAATTTTGGACTGTGCTTGCCACTCACCATCAGGAACATCTAGTGTGAACTGTCCGGTAAATATGCCATCCTTGGGTTTTTCATCTAACCCTAAGCCATTATCTTCAAACACCGCAATAGTTTGTGTGCGTGAGCCAAAATTGTTCTCATCTGGATTATTGGTGCTGACTAAATTAACCGTTAATCGGATTGCCTCAGCAAATGGTGCAAATGTCATCGGTTGACCATCATTGACTAAATATGATTTCATTTTTATTATTTCGCCAGAGAATAATTCATCCGGTAACGCATTTGTTACCAACGATAAATTTGATATCACCATGATCCGAGAATCACTCATCACATCGCCTAGTGCTTGCCAAGGGCCTGGCATAGGATCTTTGATATTAATCATGTCATAGGTGGGACTGTCGAACCATGTGACCTTATCGCCATCAGCCGTGTATTGAAACAATTTGGCGCCATCTGGTTGAACTAACACTATCGGAGCTGAACCATATTCTCGAAAAAATACCATCGTCACCTCTTTGACTTGGTAATCAATACGAAAGCGATTGTTGAGTAATGAAATGTCATTAGTGAAGCGATTGTCGATTTTGCTAATTGGATTGTTAAATTGAGCATCGCTGTTAGCTAGTTTGCTTCGTTGCTCCGGAGTAAAATCTTGACTGTACGCTGTGGTACTCATCAATAGCAAGAACACAACAAACAAGCGCGAATATTCGCGCAATATACTCGGTATATTGTGAATGTGGGCCAAACAGAAATGTTGATGAAGATTGGTAATTATGCTCATACGCCCGTAATTATTGACGATACAAGCATTTTCCTCCTGCTTGTTCGACAATATCTAATCGTGTTTCGTGATTAGATACTTCATCGGCTGATGCGGTGATTACCTTTAAGGTTTTTTGGCGGCTAACCAGCTTTTGTACATCAGCAAAACCTGAGGAGGATTTCGTACCTGACTCAAGTGACAAGGCTTCTTGCCCCCCAGTCATCAATAAAAAAACATCCGCTAATATTTCAGCATCAAGTAATGCACCATGCAGATCACGGTGAGAGTTATCAATACCATATTCACGACACAAAGCGTCAAGGTTATTACGTTGTCCGGGACGCATTTTTTTGGCGAGGACAAGGGTATCAAATACCGTACAGAATTTTTCGGTTCGTGTCAGTGCCGTCGCAGGATTCATTGCAAATTCAAGATCCATGAACCCCACATCAAACGGGGCATTATGAATAATCAACTCTGCACCATCGATAAATTCGATGAAATCTTGTGCTACGTCTTTAAATAAAGGCTTGTCATCCAAAAACTCATTCGTTATCCCATGGACAGCGATTGCCTCAGGGTCAATGTCTTGTTGAGGATTAATATAAGCATGAAAATGATTTCCGGTTAATTTACGATCAACTAACTCCACACAACCAATTTCGATGATGCGATGACCATGCGTAAATCGCTCACCTGATTCACGATTCATACCTGTAGTTTCTGTATCTAGGACAATTTGACGCATAGCTCTATTAATTTTTATGTTAATGTATAAGTAGTATACCAATTATCAAAAAAAGGCATAAGTAAAACGTGCAAGAAGTTCAAATTTTTACTGATGGGAGCTGTTTGGGTAATCCTGGACCAGGCGGATACGGTGCAATCTTAATCTATGGCAAACACCGCAAAGAGTTAGCAGAAGGCTATTTTGCTACCACCAATAACCGCATGGAGCTGTTAGCCCCAATCAAGGCACTCAACTTATTGACCAAGCCTTGTAAGGTGATCCTCACTACCGATAGTCAATATGTCAAAAATGGCATCAACCAGTGGATCCATAATTGGCGACGCAATGGTTGGCAGACCAGTAACAAGAAACCTGTTAAAAATGCAGATTTATGGCAACTGTTAGATGCTGCCGTTGCGCCGCATAATATTGATTGGCGTTGGGTCAAAGGTCACTCTGGCCATCCTGAAAATGAACGCTGCGATGATTTAGCTAGAGAGGCTGCTGAGCAAGCTCAACAACACATTGGACAAGTGGACGAAGGCTATCAGCCGTAAAAGTCAATAAGCGGTGTTGCTCATACCTTATTACACGTATAATAAGCTTATGTCTCATTAATTAAAGCGCCGCATATGTCTAAGATCTACCTTCATCCTACTCGCGAAAAATCACTCCTACGTAAACATCCATGGGTGTTTAGTAAAGCGGTTGAGCAAATCGAAGGGCGCTGTCAACGCGGTGATACTGTTGATGTGTATAGCAGTGAGCGAGTTTGGCTAGGACGCGGTGCGTATTCTCCGGATTCACAAATACGCGTTCGTATTTGGACATTCACACCATCTCAGTCTATTGATAATGTGTTTTTTACACAGCGTATTCAAACTGCAATCAAAGCTCGAGAACATGTTATTGCACAATCACAGACCAATGCATATCGAGTGATAGCAGCTGAATCAGATGGTTTACCTGGTGTGACGGTTGATAAATATGATGATGTCTTGGTGCTTCAGTTATTATCAGCTGGTGCAGAGAAACACCGAGACAAAATTCTATGGTCATTAAATAAATGTTTACCTAATCATCGTATCTATGATCGCAGTGATGTCGATATCCGAAAAAAAGAAGGCTTAGAACCCATCAAGGGCCCTGTCCAAGGGGAAATAGATGCACCGGTCATGATCACCGAGAATCAAGTCAACATTATGGTCGACGTGACAACCGGTCACAAAACGGGTTTTTATTTAGATCAACGTGATAATCGTTATATCGCCGCGCAGTATATGCTCGATGCACAGGTGTTGAACTGTTTTTGCTATACCGGCACATTTGCTAGTTACGCCCTAAAATACGGAGCTGCACATGTCACCAACGTCGATGTATCTCAACCTGCATTAGATATTGCTAAACAAAATTTATTGATCAACGATATCGATCCGTCGAATGCCACATTCATCAAACAAGATGTCTTTGAGCTGTTGCGTGAATATGCCAACAGTGACGTAATGTTCGATCATATTGTATTAGACCCACCTAAATTTGTTGATTCAAAATCAACATTAAATCGTGCGGCTCGAGGTTACAAAGACATCAACTTATACGCAATGAAGTCAATCCGCTCTGGCGGTTTTTTAAGTACATTTAGTTGTTCAGGTCTAATGAGCGGTGAGTTGTTTCAAAAAATAGTCAGTGATGCAGCGCTTGATGCCGGTCGCGAATTACGCATTATTAAACGCTACTCACAGGCAAGTGATCACCCCGTAGCGTCTAATTATCCTGAAGGATACTATTTGAAAGGACTATTGTGTCAGGTGTTCTAGTTCATTTTGTTGAACTTGACACCAATTAAATACCCCCCCTCTTGCACGAGTGGCTCACGAGCCACTTCTGCAGTTGCAGACAACGAGGGGATTTCGCGATTTTGGGAGTCTATTTCAATATCGACTATTGTCCCTAAAGAAAGCGGATTGCTGCTTAAATGAAACGCCATACCGGTAGCACTGAGATCTTTACACGTACCAAACAATACCTCACCATCGACTATTACTTTGCACTGTGAATTGATTAACATCCGATAAAAATTACGGTTTTCTTCATAAGCTAACATCTATAGGTTCCTTTTTAAGACGATTTTATACTTAATGTTTAGATGCCGAAGCTGATTTTGTCAATATTTACGCTGTATTTAATATTTGCTCTATTCGTTTTACCGAAATAGGATAAGCAGTTCCTAATTGTTGAGCAAAAAATGACACACGTAATTCTTCAATCATCCACCTAACCTCTAATATGTTATCGGGTAACACATCGCCATGTTGAATACTTTGTTGTTTTTTATTATACAAAAACATGACTTTGTCTAATTGGATCTGATGCGTGCGGTCTT
Organism: uncultured Glaciecola sp.; assembly: GCA_937125395.1. Taxonomy (GTDB): domain Bacteria; phylum Pseudomonadota; class Gammaproteobacteria; order Enterobacterales; family Alteromonadaceae; genus Opacimonas. Next base: position 6,154 of record CAKZLI010000028.1, read on the forward strand.
TAATCGGATCTATTTTAAGCTTTTCTACTCTGCGTTCTAAAGCTTTTAGATAACGATTCCAGTCATCCAAACGAATGCGGGTCGTTGCAAAGACAAAATGCTTAAACACCAAGCTATCCAAATGACTTTTGATGTGCCCTACCGCCTCTAGCATCGTTAATGGAATATTGCCTTTGGTGGATTTTTGAATACGGTTAGCACAGGTTAACCCCTGCTCAACTTTTGCTGTAATATCCAGTACCGTCGCATTGATATGCTCACGCACATAATCACACACTTGCTCAAATATAACAGGTTCTCGAATATCACACGCATGTTCAAGGGTGAATTGTCGCACTAAATCAGCAATCCCAGCCAAAATACAGTCATCAATTAAATCCGTCACTTTGCCAAACGGATTAAAATATAATCCTAATTTGGCTTTATTCGGTAATTTTTCTTGCACATATTTTAGCGGTGATGGGATGGTTAATTTAATTAGTTTATATAAACCGAGTTGATGTGCCGCATGCGCCTCATGCTCTAAATCAAATAAGGCAATAGAGACACTGTTACTTTTGGCAACCAGTGCCGGAAAACCTTTAATCGCAAATCCAGCAGTCTCATGGGTAAATGAAGTCGGTAACTCACCAAAATCCCACTTCGTAATATCATCTCGTTCAAGTTCAGGCGAAGCGACTTGCTCTAAGGTGTTTTTGATTTCATCTTGCAGTTGTAATTGCAAGGCAGGCAAATCTCGTCCACTTGCCAACGCATTATGTTGCTCGTCGACCACCACATAGCGCATAAGTAAATGTCGAGGAAGTGTAAACGCGCTATCCTGCTCAAGCCAATCAGCCGGCTCGACTTTATTTCCGGTCATCCGAAATAATTTTTGGCTTAGCGCAGCAAGCACCGTTATTGGTTCGCCCTGTTTATCCACGTTCGACATCTCTGATAAACACGCTTGTGCATAATCAGGCGCAGGCACAAAATTTCGCCGTAATCGTTTCGGCAAGGCCTTGATTAAGCTAACAACCAGCTCATGTTGAAAGCCAGGAACCAACCAGTCAAATCCGACATTTTTTATTTGATTCAACAACCCTAATGGGATCATAACACTCACCCCATCATCGTCTTGGTGTGGTTCAAAGACGTATTGCAATGGCAATTTGATATTATCTTGTTGCCAGGTATCAGGGAATGCAGACTGACTGATTTCGTTAGGATCTTTACGAAAGACCAAGGCAGGGTCAAAGCGTAAATTGGTATCAGGATGTTGTTTAAACCATTTTTTGAACGTGACTTCGCTGACAACATGACATGGTAGTTGTTGTTGATAAAAATCAGCTAACACCATTTCATCGACTAACCAATCACGACGACGTGATTTTGCCTCTAATTCATGCCCCTCAACTAACAAAGCTTGGTTATCTTCCAAAAAGGCATATTGTAACTTCGTCAGGCCATTCACCAATCCCTCACTGATAAACAATGACTGTGCGATAACTGGGTCTCGCGAAGAAATATTCACGTTGCGCCTTGGTACTAAGGGCAAGCCAAACAATGTGACTTTTTCATAAGCCTGAGCCGCACCTTGCTTTTTAGACCAATACGGCTCACTGATACTCGTTTTGGATAAGTGTGTACACAATCCTTCAATCCAATGAGGCTCAATCTTAGCCACAACGCGAGCAAACAAATGTGATGTCTCGACTAATTCTGCCGCCATAATCCATTGTGGTGATTGTTTTGCCATTGCAGAACCAGGAAAAATCATAAACTGACTATTGCGCGCACCTAGATATTCTCGCCCTTTATTTTTTAATCCCAAATGCGACAACAAACCAGTTGCTAGCGCAATATGAATATCATCATAATCTGGCTCACTGCTGTTAAGCGGAATATTCATGTCTTTTAGCGATTGCTTCACTTGCGAAATAATGTCTTGCCATTCACGCATGCGCAGATAATGCACAAAATTGGCTTTACACCATTTACGTAATTGGTTTTGTGTCAGTGAGGATTGCTGCGCATTAAAATGAGCATATAGATTTAACATTGAAATAAAATCGGATTGCTTATCAGCAAACATTTTATGTGCTTCATCTGCCTGCTGACGTTTATCAGCAGGACGTTCTTTGGGATCTTGAATTGACAGCCCTGCCGTGATGATGACCACTTCATTCAACGCATTATGTTGTTGTGCTGCTATCACCATACGTGCATATCTAGGGTCAATTGGCAGACGTGCGATTTGTTTGCCAAGTGCTGATAATGTGGGCTGTTCACGTCGTTTCGCTTGCAATTTGATCGCTTGGAGTTCTTCTAACAAGCGATACCCATCAGTAATAAAACGCGGATCCGGCGCTTGCACAAACGGAAAATCGTTAATATCACCCAATCCTAACGCTAACATTTTTAAAATAACGGAGGCTAGATTGGTACGTAAAATCTCTGGATCCGTAAATTCTGGACGACCTAAATAATCCTCTTCGCTATACAAACGAATACAAATACCATTAGCAACCCGCCCACAGCGGCCTGCTCGTTGATTTGCAGAAGCCTGGGACACGGCTTCAATAGGTAAGCGTTGTACTTTGGAGCGATACGAATAACGTGATATGCGCGCGGAGCCAGGATCGATCACATAACGGATGCCTGGTACGGTCAATGATGTCTCGGCGACATTGGTCGCTAGCACTATGCGTTGTCCTGTGTGGGATGCAAATATTCGATTTTGCTCCGCAGCAGACAGACGTGCAAACAAAGGCACGACTTCTAAATTAGGCCAATGCTGTTTATTTAGTAATTGCTCGGTTTCACGAATTTCTCGCTCACCGCTCAAAAAGATTAGGATATCACCGGGTTTTTCTTTGCGTAACTCACTGACTGCACTGATGATACCTTGCCCCATATCGATGTCTTGACCTTCATCGACTAATGCTCGATAGCGCATTTCGACGGGATAAGTTCGGCCACTGACACTGATTATTGGAGCATCAAAAAAATGCGTTGAAAAACGCTCTGGATCAATTGTTGCCGAGGTGATAATCAGCTTTAAATCGGGTCTTTTGGGTAAAAGTTGACGTAAATAACCTAATAAAAAATCAATATTAAGGCTTCGTTCATGCGCTTCATCAATGATGATTGTATCGTATTGCTGCAAAAAACGATCATGTTGGATCTCCGCTAATAATATCCCGTCGGTCATCAGCTTGATATGGGTATTTTGGTTACCCTGATCGCTAAAACGAATTTTAAAACCAACCGATTGACCAATCTCTGTTTCTAACTCTTCGGCTATGCGACTCGCAACGCTTCTTGCAGCAAGCCGTCTAGGTTGTGTATGGGCAATAGTACCCAGTACACCGCGCCCTAACTCTAAGCACATTTTGGGGATTTGAGTTGTCTTACCTGAACCTGTTTCACCCGCAATTATCACAACCTGATGGTCCATGATGGCTTGTTTGATATCGTCTTTTCGTTCACTAACCGGCAAATCAGGGTAAGTGATACTCGGTAATGCCTTACGACGTCGCACAACACTGGCTTGGGATTGCTCAATACGTTGGCATAACTGCGCTAGACCGCTGGTTATTTTATCCGTATCCGTCTGCACCTGCGCATTATCAATTTTTTGATTGGTGGCTTGCTTATTGGACGTGTGCATAGCTTGCAGCTGTTGCCATCTTCGACGAAAGCGAAATCTATCTTTGATCATGCACAACGCCAATTGTGCATGTACCAATTTACTATCAGCTAATGCTGCGATATTTAGGGAAACAGTATTACTTGAAACAGGTTTGGTCATGGATAATTTTAGTTATTTGTAAATCGCTATCGTCATTTTACCATGAACATCAATGCTTGCGCGATACATCCCTTCAGTATTAAACGGCATCGCTATATTTCCAGCGTGATCAATAGCGATAACGCCACCTGAACCATCCGCCTCGACTAATACCTCATTGACGACTTTTTGTGCAGCTTGCTCTAAGCTCAGCCCTTGATAGGTCATACGCGCACAAATATCAGCTGCAACTTGGTAGCGAATAAAATATTCACCATGGCCCGTCGATGACACTGCACAACTGCTATTATCAGCAAACGTGCCCGAACCAATGACCGGTGAATCGCCAATTCGGCCATAGCGTTTAGCCGTCATACCGCCGGTGGATGTGCCAGCAACTAAGTTACCTTGTTGATCTAATACGACCGCCCCTACTGTGCCATATTTATAATCTTGATACTGGAGCAAATCAGTTTGTTTGGCATCGATGACTGACTTGGCTTTTTGTAACGCGTTGTAGCGTCGTTCGGTGTTAAATGTGCTGTTAGGTACAGACGATAAACCTTGTTCTTGGGCGAAGGTTTCAGCTCCCACTCCGCTTAGCATCACATGCGGAGAATGATTCATGACTGCTTGTGCTGCTGCGATTGGACTGGCAATGGTTTTAACCCCTGCCACCGCACCAGCTTGACGTAGAGCGCCATGCATAATGGACGCATCTAACTCATGCTCACCTGCATACGTATACACTGCGCCAATGCCAGCATTAAATAAAGGCGATTGCTCCATAACTTGTATCGCACTTATGACCGCATCTTGACCATCATGTCCTGCTTGTAATATTGCATAACCGACTAATAATGCCTCTTGTAATTTTGCACGATAAGCCTGGTCTTGTTCGGCGGTTAAATTGGCTTTAGTAATTGTGCCTGCACCGCCATGAATTGCAATTGCAATCGGTGGAGATGAATGTGTAGAGGAATTTTTAGCAACCGACGTATCAGCAATTAATGACGTTGATGCCAATGCTAAATGTAGACCTAATAACCGTAACAAAACAATCCTACTCATAAATTTCACCTTATTAATCAATTAAACTTGCCGATATATTTTTTTAACCATACCAACGTATATTGGCAAAGGAAAGCACATTGTATGAAAGGGCAAACAAATACCAGCGTCGCTGAATTCCGTGTTCTGATAATAGATGATCAATCTTTAGTCCATGATGCGTTGAAAAAAAATCTCACTAATTTTGGATTTATCCATATCCACTCTGCGACGAATGCACATTATGCATTGCAGCTGTGTGAAGAAGAGAGTTTTGATTTTATATTTTTATCGTTTAATGTCAGCAGTGATAAAGATGGTTTTCATTTATACGAAGAGCTTAAGTTTTGTGGTCATATTAACGCACAAACCACCGTCATCTTTCTCAGCGCTGATACCAGTCAAGACTTGGTCAATAGCATTGTGGAGTTAGAACCTGATGACTTTTGGTCAAAGCCCTTAGACAGTAAAAAAATCATCGACCGTGTTAGCTATCTGATCAACGCACGTAAGCGCTTAAAAAAATTATACGAACTCGTCGATAAACAACAATTTGCTGCTGCAATTTACACTGCAGAACGAAATCTGTCGCGGCAAGAACTGGAAGACTATCATCCCAAAATCAAGCGTATCATTGGTAAAAGTTTATTCAAACTGCATCAGTTTGAGGAAGCTGAACGATACTATCGCAATTTATTACAGGTCCATGATTATAGTTGGCTACACATCGAACTATGTCGTAGCTTATTAAAATTAAAAAAAGAACAAGAAGCTGAGCAGTTACTCGCCACTTTATTTATCCGTGAAGATACATGTTTTGCTGCGTATGACTTAATCGCATCCCATTGTATTGATGAAGAACGATTTGAAGACGCATACAATTACATCAAACGCGCCTCCCTTTTAGCGCCAAGAAACATCAATAGAAATAAAAAACTATGGGATTTAGCTCGATTAAACCATGACCGATTAGGCCAATACAAAGCCACCATTAATATTTACAAACAAGCTAAAAATTCAATACATGACTCACCGCATTTGCAACTCAATGTTATTCGTTCTGCAATTGACCTAGCCTCTGCTTCAAGCAAAAACGAGGCTGCCGTATTATTCAAAAATGCACACGGTATGTTCGAACAAATGCAACAATATGAACATGACCGCAAGATAGGTCCACAATTAACCATCATTAAAGCCCGCATGGCTTGCCTGCAAGATGACAAGAATGGAGCCGAAACGTTACTCAAACATATATCGGGCGATTCAGTGCATGATTTAATTGAAGATAATTTAGATAAAATGAAAGCATTTCATGAAATCGGTAACAAAGAACGCACGGTTAGTTTATTGGGTATCGTTAAAAAACAAATTGCGGGTGATAATTTGACTTCCAAAGTTATCGACAAATATCTGGAACAAGAATCCATTGAGCGCACGGAGATTAACTTCACGCCCAAAGAACTCAAAGAAATGGCCGAGGTAAATTACAAACACAACCGTTTTAAAGCCGCTTATTTAAATTTGAGTCAAGCGTTTTTGTTAGCGCCAAACAACTTGCCTATCGCCTTGTCGCTTCTCAAAGTGTTAATTAAGCTAGTACCAACAGAACCACTGAATAAAGAACAAGACAAAACCATTGCTCAAATTGTCGCGTTGCAAGATACGTTAACCTTTAGTGCCGATAATACATTGCTACTTAATCAATATTTAATGGGATTAAAACGCCACCCTGATCAAATAGAACATGCTGATCAAGTAGCGCTGTAACGATTCACCTTAGCGCTATATAAATACGGCGGATTAACGCCGTTTAGACAAGGTCTGCCAACGCGTAAACTCAGCCTGTGGGTCGTTGGCACCTTCAACATGTGCAAAAAATTCCATCTTATTAGTAAACTCAAAACTGGCTTCACAATCATGTAATTCACCATACACAATATTAAGCTGATGTTTTATACGCGATAAAGATGAATGCTCATCATATAACGTCGTTATTTTTTTCATGTCGGCTATCCTTTCCAAGTCATAGTGAATCAACACAACAAATTTTAACGTATTTTGGATGTTTGGATATTGCAAAAAGTTATGAGTGAACTCTCAATTGTTATATAGATTTTATTGCTTATTTGTAAGTATCCGAAAGATAAATCATTTACTATCAGTTCATCATTAGACTATTTTTTATGCCAATAATTATCCTAAAATCTCACGCTTTCATAACGTGATAAAGCATGTTACTTTCTATTTTATGCATGTGTTTATTTCTTAACTGTTTAAGGTTGTTGTCGATATGTCTGGATCTTTTCCGCCAAGCTTGTTGTTCCATGATTATGAAACCTGGGGTATCTCTGCCAGTATCGATTATCCATGTCAATTCGCCGCTATCCGCACTGATCTAGCCTGTCAGCCAATCGACCAACCTATTGATATCATGGCGCAAATTCATCTTGATTATTTGCCGCACCCACAAGCATGTTTAGTGACGGGAATAACACCACAATATAGCCAAGACAATGGATTAAATGAACATCAGTTCATGACACAAATCCACGCCCAGATGAGTGTGCCCAACACATGCAGTGTGGGCTACAACTCGATAAAATTTGATGATGAATTCACGCGTTATAGTTTGTTTCGTAACTTTTTTGATCCCTACAAACGAGAATGGGAAAAAGGTAATAGTCGTTGGGATATTATTAATTTGGTCAGAGCTTGTTATGCGCTTCGCCCAGAGGGTATCAATTGGCCTATGGATGAGGAAGACAAACCAAGTTTTAAACTGGAACGATTAACTCAAGCGAATGGTGTTAGTCATGAACAAGCCCATGATGCATTAAATGATGTGCACGCCACCATTGCGATGACCCAATTGATCCAACAACACCAACCACGTTTATTTGATTATGCATTCACTCTGCGCAGCAAACATAAAGTCGCCGATTGTGTGTCTGAGCATTGGCAACGCCCTTTGCTTTATATCAATGCATATCGCTCAGCACGTAATGGTTGCGTGAGCTTTGTGGTCCCTATCGCAGCGCATCCAACCAATAATAATGCGACTATTTGTATCGACTTAACGAAGGATATTACCCCATTATTGACGTTGGATATCAGTGAATTAACACAGTTAATGTATCTTAAACAAGCTGAACGAACGAGTGCGACGCCGCACGTAGCCATACTGGATATTAAGCACAATCAATGTCCTTTTATTGCACCTACCAAAACGCTCAGTCCACAACGGGCAATTGATTTAGGATTAGATGTTGATTTATATCAGCAACGCTTTGAGCAGTTGCAACACGTATTGCAATCAACACAAGCACAGCAGTTGATTAACACCTGCCAGCAACTATGCCAACGTGACTATCCTGTGGTCGATACGGATATCGAAGCGAGTTTATATAGTGGTGCATTTTTTACAGCACCCGAAAAGCAATTTTGTGACGACATTCATAATACCCCACCAAATAACCTATCGAATATGTTAAAAGAAGCACCCTCGGCAAGAATGCAGGCGTTAGGTTTTCGTTTTCTTGCACGAAATTACCCCGAATGTTTGAGCGAAGAGCAACATAACGAATGGCTTCAGCACTGTCAGCAACACTTGTTTGCGCGTGAGGACAGACTGAGCTTTCAGCAGTATTTTGCAGTGATTGATGAGCTATTAGCGAATATAACACTCGACCCACGCTCAAAGCAAGTACTGCATGATTTACATGAGTATGGTCAAAGTCATCCATTGTATGTCGCTCACACATAATAGACCGGCAAGAAAGCTTCAACAAAAAATCAAATTTGCCGATACAAGGTGATATTAAACTAATACAGGGAATGTTGAAAAAATGAAACCTTTTATGCAAGGTGTCAATTTTGTCTTCGATTCTCAAGCAAAAGCCGTCAATATGATTGTTGACGTCGACCAACTCAGTGAAAAATTAAGCGTCGATGCATGTACCCGGTACTTTAAATCAGGCAAATATCAGTCTTATTTCTTGTTAGACGAAGCCCTTGCAACACTAATAGATAGCGTGAATAACGATATAGCTGTAACGTCAACTCAACAGCATCAAGCCATCATTGCCCAAGCCCTAGATGCCCAAATGTCGATCGTGATTGCCAGCGATAAACTTTCTGCAAGTATCAGCATATCAGCACCTTGTGGGGGTGATATTCCGTCGGTTGCATCGGTAATTGAATTTTGTCATAGCCAAGGTGTGTTACGTGGGATCAGTAGCAAACGTGTAGGTCAAGTGTTACAGCAAGTGAATCATCTATCGATAGGTGAAAGCGTGACACACACTATCGCAAAAGGATTGCCGGTAAAACATGGACAAGAAAGTCAATGTATTCCACTGGTAAAAAACGCACTAGAGCGGATCCTGCAACCCACTATAGACGAACATGACAAAGCTGACATGCGTGATTTGGGTGATATTTTTACCGTATCCAAAGACACACCTATCGCTCGCTTTCAAGCCGCCACTATCGGTCGAGATGGCTATACCGTTGAAGACAAAGCCATCAAAGCGAAGCCGGGTAAAACTAAACCAATCAACATGGAAGACGGTGTCAGATTAAGTGACCGAGAGCCCAATTTGGTCATTGCAGACCGCGCTGGCATGCCTAAGTTTGATGGTGTTAAGGTCAGAGTTGATGATGTGTTTGTCACCAACGGAGTGAATGTCGGTACTGGCAACATAGAATACAAAGGCGCCGTGATCGTCAACGGTGATGTGGCTGACAGAATGCGAGTGATCGCTACCGGTGATATTACCATTAATGGTTTTGTCGAATCCGCATACATTGAAACCCAAGGCGATATTATTATTACCCAAGGCGCAGCAGGTCAAACCGTTGATAGTCATACCGACCCCAATTGTATACTCCGCGCACAAGGTAATATCGTCATTGAAAACGCGCAAGGCGTCGATATTATTTGTGCTGGTGATCTGATTGTTAGAAAGCAACTCGCTTTTTCCAAAATCGAAAGCAAAGGCAGTATTTTTGTTGGTAAATCAGATAAACCCGATGGGAGTATTATAGGCTGTCACATCTATGCTTGCGGAGAGATTAAAGCAGGCACTATTGGTGCAACGTCAGGTAGCCATATTTCAATTGATTATACCGCTGAGTACAAAGCGGTATTAGATAGCGCAAACACCTTAAAAAAACAGTACAACGCGCTTTTTCAAGTATATGAACAACATCAAACTGCGTTATTACGCGTAAAACAGAAAATACTACCTGAGGAGTTGCAACAAAAAATACATCAATTGACCCAAGCGGTCATCAAAGAAAAACAATTGTTGAACTGGGTCAAAGAAAAATTAACCGACAATGAAATCCGGCAAACGCAATTTCCGCATTTACTTAATGTTATCGCGACGCATACCTTACACTCTGGTGTTAGCATAAAACTCAATAATACGGTATGGAAATCGCAACAGCAGTTTGGCCCTACCAAAGTGTCATATCATGAATCAAAATGGCAAGCAGAACCGTTTAATCCATCCTAATACAGTTGCTCAAGCATGCGATGTACGGTAGGGTTAATGAATAGATACAGTATTTATACTCTCCCCCTGTAAAAAAAAGGAATTAAAATGAAATTATCACAGTCTAGCATTGCGTTGTTATCTGCCGCGGTGCTCTTCAGCACTGGTTGTGCCACCACCACCTCTAGCGTTATCGATACCCCGAAAGTCAACAGTTACAACAGTGTTTATAGCGGTGTAAAAAATAAAATAGTAGTCGGGAACTTTGTTAACCGTTCTAGTTTTCAAAATGGTATTTTTTCTAATGGCACAGACCGATTAGGTAGCCAAGCAAAAACGACATTGATGAGTCACTTACATCAAACCAATCGTTTTTCAGTGTTGGATCGTGACAATATGGCGATGTTAGCCAACGAAGCAAAACTAACCGGTACTGAGCAAGCACTCGCAGGCGCTAAATATGTTGTCACTGGAGATGTGACCGAGTTTGGTCGAAAAAATGTTGGCGATAAACAGTTATTTGGTCTTTTAGGTAAAGGTAAATCACAAATCGCCTATGCCAAAGTCACCTTAAATATAGTGGATGTGACCACTTCACAAATTGTTTTTTCTTCACAAGGTGCGGGTGAATATAGCTTATCCGAACGTGAAGTCGTGGGTTTTGGCAGTACCGCAGGATATGACTCGACCTTAAATGGCAAAGTGTTGGATTTAGCTGTTCGTGAAGCCGTCAACAATGTCGTCAATGGCATTGAAAATGGTAGCTGGAAATTATAAACACATTCAACACTAGGAAGTAGTAATGACATCATCAAGCAAACTACTGGGTCTGGTTCTTTGTGCCAGCGCCCTTCTAGCGGGCTGTAAAAACACACCTGAACCACTGTATTATTATGGTGGATATCAGCAATCGGTATATAGTTATTTTACAGGTTCTGACAGCTCGGCATCGGAACAAATCGATACTTTAAATCAAGTGATACAGATCGCTGCAGACAATGGTCAAGCTGTTGCGCCGGGTGTGCATGCCCATTTAGGGATGCTGCATTTTGAGACAGGCAACAGTCGTCAAGGCACTGCGCATTTTGAACAAGAAAAACGGTTGTTTCCTGAAGCGACCGCTTATCTGGATTTTTTACTGCGAAGTAGATCAGGAGGTAGCGAATGAACATGAATACATTAAGGGCGATCACCATCACCATTTTATTCTCTACTATGCTACTCAATGGCTGTGTGAGTTTACCTGACGCACATGATTACAGTGAATTTAAACAATCTGATCCGCGTTCTATTTTGGTGCTTCCTCCAACGAATCAATCGACTGAAGTCGTCGCTCCTTTTAGTGTGATGTCGCAAATTGTTGCCCCGATAGCTGAATCTGGTTATTACGTATTTCCGGTAGCTCTTGTTGATCAAACGTTTAAAAACAATGGATTAACGGTGGCCAATGATATTCAATCGGTCCCCGTCAGTAAACTTTACGAAATTTTCGGTGCTGATGCAGGCCTGTATATTGATATTCAAGAATATGGCACAAGTTACGTCATTCTATCAAGCGATACAGTGGTTGCAGTGACAGCTCGATTGGTAGATCTTCGTACAGGAACATTGCTGTGGCAAGATACTGCGCGTGCGTCAAGTGCTGAAACAAAAGGCAATTCTGGTGGTGGCTTAGTGGGCATGTTGGTCAGTGCTGCGCTAACGCAAATTATTGAAACGGTCACGGATCGCGGCTTTGAAATTTCTGCGATTGCTACGTCTCGATTATTGACAGCCGATTTACATAATGGGCTTTTGCATGGACCACGCTCGCCAAAGTATGGACAAGCGGTGACCAGTAAAAAACAATAATCAATGACATTTGATTGACTGACTAACTGTTGGTGATTTAATTAATCGCTGAGTTAGTCGGTTGTGTGTGGCGGATGCGAAACGGTTGTTGCACAAATAATTTTTCAATTTCTGAGCTAGATACAGCAGCACTGTAGAAAAAACCTTGTACATAATCGCAATTAGTAATATTGACTTTATCCAACGCCGCTTTGGATTCAATTCCTTCTGCTACGACTTCAATATTCAAGTTATGACATGTCGAAACGAGGTTTTCAACCAACAACTGTGTGTCTTCGTTATATTCAATATCCTCTAATAACGCTCGGTCTAGTTTGAGTATATCAATGGGCAACTTAGTGAGATAAGCAAATGACGAATACCCTACCCCAAAATCATCTATAGCAATTTTTATCCCAATGTCTTTTAACGCATTTAACGTTCTAGACGTTGCGCTTAAATTTTTAATCAAACTGGTTTCAGTGACTTCAATTTCAATTTTGTTGGCTTGGACTTGGTACTTCTGCAATGCATTTTTTAACGTTTGTACAATTTTAATATTCATCAATTGGCTTGCAGACACATTAATAGAGAATGATTTTATCTCATGACAAATACGGCTCAATCGGGACAGTTCCGCAATGCCATTGTCGATGACCCATTCACCAATATCATTAATTTGTCCATCCGCTTCAGCAATGTCAATAAACTCACCCGGTGACACCCAGCCCAATGTATCATGACGCCATCGCAGTAGAATCTCAGCCCCTTCAATCAGTCCAGTCTGAACCGTGATCTTGGGTTGATAAACTAATGAAAACTGATTCATTTGTAGTGCACGTGTGACATCTGATTTGATGATTAATTGACGTTGTCTTTGTAATAAATATTGTTGATTCAACATTAAAAACTCAGAATTAGCACTGATTAATACAGCCCCCTCTTGTAAGGTCTCAATAATGAAGTTGGGTGAGCTGTCAAAGTGTTCAGAAGCGACAACACTGACGCTCACGTCTACTTTAACATTTGATAATGAATGCCATTGACCATCTTCGATGCCATTCACTAGCTGAGCAAATTCAAGATGAATATCCTGTTTGGTCATATCAGTTAGCAGCAATAAACTATGATCAGATATACAAAAAATGCTATTGCTGTATTCCCAATTATCGGTAAGGTACCGGGTCAACTCATCGAACAACTGTTGGATATCGATATTATTACGTTTGAGATCATTACTATTACTTAACGAAAAATAGCCCACACTGAAGTCATGGTTATGATACGTCAATGAATCAATATTATGATTAAATTCAATGATGTTAGTGCTAAATGTCGAGCTACCAAGTGATTGTTCACGATGAAGTTGGTTTTGATATTCAACAAAGGCGCTATCAATACTCTCTAATAATTCCTTGTTATCCCAAGGTTTGGTTAAAAATTTAAAAGCACTGCCTTTGTTCATCACCGCTAATACCGAATCAAAATCGGCATAACCACTTAAAATTAGTGAAATAATATGAGGATATTGCTGTTTAATATTATCGAGTAATTCGCCACCATTCATTTGAGGCATCCGAAAATCTGATAGCACAACTTGCACTGACTCTTGTTCTAATACAACTAACGCATCCCTACCCGATTCAGCAGTAAACACCTCATACCCTGCTTGTTTAAATAAACGTCGCATGGATCTCAGAATATTGACTTCATCATCAACAATCAGTAAAGACAGTGTAGTTTGACTCATTGTGAGTTCTCTTGTTACATTAAAATTTAATAGCTGTTTCTATACGAAAACGTCGCCCACGCTCCGCACTACCGACTAAGGTAGCCACTTGACTATAACGCATACCTAACCAAATATTAGATTTAATATTGTATCGGACACGAGTATCTAATCCTTTAATGTTTGTTGTTGCAAAACCTGCTGTCGCATTTTGAGCAAATTCACTGATTACGCTGTATTGTTCCGTGTGAAAAAATCGGAGGTGCGCTTGATAATCAAACTGTTTAACCAATTTTCCATAAACTAACTGTAGCACAACAGATTGGTTTTGCGCACTTTCTCCATCAATGTCAGGATTATCAAAGGCATAACCTAAATCAGCACCGATACGCCACAAGCCTGATTGATAAGCTGTAGAAAGTCTAATTGACTGATGATCATGCTGCGTATCACGCCTTGCATACTGAGCATTGTTTTGACCTTGATAACCCACCCACCAAGGTGCGAATATCAGCGTACCGTCTGCCATGTTGATTTTTGATTCCCACTGCACCAAAAACAACGTACCGACAGTATCCGTTGCCCCATCAAGTGGTTTGAGAACAGAAAAATGACCACGATGATTTGGGTTAAATGTATATTGAGCTTGAAGCCCAATTGGATTGAGCTGGCGATCCCAAAAAGTATCAGTCTGATTGGCTAAAGACCAAGGTTGTTTGCCAGCAGTCACAGATAATGTCGGCGTGCGATAGCTAACCAACAAACGTTCAACAAACACATCATTAGCGGGTTGCGATTGTTGATTAAATTTGGCTATCGTTATCGCTGGTATATTTTGTTTATTTTTAACCCCGGTTGATAATCGTCCGGCAACACGAAAATCACCATAATGCGCCTGCGCTCCTGCTCGCACAATAAGCCGCAAGCGTTGCCGATGTTGACGCACATCGAAGGTTTCATTTTCAAAGCGTAACAATGTATTTCCGGAGGATGTGAAGGTCCATTCCTTTGCTTTCGTATTTTTTTTTGTGAGTTCTAGCTCAGAAGCCATGCTGCTGGTCGATAAAGACAACAAAGCCAATATCAAAAGATAACTGCTGGAGTTCATTTTCAGTCCCTGAATAAATGAATGTTATAAAGTAGTGTCACTAATTGTAGAAATATGTGTCGCAAATGTCGCAAATTTCATTATTTACACTACTCTTATTATGAACAGTTGGCAATTAAATAATATCAGAGGTTAAGAATGGATTATCTTACTACGGGTGAAATTGCAAAATTATTAGGGGTAACGCCCCGAACCATTATTCGCTATATAGATAAAGGCGTACTAAAGAGTTATAAGTTACCTGGTAGAGGCAATAACCGGGTCGAAAAGAACGACTTTATTGCATTTTGTAAAGCGAATGAACTCCCCCTGCCTGCAGAGAAATTAGTGACATTAGCAGATATTACTCCGCCTACTGTGCTAGTCATCGATGATGATAAACATATTTGTAACAGTATTGCTCGGGTATTACACAAAGAATCAATCACTACGATTATTGCCCACGATGGGTTTCAAGCCGGCGCATTGTTGCATGAGCACAAACCTCAGGTGATGACGCTTGATATTAATATGCCAGGTATGAATGGTCTTGATGTATTACGTTTTACTCGAGAAAATCCTGAGTTTATGGCGTTGAAGATTATCATTATATCGGGCACGGCCATCAATAACATGCAACAAGTGATTATTGATGGCGCGGATGCCATTATCCAAAAACCGTTTTCTAACGACACTCTGATTAGTACCATAGTGCAACTGACCCAAGGCGAATCATAATGTACAAATTTATCCAACAAATCCTGATCACGTTATTCGTTGTCACTAGTCTAGTAATCCAACTGCCTGCCCGCAGTGCTGATGCTCCGGTAATTACATTGGGGGTTGTCCCGCAGCAAGCAGCAAATGTGTTAGCTAATTTATGGGTACCATTAACCCAGTATTTATCAGAGGAAACCGGTCTCACCGTGCGCTTTGCCACCGCCAGTTCAATTCCAAAATTTGAACAACGACTCAGTGAGCTTGCTTACGATATTGCCTATATGAATCCTTACCACTATGTCTACTATTCAGAGAATTACGAATATGAAGCCATCGCAAAACAGGCTGATAAATACATTAAGGGTATTTTGGTAACCCGCAAATACAGTGAAATCAATGAACTCAGCGATTTATTGGGCGTTACGATTGCGTTCCCTGCTCCTGGGGCATTCGCCGCGTCAATTTTACCGCGGGCAGAATTAAACCTGCAAGAAATTAACTTTACCCCGCGTTACGTGTCATCCCACGATTCTGTTTATTTAAATGTGGCTAAAGGTTTTTTTGTGGCCGGTGGTGGTGTCATGCGGACCTTTAACAACATGCCTGAGTCGGTGCGTAATCAACTCAATATTTTTTGGACGACGCAACCTTATACTCCCCATGCTTTTGCTGTATCACCAAAAGTCAGCGTTGAAGATAAAGTCGCCATTCAAAAAGCATTAGAAAAACTTCACACCACCGATAAAGGTAAAGCTATCTTAACTAACCTGGGGATGCAGCAAATTGCGACAGCGCATCACACTGATTGGCATGATGTGCGGACATTAAATATATCCAAGGACTTTGTTAAGCAGTAATGATTAACTCTCTACGAAGTAAAATATCTATCGGCGTAACGCTCATCGAAGCGGCGTTTTTACTATTTCTGGCGGTAATCGTCACCAGTTTGGTAAAAGATATGCTCGAAGCAAGCCTCAGCAATAAGGCTAAAATCAGTGCTCAACTCTTTGCATCAATGACCACTGATGCGGTTGTTTCGTTTGATATTGCATCTTTAGAGTCGTTCGTCGATGTCATGTTACAACAAGATGACGTGGCCTATGCACGGGTTGTTGATCCAACCAATCAAGTGTTGGCTCAAGCAGGGGCATTACCGATTTTATCTCGTGTCGTTGCCTATGATGTCAGTATTGAACAAGTCGATGACGGTATTTTTGATACCTTTGCCACAATCCAAGTCGATGAACAAGTATTTGGTCGAGTCGAAATGGGCTTTAAAACTTACACGATTGCTAATTCCATCGAAGAAGTCCAAACCGTGGTAGCCAGTATTGCCATTACTGAAATCGTGTTTGTCTCTATTGTGTCGTTTATTTTTAGTGGGTATTTGATCCGGCAATTAACTCAGTTAAAAGTCAGTGCAGAAAATGTGACTGCCAAACTAGGTACCGGCGAAAAAATCACAGAAAAGATCAACACTTTTGACAACGATAAAGAAATCTCTGTCGTAGGCGACGCCTTTAATACCTTAATTGATTCACTCAACCGACAAACCCGTAAAACCAAAAAATTTCAACGAGAACTTTTTGATCTGAATGAATCATTGGAAGAGCAAATTATTAACCGCACCTCGATGCTGAAAAAAAGCAACGCTCAATTGCAAACCATCAACAATAGTCTAAAAGAAACACAAATACAGCTTGGACAAGCTGAAAAGATGGCCTCTGTAGGGCAATTAGCGGCGGGGGTTGCGCATGAAATCAATAACCCTATCGGTTTTGTCAAAAGTAATTTAGGTAGCCTAAAAAGCTATAACCAAGCCTACATTGAGATCTTACAGTGTTTACAACGTTTTATGGGGACAAAAGATGTATTTGAGCGACGACAATTAAATCAACAACTTCAACAATTGATAGAACAACATGATTTAGATTTTTTGTTGGATGATACGGTAGATTTGCTGAATGAATCAAATGATGGGCTGGAGCGAGTCAGTGAAATTGTAATGGGCATGAAGGCTTTTTCTAGGGCAGATACTGATAGTAAACAGCATTTTTGTATCAACAACTGTATCAACACCACCTTAAAAATGGTCCGCAATCAACTCAAATATCATTGTGATATCCAAACTAACTTAGACCCAAATCTCCCTGAAATCGAGATTAATGTCGGTAAAATCATTCAAGTATTAACTAATTTACTCGTCAATGCAGGTCAAGCAGTTGCAGAAAATGGCAAAATTGCCGTTAACAGTTATATGAATGATGGTTTCGTCGAAGTATCCGTGTCCGATAACGGCAGTGGGATTGATGATGAACATTTATCTCAGCTATTTAATCCGTTTTTTACAACGAAGGCTGAGGGTGAAGGCACAGGATTGGGCCTATCGATATCATTCAACATCATCAAAGAGCACGGTGGTGAGATCCTAGTTTCAAGTGAATTGGGTGTTGGTACCTGCTTTACAATACGATTACCCGAAAACAACGCGTGTTTACTCGATCATAATACGCCAACAAGTGATGTCAGAACTACATTAATTTAAATGGATTTATTTTATGGATACAGCAATCGTTAGTAATACTGAACCCACACAAAAAGAACACCCTGGGGATGGATTTACTGTTTTATTTGTTGATGATGAACCGAGTATTTTACGTTCGATAAAGCGTATTATTCATAAAACAAATATTAACATGCTCACGGCCAATAGCGGCCAAGAAGCCTTAGCCTTGTTTGCTGAACACGAAATTACAATGATCGTGTCAGACATGAAGATGCCTAATATGTCTGGTTCGGAGTTACTCGAACAGGTTGCTTCGCTGTATCCTGAGACGTATCGTGTTATTTTGACAGGGTTTGCTGATCTCGACTCGATTATGCAAGCAGTGAATCAAGGGGGAATTCACCGTTACATCCAAAAACCCTGGGATAATCAAGATCTTCTTTTAACCATCAAGGATGGTTTGCAATTTACCAAGCTCAAACGTGAAAATCACACACTTCAACAAAAACTATTTAAACAAAACAGAGCCTTAAAAGAGCTGGCACAATCCTTAGATAAAAAAGTCGATGTTAAAACTAAACAAATTCAACTCGCATTAAAAAAAATCAAACATGAACAAAGTGCTTCAGAAAAAGTGCTATTTAATTGTATTTCGGTGCACCCAGAGTTAGATGGACTGTTTGCTAAATCAGTCAGTAAATTAGCTGCCCAAATAGCTCAGGCAATGGACTTAGATCCGACCCAAATAAAGCACATTATGCAGGCCGCGTTATTGTGTCAAATTGGGCTGTTAGGCAAAGAAGTGCATTTGTTTAATACTGCATTTAATGATTTAAACTATGAACAGCAAAAAGCCTATGTACGGCAAGTCGATATTGCGATGATGATGCTATCACCATTACCCCACTTACAACCGGTCATTGATATTATACAAAATCAATTTGAGTATTTTAATGGCCAAGGCTACCCTGATATGAGCGTCGGTAAAGATATTCCTATTGGCGCACGAATCCTGTTTATTGCTCGTGATTTTTGGCGCTACCGCACCGGTAAAGTGTCGATTAAACAGTATGATGCTATTGAAGCGAAAGCAGAAATGAATCGCCATCGCGGTACCAAGTACGATCCCGATATTCTAGATATATTCGCGAAACTTGATGTGTTGAACGAAACACTACCGGATGACGGCTCAAAAGTGTTATCACAAATAGAAGTGGGGATGGAATTGAGCAAAGATATATTTAATGAAAAATATGTACTCATGCTGCCCGAAGGTCATACGTTTACCGAAGTCACCATCGGTAAACTCAAACACTATGAACGTAATCACAAAGAACAGCTACGTATTTTTGTTAAACCTTAAGCACCATCTCGACTAAAAGCTCAATACAACACTGGCGCCTTTATCTAGCGTAATAGTGACAGATACATTACCCGTTGAGGGGTCCCATGCTTCAGCGACTTCTTGTGTAGATAGTGGATTACCATTTACCGACAGTGCTGTTAAGGCCTTGGGAATGTTATGGATGATGTAATTGACTTCTCGTTGACTAGGTGCAGAGACATAACTCCCTTCAACTTGGGCATCTATGGCTAGAATTGATGCTGTCGCTACAGCGCTAAAATGAATGCGTTGGTAGGCATTATCTTGCAATGAATTAGGTGCTACGCCATCATCTTCTAATAACCGATAGTGAGCGTTTTTGACGCTAGCATCATAATAATAATGCATGTTCAATCGAGCACTCGAATACGCTTTTAGATGCTGAGTTGGACTGACCATCGGAATAAAAGCGCCCGCTTTAACCAATAATGGTAACCGCTCTAACGGGGCATCAACCTCAACAGTACGACCACCAACAAAACGTGTATCGGTAGCATAGTCAAACCAAACACCATCGGGTAAATCAATACTGACTTTATCGACATTCGGTGCCGTAACCGGATGCACTAAGAAACTCTCTCCCCATAAATACGCATTGGCTTGCGTAAATTGATCCGGATCGAGGAAACTAACTGGGCGCATTAATGGCATCCCCGTTAAACTATGCTCCATTGCTAATGTGTAGTTGTAGGGTGTTAATGCATAGCGGAGTTTAATATATTGGCGAGCTATGTCTTTTACGTCTGCAGAATGAAACACAGGTTCAGGTGCAATATGACCTTGTGCATGTGGTCTGAACACTGGCGAAAACGCACCAAACTGAGTCCAACGAATATACAGCTCTGGGTCAAAGGTTTCTCCTCCAGCAAATCCGCCTACATCAGAATGGATATAACCCAAACCCATCAGTGACATTTGTAACGCCAACTCCACTTGCGGAACTAAGCCGCCCCACTCTCGAGCAACATCGCCCGTCCATGGGATCAATCCATAGCGCTGAGACCCTAAAAAGCCCGCACGCATCATCACAAACGGTCGCATATCGGGGCTCAGTGTTTGTTGATGCTCATACACCATTTGGGCCCATTGATGGCCATATACATTATGGATTTCTTCGGCGGTAACCAATAAACCATCAAGGTTATGGATACTATCGCTGGGGTGTACTTCCGGCTCTCCTAAATCTCCCCACCACCCCGTAACACCTTGGGCATAGAGTTGACTATAAAATTGATTAAACCAACGCTGAGCGTCTGTATCAAACACATCAACTAATCCTGTGTTGCCAAAATAAAAATCAAAGCGACGAGGTTCACCAGCTAGATTATTGGCTAATGCACCGGCTTGCACAGCACTATCCCATTGTTTGGATGAGGATAAGATAAACGGTTCGGTGATCACTATCGTATTGACCCCTTGGTCAGTAAAACCGGCGATCATTTGTTCAGGTTCAGGAAATGTGTTTCGATCCCAGGTTAAATTACCCATGTGACCTTTGATGTCCGGACCAAACCAAAATAAATCCAATACAACCGCATCAAGCGGAATATCTTGATCGATAAACGCTTGCACTGTCGCTTGTGTCTCAGCTTGGCTTTTATAGCCAAAACGTGAAGCAAAGTTACCTAACGCCCAGCGTGGCGGCAATGGCTGCTTTCCCGTTACATCAGCAATATTAGTAGCAACGTCAATCTGATTATTACCCAATACAACAATGTAACTGGTACGTCCGGCTACCGCTTCAAACTGCAATACATCAGGCTCAGTGTGGCCAATGTCCAAATACCCACTGGCTGAGTTATCAAACAAAATAGCGTAGTGCTGATCAGATATCACCGCTGGAAGCGAATAATACATTTGATTCGATTCGGTGGTGTATCCATAATGCGCACGATTGTACAACGGCATACGATGACCTCGACGATCCATTCCCAATACACGTTGCCCACCACCTAATAACTGCTCGTCATCATCCAGTACAAACCGAAATCCGCGTAACGTTTGCGTAGCAAACAACCCTACTTCTTCTTCGACAATCAACGGCGTTGTTGAGGTCATTGAAGAACCTAAACCAAACCCTAATTTACCTGTTGTTAAATTTATTAAGGCATAGCTATGCTGCGTCGATAAAACCATCTCAGTATGAGCACCAGACGAAGCTGATGCCTGTTCTAGAGATGTGCTCACCGCTCGGCTCGGATCAGCAAGAGCAAATGACGGTAACTGACGCATTCCATCGGGAGCATAAGTAACGACAAAACTATACTGGTTGATTGCTTGCACTGTCACTTGAGTATCACCGGTGTGATAACGCAACATACCAGAATCATGTTGGATATTTTGGACAATCGGTTGGTCATGCTCTGCTGTGTTTGCATGCACAACACTTGACAGTAAACTAACCAAAAACACTGCTGTAATAAATGATCTCATGTGAATTCCTAGCATGGTGTTATCCTGTTTATTTATCATTATTGATTGACCATGTCAGTTCGTAAACCGCAGATTCTAACGGTGCAAGGTCAACATCGAACCCAGTTACGCGTAACTCACCAATATCATTATTTAAAAGGTTTCTCATCATTATCGCTTGGTCCGGAAGCTGCCACTTTTCACGTACAGATTGTGGCAAAATCAGGGTCGAATTCAGTGCGGTGGATGGGTCAAAATTACTTACAACAATCAATCCGATTTGTTTAGCCGTTTCATCCAAAGCGGTATGACGAGCAAACGAAAACTGCAATGCCCCGTATGACTGTTGCGTAGTATTCGATGTATCATTATCTTGCAAAGAGTGATGAATATTTGGCAGATGTAGGTCATGATAAGAACCTAACATTGCAGGGTGATGAGCTGAAATATGCATAACTTGGCGATGGTATTCACGCAGAGCTGTCTCTTGTGCAGTTAACTGACCACCATCAAATTGACCGTTATTCATCCATCGTTGATGGGCTGGTACACCGGCATAATCAAATATAGTCGTTCGGGTTGGATCACCAAACCCAGTTTCTTCACTGCCATCTTCTCCGACTTCTTGACCAAAATATAACATCGTAGGAGAGCGAGATACTAACGCAGATACAACTAACGCAGGCTTACCTTTGTGCATATCACCTGCAAAATCAGGACTCGCTATGCGTTGTTCATCGTGGTTTTCTAAAAAATGTAACATATGCGCATCAATGTCTGCCACTTGCTCTTGAATGCGTGCCAAATTACCTGCATCACCATGCCCTTGCATCACGGCTTTGAGTGAATCATAAAAATCGACTTTGTCGTACAAATAATCCATCTTACCAATATGTAAATACTCACGAAATAAAGCTGGGTTATAGACTTCAGCAAGTAAAAATGCCTCTGGATATGTTACTTTTATGGAGGAATTTAAAAACGACCAGAACTCACTTGGCACCATTTCTGCCATGTCGTAACGAAATCCATCAACGCCTTTTGCTAACCAATAATGCGCAATGTCATGAAATTGATCCCATGAATTGGGAAGCGATTGTCCTTGCCAAAATGCATGATGTTCGGCTACTCCTTTTTGTTCATAGCCTTGAGGGAGTCTTGGGAAATCATAACTACCATCGGGTTTAACACCGTAATTGACTTTAACCGTTTCGTACCAATCATTGCTATCTGGTTGGGCTGCGCGCGAACCGTTACCCGTCCACTTGGCGGGATTTTCGTTAAACTGACCATCCAGCAACGGGGCGCTATCGCCACCTAATGCTTGGTAACCATTACGCGCCTCTGGCACTTCAAACGACGATCCTGGCACATAATAAAAGTTGTTATCACGTGCATACTCAACCCGGGTATCATCATGTTGACCTAGATTTGCAATACCCTCTGGACGACTTGTTGATTCATATTGTCGTGCCACGTGATTAGGCACAATATCAATAATTACTTTCATCCCATTGGCGTGCGTACGGGCGATTAATGCTTCAAATTCAGCTAGGCGCTGACTAGGATCAATAGCCAAATCAGGATTAACGTTATAATAATCTTTAATCGCATAGGGTGACCCTGCCCGTCCTTTTATAACATCAGGATCATCATTACTGATCCCATAAGCGCTGTAATCATTCACTAACGCATGATGCGGCACACCGGTATACCACACATGAGACACGCCTAGCTCAGCAATGCCTTGTAGTGCTTCATCCGTGATATCAGCAAATTTGCCAACGCCGTTTTGTTCGACAGTACCCCAAGGGATATTAGCTGTATTGGTATTACCAAATAAGCGAGTAAACACTTGATAAACAACTGGTTTACCTTGACCTTGTCCTTGATGCATATGCCATCCTGCCACTGTGGTTGTGGTTGTCTTTGCAGTATACGTGTTTGGCTGCGCTGCAATCTCGACAGGCTTCGTGGTGGCGGGTGAACAACCGATTAATAAACTCGCAGCGACAAAGCTCGCTAACCATGATCTGTGGGGTAATTGTTGCATGCCACGACTTCCTTAATAAATACATTAAATATGTACACACTGTACAAACAGAAAAATCCGTAATTTGATGTCACCAGAATACCGAAAAATATTCACAAAATCCCTTGCATACGTTTTCATTACATCGAAATCTAAAACAATGTGTAAATAAAACTCGCTAGTGAAGATTGTTGGGTCGCAACGACAATTCCTCCAAGTAATGCCAACACAAGAACAATCGGTAGTAGCCATATTTTTTTGCGGACTTTTAAAAACTCCCACAAATCTGTTAAAAATTCTTTCATTGATTCACTTCTTATTTAAAATGGTTTGTGTAAATGTGATTTGTCTGATCGTTCATCGCGTTTGATATAATAGCTTGATATCTGTGCACAGCGCTTAGATTGATATTGTAATCCTTTGGACAAGCGTAACACCCAACCAAATGGTACAAATATCAGAAAATACACTACCGCTAATAAGACTGTAGTATTTATAAATCCTAATATAGAGGCTATTACCATCCAGCATCGGTAGACAGGATAAATTGCCCGTGGATAACATACAGCTCCAGCACATAAATAGACAGAAAGTACCACCGGCCATACAGGTAATATCGATATAAAACTATCAAGATCCGTATAACTGCCAAATATCCATGGCAATACAAGCATAAAGACAAGAAGTATAAATAGGCTAAATTGCCATGCAAAATCCTGCATGCCCCGTTTATCATCTACGCCGAATGTTGGCAAAGCGATGCCCCGCCACATTGCTATGCATTTGGATATTATGGGTGCCATGAAAGGCATTGCTCGTAAATATTTAATCTTTGGCAAATGTCACCTCTTTAGCTTGTGCTATTGCATGTGCAGGCATTTGCTGTTTTGCCAGTAGCACATTGTCTATCACAACATAATCCATATCGGTAGCCAAGAAACAACGGATCGCATCACTGGGAGAGCAAACTGGCGGCTCACCTCTGACATTAAAACTAGTATTGATTACTAATGGAACGCCCGTCAATGCATAAAAAGCCTCTATTAATGGATAGAATCGAGTCTGTTCAGAGCTAACGGTTTGCACCCGTGCCGAATTATCAACATGTGTTACCGCAGGGATCGGTTGCGGACCGATGACATCACCAACCAATAACATATAGGGACTAGGCTGAGATACATCAAACCATGCACTAGCATGCTCTTGGATTACCGCAGGAGCAAATGGACGAAATGATTCTCGTTGTTTTATTTTTAAATTCATCACTGATTGCATTGTTGCGGAACGAGGGTCACCTATAATTGAACGATTTCCCAAAGAACGAGGGCCAAATTCCATACGCCCTTGAAACCAACCAATAACTTGCTCATCTGCAATTAATTCAGCAGTATACGCAAATACATCTTTAATCGATAATACTTGGTAACTGACGCCCCAATCAGTGCACGCTTGAATAATCTGTTGCTCAGAATATTCTGGTCCTAAATAGGCATGTTGCATTGAGTCACTTTGTGCAACACAGTCACTTAAAAGCAATTGATGAGCCACTGTTACAGGCTTGGACGCAAAACGGTGGTGATATTCTAATGCAGCACCTAAGGCACCACCAGCATCCCCTGCTGCAGGCTGGATCCAAATAGCAGTAAAAGCACTATCCCTTAGTATTCGTCCGTTAGCGACACAATTAAGTGCAACACCACCGGCAAGACATAAATTTTCACATCCTGTTGATGCCTGTAAATGGTTTGTTATTTTAAGCACGATTTCTTCAATAACGACTTGAATAGATGCAGCTAAATCCTTTTGTTTTTGAGTGATGACGCCATCATGAGGCAACGCAGGCCCATCAAATAAATGACAGAATGCATCTGTCACCATGACATTGCCTGCTGGATAATCAAAATACTGCATATTTAGCGCAAACGACCCATCCGCTTTAACATCAATCAAATGACGATAGATATGTGCGACATAAATCGGTTTGCCGTATGGTGCTAAGCCCATTAACTTATATTCACCAGCATTGACTTTAAATCCACAATAATAGGTAAAAGCGGAATACAATAAACCCAATGAGTGTGGAAAATGTAATTCCCAAATAGGCGTTAACCGATCGTCCTCCCCCATCCATGCGCTACTCGTTGCCCATTCACCAACACCATCTAAACACAATACAGCGGAGTGAGAAAAAGGAGATGGGTAAAATGCAGAGGCAGCATGCGATAAATGATGTTCACTAAATGCTAATTGAGGCACATGCGGTGTTTTATCGAAGAGGATCTGAGCATTAATCGAGGTCTCTTCGGCTTTTGCTCGACGCGCATGCACTATTGCTCGACACTCTCGGCGTAATAGTTGTTTAAAATACAGTTTTTCTTTGAGCCAGATTGGCATAGCCCGAACAAATGAACCAAATCCATAAGGCGCGTTTGCCAAATAGGTTTCTAGTAATCGTTCGAATTTTAATAATGGTTTGTCGTAAAAAACAATAGCAGTGAGTTGTTCAAGTTCTATTTGTGCAGTATCTAGACAATATTCAATCGCCTGAGTCGGAAAACTTGGATCATGTTTTATGCGTGTAAAACGCTCTTCTTGTGCCGCGGCAAGGATATGTCCATCGGCGATGATGACTGCTGCGCTATCATGATAAAGTGCAGAGAGTCCTAGAATGTATTGCTTGGTCATTATATTTATTTTGGCAATCTAGTATGTCCTTAATTGTGCCACAAAAACCCACATAGTCGTTAATATTTTGTTAACGTCTATGTGAGTAATAATTCTGTATATACAGATTACTAGAGCAAAATAATAATGACTTTATTTGCTTAGTGCTTACTGACCGCCATCACCGTCTTTAGCTTTCTCTTTGGCCTTTTCTAATAATGCTTCAGCCTCTGATTTTTTGTCCATTGCACTTGATTTGATTTCGGCTAATTTATCTTTTCCCGCAGTCAGTTTATCTTTTCCCGCAGTCAGTTTATCTTTACCGCCGGCAAGTTTATCTTTGCCTTCTGCTAATTTGCCAGCAGCCATATCTTTATATTCGCCCGCTTTGTCCATCGCCGCATCTTTGTACTCGCCGGCTGTGTCTTTTGCCGCTGCACTGTATTCGTTCATTTTATCTTTACCTGCAGCAACAACATTACCTGCTTCATCCATGGTGTCACTTCCCACTTCTTTGGCTTTGTCTAACATATCGGCAGATGCATTTTTTGCATCGGTCGCGGTCTTTTTAACGGTATCCATTACCGTTGCTTCTTCATTCGCCGCTTTTTCTTTGGCGGTTTGGTCACTGCACGCGCTTAAGGCAAGTGAGCCCACAACAACAAGAGATACTAATGATAATTTAAATGAGGTAGCAATAAGTGGGTTTGATGAATGCATAATTTTCCGTCCATAGTGATTAAATGTTTTAGTCTTACTTAAATAGCATAGGAAGAGTTCGGTATCTGTGCAATATTTAATCCAAATTTTTTATTTATCTCAATAATACCTATCACTGCAAAGCCATGGGTATTTGAACCAAGCGGTAAACAGGATATACTCGAAACTTACAAAACAGATATGAATTATCGTGGATAACAATAATGAAAAAAAACCACATTTGGTTTTATGCCATCATGCTGCTCATCCCTGCACTCGTCTTGTTGGGCATCGAAGTTCTCTTACGCATAAGTGGTTATGGAGCTCATCACAACCTCTTCATCCCAGTCCCTAATCAACCGGCGTACATGCAACCAAATCCCGATGTCATCCAACGATATTTTCCTTCACCTGAAGCTGCACCAAATGTGGCAATCGATACACAGTTTTTTTTAGCCGAGAAACCCCAAGACTCACTGCGTATTGTTTCGATGGGCGGATCAACCGCTGCAGGATTCCCATATGGACGGTTTGGTTCACCTGCCGGTATTTTGCAGCATCGCCTTAAAGGTTTATATCCTGAGCATAATATAGAAATTATTAATGTGGCGATGTCCTCTATAAATACGTATATGCTACGAGATTTTGTCGACGAGGTTTTAGCAATCAACCCCGATGCCATTTATATTTATACGGGACATAACGAATATCTGGGCGTAATGGGCGTGGGTTCTCGCTATCAAGGTTTAGGCAGTCATCGATTAAATTTACTCTACTTAGCCTTAAAAGAATGGCGTTTGATCCAATTAATGCAAGCGTTGATATTACAAGTTAGTGGTCTTGACGATACACAACAGTCCGACTCTGTCAATTCTCGTACCGTAATGGCCAGCATCGCCAAAAACCAATCAATCGCATATGATTCTCCTGCATATAAAGCGGGGATTACCCAGTTTACCGATAACCTTGAACACATTATTAAACAATTTGGCACTGCACAGTTACCAGTAATGTTATCTACAATTGCCAGTAATGATCGTGATCAACCGCCATTTAACACTACTTATTCATTACCTAAACAGACACTGCAACAAGTCAATCACTCAACGACATCGATAGCTGAACTTGATTCACTCTATCGCCAGCACAGTTACCATGCTTTGATAAATTATCGCTATGGTCAAGCTTTACTCACCACTCAATCTGAACAAGCA
Source organism: uncultured Glaciecola sp. (assembly GCA_937125395.1). Taxonomy (GTDB): domain Bacteria; phylum Pseudomonadota; class Gammaproteobacteria; order Enterobacterales; family Alteromonadaceae; genus Opacimonas. The sequence continues at coordinate 34,751 of CAKZLI010000028.1, forward strand.
CAGCAATATCTCACTACTGCCCGTGATCTTGATGGTTTACGTTTTCGAGCGCCCGAGCAATTTAATCGTATTATTACTGATCTAGCTAAGCAACATCAGCATGTCCATCTGGTAGATGGTAAATCGGCATTACGCGCTGCTAGCCAATACGGTGTGATTGGTAATGCACTTATGCTTGAGCATTTACATCCTAATGCAGACGGTTATGCAATACTTGCAGAGAGTATTCTCAATACGCTGACCGAGCAGCAGATACTTCCTGCGTCGGCGCATCAGCAGACTCAAGCTATCGCACAACAGCATAGTCAGGTCAGTGCCGCCGATATTATTTTTGCGCAACACAAAATCAATAACCTAACATCCGATTATCCTTTTACCAGCTCAGCACAACCTGTACCTATTCTTACCGCCTCCGATCCAGCCGAACAAATTGGTCTAGCCCGAATAAAACAAAATGATTACCTGCAACAACAAACCCTGTTGGTCAATCACTACCAATCAACGCAGCAATGGTTATTAGCTGCAAACGCAGCCAGTACCTTAGCCGATGGCCTACCGTTTAACGCACAATATGCCAATGGCGCGGCTAATCTGTATCGTCAGGCGGGTAGTTTTGATTACGCGCACTTTTATGCGTTACATGCTGTGCGTCTGTCACCTAATGATATCAATATGCGTTTGAGCCTAGCGCATATTCAGTTTAATAAGCGTTTATATGAACAAGCGATCGCATCGCTACAAGTGGTGTTAACACTTAAGCCAAATCATCCAAAAGCGCAACAATACTTACAACAAATTAAGCAATATACGAGCAATGCATCATGAAAAAATCGTCATCTACATGGTTAATGTATGGCATCGCAATATGTTTCCCCATCATATTCTTTTTATTATTAGAAATGGCATTACGCTTGGCTGATTATGGCCAGGATTATCCGCTGTTTATTGACAACCCATCTCATCCACAATACCAATTACCCCGTCCTGACATCATCAAACGTTATTTTGCCAAAGGTACGGCTGTACCGCCTGTGAGCATGGAGGCCAATTTTTTACTTAAAGACAAACCTGATAATGGTTTTCGCTTATTTGTTCAAGGTGGTTCAACAGCTGCTGGCTACCCGTATGGTTTAGGGGCATCGTTGGCTGGTATGCTTGATAGCAGAGTGCGCGCATCCAAACCTGGGCACTATGTCGAAGTGGTCAATACTGCAATGTCTGCAGTGAATTCCTATACTTTATTAGATTTTGCTGATGAAATTATTGACCAGCAACCTGATGCGATTTTAATTTATGCTGGGCATAATGAGTTTTTAGGGATATTGGGGGTTGGCTCTAATTTTGTGGTGGCTGGCTCGAGCACTGCTACTCGCTGGTTGTTGCGGCTGCGTCAGTCGCGGGTGTTTCAATTGATACAACATACCATTGCCCCGTTAAGTGCCAATACAAGTCAAAGCACCACAAGTATTATCGAGAGCAACAAGGTCAACAAAACTGTGGCAAATCAATCAAGTCGCACTCTTATGTCAAAGGTGGCTAAGCATAAACACATTACCACAGATTCTGAGTTATTTGCGGCTGGCATAGCCCAATTTAGACTTAATATGCAAGCACTACTGCGTCGCTATGGTGATGCAAATATTCCAGTATTACTGTCTACTATTGCCAGTAATGAGCAAGACCATCCTCCTTTTGCAAGTCACCCTACACCAGTTGCGCTAACAACACAGCTTAACGTTCTGCAAGCTCAAACCAATCCCAAGCAAGCTAAATTACTGCTAGACCAACTGGTGTACGCGGCTTCATCATTGGCATTGCCAAGTGCTGATGTGCATTTTAAGTTAGGCCAATATTGCGCTGCACGTAAGCTTAGCGCATGTGCCCAAAGCCAATTTTCATTAGCCACCGAACATGATTTATTACGCTTTCGCGCGCCTGTAGCGATCAATGAGGTTATTCGTGCACTAGCGGCAGAGTTTAGCCATGTGAAGCTTGTGGATGCTCAAACCGCACTGAGACAACGCAGTCCAAATCAATTAATTGGGCGCAACGTGATGTTAGAACATTTACATCCGAACGTCAGTGGTTACTTTGTCATTGCCAATGCTTTTTATGAGCGTTTATGGCAACTTGGGTTATTAGCGGATACGAGTCAACGGCAAGTGTATGTCGATGCTAATACCGCTTGGCAACGCCGCCCTATTCTACCTAGTGAGGAATACAAAGGATTTGCGGATATATTGACCTTAATGGCGGATTACCCGTTTACGGATTCGCCGCAACCGATTACCTTACCTACCCCGCATAATTGGGAAACGGCATTAGGTAAAGCGGCACACCTAAAACAAGTCAGTTGGATTGATATGATGCAGACCGCACTGAAGCGTTATAAAGAAGACAAAGATATCGATATGGTGATTAAAACGACGTTGATTCTAGCTGATGCACTGCCCCATGATGGATATATGAATTTACAGGCCGCTACTGTATTAGATAAACGCCAGCGTAATGTTGAGGCGCTATACTACTATCAACGGGCGCAACGCGCCGGTGGCATGGGTTTAGAAAAACACATTGCACGTTTATTGATCAACTGACATTAGCACCGGCGAATAAGTTACCGAATACACAAATCGAAATCGACATTCCGATTTTAAAGTCTTTGCCGACAGGCGTAACCACGGATAAATTAAATACCACCGAACTTTGCACGCCATTTATAAAATTGAGCGCTGCTCATGCCATGCTCACAACACAAGTCTGAGACTGACATGCCAGCTTCATTTTGTTTGATCATTGCCATTATCTGGCTGTCACTGAATTTTGATTTACGCATTAGAAAACTCCTTCGTTTTATTTTATTGGAATTTTCTACTAATAACTACTTTGGTTTAACGCGGGAATTACATAACGACCCCCTTCCCCATAATCCCTCATACATTCACCCAACAGCAAGGCATAAAAAAACCGCTCACATGCTTGACACATGGAGCGGCTTGACTACTAATTAGAAAGGTTAATATAGTGACATTAACCTTTCTTTACACACACAAATTAGTTTTGTGTCACTGTCACCGTTGGTGAAAGTGGATTTGGACCACGTACCGTAAAGGTATATGAACCGGTCGCAGGCGCATCAAACACTAAGTTATCATTGCTACCTTGAAGCATCATTAATGGTGCACCTAATGTAATGGTTTTATTATCACCATCAACAGCACCGATATTAATATCTGCCCAATCAGCATCAGCTACCTTGAACTCAACATTACCTTCGGTTACGTCTAGCGTTAAGCTGTATTCACCTTGAGAATAGGTAAACACATCTGTCGCACCCCAACCATTCATGCCACCACGTAAATATACTGGAGTCGCACCAAAGAACTGAGACTTAAAGACACCAATTGTGTTGGTCATGCCTGACGTATCAAAGATGAACGCGTACTCTTCGGCGTCTGTTATTGCTAGACGGAAGTTTTCACCGCCACCAGCGCTAGTTTCTAACACATCACCGGGAGTCATATTACGTGCTTCATCAGTATCTTCTGGCGCACCAATATTAATGTCAGCCCAATCTGCATCTGCTACTTTAAATTCCATAGCATCAGCATTCAGATCGATATAAGCCGTGAAGACTTTATCACCGGAGTAAGTCATTGGATAAGTCGTACCCCAATCACCATTCACACCGCGAATATACACTTGAGTACCAAAGAATGGATTGTCTTTGCTAATTAATAGCGTTTGATTATCCATATCTGCAGCATCAAAGATGAACTCATAAAGTGCGGTATCTGCAGGTGTAAATTGTAGGTTTTCACCCCCATCCAAGCTGTAAGTCACAGCCTCTGTTACTGCAGTTTGACCAGCTTGACCACCTAGATTAGGATTATCCCAATCGGCGTTAGCCACTTTAAAGTTATATTCAGTTCCTGCTTCTAACGTATAAGTCGCACGGTAGATACCGTCGCCTTCATAGTTAAACTCAGTGGCTGTGCCCCAGTCATTCATGCTTCCGCGTAAATAAACTGCTGTTGAACCGTAAGGAACAACATCCGGCGCACCCGCTGTAGCGAACGCAGAAATACCCATGCCTTGCTCAGACCCTTGGGCTTTTACAAACACCGCAATAGTCTGTGCTGGAACAGTGAATAATCCATTACCCGCATCATCATCCACACCTTCAGCGAAACTTGCACCGCGAACGACGCTGTCGATTGAAGACGCTTGAGTAGCGTGTAATGCAAAACCTGTTGCCGTATTAACACGAACAGATTGCTCATCGTAACTTGCGTTAACGACAACCATTAAGGCATCATTCATCGGATCGATATCAGTCATACCAGCACTATCATCAATGCTCATCGCAATGACACCCGGTGCTTGAGTGCGACCGATGTTATGGAAGCCAACTCGCGCTAAGATATCTTCACCCGTCGTTAAACGGAATAACGGAGAATCCGCACGAATAGAAAGCAACTCTTGGAACACTTCACCAGCAAACTCAACCTCAGACATACTTGCCGCACGCTCTGGAGAATAAGCAAATGAGCCGATGGTTTCCCATGCGCCTTGGTTATCCTGAGCTAACGGTAAGCCAACATTGAAGTTATTGCTTTGTTTAGTGAAATCAATTTTGTTGAACCAATCACCTGCATCATAGGTATTGCGATCCATTGACTTAGAGCGTAATAAATCACCGCCCATTTGTAAGAATGGAATACCTTGCGCCATTAATGGCAAACCAAGACCGATATTTTGTGCACGCACACGTTGTGCTAATGATAAATCACCAGGCAGTTCATAGTTGAACTTATCCCATAATGTTTCACCATCATGCTTTGACACATAGTTAATGATATCAGCAGGATCTACCACATAACCACCTAACGAGCTAGTCGTCGACGTTACGCCGTTACTATCTTGTAAGATATAGTTATTTAATGTACCAGCAAGACCCGCTTTAATGCGGTCACCGGCATACATTTGATCGTTATCACCAAGACCATTAAAGAACGCACCACCACGAATGGCTTCACGGATACGATCATTGAAAGTACCGATTTGTGAACCTGCAAGGTTGATTTGATCAGCTTGCGTCACACCACGATCTGGCGCTGTCCAGCCTTCACCATAAAAATACGTATCACTATCAACCGCTTTTACCGCTGTCTCTAGTGCTAATACGACATCTTTAGAATGATGACCCATTAAGTCAAAACGGAATGCATCGTACTTGTATTCAGTAGCCCACATCACTAATGAATCTTCCATTAGCTTGGCCATCATACGATTACGATCTTCGGTATCATCACAACATGTGTTGCGTGTGATATTACCCACATCAACGGTATAACGATGATAATAACCAGGTACGACTTTATCCAGTACAGAATTATCATTCAGACCCGATGCATTGGTATGGTTATACACCACATCAATCGCCACACGTAAGCCCATTTCATGTAATGCTTGTACCATAGAGCGCATTTCTAAAATACGTGCTACGCCATCAGGATCACTTGAATAGCTGCCCTCTGGTGCATTGAAATGCTTAGGATCATAACCCCAGTTGAAATCATCAACATCACGCATCATTTGCGCTAGCTCTTGCGCCTTAGTCGGCTGTAAGAACGGGTCGTAGCTTTCAAACAAGTCTTTTAATACTGTTGTTGGTGACTCTTCATCACACACCGCAGCATCACGATTTAATAAACATAAATCAAAGACCGTATCAAACATATCGACAGTGCGCTCAGGGCGTTCTTCGATTGTTGCGATATCATTTACTGGTAATACGTGGAAATGGGTAATACCCGCATCCACTAGCTCCATTAAATGGTTAACCGGCGCGGTATCTTCTTCAGTGAAAGCAAGGTACTTACCACGATTTGCCGCTGAAGTAGACATATCTAACGCCGAGAAGTCACGTACATGACCTTCATAGATCACGGCATCTTCTGGGTTAGTAATTGTTGGCGCAACCGAATCTTCCCAACCATCGGGTTTAAGATCCGCATCATTTAAATTAACAAACTGAGAGAAACGACCGTTAACACCTAAACCAACCGAATACGGATCAGTTACGTCAAACGTTTGCACTTCACCCGATACAGGATGGAACACAGTCACACCAAAACGATAGAACATGCGATCCATACCAGTACCAGTGTATGACCAGATACCCGTCATCGGATCTTCAATCATTGGATGCGTTGCTGCAAGGCGCTTATCAGCACCATAGACATTTAATACAACGTTTTGCGCCGTTGGTGCCCAGACATTAGAAGTGATCATATCACCGTCATAGCTTAGGCCAATCGTTGCTTCATCTGCATCCGCTTCACCAAGGGTATACAACGCATCAAGTGCATTGGCGATTTGAATACCGGTTGCAGCAACTAGTCTACCTTCGTCGTTATAACCACCTAAGACGGTTTGCGTCTTGATAACGGTTTTAGCCGCATCAACATCCCACTCACCAGCAAACGCTGACATGCTCCCTAAATGTGGTGCATGAGCGATTTGTTCATCGGTTAAATCCACAGACATCAAATCTAGCGCCGTACCGTTAAGACCGTTTTCAAGCGATGCTTCGATACCTGCGTTAGCAGAGTAATGCAATTTAACCGACGTGACAACGTCAGGTGCATCCCACACTAAAGTATTCGCGTCTAACCAATGTGCCGCTAGGCCTTCAATTTGAACTGGACGCTCACCTAGTGATAACAGTGGGAAATCAAAGACAGTTGGCTCACCTGATAACGTAAAGTTAACACGTTGATACGTATCATCTTCTTGGTCTAGTGGAGCTTTAAAGTCAGCACCGCCCATTTCTTTACCCGCATCGTCAGTACCGATGTGAATAATGAAGTTATGACACGAACCAAACCCTTCTTTCAGGTTTAATAACCAGTACGCACCATAATTTGGATCGATACCGGTATGTACTAAACCATTATCCCAAGACGCAGCCACTGAATCTGGCGCTAATGAGTCACATGCATCGTTATTCCATGTGTGCAAACGATAACCTTCATAAGCGCTGTCACCAGGCTCATTGGTCGCATCCACTAAAGCACGGTTGTAGTAAACCACTGCTTGAGTTGCACTTGGAAAAACAGACGGAGTTGGTAATGACGGATCTGCGCCAATAACACAACTTTGATTATCCGCTGATGGAACTAATGGCGCGGCACAACTTAACGGTGGCGGTGCCACACAAGAAGTACCAGTAGCATCAGGGATCTGCGGTAAACTACAAGATACAATAGCGGTCCCAGACGATACGTCTGAACCACCACATCCTGCTAAACCTAGTGAAGTCAAAACTACAACGACCGCACCTAGTTTTTTGATTGAATTAAACATAGGTTGTTGCTCCGATGTTATTAAACTAGTTAAAAATCTCATAACGAATACGTCATACCAAGGAAATACTGCGTTCCAAAGTATTGAATAGTGCCGGTTAACGATTCGTCACCAAAGTAACTTTTCGTTGGGGCATCTGTTACGTTATTCGCTTGAAATAACACGCTTAAATTATCATTAATGGCATATGAAGCTTGTAAATCAACAACGGTTTCACCGTCATAATTGACCGTTTGTTCATTAACACCGACTTGTTTAGACACAAACGGATTACGATATCGAGTACTGACTCGACTCTCAAATCCTTCATATTCCCAAAACAATGTCACACTCGCTACTTGCTTTGATAATCCAGGTAAATCACCGGTATAGACCCCATTACCTGTCGTACGTTGTATTTCTGATTCGGTATAAGAGTAACTTGCGTTCACACCTAAGCCTGACCAGATACCAGGTAACATGCTGTAGATTTCGGTATATGCGATTTCAACACCACGTATATAACCCCCTTCAGAGTTATTTTGTGCCGTGGTATAAGTGCCGTTAATCGTTGGGATAGTTACGGTTATCGGGTCTGCATTAGCATCTAGTTCTGCTAGTCCATCTTCATTGGTAACGGTAACCACCACTTCTGAAGGTACATCGAAACCATTGGCCGCAAAGTCATACGGACGGGTTGCTGTGGTATCAATAAAGGATTTAATATCTTTATAAAATAACGCTACAACAAAGGCACCATCGGTATCTTCAAAATAACGCTCATAAGATAAATCATATTGATTGGCATAAAACGGACGTAAGAATGGCGAGTTGGTACTCGACCCATTAATCTCAGCAGTTGGGCTGGTTAATACAATATCGCCGGTATCTTCATCAATTGAACCAAAGACATCTGATACACGCACGTTAGCATTGGCAAATAAGCGATTGATCGGTGGACGACCCATGACTTTAGCCGCAGCAAAACGAATTTGGTCGTTGTCTGTGATTTTGAAGTTAAGGTTTAACGACGGTAAATAATCCGTATACGTATCACCGATAATCTTTGAAGCAAATTGATCATTGATGAGACCTGCTTCATCAGTGATGTACTGTGCACCCTGTTCTGGATCACCTTGTACATCTTGTAATACTGTGGAAGATTGATTGGTATCAACCATACGCACACCAAAGTTACCACTCACTGGAATATCGCCCAATTCGGTATCAATATTTGCCATCACATAGGCTGAAGTGACTTCTTCAAAGACTGAACCCGATTCAGTGACTGACCAAGCAGTGTTGGGACCTAAACCTGGCGTTGGACTGTTAATCACGCCTGGGTTAGCTGTACCCCATGATTGTACTGGTTGTGGGATACCTGATGGAAACCACGCATTCAAAGCTTTATCTAAATCAATCGATAGGTAACTAGGGAAATACGCAAAATCACCCTGCCAATTAACCACTTCGACCATATCTTGCGTTAAACGCAATGGCGGAGCAGAGTTTGGAAAACCAGAATCAGAGCCGTATTCAAATACTGAACGTTGGTTAGAGTAAGTTCTATCTGAATAACGGGCACCAAATTCAATAGATGATACGTAATTATTATCTAACTCGTATTTAAAATCTAAACGAAAGGCTTCGATTTCATCTTCATTTTGAAATGGATAAATACCATATTTACTGACCATCACGCGGTCAATATCGCTAAACGCTTCAGCTTGACTGAAACCAACATTAGGTAAATTTAACCCATTGTTGAGATAGCTAATCGATACATTCTGATCTAAGACAGGGTTGGCAACGGTGGCATCTTCTGCAACCAACGACCATAGCAAACCATTTCTAAAATTAGACTCCGCCGATGAATAAGATGCATCAAATGACATAAACCAGTTATCTGAAATATCCCACTCACCTTTTAAGCCATAACTAGCAACTTCATCAAAATCTTGATTGTCATCATTAACGATTTCAACTCGTGTTGAGCTTGTATCGTTGCGGTAAAAAGTACCACCTATGACATTACCAGCAGGGTTAGTTGTTAAGTTTGCATAATCCGATTGGCTTGATTCTAATTTTACTCGATAACCACGGGCAAATTCCTTTGAATCAAAGCGAGATAAGAACCCATCTGCTTTTAAACGGAAATTATCAGTTGGCGCCCATTCGATTGCCGCCATATAACCGTTTCGCGTTTCTTCACCACCTTTATGCTGGATCTCAAATCCTTCACTTGGGATAAAATCTGTACCGCTCAACAAGCCACCAGGCGCTAAACCAATGTATTGCGTAGCGACTGAAGGTTGGAATAAACGAGCATAACCGAGTGCAAGTCCAAGAGTATCGTCAGCAAACTTACCTTGGTAAGAAAAACTCAAGCGATTACCATATTCTTCGGCATCAGATACTTCAGAAGCACGGTCATTAAACATACCACGAAGATTGGCACCAAAGGTGTGTTGTTTATCATTTGATAACGGACTTGCTGTTTCTAGCTCAACCGTACCTGCCACACCACCTTCAATCAATGATGCTTTAGGTGACTTATAAACCGCAGCAGAATTAATTAACTCTGAAGGGTATTGGTCAAACTCGATAGAACGGTTACCTGATGTTGATACTTGCTCTCGACCATTTAAGGTTGAAAACACGAAATCGCCAGATAAACCACGAATGTTGATCTCAGCTGCTTGACCGCCAGTACGGACAGCTGAAATACCAGGTAGACGCGTTAATGCGTCTGCCATTGAAACATCTGGCAAACCACCTAAGTCATCTGCAGATAATTGTTCTGATACCGTGTCACCGAAACGTTTTTGATTTAAAGATTTAATTAAGCTAGTAGAAAAGCCTTTGACTTCAATTACTTCAACTTCATCTTTATTTGCTTGTGTTTCGTTGGTCTCTTGTGCATAAATTGGCATCGCCAATGTCATGCCACTTGCGACAAGTGCTGCGGTGATCAAACTGGGTCTGAATTTAGTCATATATTTCCCATTCCCCGTTGAGTTATAGATGAGTGTGCGTGGTATTGTTCATGCTTGAACTCAATTAATATTGTTATTACAACGCGCACATCATCCGCTTTATATCAACTCGCACTATATTTAACTCTCTGAACATACACAACGAAGTGCATACGTATTCATGCATAAATGCATACATTTACATAACAAAACCGCAACATAGACAATCTTGCAGTAATGAACAACAGGTTAAAAGTTTTCTGGGTCGAAAAAACCACACCGATCTCGTATCTCTTTATTTGGTTAGATGAATAGGTATAGATCAAAAGTACAACTTACCAGTGCATGTGGTACATGATGAGTGTGGCAGGGTTATCAAAGTGTCAGAGAGGGATCCCCCCCTATTGACTCATACCATAAGTAAGCTTGAAATTAACAAGCCTAGTGTTCCTTATACAAGCAGTGAGAGTATTGGTAACATCAATGATGCAGAAATTCGAGAGGGTGACGATTGCAAAATTTTCCATCGCTGTTTATAAAAAATTGAATCTTTTATAAACAGCAGAGAAATAAATTAGTAATAACGCAATTAACTTATGAGTGTATTTTACCTCACTTCACTTCTGGCAAAAGTAAACTAGCTGGTGTAACCTTTTGCTTTTAATCTTTATTCTGAGGTTAAATTGTGAGTACAAATTCCAAACAGACGCGAAGTATAATTCAACGTAAAGAAGTTATTGACGGTGATTGCCAAGCATTTCAATAGTTTGGCGTGTAAGCGACCAGCGTGGATAAATTTGCCACTAACAATCACAAAACCTAAATGTATACGGAAACAAATATGGATGAAGTAGAAAAAAAAATCCAACAATGGGCTGTTCAGATGCCAGATTTAGATACTAGATCAATGGCTATTACTAGTCGAATATTAAGAATGGCCAAATATATCAATGACCAATTATCAGAATCAATTCGACGACACGGCTTAACGTCTGCTGGGTTTGATGTGTTAGCAACGCTATTACGTTCTGGCTCGCCGCATGCATTAACACCTAATCAGTTAATTGAACAAATGTTAATCACATCAGGTACCATGACAAGCCGTATTGATTTACTAGAAAAAGAACAGCTTGTTAAGAGAATTTCTAATCCAAATGATAAACGAAGTGTTACTGTGCAACTCACGCCAAGAGGCTTGAGTCTAATTAAAATCGTAATTGTCGAACATACTGAATATCAAAAACACATTATGTCCACATTTACTGATATTGAACAAAATGACATCACAGGTTTATTATCAAAATATTTAGAACGCATTAATTATTGATACAAAAAAGCCATGACGAGCATGGCTTTTTTATCAATCATAATGATCAGTGACCGATATTAGTTTTTAGGTCTAATAAAAGGCATGTGACGATTCACATCTTTATATAACAAATATCTAAATGGACCGGGTCCGCCTGCGTAACATGATTGAGGGCAAAACGCACGTAACCACATAAAATCACCCGCTTCTACTTCAACCCATTCACCATTAAGATGGTAGACCGCTTTACCTTCTAACACATACAAACCGTGTTCCATGACATGTGTTTCATCAAACGGAATTACACCGCCTGGCTCAAAAGTCACAATGTTCACGTGCATATCATGACGCATATCAGATTGTTCAGTAAAACGTGTCGTCTTCCAAACACCTTCAGTACCCGGCATTTCTATACCTTCTACTTCATGGTCACTGGTGACAAACGCTTCAGGTAATGGAATACCGGCTACAAACTGATACGCCTTACGGATCCAATGAAATTTAACATCTTGTTGACTGTTATTTTTCAATGTCCAAGAGCAACCTGGTGGTAAAAACGCATAACCACCCGCTTTCATGTTATGTGTAGTCCCTTCAATCGTGACATCCATCTCACCTTCAACGATAAACAATACACCTTCAGCGTCGGCATCAAGCTCAGGCTTATCTGAACCACCATCAGGCCCAACTTCTACAATATACTGTGAAAACGTTTCCGAAAAACCACTCAATGGACGGGCAATAACCCACATACGCATGTTTTCCCAAAATGGAAGATAACTGATAACAATATCAGTTAAAACACGCTTAGGAATAATCGCGTAAGCTTCGGTAAATATTGCTCGGTCAGAAATTAATTGCGTCTGTGGTGGCAATCCACCAGTTGGTGCATAATAAGTATGTTTCTTGGTCATCTTAAGCTGTCCTTGTTAACTGTGATTCATTAAATTTTTGTCTATATTCATGCAAAAGTGGTTCCGTATAACCGTTAGGCTGTACTAATCCCTTAAAGACTAAATCTAACGCGGCTTGAAATGCTAAGTTCGTCGTAAAATCAGGCGACATAGCTCGGTAATTTGGATCGTGTGCATTTTGAGAATCGACAACCACTGCCATTTGTTTGAATGCGTCAATGATTTGTGCTTCGTTCAAAATACCATGTTCTAACCAGTTACAGATATGTTGACTTGATATACGCAATGTTGCTCTATCTTCCATCAAGCCAATATCATTAATATCAGGCACTTTTGATGCCCCCATACCAAGGTCAACCCAACGGACAACATAACCAAGTAAACCCTGAGCATTGTTGTTAAGCTCATCAGCAATTTCAGAAGCGGTTAAATCCTGAGGATTAGATAACAATGGAACCGTAAGGATATCTTTAACATTCGCGACAGGGCGCGTCATCAATGAATGTTGAACGTCTAAGACATTAACCTCATGATAATGCATCGCATGCAAAGTTGCCCCCGTTGGTGATGGAACCCAAGCCGTGTTTGCCCCTGCTTGAGGGTGAGCTATTTTAGCTTTCATCATCGCAGCCATTTCATCTGGTATAGCCCACATCCCTTTACCTATTTGTGCCTTACCAGAAAAACCACAAGCCAACGCAATATCGACATTCCAATCTTCATAGGCCTGGATCCAAGTTTGCGCTTTCATTGCGCCTTTAGGCACTATCGGTCCAAGTAACATACTGGTATGGATTTCATCACCCGTACGGTCCAAGAAGCCAGTATTGATAAAGACAATACGCGAACTTACTTGCCTAATACATTCTTTTAAATTGACTGAGGTGCGACGTTCTTCGTCCATCACGCCAATTTTAATCGTATCGCGAGCTAATCCTAATGCATCTTCAACAGCATCAAAGATATCGTTAGCCAATGCAACTTCCTCAGGACCGTGCATTTTGGGTTTAACAATATAGACATTACCGTTACGCGAATTACAATGGATATTTTTTTTCTGTATATCATGCAATGCAATAAGCACACTAATCATAGCATCCATAATACCCTCAGGCACTTCATTGCCATTTTGATCCAAGATGGCAGGATTTGTCATCAGGTGCCCGACATTTCGACAAAACAACAAACTACGCCCATGCAATGTAATCGTCTCACCTTGTAAACCGGTATATTCCTTATCTGAACGCAATACACGTTGAGATGTTCGGCCGCCTTTTTCAATAGTTTCAGCTAAATCGCCTTTCATTAAACCAAGCCAGTTTCGGTATACATGTACTTTTTCATTTGCATCAACAGCAACAACCGAATCTTCAAAATCTTGAATAGTCGTCAATGCTGATTCTAATGTCAGATCTTTAATATGCGCAAGATCCGTTTTTCCTATCGCTGAAGTCGCGTCAATTTCGATAGCGACACGCAAACCATTATTGGAAAGCAGGATAGAGGTAGGTGCAGCGGCATCTCCTTGATAACCTAGCAATTGAGTAGTTTCAGCTAAATGCACGTCGCTATTATCATTCAGACGAATCACTAACTGTCCTGCTTTGATACTATAATTTACAGCGTCAACATGTGAACCAGTTTGTAACGAAAAGTTGGCATCTAAAAACTGACGACCATATGCAATAACTTTTTGTGCGCGAATAGGGTTGTGCGACGTCCCTTTTTGAGCACCGTCCTCATCACCAATAACATTCGTACCATAAAGTGCATCATATAGGCTGCCCCATCGAGCGTTAGCAGCATTTAATGCAAAGCGGGCATTGGCAGCGGGTACGACTAATTGAGGACCTGCTTGTTGGGTAATCTCGCTATCAACATTCTTAGTGGTGATGGTAAAATCTTCGCCTTCAGGTACCAAGTACCCAATGCTAGTTAAAAATGTATGGTATTGCTCGATGTCAAACTTACCTTGATGAGCAAGGTTCCACTCATCTATACTTTGTTGTAAATTATCTCTGTTGGCTAACAATGCTTTATTTATTGGGGCAAACTTAGCGGTAATGTTGGCAAAAGACAGCCAAAAATCTGATTCAGATATAGTCAGTCCCGGTAAAACTTCGTCTTTTATGAATCCAGCTAATCCAGTATTAACCTGTAACTGTGCTTTTTTTAGGTATGATGTCATTGTTTTGTACTCATTGCTTGTTATTATCTAAAGCTTTAATACCTCTAAATGTAACTAAAATCTGCGCACCTGTCAATATTGTCAAATAATTGTTAACATTATTGTTGACAATTTAACGGGATATCCAATATAGTGGTTCAATAGATTAAAATTACACCATTTAAATTGGCTTTAACACACTATAATACGGAGAATACGAATGAGTAAACTTGGATTTATTGGATTAGGAATAATGGGCTCCCCCATGGCCGAGCATTTAATAAATGGCGGACATGAAGTATTTTTAAATACCCGTTCAGGTGTGCCTAAACAGTTAACTGATGCTGGTGGTATTGCTTGTGGTACTGCTCAAGAAGTCGCACAGCAAGCGGATTTTATCTTTTTAATGGTACCCGATACACCACATGTCGAATCTGTTTTGTTTGGTGATACAGGAATTGCAGCAGGTTTAAGTGCCGGTAAGACAGTAATCGATATGAGTTCAATTTCACCTATTGCCACAAAAGAATTTGGTGCAAAAATTGAAGCACTCGGCTGCCATTACATGGACGCCCCAGTTTCAGGTGGCGAAGTGGGTGCAAAAGCAGCGTCATTATCAATTATGATTGGAAGCAGCGAAGCGACATTTAACAACGTAAAACCTTTCTTAGAGTTAATGGGTAAAAATATTAATCGCGTTGGCGAAATTGGCGACGGTCAAACATGTAAAGTTGCAAATCAAATTATCGTAGCACTTAACTTACAAGCGGTGAGTGAGGCATTAGTATTTGCATCAAAAGCAGGTGCAGATCCAGAAAAAGTTCGTCAAGCACTACTCGGTGGTTTTGCAAGCTCAAAAATCTTAGAAGTGCATGGTGAGAGAATGGTAAAACGAACCTTCGATCCTGGTTTTAGAATAGAGTTACACCAAAAAGATTTAAATTTAGCATTAGAAAGTGCTAAATCACTTGGCCTTAGTATGCCAAACACAGCTGTCACTCAACAAATGTTTAGTTCTTGCGTTGCCAATGGCGGAAGTGGATGGGACCATTCAGCTATTATTCGCGCGACAGAAATAATGAGCAATCACAAAATTGCATAATCAATAATAAAAAAACGGTAACCCTAATGACACAAGAAATAAATCTAGCGTTTATCAATTCAGCATCACAAGAAGATTTTACTCAGTTACTGGCTGAAATATATGAACACTCAAGCTGGATCCCGAATCAAGCTTGGCTACAACGTCCATTTGATAGTATAGAATCATTGCACCAAACAATGCTCAAAATTGTCGAAGACGCCACGTTAGAGCAACAGCTTGCCCTGTTGTGTGCTCACCCTCAATTAGCGGGAAAAGAAGCAAAAAGTGGTGAGTTAACTGATTCATCTACTGAGGAACAATCTTCAGCCAACCTCAACGCATTAAGTCGCGAAGAGTTAGATGAGATAACCGCATTAAACAAACAATACATGGATGCGCATGGTTTTCCTTTTATAATTGCTGTTAAAAACCATAACAAAGCAGGAATTTTCAACGAATTCAAACGGCGGATAAGTCTGGCGACAAATGATGAATTACACCAAGCAATCTGGCAAGTAGGATTGATTGCTGGCTTTAGATTATCTGCGTTATTTCCAGAATACGACAATACAACTGGAAACTAATGATGGTATTCGATACTAGTCAATGTTTTTTAGCTAGTACTGAAGCTATACAAAATAAACAATAAAAATTCAAAAAATTATTAAAGGATCGACACATGGCTAAATTATCAACACACGTTCTAGATACTGCAAATGGAACACCTGCCGAAGGTATTAATCTTGAGCTATATAGAATAGAAGGATCAAATCAGGTTCTATTAAAATCATTAATAACCAATAATGATGGTCGTACTGATGAACTACTACTATCAGAAGAAACTATGCAAGTAGGTGAATATGTCATTGTATTTTATGTTGCTGATTATTTTGCTACGGCAGAAACTGACTCAACAAAACCATCCTTTTTGAATCGTATTCCGATTCATTTTGGGATCGCTGACGCATCAGGTAACTATCATGTGCCTTTATTAGTGTCTCCTTGGAGTTATTCAACTTATAGAGGTAGTTAATCAATTATGAAAAACACACTAACAGACCAAGCATTAACGTATCATGCCAATCCTCGTCCAGGAAAAATTAGCATTGTTGCGACAAAGCCTTTAGCGAATCAACATGATTTATCTTTGGCTTACTCTCCTGGTGTTGCAGAGCCTTGTATTGCAATAAGTGAAGATCCTTTAACTGCTGCTAAATACACTTCTAGAAACAATCTAGTCGGGGTGATTACAAATGGTACGGCCGTGTTGGGCCTTGGTAATATTGGCGCGTTAGCATCCAAACCCGTAATGGAAGGTAAAGCTGTATTATTTAAGCATTTTGCTGGCGTTGATGCATTTGATATCGAAGTAGATGAACTAGATGTTGACAAATTTTGCGACACCGTTGCTCGACTTGAACCTACGTTTGGTGGGATAAATTTAGAAGATATAAAAGCGCCTGAGTGTTTTTTAATTGAAGAGCAACTTCGTAGCCGTATGAAAATACCAGTATTTCATGACGACCAACACGGTACAGCAATCGTAGCCTGTGCTGCAGTCTTGAATGCTTTGAGAATGATCGATAAGAAGATTAGTGACTTAAATGTTGTTGTCTCTGGCGCTGGCGCTGCTGCAATCGCATGTACCAAGTTATTACATTCTTTAGGAGTTGATCCCCTCAAAACCATGATGCTTGATAGCCGTGGTGTGATTCATACCGAACGCACAGATCTGAGTGAGTTAAAGCAACAATTTTCGATATCAACAGAGGCTCGTACGTTAGCTGACGCTATGGATGGATGTGATTTATTTTTAGGAGTATCACAACCCAATCTTATCGACGAATCAATGTTAATGTCGATGGCACAGAACCCAATCATATTAGCCATGGCAAACCCTGTACCTGAAATCAGCCCAGCGGTTGTGATAAAACATCGATCTGACGCGATTATGGCAACTGGACGCTCTGATTACCCAAACCAAGTGAATAATGTACTGTGTTTTCCATTTTTGTTCAGAGGGGCATTAGATGTTGGAGCAACCGCGGTTACTGAAAATATGAAACATGCGTGTGTTAAAGCGCTTGCTGAATTGGCTACCTTACCAGTGACAGATGCAGTACAAGCATCTTATCCAGGTCAAAACCTTGTCTTTGGTCGTGAATATATACTACCTAAGCCGTTCGATAATCGCTTAATTACAACGATTGCGCCAGCGGTGGCACAAGCTGCTATTGATGATGGTGTAGCGACACTGCCCTTCCACGATATTGAAGCGTACCGTTCAAGTTTGAGAGATAACTAATAATGAAACAGTGGAAAATCTATTTATCCGGTGAGATCCACAGCGACTGGCGTGAACAAATTATAGCAGGTTGTGAATCTTTACCCATTACGTTTAATTCACCAGTAACAGACCATGACGCGAGTGATGCTGCTGGTGATCATCTTGGGCATACTGATGATCCATTCTGGCGTGATCATCAGTCGTCCAGAGTTAACGCAATCAGAACACAAACCTATATACAGGAATGTGATGTCGCAATCATTCGCTTTGGTGACAAATACAAACAATGGAATGCTGCTTTTGATGCAGGATATTGTGCAGCAATTAATAAGCCTTATATCACACTGCACGATGATAGTATTATTCACCCATTAAAAGAAGTCGATGCTTTGGCATTAGCATGGAGCAAAACGCCTGCTGATGTGATTCATATATTAAAATATGTGATACAACAGTAGGGATCTAAACAGTGCAATCAGAAGGATTTTTATATGGCAGATTACAAACGTATACTAGTGGTGATTACCCCTCATAGAGAGGAGCAGCCTGCGTTAGAAAGAGCGGTTTTCTTAGCTCAACAATATAACGCTGAACTAGTTTTAGGTTGTTCAATGTATAATCGGAGTATTGAAAAAGCATCTGAAATTACGAATCAAAGCAACGAACAGCTAAAGCAAACATTAATTGATGATCAAAAACAAGTCATGACTAGACTTGTCACTACATTAGGTCTTTCTAAAGAAACTAAATCCATCGTTACATGGCATAAAAAGTGGTACAAGGGCGTAATCGATATTGCTATAGGCAATGATTGTGATTTAATTATTAAAGAAACGAGTCATTATAAAAAGACTGTGCGTAACCTATTTACACCTGATCATTGGAATTTACTGCGTTGTAGCCCACTCAATGTTTTGATGGTTAAAAACCATGAATGGACTAATAGTGGTAATATCGTGAGCGCTATTAGTCTCGATGACGGTGATTCGCAACATAAATGTTTAAGTAAATCTGTTGCTACTGAAGGTCTTCAGATGGCAAACATGTTCAATGCTAATTTACATTTTGTGAATACGATCAGTAAAGCGCCGTTGCATATTGCTGTCGAAAAATCAGATTTTGATCCTGAAAAAATAAACCGTAGATTGCAACAAAAACACACAACAGATCTAGTGCAATTAGCCAGTCAAATTAATGCTAAAAATGTCAATGTTATCGTTGAGGAAGGGGTTCCAGGTAAGCTGGTACCTAAGATTTGTGAGAATTTGAATGCACAATGTTTAATCCTTGGCTCTGTTGGTCGCAAGGGCATAGATGCTGCCTTATTAGGTAATACTGCTGAGTACATTATTGATAAATTGGATTGTGATACTCTTGTCGTTAAAACCTAACTGACAAGATTGTACAAACAAAAAAATAAAGCCAATAAGATTATCTGTCTTATTGGCTTTTTATTTTATGCATTGATATCATCAATTTTAAGCAATAGCCATATCACTATGATGATTATTTAGCTGGATGATGCTCAAGCCAGTGTTTCGCAATATCTTCACGACGACACACCCATACATCTTCGAACTGTTCTATGTAATCCAAAAATTTGACCAAACTAGCAAAGCGTCCAGGACGTCCAATAATACGGCAATGTAGACCTATCGACATCATTTTGGGTGAGACTTCTCCTTCAGCATAAAGGGTATCAAACGAATCCTTTAAATACGTGAAGAATTGATCACCAGAGTTAAAACCTTGTGGACTAGCAAAGCGCATATCATTCGCATCTAGTGTATAGGGAACGATAAGATGAGGCTTATTTTGATCTGCCGTAATACCATTGACATAGTAAGGTAGGTCGTCAGCATAACTATCAGCGTCATACATAAACGTCCCCTCTTCTACGACTAGTTTACGCGTGTTCTCTGACATACGACCCAAATACCAACCGTTGGGTTTTTTAGCCGTCATCGTCTCATGAATTTCAATTGCCTGCTGCAGATGTTGACGTTCTATATCGACAGGAATTTTCTGATAATCAATCCAACGGTAACCATGACTTGCAATTTCCCAATCTGCTTTTAGCATGGCATCAACGGCGTCAGGATTTCGCTGCATAGCCATAGCTACACCAAACACAGTTACCGGCATATTGCGCTGTGTAAATAAATCATGTAAACGCCAAAAACCTGAACGGCTGCCATATTCATAAAAAGATTCCATATTCATATGACGTTCGTTAACGAACGGTTGCGCTCCGATTATCTCAGATAAAAATGTTTCAGAGGCTGCATCACCATGTAAAATGCAGTTCTCTGCACCCTCTTCATAGTTAATTACAAACTGAACCGCAACCTTCGCTTTTTTAGGCCAAGTTACTTTGGGAATGTTTGCACCATAACCAAGCATATCGCGAGGGTATTTATCTAAATGTAAAGTACTCATGCTAAAACTAACTCCAACATATTATTCTCTAATGTGACTTCATCACAGTTATTGCCAGGACCTGAACGGTCTATAATTACAAATGTACGCCCTACGTCCTCTGAAATAAGAGGCATATGCCATACACCAGTATGAAAATTGAACCCTTGCTTACCATTGGTAATAAATGCGTGTAGGTTTTCTGCTTTTGGGGTATCGGTAGGGGCTCCAACGACAAGCACAACCGGTTTATCATCTGTTGGGATAAAAGCTTGGCTACCTTTAGGGTGACGCTCTATCAAATTAAATTGATATGGAAAAAAGCTAGGTGTAGTCACCTGGAAAAAACTAACAATCGCTTTACCGCCATCGACAGAATCAACTTGAATATCAGCAAGATCATGAAACCGTTCTACGGCACCTTCATTAATCGGAAAATGTTTCGCTCCATCTTTTTCGATAACATCGCCAAATTCAGAAAATGCGTCTTTGGTTAATGGCTTAGCCACTAATTTTGTAATGTTCATTATACTTAGTTCCTAAAAATAAATATGTTTACTTCACGTTTTGATCAGTAATCAAAATCGCTCTAAAATCGTTCACATTGGTCATCGTTGGGCCTGTCATTACAAGATCACCTAATGTCTCAAAAAAACTATAACCATCGTTATTATCTAAATAGTCGATAGCTTTACAACCTGCTGCAAAAGCGCGATTTAACGTGGTTGGGGTAATGACAGCACCTGCATTGTCCTCAGAACCATCAATCCCATCAGTATCGCAGGCAATTCCCCAGATATTGGGTTCTGACTTTAATGCAACCGCAAGCGATAACGCAAATTCAGCATTGCGACCGCCGCGTCCATTTCCTTTTAAAGTAACGGTGGTTTCTCCCCCTGATAATAAAATACAAGGCGGCTTAATCGGTTGAGCATGGCGCACAACTTGCTGCGCAATACCCGCATGCACAAGCGCAACATCACGCGATTCACCCTCAATGCTATCGCCTAAAATAAGTGGCGTATAGCCATGTGCAATAGCAACTTTTGCTGCAGCCTCCAATGACATTTGCGGAGCAGCAATAATAATATTTTTGGTTGTCGATAACCGATAATCATCTTGATTAGGTGTTTCATTTTGGGCTTGCTGTAAGTAGGCCATTACGGAATCAGGTAATTGCATATCATAACGACGAACAATATTTAAGGCATCTGCAAATGTTGAGTTATCTGCAACTGTAGGACCAGAGGCTATAGAGGACATGTCGTCACCGGGCACATCTGAAATCATTAAGCTAAGAACCTTGGCAGGATAAGCTTGGGCTGCAAGTTGGCCACCTTTGACCAAGGAAATATGTTTACGAATACAATTCATTTCTTGAATTGTCGCACCACAAGATAATAATGTTTTGTTTACAGCTTGTTTGTCAGCGAAGCTTATTCCTTCGGCTGGTAGGCTCATCAGTGAAGAACCGCCACCTGAGATTAAGCAAATGACAAGATCGTCTGCGCTTAAATCTGATACGGTAGCAAGAATATCTGTTGCAGCTTGCTGACCAGCCATATCAGGTACAGGGTGAGATGCTTCAAGAATAGTAATGTGTTGACATGCTACTGCATAGCCATATCGAGTGACAACGACACCTGAAATTGGACCTTGCCAATGTTGTTCAAGTGCATGTGCCATTGCTGCAGAAGCTTTGCCTGCACCAATAATAATTGTGCGGCCTTTAGGCGGCAATGGTAAATGTTGCTTAATGTTAATCAATGGTTGAGCGCTTGCCACAGCAGCATCAAACATCTTACGTAACACGACTTCTGGTGTAGATTGTACTTGATTATGTATGTTTGCCATAGGAAGACTCATCAAACGAAAGGTGAAAAGAAAAAACGTTGTCCTAAGTGGAAATAAAAGACGCAGCTAAAAATATAAAGATATTACAAGGTGTAATAAATATCCCAGATAGTGAGAAACACTATCTGGGAAAACCGATTAATCTTTTTCGTCAGGTACGATAAGATTTAATACAATTGCGATAAATGCAGCAGGTAATAAGCCTGTAGATAATAACGCTTTTGCAGTACCAGGCATATGCTGTAATGCACCTGGTTCTAACATCAAGCCAAACCCAATAGATAGAGATATAGCAAAGATAACCATGTTACGGCTGGTCCAATCGACATCTGTCAGCATCTTCATACCTGAAGAAACAACCATACCAAACATTAAGATAACACCACCACCTAATACTTCAATTGGAATAGTCGAAATTACCGCACCAATTTTAGGGATGAAACCACATAATATAAGGAATACAGCACCAATCGTTGCAACGTGACGACTCATAACGCGAGTCATTGCAATCAAACCAACGTTTTGTGAAAACGAAGTGTTCGGTAGACCACCAAAGATCGATGAGAAAGCCGTACCTAAACCATCAGCATAAGTTGCACCACGGATTTCTACGTCTGTCGCTTCACGATCTGCACCACCTTTAGTGATACCTGATACATCACCTACCGTTTCAATTGCAGAAATAAACGCCATTAACGTAATACCTAATACCGCTGCTACCGTAAATTCAATACCAAAAGGCAATACTTTAGGCATAGCAAAAGCTGATGCGCGTCCAACATTATCAAAACTGACCATGCCTAGACCGTATGCAACTGCGTATCCCGCTAATATTCCAACAAGAATTGAAGATACTGACAACATACCTTTGGTAAAGAACTTAAGACTTAAAGTAACTACGATGACAACTAACGCTACGCCCCAGTTCTGTAACGAACCATACTCAGGTGTCCCAATAGCAGGTACACCACCAGCAGCATACTGAATACCAACCTTAAGCAGTGACAAACCAATCATTGTCACAATTAAGCCTGTTACTAAAGGCGGTAAAGCAAAACGTAAACGCCCTACTAACGGTGCCAAACAAGCTTGAACAATACCACCAACTAAGATACCACCTGTTACAGCTGCCATTGCATCAACACCCTTACCTGCCACTAGTGGGATCAGGATCGGAATGAATGCAAAACTAGTACCTTGAACGATCGGTAAACGCGCCCCAACAGGACCTGCACCGATAGTTTGTAGTAACGTTGTCACACCTGCCAATAACATACACATTTGCATCATGTATAACATCATTGGAAAATCAGGTGAATTAGAACCAAAGCCGAAGCCTGCCGCACCAGCAATAATAATCGCTGGTGTTACGTTAGCAATAAACATTGCTAATACATGTTGAATACCTAAAGGTATAGCAACGCCAATTGGTGGCATATAATTTGGATCACGGCACTGTTCTGGAGTACCAACCGCTCGATTTGACATAAGGGTTTCCTATTAATAGTTATTACTATTTTTTTATTTTATTAAAATTAGTTGTTAAAAAGTCCAACGAACCATAACTTGTGGTGAGCTTTCATTAATGCCATCAACACCTAAGCGGTTTTTCCAGTACTGATACTCAATACCGATAGCAAGTGATTTGTTCGCATGCCATAAAAGCTGTGGCTGTGCTAATGTGTTAGAGACAGTTGTGCCTTCACTGGTGGTATAATCTAAGAAACCTTCAAATGAGAAATCTTGCTCACCAATTTTAAAGCCTTTATTCCACACTAAATTAAATTGTACTGATGTACCATCTAATGTTGGGTCATCACGATACTGAAGATGAGTTTTGAAAAAACGCATACCAGGCATGTTCCAATCAACACTTAAACCAGCCATTTTGGTGATTTTTTGAGTAAAACGGTTTGATGTAATATCCGCTTGCACAATACCGAAGAAGCCTTTTATTGCGCCATCTTTTGTACCTTTGTGGAAATTATAACGACCACTAAACTCCATGTGTGCGCCGCCAGTACCATCAACATCATCAACGTTCGTGGTATCAATAAATACAAACGTATCACCCCAGTCAAAACCAGATGCATTAGCAAGTGTCAAAATACCTTCATTTACTTCAGAAAAACCTGGGCCTCTTTTATAATCATAACCATACAAACCTTCAACTTTCGTTGAGCTCCAGTTTGCAGCGATTGCGTTAGAGCCTATGATTGCAGATGCAACTAGGCCAATTGATGCAGTTTTTACTAACTTATTCATGTTTTTGAACATAGTGTGTACTCTCTTTTTGTTTGTGAATTATCGTTATGTTGTTAGGACACTTACGTAATCCTGGTTTGTTATTCCATTTTTCTTCTTACATTAACGTTGTTGATACCACTGAGCAATTACTTCACGTTCTTCCTCTGTAATACCCGTTAAATTTCCGATCGGCATTGCTTTTAATACCACTGTTTGTTGGTATATAAGCGCAGCCTGTGCTTCAATTTGTGCTTTTGTATCATACATATAGCCTTTTGGTGCGGCTGCAAATCCTGGATATGACGGGGTTGCTGCATGGCAAACCGTACACCGTTCTTGTATGATTGCATTAACAGTATCAAATGATATTTCTGCAACGGGTTGTGCTACTGCTGTTGTACCAGCAACACTACTCGCTACAGGTAAGGCTGCGATAGGCTGAACAGGCTTTGGCGCCATTGCCCAGATTACACCAACCATGATTAAACCACCTGCCACTGCAGCCCATGTCATTGGTTTACCTTCACCATGACGAGATACAAAGAATATACGAATCAAGGCACCAGCCATCGATATTGCAATTAATATAGCCCAGTTGTATTCATGTGAATAAGTCATAGCATAGTGATTACTAATCATGGTAAATAAGACTGGTAGTGTGAAGTAAGTGTTATGTACTGAACGTTGTTTTCCACGTTGCCCATAAATCGGATTAACAGGCACGCCAGCGTTCAAATCATCAACCATTTTCTTTTGACCTGGGATGATTACGAAGAATACGTTTGCGACCATTGTTGTACCCAACATGGCGCCGAAGGTCATAAATGCACCGCGACCACTAAATATCTGTGTTAAGGCATAGGCAGCAACAGCCACAAGGATAAAAATGACAATCCCTAAGTTACGATCACTTTTTGCCAAAGCTGATTTACATAACAAGTCATATATCACCCAACTACCCACTAAAAACGCAATACTAATACCAATAGCTGCAGGTTGTGATAATGCCATCTTGCTAGCGTCAATCAGATAAATATCTGCACCGTACCAGTAGACGATTGCTAATAGGAAAAAGCCAGAAATCCATGTTGTGTAGGCTTCCCATTTTGACCAGTGTAGATCTTTAGGTAATGGCTCGTTAATCGGCCCTTGTAGATATTTTTGTGAATGGTAAAAACCACCACCATGGACAGCCCACAATTCACCAAAAACACCTTTCTTGCTATCTTCTGATTTCTTTGGTGCCTTTAGAGAGCTGTCTAACATGACAAAATAAAACGATGCACCAATCCAAGCTATACCAGTAATGATATGCAAACTTCTGACTAGTAGATTTAAGACATCAACGAAATACGCTTCCATCTATTACTCCTTAATTATTATAATAAAAAAATGAGTCACATCGGTTGGGAGATGTAACCCACTCGTAAAACTTACAAGAAAGATTTGGCCCAACCCAAGCCTTTCTCGGTACTATCAAAGGGTTTGTATTCGCAACCAATCCAACCTGTGTAGCCAATTTCATTCAAATAATTAAATATGAAAGGATAATTGATTTCACCCGTTCCTGGTTCATGCCGCCCTGGGTTATCAGCTAACTGAATATGCTGAATTTGTGCTTGGTTTCGGGAAATAGTCGAGGCTAAATCACCTTCCATAATTTGCATATGATAAATATCATATTGTACTGCGATGTTATCACTGCCACTGGCGGCGATAAGCTCTAACGTTTGCTCAGTGCTAGTCACATAAAAACCAGGTATATCGCGAGTATTGATTGCTTCTATTAACAATTTAATACCGTGTTGCGCCAATTTATCAGCTGCATATTTAATATTGTTAACAAACGTCGTTCTCAATGTTTCTGCAGATACATTAGCTGGTGCAATGCCAGCTAATACATTGACTTGTTTACAACCTAACGCAGTTGCATATTTAATAGCAAGGTCAACACCTTCTTCAAACTCAGCAACACGGTCAGGATGGCATGCGATACCACGCTCACCAGCATCCCAATCGCCAGCTGGTAGATTATGCAAGACTTGAGTAAGGTTGTTTCGCTTTAAACGCGCCACAATGTCCTCAATGCTACATGCATAGGGAAATAAATATTCCACGCCTTGAAAACCTGCATCAGCAGCTTTATCGAAACGGTCTAAAAAATCCACTTCGGTAAATAACATACTCAAATTAGCACATAATTTAGTCATTGACGGTTCCTCTTAGTCTAACATTGTAATTGAAGTAGGCGCATCCTCACCACGTTCAGCTAAGTCTTCAAACTCAGTCACGTTGTTTATTTCTGTACCCATAGAGATGTTAGTCACTTTCTCAAGAATAACCTCAACAATCACAGGCACTCTAAATTCTTGTGCCATTGCTTTGGCTTTTATAAACGCTGCTTCAAGTTCTTCAGGTTGACGAACACGAATAGCTTTACAACCTAACCCTTCGGCAACCGCAACGTGATCTACGCCATAACCATTTAGCTCTGGTGCATTAATGTTATCAAATGCTAATTGCACACAGTAATCCATATCAAAACCACGTTGGGATTGACGGATTAGGCCTAGGTAAGAGTTATTGACGAGTACATGGACATAAGGCAATTTAAATTGTGCGCCTACTGCAAGTTCTTCAATCATGAATTGGAAGTCATAGTCACCTGACAATGCGACAACTTGTTTTTCTGGAGAGGCAACGCAAACCCCCAATGCTGCAGGCACTGTCCAACCCAATGGACCTGCTTGTCCACAGTTGATCCAATGACGAGGCTTATAGACGTGTAGAAACTGTGCACCAGCAATCTGTGATAGTCCAATGGTAGATACGTAACAGGCATCTTTACCAAATGCACGGTTCATTTCTTCATAAACACGCTGAGGCTTCATTGGTGTTTCATTGAAACTAGTTTTACGTAACATGGTGCGTTTACGTTCTTGACATTCGTCAACCCACTTAGAGCGATCAGGTAACTTACCAGACGCTTTCATTTCTTTAGCAACTTCAATAAACAAATCAAGTGCCGCACCTGCATCTGAAACAATACCGTAATCAGGTTCGAATACTTTACCTAGTTGCGTTGCCTCAATATCAACATGAACAATAGTACGCCCTTCTGTGTAAACATCGACGCTACCAGTATGACGGTTAGCCCATCGGTTACCTATTCCCAGTACAAAATCAGACGCTAACAAAGTGGCATTGCCATAACGATGAGACGTTTGCAATCCTACCATACCGGCCATTAGCTTATGATCGTCAGGAATAATACCCCACCCCATCAAAGTAGGAATAACAGGGACACCTGTAATTTCTGCAAACTCCACTAACTGCTCTGAGGCATCTGCATTAATAATACCACCACCAGCGACAATTAATGGACGCTCACTAGATAGCATCATAGCGATGGCTTTTTCGATTTGAGGACGTGTTGCTTTAGGCTTATTCGCACCTAAGGAAGCATAAGTCTCAATATCAAACTCGATTTCACCCATTTGCACATCAAAAGGTAAATCTATTAATACTGGACCAGGACGACCAGAACGCATTATCTCAAATGCTTTTTGAAAAACACGCGGTACTAGAGCTGGCTCTCGAACAGTAACAGCCCATTTAGTCACAGGTTTTGCGATAGACTCAATGTCTACTGCCTGAAAATCTTCTTTATGTAAACGTGGACGTGGTGCTTGACCTGTAATGCATAAAATTGGAATAGAATCACCAATTGCAGAGTATAATCCCGTAATCATATCAGTACCGGCAGGACCGGATGTGCCAATACATACACCGATATTACCTGGCTCTGCTCGAGTATAGCCCTCAGCCATATGCGAAGCACCTTCAACATGACGCGCCAATGTATGATTAATACCACCTGATTTTTTCATTGCAGAATAAAAAGGATTAATCGCAGCTCCAGGAACACCAAAGGTTTCAGTGACGCCTTCAAGTTTTAACACTTCCATTGCCGCATCAATTGCTCTCATTTTAGCCATATCAGTATTTCTCCATTAAAATTAATAGTATTTTTAATGTAGAATATGTAACAAAAATGTTATTGTCAACAATATTGTTTACAATTTATTGACAATGCTGTCGAGGAAGGGTGGTAGTAAAAAGCAATGTTAAATTAAAACACTATAAATCAAATAGTTGTGTGATTAAACAAGCAAAATTTACGAAGCCGAAATGTAGAAAAAAAATAGCTCTACTTTTTCTATAAGTAGCCATCAACTGACATACCGCATCCTTTTAACACAATATGCGTGATTGTTTTTTTTGCTTCGGCAAAATCTTGTTCTGCTAGGGGATGGTCTAATGCAGCTTCAATCTCAACCGAAAAATTAGCGTATTGCTGAGTTGCTCCCCAGATTAAGAATAATAAATGGTAGGGCGACACTGCATCAATTTTGCCCTGAGCTTGCCAAGATTTGATCACTTTTGCTTTTTCTGCAATCCAATCTTTAAAATCGCTTTGCAGATATTGACTTAAATGTGGCGCGCCATGAAGGATCTCACTCGCAAATATAATTGAAGGAGTAGGATTAGTTCGTGAATATTCGATTTTAGCATCGATGTATCTAGCAATAGCCTGAGCTGGATCATCATCGGGTTTGATGTCAGCAAATGCTTGGTTCCAAAGATTAATAATGTTACTTAAGATCGCTCCATACAATGCTAATTTATTTTTGAAGTAATAATGTATATTGGTTCGCGGTATGTTGGCCAATTTTGCAATTCGGGCAACTGAAGCACCTTGATAACCATGTTGTTTAAATTCTTCGGCGGCTGCCTCTAAAATTTTACGTTTATTAACCAATCTTGATTTTTGCTGTGCGTTGGTCAAAATTTCAGAATTTAGTTTAATGTTGTTCATAACCCAGTGTACCGCTTAATAGATTATAGATATTATCATCTTTGTTTAAACACATGCATTAAATCGTTACTGGTTTCCTTTTCATCTAGGTTTAAACGAGCTTCTATGCTGTGTATGTGATCATACATCATTTTAGCAGCAGCTCCATATTCCCCTTTTTCCATTATATCAATTAGTTCAAAGTGCTCGAGATGTGAACATTTTGGTGTGTCTGGCTGTTCGTATAAAACAATAACTAAAGACGTTTGTGGTATTAACGTAGTCACAATACGTTCTAGCGATTGATTTTTGGAAATTTTAGCAAGCATTAAATGAAAATCACCACCTAGTTGAATACCCTCAACCATGTGCTCTTCGATTATATTATCTTGCTCTGCGGAGACAATTTGTCGTAGTAAATTATAGTCATTAGTCGTCGCATGTTTGATTACATCTTTAACAATAGCAACTTCTATTAATTTTCTCGCCTCAAGAATATCTCTTGCTTGCTTAACTGTGGGGCTAGCAATATACGCCCCTTTATTCGGTATTATTTCGATAATATGATCTTGAGATAATCGTAATAGTGCACTACGAATGGTATTGCGACCGACATTAAAGATAGTAGATAAGTTTTCTTCCGTCAGCTTAGTACCAGGACGTAATCGAAATGACAAAATAGCATCAAAGATTTCTTGATAGATTTCCTTATCACTCGCTTTTTTTTTCGAGGTTACTAACTTTTCTTTCATTTTATTCCTAAATACACATTAATGATAAGCACAAAACTGACTTGTCCTAGTATATAGGCTTTTAATGAATTTGGGGATTGATCTTTAACATAAAAATGCTAAAAACATGTTTAATACAAAAATCATCCCTTAAATTTCACTCTTTTTTAGTACTATAACGATACTCGTTTATAAGGTCTATATTCCGCTTTCCAGAAATTTTGATTGATTCGCTCATGCAACAATTCATCAGTCAACCGCAACGCTTTTCCTTGTTCCATTGCCACCTTGGCAACGGCAAACGCAATTTTGCGACTCAAATCACCGATTTGTGTCATCGGTGGTAACAGCGCAGCATTATTATCTGTATTTATTGGTGACGCATCCGCTAAGGCATTACTCGCTGCCATTAACATTTCATCAGAAATAATCCGAGCCTTTACTGCCAATACACCTAAACCAATACCAGGGAAAATATAACTGTTGTTACATTGTGCAATAGGAATCAACTTTTCATTGTACAAAACATCATCAAACGGACTACCAGTGGCTATAACCACCTCACCATCTGTCCATTCTATAACTTGCTCTGGAGTTGCTTCAACTTGTTTTGATGGGTTACTTAACGGAAAGATAATTGGTACAGTGCAATGTTGTTTCATAGTACGAATGACTTGCTCTGTAAATAAACCTGCTTGACCTGATACACCAATGAGTATGTCTGGTTTAGCACTGTTCACAACATCAAGTAGTGCTGGGAATTCGCCACTGTAACTCCACTCAGCGATATGTTGTGAAGATTGTTGTAGTGCAACCTGAAAGTCACGTAAATCAGGGGTTGTGTCAGTAACTAAACCATATCGATCGACCATAAATACTTGCTTTCGCGCTTGAATATCAGATAAGCCTTCAAATACCATCTGTTGAATAAGCATCTCTGCAATACCACAACCAGCAGAACCAGCCCCAACAAATACCACCTTCATGTCTGATAATTGCGTCTTTCGAGCACGACATGCCGCTAAAATAGTACCTAACGTTACCGCTGCAGTGCCTTGAATATCATCATTAAAACAGCATACTTCATTTCTGTATCGATTTAATAATGGCATCGCATTGGGTTGCGCAAAATCTTCGAATTGAATGAGTACTTCTGGCCAACGTTTTGTAGCGGCTTTAATAAACATATCTAAAAATTCATCATATTCAGATTGACCGATACGTTTATGTTTTGCTCCCATGTACATAGGATCATTTAGTAATTTTTCGTTATTAGTTCCTACATCTAACATTACTGGCAAGGTATAGGCAGGACTAATACCGCCACAAGCAGTGTACAGTGACAACTTCCCAATCGGGATCCCCATACCACCAATACCTTGATCACCTAATCCTAAAATACGCTCGCCATCAGTGACAACGATAATCTTTACTTTCCCCTTTGTTGCATTACGTAAAATATCATCAATCATGTGACGTTCTTCATAACTAATAAATAACCCACGCGAGGAACGATATATATCAGAAAATTTTTCACAGGCATCCCCTACCGTAGGGGTATAAATAATAGGTAGCATTTCTTGTATATGCGCTTGTAACAATTTAAAAAATAACGTTTCGTTATTATCTTGTATTGCACGTAAATAAATGTGCTTGTTAAGTGGATGAGTAAAACTTTTATATTGCATGTAGGCCCGCTCAACTTGCTCGTCAATCGACTCATAGCGAGGTGGTAACAACCCCATTAAATTAAAGTTTTTACGTTCTCTTTCCGTAAAAGCACTACCTTTATTAAGTAGTGGCGTTTCGAGTAATGCAGGTCCTGAATGGGGAATATATAAAAAATTGTCAGATTGATTCTTGCTCATGTAAAGGATGCTCTTTGTATTTGGGGCTTGAAAGTAGGGATTAACTTTTGATTAACATATAATCTTGATATCAAGATAACAAAGTAGTATCTTGATATCAAGATTTAAATATGCACAATAAATAGACATTAATCACATCAATTTTAAATTATAAAAGGAACTATCAAGATGAACTCTCGTAAAATATTGACATTAGACGAAGCAAAAATAATGGCTGAAGCCGCTGAAAATGAGGCTTCAAAAAATGGATGGGTTGTTGCGATCGCGATTTGTGATGTTGGTGGGTTACCAATATTAATGTATCGAATGAAAGGGGCTACGCCAATGAGTGCGATGGTCGCACCAGAAAAAGCACGCACAAGTGTTCTATCTCGTAAACCTAGTAAAGTATTTGAAGATATGGTCAATGAAGGTCGAACGGCCGCGTTATCAATGCCAGTTGTCCCACTTGAAGGGGGTGAAATGGTAATCGTCGAAGGAGAATGTATTGGCGCAATTGGTGTTTCTGGCGTTCAAGCAGGTCAAGATGCTCAGGTATCCAGAGCCGGTGTGCTGGCAATAGGAGCAAAATTTAATTTTGACTAATTATTGTTAACAATAATTAGTCAAAACTGTTAACATATTCTTTTTACTTTTTGATTAAAATATATGTTAGAAACTATCTTTAAAATCACAGCAAACGATTCAACCATTCGTCGCGAATGTATTGCCGGACTAACGACCTTTATTACCATGGTTTACATTGTGTTTGTAAACCCTGCGATGCTTGCACAAACAGGCATGGATCAAGGGGCTGCATTCATTGCAACATGTATTGCAGCGGCTATTGGTTGTTTTATTATGGGGTTTTGGGCAAATTACCCAATCGCACTTGCACCAGGTATGGGTCTAAATGCATTCTTCACTTATGGTGTCGTGTTGGGTATGGGCCATACTTGGCAAGCTGCGCTAGGTGCTGTTTTTATATCGGGTTGTATATTCTTATTTTTAAGTTTATTTAAAATTCGTGAATGGGTAATTAATGCTATACCAACAGTATTGAAACAAGCTATTGCGACTGGTATCGGTGCGTTTTTAGCACTTATTGCGCTAAAAAACGCTGGTATTATCGTCGCTAGTCCAGCCACATACGTACAATTAGGCGATTTAACCTCTGCCGGACCATTGCTTGCAATCCTGAGCTTTTTTGTTATTGCAGCATTATTATATAGAGATATAAAAAGTGGTGTGTTGATCAGTATATTCTTAGTCACAGCTATTGCGTTATCAATGGGGCTCGTTGATTACCAAGGCGTTATTTCATCTCCCCCTTCCTTAATGCCAACATTAATGCAGATGGACTTAACTAGTGCATTTGAAATATCCATGCTCAGTGTTATCTTTGCTTTTCTGTTTGTCGATTTATTTGATACTTCCGGTACCTTAGTTGCTGTAAGTCAAAAAGCAGGATTGACCGATAATAAAGGTAATATTCCACGTTTAGGTCGTGCATTGACAGCTGATAGTTCTGCAACAGTAGCAGGGGCTATGTTAGGTACATCGACGACGACATCCTACATTGAATCTGTCGCAGGTGTATCCGTCGGTGGTCGAACAGGCCTAACAGCGGTAGTCGTTGGTTTGTGTTTTTTACTCATGATGTTTTTTGCCCCATTAGCTCAAATGGTTCCAGCGTATGCTACCGCTGGTGCTATTCTTTATGTTTCAGTATTAATGCTACAAAACCTCAAGTTTGTTAATTGGGATGACATGACCGATGCCATACCGGTGAGTGTTGTATTATTGATGACACCATTGACGTTTTCGATTGCTGATGGTATTGCGTTAGGATTTATATCTTACTCTGCTGCAAAATTACTTTGCGGCAAACAAGATCAAATCAGTATTAGTGTTTGGATCTTAACTGCATTATTTGTTGCTAAATTCGCATTTTTATAAAGTGTTAGTTTTATAAGCAGCCACAAAGGCCGTTATTAATAACAATAGCGGCTTTTTTATGTCAATAACAAAAGCTCAATGTTTTTATTTTAAGATGTTGATGACGTTTTATATCCTGCGAAACCCACCTTTCGCTCAGCAGACAAGCGAAGTTATCCCTCTATAATTATCATATTACTTACATCGTAGGTAATGTGGTTTTATTAACGATTACTTTTAAGGATTTATAATGAACGTAAATATGAATACCCCAGCGATACTTCAACCGCTACACGCCGAAGATATGCAACAGATTGTAGGTGGCAACCAATCTCCTATCGGCCAGAACGATTATCCTGAGCAACAAAATGCCGCTCAATTTGATCAATGGTATGCCAATATTGTCAGAAGCAATACAGAGGAAAACGCAAAAGCTCGAACCAAATCAGCTTTCAACGCTTATAATTAAACACAAAAAAACCGCTACTGTTACCAGGAGCGGTTTAACTTAATCAGTAGTCTGATTTCACGAGATTACCAACCAGTGATTTCACGTAATGCTTTACCGATATCAGCAAGTGAACGTACCGTTTTAACACCAGCAGATTCTAGTGCTGCAAATTTCTCATCAGCAGTCCCTTTACCACCAGAGATAATCGCACCAGCATGTCCCATACGCTTACCAGCAGGTGCAGTTACACCAGCAATGTAAGAAACAACAGGCTTAGTCACGTTAGCTTTGATGAATTCAGCTGCTTCTTCTTCCGCAGTGCCACCGATTTCACCAATCATGACGATTGCTTCAGTTTGTGGATCGTTTTGGAACAAGGTTAAGATATCAATGAAGTTAGAACCAGGAATTGGATCACCACCGATACCGACACAAGTAGACTGACCAAAACCTTCGTCAGTAGTCTGCTTAACCGCTTCGTACGTTAATGTACCAGAACGAGAAACAACACCTACTTTACCAGGCTTATGGATATGACCAGG
>CAKZLI010000029.1 GCA_937125395.1 uncultured Glaciecola sp.
CTTTTACATCATCTTTTTTATGGTCTGGAATCGTTGTTCTGATTCTTCTTAGGCATTTTTTCGAATGACTTGCTTCAACCTCTCTTTGAATGGATTTTGGCAAAGGTGCTATATTCATGTGAATAAGTGTCATTTTTTGCATTCTTTCCACATATTCTTTCCGACTAGCTTTCATTTGGGGGGAATTATCTTTAGTTCAGATTCATTTGTGACAATCATGCATTGATCATCCACCCATTTTTTAACCTCCGGTGCGAGTTTTTCGTATTCGTTTTGGTTAATTTTCCACTCTCTTGAAAATATATCCAAAGTTGGAATGGAATTTTCATACAAGGTATCAATAACTGAGTAAATAGCATCATAGTTACTGACTTTCCTATTTTGTGACGTTTCACAAACGATTGTATACCCTTTACCAAGTTCCTTTTTATATGTCCCAATCTCATTGTTTTTATTAAGCTTTTCTATAATCAACTTGCGCAATCTAAGTTCTTTTGCTTTCGCCTCATACCAATCCCGCGAAGCTTGTATTATTGAATCTTCCCTGGATCGTTGAATCTCTGAATTAGAACTGGAAACGGATGTCACGGGGCCATTTGGAAGAGGCGGTATAGTCGCCGGTTCGTAGCCGTTGTCAGGTATGGAAATTGGTCCAGTCTGATATTCCTCGCCAACCGGCTCAGTGGTAAACGATACAGGCACCTCAACAGGCTTACCATCATCATCTTCAGTTTTCGATGCAAGCTCATATCCATCAATTCGCCCATTAACTAAAGTTAAAAAATCATCGTGTTGCTTGTGGATAATCTCAGACAAATCATGGAATAAAAACCCAAAACTTCCAACAGTCTTGATATAAAAATCGTTATTATTTTTTATTAAATCAACCTGTTCCTGGATCGTTTTTTTAATTTCAAAGTTAACCTCAGACAATGCTTTTTCTATTGTTTTTAACGTTTTCTTTCCCTTTATAGCCTGAGAAAAGACATTGGTATTTAAATCATATTTAATTTTGAACGGATCAATAATTCTATTCATACAAGCTATAAAATCTTCAATCTCTTCGCCTGCTTTTTTAAGCGCTGTGTTTTTGAGGATCTTCTCCTTGTCAGTAACTTTGGAATTTAGCGATAGACGCACAGTTGAAAATCGAGTTTTAATATTGTCAACAGCACTCAATAATTTACCAACATCTTGAGAATTGTGGGTGATATCACTGATTATTTTTGATAGCTGTTCTTCAACAAATTTACAATTTTTGACAGTTGCTTTTGCTTGGACGAAATCTTCGTCTGTTGCTAAATCTTGATTGATGCTTTCGAGGAACATATCGGCATCTTGTTTAAACACATCAAAGTTGCTACTCACGACTTGACTGTTTACAGTCACAACTAAGTCTGGTAATTTTTTCATTTTTTCACCTATTTTATTTTGTCAGCCAACGCTTTCAAATGCCAAGCTGTCATTCTGTCTTCGTCCCATAATTTAGTTACTAATTTTTGTAGCTTTCTTGTGGTTACGTGTTTCTGATTCTCACATATCGTTTCTAAGGCAATCAATCTGTCTCCTCTTGCGAGACTCGCTGCTTTTTGAATCGTGTTTGAATAGTCATAAGGGTCCATAATCAGTTAACACACCATAATAAACTTAAAGATAAAAGCACACCTAAAATCATAATGATCGCTGCATAGATATAATCATTCATTTTCTTCTCCTATCTCAATCAAATAATTCTCGATATCTTCAAGCAAGCATGCGCCATCACATTGAGCACCATCGTAAAAAACGGTGTATTCTTCAGCCATTTCATTTTCTTGTAACAGGTTTTTTGCTGCTTTTAGTAATTCAACGGCTCTTTCGTTTCGATCATATCTCATCACAGATCCTCCATAAAAGAATAGTCACCAACAGTAATTTCCATTTCTTTAACTTTCTTAACTCTATAAAAGGTTAGTGGCTTGGTATTTTTATCCAAAAAATCAGCAATTAACTTCTTAAGAATGCCTATTTTATTAAGATCAATATCATCCAAATAACCATCTGCATAATCTCCACTGTCTTCATAGGCAGCCTCCTGCATGTTTTCTATAAGCTCTCGCCCATTGATAAAAGATAGATGTGTGAATTTTACCTTTTCAGCAACATAGATAGTTAGCCGATCCCCTTCAGCGTACTCACACTCAATTAAATCTATTATGCAATCCGAGTCATAATATTCATCGTCATTTAAACTGTAAGCATATTCAGTCATTAGCAAAGTTTCCCATTTGTTATCCATACAACCAACATAGCTTGAGTAAAATCATTCATTAGTTAATGTCTCCAATTTAACGTACTTCTTGCAAATTTCAATAACATCGCCAGATATTGCCTCAGTTGTAAAAACAGATACGCAGTTTGGATTATTGCTCAGCTTTATGGCTTTCCTAACTCTACCGATAATTTCAAGCTTCTTATCTCCAATATCTGAAATATTAACAACTGCATCTGTAATAGGAATATTAACATCATTCGAAACTGTTGTAAAGCTTTTATGACGTATAGTCATAATAAACTTACGGCAACCAAGTGATGCGATAACATTTTCCGAGTGATGGGCCGTACTTGTTCTTAACAGAAAGCCTATCTAATTCAGAAAGTACCCCGCAATCTTCCATAGATTTAATCGAATGAGTCACTGCAAAACTACTTCCCATCCGATGTTCACTAAAAGCCCGCAGTTTCGAAATACGCATTTGGATATATCTTCTGTTGATAACACCGTCCTGTTGCATTGAAATAGGTATCCCGTATCCGTTTGAGCATCCGTTTTGCATGTATTCTTTTAGTATGCTCATTAGTTTCTTTTCTCTAGACCTATCCCCGGCTCCAATATCGCCTTCTTTTAACCTTGTGTCCATTGTGTTTATATCTCTCTTGATAACATCAAGTGCCCATTCATACTGCTCCATATTGACAACCGGAGTTATGTGATTTTCGAAAGAAGCTTGCAATGCGCACCATCGTAATAATTTCAAGTGTGATCTATTCCACATTTGTCTATAAGATTCATCGTCAGTCGAGTTTATTTGTGCATCGCATTCACGATTAAATCCATTTGCTAGTTCTCTCACCACAG
This sequence comes from uncultured Glaciecola sp., assembly GCA_937125395.1. Lineage (GTDB taxonomy): Bacteria > Pseudomonadota > Gammaproteobacteria > Enterobacterales > Alteromonadaceae > Opacimonas. The sequence continues at coordinate 3,119 of CAKZLI010000029.1, forward strand.
TGTCAAAACCTACTTCCTGATGAGTATTGTGGCCGAGTAAATCGATAGAGTGATTGACCATTTCGCAAATATAGGTTGATAATTTTTTGTCAAGCTTTGTAACAGGGTTTTCGTTTAGTTCAGGGCGCAATCCGTCATACTCAATTACAGTAAAACGAGACATAAACCCATCCTCCATGGTGCTCAAATTGATCGCGTTATAAAAAGTACCAGGGGTAGTGTCGCCGATCATTGAATAAGCAACTGCACCCATTGACTTGACATTATTTTCTTTACTTGAATACCCCAACCCACCGACAATGGACCCAGGGCCTGACTTTTGGTATAGATTCGTCATGACAGTCCGCAACCCATCCATTGAGGGATCATGTCTCGTTTCGTCTGCTAACCGTTTAAGGGTGCGACCCCATTCACCGTTCACATTTACAAAAGAAGGTGTATCGCTGCACATCTTAATTAATGCTGGTCCACTAACTGCACTATCAAAATTTATAAAATCATCAATTCCAGGGATGGAATTTCGCAAATTAGCAAGAAGCAAACTAACACCACTGAGCATGGCTTCCTTACCCACAGCAGACCGCGCAACAAGAACTATATAGAGATTTAACCCGCTTTGTGGGATTGTGTACGACTTTCCCAATATACCCGCAAGAAATCCCATTGCTGCAACTATAGCGACTTCTTTAATTGGTCTTGGAGAACTGCGGTAAATGAATCTAGCTAGTTCCCCTGTTTTTCCTGGCGGCCAATCTATTCCGTTTTTACTACTTTCTTCAAACTCTCGCAATGGTGTTAATATTTTACTTGTAGACGCATTAAGCGATCCCTTGTCATGTAACTGTTTTAGTTCCTTAGCTTGTCTATCTAGATTGATTTCTACCGTGACATCATCGGCAAATGCTTGTCGTATGTACTGTATTGAGCGATTTATATATACGTCATTAATAGTTGCTTTTTGTCGATTGCCGAGACTCGTTGCGCGAAACATTCGCCGGACTTGAATATTACTTTTGCTATAAAAACAGAGCATAGATAGCAAAGCGTAATCCGCCTCTGATTGACTAGGGTATTTATACTTCTTCCAATTTCCATTGCATAAGTCAATGAATTTCTCTGCATTTTCAGCAGTGGCTCCCGTTTGGAATACCTCATCATCACTATGAGTGGGCGCAATTTCTTCAAGTTTGTTTGGTTCTTTGTGATCTTTACTAAACTTCGTTATTTCACTTATTAATATGTCAAGTAATTTTTGGCGCTTTCTAACAGGCTTTGATGACTTGTCAATTGGCGAAATATAAATAACATTGTTTTCGACAATATATTCAGCTTTCGATATGGTCTTTCCGGTGCATATAATAAAGCGGTCTCTAGGATAAACTTCAACACCATCACGACGACAACCACTCGTCATTAATCCCTTAATCCATATATGCATCCCCTTGCCTGATGTACTAACCTCAGCATAGCTATCATAACTATCTAGTATTCGCTGATATCGATCAAATGCGTCCTGGGTTGTCCATTGTGAAATAGGATACGGTTCACCCAGCGCATCAAATGATTCTGAATCTTTAATATCCAAATCTATGCATATATAAGGGTCTTGCTCAGTGATCACAAATCCAACAGACCCTTTATGTTTTCGAGCAAGGGTTACAGCATCATCAAATGATAACCACACATCATTAACAACACTAGCGTTCCTCAATCCATTAATTCCTGCAAGCTTAGGTGCCTTATCTCCCGGAACAGCAACGCACCATTGATCACACTTTTGCATTTCTTCTGGGACGTTATGTATAAACTTCAGTTGGTCCATGTTTCATTTTCCTAACGATTAATATCTATCAAGTGATTGCAATTTAAGTATCACTTGACTCAATTAGTCAAGGTTTATTTTAATTCACCACGTCGGCTAGCAAGGCTAATTCTCCAGGAATCAAGATACGGGACCAGTTCTTGTCGTTTCCAAATAAATGTCCTAACTCCGTTAATTTCTATTGGATCAGGTAGCAATCCACGAACCCGAGCATTTAATATAGTCGAGCGTTTTACGCCCAAACTTTTACCGATTTCAGTTGAAGTGATGTAAGTCTCGTCAAATTCTCGTTGGCTATCTGATGGGTAATTTTTTCTGTTTTCCATAGTTTGCATTATTTACGTGTGTTTAAAGATGCACACTATAGCATATATAAAATAACATGTCATTTATGCTAGTTAATTTATATGTTAGTTAGGAAATTGTAACACTTGTTATGATTATTTTGGCAAAAAATAGCAAACTTTTAAGTCAATTTTATGGGTAAATTTGCACCTTTTTGAGCACAATTTTTAATTTTTATTTACACAATTTAAGTCAAATTCTGAGGGTGTGAGATCAGGTCATTTTTGTCTAAATAACGATTGATTTTCAGCAGGGAAATTATTGTCTGGTTTAATAACCTTGTTTAAAACATGGTTAAATATTCAATACCCATGTTTATTGTAATGTCTTATAACCATATTTATAGTAATGACTTGTGAAACTCCCATTTTTTCAGCAGATTCCCTTATAAATCAATACTAACAGTCTTTTTTAGTGGTTATGAGAAATTATTTTGCAGTGTATAATTAGTAGAATTACTGAAAAAAAGTGAGAAGACGAAAGTTACCCTAAATTTATCATAATACTCATGGGGTTAAGTGGCAAAACCACGTTTTACGAAAAAATCACACTAAAATGTAACTAGAGCCAGATTTACCAAAAAGTACTAGCGAAAAGTTTTATTATTATTTTATTATTATTATATTATTGATTTATAAGACGATCTGCTGAAAAAATGATCTTCTCATTTTCTTACATTTTTAACTCTCGTTAGACGAAAATACGATTACTGAAAAATTACATTTTATTTTTAAATATACTAACATATTGATCTGTAAGAGGATCTGCTGAAAAACAAAAATTCTCATAAATTTTTCTATTACTTTTTTTATAAAACAGTATAAGTACTTGATGTATATAACGATCTGCTGAAAAAATGAGAGTTTCATTTGTAACGGTAGTTATTTTTCACTATACACCTACCATGTTAAACAAGGATTTTGATGTGGGTTTGAAACTGTGGAAAAA
>CAKZLI010000030.1 GCA_937125395.1 uncultured Glaciecola sp.
TCGTTACCTTCACGAGTACGCTCACCTACACCAGCAAATACTGAGTAGCCGCTATGCTCGATCGCGATGTTACGAATCAGTTCCATCATGTTAACCGTTTTACCAACACCGGCTCCACCGAATAAACCAACTTTACCACCTTTAGCAAACGGGCATACCAAGTCGATAACTTTGATACCTGTTTCAAGTAGCTCAACTGAACTTGATTGGTCTTCGTAGCTAGGCGCTTCACGGTGAATAGACATACGCTCTTCTTCACCGATTGGACCTGCTTCGTCAATAGGATTACCTAATACATCCATGATCCGACCAAGAGTCGCAGTACCTACTGGTACTTGAATAGGAGCATTTGTATTCTCTACGGTTAAACCACGACGTAAACCATCTGTAGTACCTAATGCGATACTACGAACAACTCCGCCACCTAATTGCTGTTGCACTTCCAGGGTTAACCCTGCTAAGTCACCATCGGTCACTTTTAGTGCGTCATAAACACGTGGTACTGTATCTTGTGGAAATTCGATATCCACAATTGCACCAATGATCTGGACGACCTTACCTTGACTCATAATTTGTCCTCTATATACCTTATTAAACCTTTGCCTACACCGCTGCCGCGCCGCTCACAATCTCACTGATTTCTTGTGTTATCGCTGCTTGACGTGCTTTGTTGTATACCAGTTGCAATTCGTCGATTAAGTTGCCGGCATTATCTGTTGCCGCCTTCATCGCTACCATTCGAGCTGCTTGTTCAGAAGCTACGTTCTCGACAACGCCTTGATATACCTGTGATTCAATATAACGAACCATTAATGTTTCCAAAATTTCTTTTGGATCCGGTTCGTATATGTAATCCCAGCGGTGTTGTACGCTTTCGTTTTCTGATTTAGGCAAAGGTAACAATTGATTGATCACCGGTTCTTGAACCATCGTGCTTGCAAAATGGTTAAAAACTAAGTTGATTTGATCCAGCTCGCCCTTGTCGTATGCTTCAAGCATGACACGAACAACCCCTACCACATCACTTACCGATGGTTTATCACCTAGTCCGGATTCTGCTGCTAGCACAGAACCACCAAAACGTGAGAAAAAACCTACCGCTTTTGACCCGATAGCTGCAAATGCAACATCAATATCATTAGCACGGTGAGCTTTAACGTCTTTTGCTACTTTCTTGAATAAGTTGGAGTTAAGACCCCCACATAATCCACGATCAGTAGAAATAACGATATAACCTACACGTTTAACCTCGCGTTCTTCCATATAAGGATGACGGTACTCGAGGTTACCATTGGCAATATGACCAATCACTTTTAGCATGTTTTGTGCATATGGACGGCCAGTGGCCATACGGTTTTGCGCCTTTCTAATTTTAGACGCAGCCATCATTTCCATCGCACTGGTAATCTTTTGAGTATTTTTGATACTCCCAATCTTACCTTTAATTTCTTTACCGCTAGCCATGACTATTTCTCCGATTACCTAACGAAACGCTCTGGGGAGTCACCTCTCCAGAGCTCATTGATTACCACGTTTGCGTTTTGCAGAACGTAGATAAAGCATCGTTAAGTTGCTTTTCAATGTCGCCGTTATAGTTACCAGTTTCATTGATAGTCGCGACTAGTTCAGCATGCTCAGCATTCATATATGAATGTAAAGATGCTTCGAAGTCTAAGACTTTATTCAATTCAACGTCTTTCAAGAAACCTTTTTCAATCGCGAATAATGACACCGCCATGTCTGCAACCGATAATGGTGCATACTGGTTTTGCTTCATTAATTCCATCGCGCGCTCACCATGCTCTAATTGAGCACGAGTTGCGTCATCAAGATCAGATGCAAATTGCGAGAAAGCCGCTAATTCACGATACTGAGCTAGGGCTAGACGGATACCGCCACCCAATTTTTTGATGATTTTGGTTTGTGCTGCACCACCAACACGAGATACCGAAATACCTGCGTTTACCGCTGGGCGAATACCCGCGTTAAACAAATCAGTCTCTAAGAAGATCTGACCATCGGTAATCGAAATTACGTTAGTTGGTACGAATGCAGAAACGTCACCGGCTTGCGTTTCGATGATAGGTAATGCGGTTAGTGAACCTGTCTTACCTTTAACTTCACCGTTTGTGAATTTTTCAACATAATCCGCATTTACTCGAGCAGCACGCTCTAATAAACGAGAATGAAGATAGAAAACGTCACCAGGGTATGCTTCACGACCAGGAGGACGTTTAAGTAGCAATGATACTTGACGATACGCTACAGCTTGCTTAGATAAGTCATCATATACGATTAACGCATCTTCACCGCGGTCACGGAAGTATTCACCCATGGTACAACCAGAGTAAGCTGATAAGTACTGCAATGCTGCAGACTCAGATGCAGATGCTGCCACGACAATCGTGTTAGCAAGGGCACCATGCTCTTCTAGTTTGCGTACTACGTTAGCAATAGTAGAGGCTTTTTGCCCGATTGCGACGTACACACATTTAATACCTGTGTCTTTTTGGTTGATGATGGCATCGATCGCTAACGCAGTTTTACCTGTTTGACGGTCACCGATAACTAGCTCACGCTGGCCACGACCAATTGGAATCATTGCATCAACTGACTTATAGCCAGTTTGAACAGGTTGATCAACTGATTGACGTTCGATTACACCTGGTGCAATTTTTTCTACTGGCTCAAAACCAGCAGCGTCAATTGCGCCTTTACCATCAATAGGCTCACCTAGTGTGTTTACAACACGACCTAATAGACCTGGGCCTACTGGAACTTCAAGGATACGACCGGTTGATTGTACTTTATTACCTTCTTGGAGGTCCTGATAAGGACCCATTACTACTGCACCTACAGAATCTCGTTCTAGGTTAAGTGCTATCGCGTAACGGCCTCCAGGAAGCTCGATCATTTCTCCTTGCATGACATCGGCTAGGCCGGTAATGCGAATGATACCGTCGGTTACACCGACAATAGTACCTTCATTTCGAGCTTCACTTACTACTTCAAACTTCTCAATACGTTGTTTGATCAGTTCTGCAATTTCAGTGGAATTAAGTTGCATGCTCTTATCCCCGTTATGCTTGTAACGCGTCTGCTAGACGGTTTAATTTAGTGTGTATAGAACCATCGATAACTGTATCACCGGCTTTGATGACTAGACCAGCAACAAGTGCTTTGTCTACGCTACAACTGATAACGACTTTTCGTGCTAAGCGTTTTTCTAACGCGGCACTAATACTTGTCTGTTGTGCTTTAGTCAATTTAACGGCAGAAGTTACTTCTACGTCAATTTCTTTATCAAAGTCTGCTTTATACTGATTAAACAACACTGCTACATCAGGTAAAGCTGATAAACGTTGGTTCTCCGCCAAAACTTTAATTAAGTTCTGACCGTTTTCGTCGATTTGCTCACCGCAAACACCGATAAATATTTCTGCTAACTTACTTGCAGAGTAGGCACCACTTAACATTTGTTTAATGGATACATCCTGTGCAACTGCACCAGCAAATACCAGCATTTCTTGCCATTGGGCGACGGTTTGTTTTTCAACTGCGAAATCAAAGGCCGCTTTGGCATAAGGGCGAGCAACGGTAGTCAATTCAGACATGGCTCATTCTCCCTTATAGCTCGTCGACAAGTTTTGCAACAATGTCGGCTTGCGCATCTTTATCAATTTCACGTGCTAAGATTTTCTCAGCGCCAGCAATAGCTAAAGTAGATACTTGCTTACGCAAACCTTCTTTAGCACGATTGCGCTCTGCTTCTATCTCGGCATAACCTTGAGCAATGATTTTTTCACGCTCAGAGTGACCACGTTGCGTTTCTTCGTCAACTAAGACGGCAGAACGCTTTTTGGCTTGCTCGATGATGTCCGCCGCTTGCGCTTTGGCTTCTTTAAGTTGCTCAGCAGCTTGTGCTTGAGCAATAGCTAGATCTTTTTCAGCTTGGTCAGAAGCTTCAAGCCCATCGGCTATCATCTTTTGACGCTCTTCTATCGCACCTAGTAGTGGTGGCCACACAAACTTCATGCAGAACCATACAAACACGATAAAAGCAATTATCTGACCTATTAGAGTAGCATTCATATTCATGGGCAACTCCTCCTATTTATTGTTCGCTAAAACGTTCATGATTAATAAAATTAAGCACCAACCGCAAACAATAGGTATAAAGCGATACCAACACCGATCATCGCGATAGCATCAATAAGACCTGCTACGATGAACATTTTAACTTGCAATTGTGGTGCAAGTTCTGGTTGGCGAGCAGCAGATTCTAAGAATTTACCACCTAAGATACCGAAACCAATAGCGGTACCTAAAGCACCCATTCCGATTAGTAAAGCAACTGCGATATATAACATGTTGTGTCTCCGAGTTTTCGTAGTTAAAGTTTAAAGTTAAAGTTAAAAAAAATTAATGTTTTTCGTGCGCAAGACTTAAATACACAATGGTTAACATCATGAAGATAAAGGCTTGTAACGGTAGTACTAAAATATGGAATACAGCCCATGGGAAATGCAGCGGTAACTGCCAGAATCCTAAGGTTGCAATCAAAATAAATATCAATTCACTGGCGTATAAGTTACCAAACAAACGCAAGGCAAGTGATACTGGACGCGCCAACAATGTGACTGATTCTAAAACAAAGTTTACTGGAATAAACGCCCAGTGATTAAAAGGCTGAAGAGTAAGTTCTTTAACAAACCCACCAAAGCCTTTGATCTTAATTGAATAGTAAATAATCAAGAAAAATACACCAATGGCCAACGCAAAGGTTAAGTTTAAGTCAGTGGTTGGTACCGCTTTGACATAAACATCATGCGGATTCATATCAAATACTGTTGAACCTATAAATCCTGCGATACTAGGAATAATATCAACCGGCACAAGATCCATTAAGTTCATCAGTAGTACCCATACAAAAATGGTCAGTGCTAATGGTGCTATTAATGCATTTTTGCCATGAAAAGTATCATTGACATTGGTATTAACAAATTCAACCACCATTTCAACAAATGCTTGCGATTTAGTTGGTACGCCTGTTGTTGCTTTCTTTGCTGCTTTAGTAAAAAACCATAAGAAAAGCACACCTAAACCAATTGACCACAAAAGTGTATCTATGTGCCATGACCAAAAACCTGCATCGCTACAGGCTTTATTGAATGCAATACCTTCTTCGGTAGTACACATGACAGCATTGGTTAAATGGTGTTGGATATATTCAGTAGTAGTATATTCAGATGCCATTGTAGAACCCACGTTTAATTAGAAATTGTTGTTTTGCGTTTACTCAACCACATAATACTCAATGCGTGAGTCGCTATTGTGACGGCAAATCCTATTAACATATGCAATGGATTGAGCATAGGTAATTGATATGCCAGCACAAATAAAATCATTGTTAAGGCCAATTTAATTTTAGAGCCTTGGCTAAAACTCTTCATCACTAAATCACGTTTCGTTGCACCGGCAAATCGGAAAGCGAAAAATGCAAACACCACATTAGGTATTATGCTCACCCCAGCACCTATCAAATAAGACAAGCTAGCATATGCAGTGTTAGCTATCAGGAAAATAAGGCCACCAGCTAATGTAACCAAGAGTTGTATTTGCAGAGTCTTAGCAGCCAGTATTTTGCCCTGACCCACCATTGATTTTGCCACACTGTATCTCTTATTCAAAAAACCTAAATTTAGCGGATTGAAGTATACTGAGAATGGGGATTATTTCAACTATTAAAGATCGTTGATCATTTTTTTTGCTTATTCAAAAAAACCTAATATCCCATCTAACTGGTCTAAATCCGTAAAATTAATCACCACTTTTCCCTTACCTTTTTTGTTGGTATTTATTTGGACTTGAGTGCCTATTTTCTCAGCTAACTTATTTTGTAACGCTTGTACGTCTGGATCATCTGTTGTTGTGGGCTTTTCTACTGGCGGATTGAGCAATTTACGCACATATACTTCTGTTTCTCGTACACTTAATCCTTTGCCTGCAACATGTTTGCCTGCTTCAACCTGAATATCCCCGGTTAATGCAAGTAAGGTGCGTGCATGACCCATGTCAATATCGCCGTACTCTAGTAACTTTTTGACTTCTTCGGTTAATGAATTCAAACGTAATAAGTTAGTTACAGTAGTCCGAGATTTACCAACGGCCTGCGCAACTTCTTGATGAGTTAACTCAAACTCATGCATTAATCGGTCTAATGCTTGAGCTTCCTCCATCGCATTAAGATCTTCACGTTGAATATTTTCAATTAATGCAATCGCAATCGCTGCTTCATCAGGCACATCTTTGATAATACAAGGGACTTCATGTAATCGTGCTAATTGAGCCGCGCGCCAGCGACGTTCACCGGCGATGATTTCAAATTGATCTTCGCCAATATTACGCACTACAATAGGTTGAATTACCCCTTGCGATTGAATAGAAGATGATAATTCTTCGAGTGCTTCAGGGGACATATCTTTACGAGGTTGATATTTACCAGGTTGTAAAAACTCAATAGGTAAATGCCGTAATTCACCGTCTACAGGTATTGATGGCGTAGATGACTGTTGCTTTGTTTCAGGTGATGTTGCTCGCGTTGATGTCAATAATGCATCTAATCCACGACCTAACCCTTTGCTTTTTCCAGTCATTGTTTATTATTTCCTATGCTATTTTTTGTGTCGCAGATGAATCTTTACGGCGTAATATTTCACCCGCTAATGCCAAGTAGGCTTTTGCACCTGTCGATGATTTATCATAATACATAGCAGGCGTACCATAACTTGGCGCTTCTGCTAAACGTACATTTCTTGGAATAACAGTCCGATATACTAGCTTACCAAAATGGCGTTTTAGTTGTTCAGATACATCATTAGCTAAGCGATTACGCGGATCATACATAGTGCGTAATATGCCTTCAATACACAAATTTTTATTGACTACTGAGGCTAATTTTTCGATTGTACCCATCAACTCAGTCAAGCCTTCCAACGCATAGTATTCACATTGCATAGGTACAATAACTGAATCAGCCGCTGCTAGTGCATTAACTGTTAGTTGTGACAGCGATGGTGGGCAATCAATAAAAATAAAATCGTAATCATCTTTTACTGCATCAAGTGCATTGCGTAATCTTACTTCTCGAGCATACAGCTCCATGAGTTTTACTTCTGCTGCCGTATTGTCTGAGTTGCCTGCGATTAAATGATATTTACCAGAAGTTTCGGTGATAATGACGTCTTTAGCAGGCTTATCTTCAATTAATAATTCATAACAGGTGTTTTTTGCTTCATGTTTAGCGATCCCACTTGCGGTAGTGGCATTACCTTGTGGATCAAGATCTATCAGTAATACCCGCCGCTTAGTTGCAGCCATTGAAGCAGCAACATTCACAGTCGATGTGGTTTTACCAACGCCACCTTTTTGATTCGCTATTGCTATTATTTTAGCCACGAGGCACTTCTCTTCGTTATGAACGGTTTAATTTTTAGTTACTTTTTTTAATTCTTATCAGGTGTCTATCGCCAATTAGGCTAGGTACTTGTATTGGCACCGATTCATCTAACATAAACTCTTGCGGTAATTCTGCAAGTTCATTTTCTGGATACTGCCCTTTGAGTGCGACAAATTCACCACTAGTATTTACCAAATGACCGCACCAGTGCAACATATCTTTTATGCTAGCGAAGGCTCTAGAGATAACACCATCGAATCCTTGGGGATCGGTATATTCTTCAACACGAGATTGGACTGGTGAAATATTATCCAATTTTAATGCATAAGCCACTTGTTGCATGAAACGAACACGTTTACCTAATGAATCCAACAAAACAAACTCATATTCAGGATGCATTATTGCTAGTGGGATGCCTGGCAGACCAGGTCCAGTACCAACATCAATAAAGCGCTTTCCTTTGAGCAAAGGTGCGATCATGATAGAATCCAAAATATGCTTCACTAACATATCATCAATTTGTCTAATTGAGGTCAAATTATAGGTTTTATTCCATTTGTGCATCATTTCAATATACAGCACCAACAATTGTAATTGTTGGTCCGACACAATCAGTGACGTTTTACTGATTAAATGCTGTAACTTAGCCACTAATTGTTGATCAAGGGCGCGTAATTCAGTGTGTTCCATCAATTGGAGCCTTGTCTATTATGCTGACTTGCGCAGCATATTGTGTTTTTTTAAGTATACCAGTAACAATGATATTGCTGCGGGTGTAATACCTGAAATACGAGATGCTTTACCTAACGTTTCGGGACGTGCTTCGCTTAATTTAGCAACGACCTCATTGGATAATCCTGATATTTGTCCAAAATCAAAATCTACCGGTAATAACATATTTTCATGGCGTTGCGTTTTTGCTATTTCTTCTTTTTGACGCTCAATATAACCTGCATATTTGATTTGGATTTCGACTTGCTCTGCCGCTTGTGCATGCTCTAATCCTGGGCCTAACCCTTCTATTTTCATCAAATTATCATACGTCATCTCCGGACGGCGTATTAATTCTTCTAATGAATGCTCTCGGCTAATAGGATTTTTTAATTGTGGATTTAACGTCGGTACACTAGGGTGTGTAGGAAAGATCCATTGAGCTTTTAAACGTTGTTTTTCTTGTTCAATCAGTTCTACTTTTTCATTAAACGCAGCCCAACGAGTATCATCAACTAAACCGACTTCTCTGCCTAATGCAGTTAAACGCATATCTGCGTTATCTTCACGTAATAACAATCTATATTCAGCACGAGAAGTAAACATACGATAGGGTTCTTTTGTACCCATCGTCGCTAAATCATCGATCAACACCCCAATGTAAGCTTGATCACGACGCAGACTAATTGGATCTTTCCCTCGAGTTTGTAATGAAGCATTCGCACCGGCGATTAAGCCTTGGGCCCCAGCTTCTTCATACCCAGTAGTACCATTAATTTGACCAGCAAAAAATAGTCCATCAATAAATTTGGTTTCTAGTGATTGTTTGAGATCACGAGGGTCAAAGAAATCATATTCAATCGCATATCCAGGTCTGATTATATGTGCATTTTCAAACCCTTTGATTGAACGCACTAACTCAAATTGCACATCAAAGGGTAGGGAAGTAGAAATTCCATTTGGATAGATTTCAATTGAATTTAACCCTTCGGGTTCCACAAATATCTGATGTGAGTCTTTATCCGCAAAACGATTAATCTTGTCTTCAATGCTTGGGCAATAGCGCGGTCCAATCCCTTCAATGACACCAGTATACATAGGAGAACGGTCTAATCCGCTGCGAATAATATCGTGAGTGCGAGCATTGGTATGCGTGATATAACACGGTATTTGTCTTGGATGTTGCTCAACATTCCCCATAAATGAAAATACCGGTAAAGGTGTATCACCAGGTTGAGCTTGCATCACATCATAATTTAACGATCTCGCATCCAGTCGAGCAGGGGTGCCCGTTTTTAACCTATCCACTCTGAACGGTAACGCTCTTAGTCGGTCGGCTAATGCAATCGATGGTGGATCGCCCGCCCGACCACCTTTGTAATTTTCCATGCCAATGTGAATTGTGCCACCTAGAAAAGTACCTACAGTAATGACAACTGTCTTGGCTTTAAATTTTAATCCCATCTGAGTAACTACGCCAGTTACACGATCGTTTTCAACAATAATATCGTCACAGGATTGTTGGAAAATGGTTAGATTTTCTTGATGTTCTAACATGTTGCGTACCGCATTTCGGTACAAACTTCTATCAGCTTGAGCACGTGTTGCACGCACAGCTGGGCCTTTTGATGAATTTAGTGTACGAAATTGAATACCTGACAAGTCAATAGCATGTGCCATTGCCCCACCCAGTGCATCTATTTCTTTAACCAAATGTCCTTTGCCTATCCCGCCAATAGCTGGATTACATGACATCTGTCCTAATGTTTCCATATTGTGGGTTAACAGCAATGTTTGTGATCCCATGCGAGCTGCTGCTAATGCTGCCTCTGTACCTGCATGACCACCACCCACAACGATGACATCGTATGTTTGTTCGTAAAACATCAAAATTGACCTTTTAAAGTTATCCAGAGCATTTTAGCTGATTTGCTGGAAAGTTAACAACGCTTTGTTTCTTTAGTTTTTGGTTTTGTGTAGGTAAAGCGCAGCGCTTTTTTTTAAACGTGTTTTGTCAAAAACGCGGCTCTAATATGTATAAGCTTTTATATAGAGTATAGATTATTATTACTATTATTAAGGAATCACTTTTCTGTGTGTAAGCTAAATTATAGTAATAAAAATAACAACTTACAGCGATCATAACTCGTCATAAGTGGAGTTGGTAAGTGCGTATAATATGTGGATAAAACACCTACTTATCCACAAGCGTTAATTTGATAAAAGTTATGATCGATCAATACAGGTTTTACACGCATGTTATTATCGTAGTTATCCACATCTATGTATATCATTGGATCAAGATGTGGATAAGTGTGTAATGTTTAGTTAAGTATATTGTTTTAACTGGATTTTTTTATTTTTACACTTCCACCTGAAGTATGTAATCTCAATTGAGGTCCTCCTCCGTTAATGGTCCCTTCAATTTTACGTTTTTTGTTGATTCCTTGTACGGCAAAGTCGGATGAAACACGACCACCTGATGTTGTCGCCTTAATATTAACCTTGATTGTATCTAATAATGTGGCGGTAATAGATCCACCTGATGTTTTTAATTCTGCATTTTGGGTAATTTGTTGTGCAAAAGTCGCCTTAATACTGCCACCAGAAGTTTTAGCACTTAATTCTCCCTCAACTTCACCTACTCTAATGCTCCCACCAGAGGTCTTTACTGCTACATTACCGACTATATCTCCTATTTTAATCGACCCGCCAGAGGTATCTGCTTGCACATTACCTTGAATATTACCTATCGTAATACTGCCGCCTGAGGTATTGAGCTGAATATTACCCATTAGATCATCCACCTTAATGCTGCCTCCAGCAGTATCTAATTGGATATTATATTGTTCAGGTAGCGTGATAATAAAATGTACTTTGAGGCTATTATTCCAATTCCAACCTTCTGAACCGCGTTCACCGATGATCTGTAAATTACCGTCTTTTGGTATGAACTCAACCATAAAATCATCTTTGTCTTTACCCTCAATTTCAACCGTTACATCAATGGTGGCTTTTGTATGAGTGTTAATGGTGAATTTACCGACGTCAGTTTGTACCTTAAGTCCGCCGCCATTATTAGCATCGAATGTTTCTTGGATTGTTTTAGCGTGAACTGACATGCTAAAAGTAAACAATAAAAAAGTGAATAATGAGAAGGCAAGTATACCGCGAGTTTGGTAGGTATATTGCTGTTTAGGTAGATTGGTAGTGTGCATAATAACGTTCCTGTAGTGATGAGATAGGATATCTCTATCTTTACAGTTTAGTCGTAATACACACCCTAAAGGTTGTAAAAAACGTAAACAAATGTGTTTAACGAATGCTTGCGTCTTTAATGATCAGAGTTTGTGTGTCCAATTCAGCCGTTGAATATTTAATGGTTGCAGTGTGAGCATTTAAATCTATATGTAAGCTGATGTGTGACGAATCATTATTCCACGATAGGTTTAGATTGCGGTGATCATCACCTAATATAATTGAAAAATCACCATTAAATGCTGGGTGGGAGTTACGTAATAAGATAAGTTGACGCATTGCTGCAAAAAAAGAACTCTGCACGGCATTAGTGAGTGTTTCTTTATCTAAAAAAGGTCTATTAATATCACGACCTACCTGTGATTGTGCTAATAATGCCATATCATTATTCAGGCCTAATACACCTGCATAATAAACTTGTGGGATCCCAGGTGCAAAAAATTGAATTGCTCTAGCCAGAAGATAGTCTTGTTGGTTATTTCCTAACGCATCAATATACGTACAATTCACTTGATACAAATCGACATTATTTGCTGCCGCACCGGTCGCTTGCAAACTTTGTCCATTGGAATTGCTATGTATTTGGTTGACTAATGCATCTATTTGTTGAGCTGTTAATAAACCTGGTTTATCACCTTCTGGACCTACATCCACAATACCTATTCCATCGTGTGTATCTAATACGGTGACACAATTTTGTGGTGAGATACATAGCCAGTCATATAGCGCTTTAGCATCATTATTAAACAAGGTATGTAGTACTAGTGGAGGTAATGCAAAGTCATATACTGCCTCACAACGTTTAGCTATTTCTATTTGGGTTTTGTAATAGGAATGGATTTCAACTAGGCAGTTCATTCCTCGGCTATTAGCCTGTGCAGATAGCCCATTAATAAAATCAAAAGTGTCATCGAGCATAAAGCAATTGGTACCGGCTTTTTTGATCGCATAACCGGCTGCATCTAAACGGATTAATTTGATATTGTTTCGTTCAAAGGTATCTAATATTTTGGTTAGATATGCTTGTCCCATCGTGCCAGTAACATCGATATCAATTTGATTATCAGTAAACGTAGTCCATACATTAATGACTTCACCTGTTTGACAAGTCATAGGTGTAAAACAAGGAGTCGGGCGCGGACGGTATATTTTATCGATATCTTCTTGCTGAGCATGTTCACCAAAGACCTTTTCTTTGGTCATGATCAGATCAAAAAACTCTGATGCAGAGCCTTTTTCTAACACATCTTGAAACACTAAAGATTGTGCCGATACATGATTAACAATCAGGTCAGCCATAATATCGTGAGAGCGTCCTATTGTTGCAATATCTGACCAGCTGCCTAACCGTGCATCAACTTCGGTATGATCAATCGGATCAAAGCCTGCATCTTCACCATCAATAGGATTAAAAAAGGGTAATAAATGGACACCACCAAATAATTCTTTAAACTCATTAAGTAATACATCGTTTAGCTCAGTTAATCCAGCACCGGTCAAGCGGTCGACGTATGTAATAAGTTGAACTTGATTATTGAGATACATATTAACCCTTTTTTATTGATACTTAATCGATTAAGTTATATAGTGATTTTACATCGTATTTACATTATATCAATGATTTTTTTTAAGGACATATTTAATGGCTATAGTGACCTTTGGTGAAGCATTAATTGACTTATTACCAGCAGATAATGATCCTCAACAATGTGTTAAATGTGCAGGTGGCGCACCCGCTAATGTTGCTGTAGGGGTTGCTAAACTCAATCAAGAAAGTGTGTTTATTGGTACATTAAGTCAAGATGCTATGGGGCAATTAATTCGCCAAGAGTTATTGTCTGTGAATGTTGATTTAGCATACAGTTCGATCTCTACTCACTCAACGGCATTGGTTTTAGTGAGTTTGGATGATCATGGAGAGCGCTCTTTTCAGTTTTATCGGCATGCCACTGCAGACTTACAATTTGATAGCCAAACACTGACCGCATATCCTTTTTCGCGTGGAGATATTATTCATCTTTGTTCTAATACATCTACTTTGCCATCTTGTCACTCTGATACATTATTAGGTTTGCTAGCCATTCAATCGACAGGGGCAATGATCAGTGTTGATGTCAATTTACGTGAAAATCTGTGGCCAACGGATCAACTCGCGCATTTACCTCAACGCGTCGCTGATTTAATCAAACTCGCTGATATCATTAAATTCAGTAAAGAAGAATTTGATTACCTTGCTGAACAGATCCCTGGGTTTGCGGCGATCATTGATCAACGCATTCATGACCATGCTATTTTTTTGATTACCGATGGAGCAAATGCGATAAGAATACTCAGTAAACCCCTTAATAATCATGCTGTAACACCTGTATCACCAAGCAAAGTAATCGATACTACAGGTGCTGGGGATGGCTTTATCAGCGGTTTTTTAACATTCTGTCAGGAACATAAGATCACGGCGACTAATGATTTTAGCGCTGAAACACTGCACGAGGCAGTGCATTTTGCTAGTCAGATAGGTGCTAAAGCATGCGAGAAAAAAGGGGCGTTTAACGCATTACCTTATTTAAGCGAGTTGTAGATAATAATCAGGTCGTTTATTTATATAAATCTTGGCCTGGTTGATAGCCACTTTTATGGTTACTACGTGTTGATGTGGTTTGATTAATAGGCGTATTAGCAACCACTTCAGGGGCTAATCCTTCGCGTCGGCTAGGCCCACTAAAGCGGACTTTATACTTATCGTATTCATTAATCGATTCTGAACAATATTTACCTAGGGCTATTTCAAGCTCACCTAATTCATGATTAGTGATTAAAATACAGTTTTTGTGATTGACTAAACGCTGACGCAATAGATTACCAAGCCAACTCTGCGCATTCTTTTTAAGCATGGTTTCATTAACACAGACTTCATCTAAAATAAGTAAATCGACATTGAGTAAATCTTGCTGCATGCGCCGAAATTTTTCGCCTGCACTGTCTTGAGAGTTAAAATCATAAGAATAAAACCGCATATCAAGTAATGAACTCAACTGACGATACAACACACTGGTCTCATACTGGTCAATTAATTCATTAGCAATCGCACCAGCGATATGCGATTTACCACGGCCATAATCCCCATAAAAAATCATCATGTGCGAGCTATTATTGCGCCAATGGGGATCATCATGTGCTGCAATGAAAGATTGCGCGATACTAATCGCTTCATTCACATCATCTGCATCATTAATTAACGTATCAAAGCGCCATTGTGGATTGAGATCGGCACTACCATGTAATGATGATATACGCTCTTTTTTGCAAGCTTGCTGTAATTGCTTTATTTCTGCGTTTGCCTTATTTTCATAATCGCTACGTAATGTTTGGTAGGCGATATATTCTTTTTCTAAAGGTTGTTTTTTACCTAAAGTTTTGGCTAAACGGTCAATTTTGTCTGCAATATTATCCACAATGATTCTCAATATTCGTTGTTTGGGTTATGTTGGTTTATTGTATTTTTCAACCAGTGCTCGCGTATTCGCATCTGTACTGATCCCAGCACTGGCGGTGACAGTTTGTGTACCTACTATTTGTGTTGCTGTCTGTTGTTGGCTACTACGTTGAGCAAATTGCTTACGTTGAAGCACAAATTTCTGGGTCCATTGAAAGCGACTAAAGCGGCTTTGTGGGCGACCTAACCAATAAGCAACAAATTCACCCACTTGTTCCTGAGTATAAGTACTATCAATCAAACCAATTAACTGAGCTAGTTCGGTATAAAGCTCAGCTTCTGGCATCCAGGATTGCTGCATTGCCTGAGTCACACCGTGTAGCAATTGATACTCATCATCTTTTAGTATCATTAATGGTAACGTAACACGTTGGTCTTGAACACTGCTCAATAGGTTGGTTTTATCATTTACACTGATTAATCCCACATCTAGCAAAGTGTGTAAGATAAGATTAATTTGTCTACCCTGGTCAAATTGCGTTTGTGTATCACTCAATAATTGACTTATTTGTTTATAATCAATTGCAGGACTGGCACCGGTTAGCTGATTCGCTCCAGGTCGTAAGTATAAACAATACAACACACGTGCATAATGGGAGATGGGTTGTTTGAGTGCAGCAAGTTCAGCTTGATTCATATTATGTACACATCGCTTCGAGATGAGGTGTGATCCAATCCATCACAGTATTCTCTGGAATAGGGTGGTGTAACACATCCACCAAAAACACCTCGTTAATCGGCGTTACACCGGCTTGGACTAATGCTTTATATAAGGTTTGTGCCCCTTGGCAATAGGTATCATAACTACTATCACCCAGACCAACGACTAAACAATCATTGTGTAATGAATGCTGCATAAGTTGTGCATAAAAAGGTTGAATGTTGTCAGGTAAATCTCCTGCACCGTGTGTTGATGAGCACACAATCCAAGTTGAACTAGGATCAATCTCAGCAAAATCCGGTTTAAAATGTACATTGACAGCCAACCCTAGCGACTGGCATTTGGCTTCTATCGCATCTGCAACATATTCCGTTGCACCGAGAACAGACCCAACAATAATGTCTATTTTTTTCATAAGCTGTTATTTACCAATACAAAATGATGAGAATATCTCGCCTAATAAATCATCAGAGCTAAACTCACCCGTAATTTCATTCAATGCCAATTGTGCTAAGCGTAATTCTTCTGCAAGTAGTTCTCCAGCAAAATGCGCATCTAGTTGTTCTTTACCTATATGCAAATGTTCTGCGGCAGTTGTTATTGCTAACACATGGCGGCGACGGGCAATAAACTGACCTTCCGTTGTAGTATCAAAGCCCATACATTGTTTTAAATGTGCAGTGACCAAATCAATACCTTGGTGTAAGGATGCACTGATAGTGTAGGTAGGGTATCCATGGTCATTGGCAAACCCAATTGTTGCTCCACTGAGATCTGCTTTATTGCGGATCACTGTTACGCCCATATCACTTGGCAGCTTTGCCATAAACTCAGGCCAGATTTTTTGTGGATCGGTTGAGTCAACACCATGTTCTTGATCATGGCTATCCACCATAAACAACACGCGATCAGCATCATTGATCGCTTGCCAAGCCCGTTCGATACCTATTTGTTCAACAATATCAGGACTTTCTCTAAGACCGGCGGTATCTATAATATGTAATGGCATCCCATCAATATGAATATGTTCAGAGAGTACATCTCGCGTCGTGCCAGCTATTTCTGTGACAATGGCAGCATCACGACCAGATAAAGCATTCAACAAACTAGATTTACCGGCGTTAGGACGACCAGCAATAACCACTTGCATCCCTTCGCGTAAAATAGTGCCTTGTTGGGCCTGTTGCTGAACTTCAGCTAAGGTATTAATAATGGTGTGTAAATCACCTTGTATCTTACCATCAGATAAAAAGTCGATTTCTTCTTCTGGAAAATCAATCGCAGCTTCAACATACATGCGCAAGTGAATAATTTGGGTGACTAACTCATTAATACGTAATGAAAACTCCCCTTGAAGTGATCGTAATGCCCCTCGTGCAGCTTGCTCGGATGATGCATCAATGAGATCAGCAATCGCTTCCGCTTGTGCCAGATCAAGCTTATCATTTAAAAAAGCCCGCTCAGAAAATTCACCAGGACGAGCCAATCTGACATTGCTGTGATGTAATATTGCTTGGATCAGCATATCCATGATGACTTGCCCACCATGGCCTTGTAATTCTAGGACATCTTCTCCAGTGAAAGAATGTGGGTTAGGGAAGAACAAGGCTATGCCTTGATCTAACACTGTTCCATCAGCGTCTTTAAAATCACCATAATGAGCATATCGTGGAGCAGGGCAATGACCAACAATTGCTTCGGCAATCGAACTGGCAGCAGGACCAGATACACGAATAATACCTACACCACCTTTACCAACCGCAGTTGCTTGGGCAACAATCGTATCTTGTTGGATCATCGGCTCGGTTGACTGAGTCATAGATAGTTAGTCTCTGAAGTTTTCATACTGAAACGGTTGACCAAGATCCGCACCCTTAATCAGTTGCATTACTTGTTGAAGATCATCGCGCTTTTTACCCGTCACACGCAGTTTTTCGCCTTGGATAGCTGTTTGTACTTTCATCTTGGCATCTTTGATTAACTTGACGATTTTTTTGGCGGTAGGTTGGTCAATACCTTCTTGAAATACCACTTTTTGTTTATGAAATTTACCGGTACGGTCGACAGTTTGCATCTCTAAAGAAGTAGGATCGACGCCACGTTTAATACATGAGTTGCGCAAAATATCCATCATTTGTTTGAGTTGAAACTCGCCCTCACCAAGCATTTCTACCGTTTCTTCTACCATAGTGAAAGAGGCTTCTACACCACGAAAATCAAACCGAGTGGAGATTTCTCTATTAGCATTATCAACAGCATTAGAGACTTCGACTTTATCTATTTCTGATACGACATCAAATGAAGGCATGTGCGTTCCTTTAGTATATAAATGTAAAAGCATATTATACGGTGGTTTTGTGTAACAAGTACAATTTGCCAATAAAAAAGCCGTTTGTCTTAGTTGAGAACGTATCCCAGAACAAACGGCTTTAACGATGTAGCAGTTAATTACTCTGCTTGTTCAATGTAATTAATGGGCTTTGATACCGCGTTTTTCCATTGATGCATAAATCATTTTTGCTTGGATTAATGTAATCACGTTACTGATTAACCAATATAATACTAATCCAGCTGGGAACCACATAAAGAAGATAGTCATCATGACAGGCATGAATTGCATTATTTTCTTTTGCATTTCATCTTGGATCGTCATCGGCTGAAGCTTCTGTAACATCCACATTGAGATACCCGTTAAGATAGGTAAAACAAAGAACGGGTCTTTAACTGATAAATCCGTGATCCAGAATACAAAATCAGCATGGCGTAATTCGACACTTTCTAAAAATACCCAATACAATGCTAAGAAAATAGGCATTTGTAATAACAGTGGGAAGCAACCGCCCATTGGGTTTACTTTTTCTTTTTTGTAGAGTTCCATCATGCCTTGTGACATTTTTTGACGGTCATCACCAAAACGTTCTTTTAATTGCGTCATCTTAGGCGCAAGTACGCGCATTTTTGCCATCGACTCGTATTGTTTTTTGGTCAGTGGATACATGATCCCTTTAACAATAACGGTGATGATAATAATGGCCACACCCCAGTTAATCACAACACCTTGGATGATTTGTAACAACCAAAATAACCACTCAGAGATAAACCATAAAAAACCATAATCAACGGTTAAGTTAAGTCCAGTTGCATATAACTTAAGGGTATCTTGATCTTTAGGACCTAAATATAAGACGCTATTTAATACGGCTTGTGCACCACTAACAATACTGACGGGTTCAGAAGTATAACCAATAGTGGCATATTCATTACCCAACGCACGGGTGTAGATGGTGTTGGTTTTATCTTGAGGGGGTACCCAAGCAGATAAGAAGTAATGTTCAATCATAGCAATCCAACCTGCTGGTGTAACAACACGGAGATTTTCATCTTCGATATCACCAAACGAGTGTTTTTGATATTGCTCTACGTCAGTACCATAAGCGGCACCACGATAAGTAGGCATAAACATATTGCTATCAGGTAACGCAAAGGTTTGCTTAAGTTGTGCATATGGTTGAACCACTGCTGTAGCCGCCGAGTTATTAACAATTACTTGTTCTACTTCAATGGCATGACTACCGCGCGTAAAAATAAAGTGTTTGGTCACTTGCAGACCATCCGCACCTACCCAGTTAAGAGGGATCGTCAAATTATCATTGTTTAATGTATAAGAGCGTTGTGGTGTGTTGTATAAAGGACGGCCTTCAGGGTTTGCATCTGGTCCATTTGTACCGATTAATCCGCTTTGTGCAACATATAATGTCGCAGCGTTTGGACGTAGCAAGCTATAAGCGTCGTCTGAACCTTCAGTCACCGGGTATTTGATAAGATTCGCTTTAACAACATCACCGCCCAACAAATCGATAGTGACATCTAACGTATCAGTGAGCACATTAATAAAACGCTCACTTTGCAATGCTTGATTTTGTACAACAGAGATGCCAGGTTGCATCGCTAGTGTAGCGGGCACATCTGTATCGCTTATTCCAGTAGAGCTAACGGCTGCAGGAGTCGAGCTATTACTGGCTACAAATTTAGCTTCAGGTAAACTTGACTCAGCTTGTGCTAATTCGGTAGGGGTGACCGGTTGAGGTCCGTATGCTGTTTGCCATTCTTGCCAAAGTAAAAAACTCACTAATGCAAGGGCGATGAGCATAAAACTACGTTGTGATTCCATGAGTGTCTCTTACTTAGGTTTATGATTCTTGTTATTATCAGGAACGGGATCTATCCCACCTGGATGAAACGGATGACATTTTAATATGCGACGGCCAGATAACCAAACACCTTTAATACATCCATAAGTCTTAATCGAATCTAATGAATATGCTGAACAAGTTGGATAAAAGCGGCAATTACTCCCCAAAAAAGGAGAAATAGCGATTTGATAAAATCGAATCAGCACAATCAGCGGTAAAATAGTTATTTTTCGCAACGTGCTTTTAGCTTTATCCATAACTTATTTAGTAGTTCATTGAATTCTTGGTTGCTAAGAGTATCAAGATTACTCTTTCCGATCACGATAATATCAACATTTGGTAAAAAATGCTGATGATGACGGAAACTTTCTCGAATAACACGCTTTAACCGATTACGGTCATGTGCCTTACGCACGCGATTTTTGGCAATAGTAATGCCTAACCTAGCTTGGTCAGTTTGAATATTTTTTCGAGCAAGAATTGTGATGTGTTTTGAAGGTGCTGGGATGGCGTCTGCAAAAACATAACTAAAGTGGGTGGGAGTTAGCAAGCGTAACTCCCGAGTAAACGATAAGTTACCCACTTTAATAATCGTTATGATTTTTGATTATGCAGATAAACGTGCGCGACCTTTTGCGCGACGATTTGCAAGAATCTTACGACCGTTTTTAGTAGCCATGCGAGCACGGAAACCATGTGAACGAGCGCGTTTTAAATTACTTGGTTGAAATGTTCTTTTCATTACCTGAGTCTCTACTTTATAGTTAAATTAAACACAATGCGTGTAAATGCTGT
Organism: uncultured Glaciecola sp.; assembly: GCA_937125395.1. Lineage (GTDB taxonomy): Bacteria > Pseudomonadota > Gammaproteobacteria > Enterobacterales > Alteromonadaceae > Opacimonas. Next base: position 20,571 of record CAKZLI010000030.1, read on the forward strand.
TACTGGTTGCTGAAATACCACTATATAAATACATCAACACTACCAATCACATAAAATTCATCAATACCGCTGTAAAAGGACGCGCAATAATAGTGATCAAACCTTGCTTTGTCAACGATTATTGCACGTTTTATTGGAGTTATTGTGTATAAAGTGATCAATATCACCTGATAAGGTCATGTTGTGTATTGCCAATCAGATGCGTTATTCAGTGTATAATTATTTTGTGTGATTTTTATCCACAGGTAAAAGGTTATCTGTGCATAATAAACGTCAACAAAGGGTGTAAATATGGATGATGGCATGGTGTTTGTGGGCTTTAGTGGAGGTGTGCTGTTTTTTTATCCACAAGTATTTTTCCTTAAATAACAGTATGATATCCGTATAAGTGGATTACTAATTGATCCGATGCAGGTTGAGCGTATACTTAACCACATATAATAATAAAACAAAGGGTAGTCATGCAACTTTGGGAACGTTGTTTAGAGCGTCTATCGTTAGATTTAGATGCGCAACAATTTAATATGTGGATAAGACCCTTGCAAGCCGAACTGCAAATGGTCGATAACAAACTTGAATCAGTGACCTTGTTTGCTCCAAACCGATTTGTATTAGATTGGGTAAGGGATAAATACTTAGAGCAAATTTCAACGTTGTTTGTTGAATATCATTCGGGTGCGGATGATGTACCTAAGTTGATATTAGATATATTTGCAAAACGTTCAATTCAAGCCAACAGTGCTGCTAATGCTGCCGTCTCTAATTCATCTATTCAAACACCACTGACGCGCCCACCTATGGCAGCACGTGCACCTGCGATGAGTGCTAAGCCGGCAGAAGAGCTTCCCCCTATTGTGTCACAGCATAAAAGCAATATTAATTTGACGTATCAGTTTGATAATTTTGTAGAAGGTAAATCAAATCAACTAGCGCGTGCTGCAGCAACATCGGTTGCTAATGATCCAGGCGGAGCATATAACCCTTTGTTTATCTATGGTGGCACAGGTTTAGGTAAAACCCATTTATTACATGCAGTCGGTAACGGTATTGTTGCAAATAAACCTAATGCCAAAATAGTGTACATGCACTCAGAGCGATTTGTTCAAGATATGGTTAAAGCTCTGCAAAATAACGCTATTGACGATTTTAAACGTTATTACCGTTCAGTGGATGCGCTATTAATTGATGATATTCAATTTTTTGCAGGAAAAGATCGTTCCCAAGAAGAGTTTTTCCATACCTTTAATGCATTATTAGAGGGTAACCAACAGATTATCCTTACCTCTGATAAATACCCGAAAGAAATTGTTGGCGTAGAAGATCGTCTTAAATCTCGTTTTGGTTGGGGATTAACGATTGCTATAGAACCTCCAGAATTAGAAACTCGTGTTGCGATTTTAATGCGTAAAGCGGAAGAAAATAAAATTAAATTACCTAACGAAGTCGCGTTCTTTATAGCTAAGCGTCTTCGTACCAATGTACGTGAGTTAGAAGGGGCATTAAATCGAGTGATAGCTAACGCTAATTTCACGGGTCGTGAAATCAGTATTGATTTTGTGCGCGAGGCATTACGTGATTTATTAGCGTTGCAAGACAAGCTTGTGACTGTTGATAATATTCAAAAGACCGTTGCCGACTATTATAAAATTAAAGTAGCTGATATATTATCAAAACGTCGTAGTCGAAGCGTCGCTCGCCCTCGACAAATGGCAATGGCATTGGCCAAGGAATTAACGAATCATAGTTTACCTGAAATAGGTAACGGATTTGGTGGTAGGGATCACACGACGGTATTGCATGCATGTCGTAAAATAGAGCAATTAAAAGAAGAAAGTCATGATATTAAAGAAGACTATAAGAATTTAATTAGAACTTTATCGTCTTAACCTTTAGAATGAACATACATAATTACGCTTAATTAGCCAACGAGATCTCGACAATGAAATTTACTATCAGCCGCGAACAATTTCTTCAGCCGTTACAACTAGTTTCAGGTGCGATTGAACGTCGTCACACCTTGCCAATTCTATCTAATATATTGTTAGTAGTGAAAGACGGCGTGTTGACACTTACTGGAACCGACCTAGAAGTCGAACTTATTTCTCATATCACATTACCTGCTGATGGTTTTGTTGATGGTGAGATTACAGTTCCAGCCAAAAAATTAGTCGATATCTGTCGCGGGCTTTCCGATGGCGGTGATATTACTTTCCAAGTTGATGGTAACAAGGCAACAATTCGCTCTGGACGTGGCCGGTATACGTTATCGACGTTAAATGCGACTGATTATCCTAATTTAGAAGAGTGGAATGCTGATGTTGAATTTGTTATTTCGCAAAGTGATTTAAAACATCTGATCGACAGCACGAGTTTTGCAATGGCACAACAAGATGTGCGTTATTACCTTAATGGTATGTCGTTAGAGACTGAAGATCATAATATTCGGACGGTTGCTACTGATGGGCACCGTTTGGCATTGTGTAATTTGGCTTACACAACTGAGGTGTTACCGTCACGTCAGGTCATCATCCCTAGAAAAGGTGTATTAGAGATTAACCGTTTGATAGAAGCGAATGATAATTCTATAAAAATCAAAATCGGTTCAAATCATATTAGTGTTAAATCTGCCGATTTTGTATTTACGTCCAAATTGGTTGATGGCCGCTTCCCTGATCACCGTCGAGTATTACCGAAGGAATCCACTAAAGCCGTGGTTGCCAATAAAGATGTCATGAAAAAAGCATTTAGTCGTGCATCAATCTTATCGAACGAAAAGTTTCGTGGTGTACGTTTAAATATTTCTAACGGCGAGTTAAAAATCACAGCAAATAACCCAGAACAGGAAGAAGCAGAAGAAATTGTTGATGTAAATTATCAAGGTGAAGATCTTGAGATTGGTTTTAACGTTGCTTATTTGATTGATGTAATGAATGCCTTAAAAACCGATGATGTTAAGTTCAACTTGTCGGATTCTAACGCTAGTGCATTAATTGAAGATGCAACGGACGGTTCGGCATTGTATGTCATTATGCCGATGCGTTTGTAGTAACCAATACATCATTAATTTGTTTATCTTATGAAACTGGACAAGGTCCAGATTACGCAGTTTCGTAACATAGAATCTGCAACTATTTTCCCTTCACCACATTTAAATGTGGTGGTAGGGCAAAATGGCAGTGGCAAATCTTCTTTTTTAGAATCTCTTCATTACCTTGGCTTTGGCCGTTCTTTCCGTACCAATAAACATAAATCCGTTATTCAATCTGCACAATCTCAGTTTAGTGTGTTTGCTGAATGTACAGATCATAAAGATGAGCAACACAAAATTGGTATAATGCGAAACACCAAAGACGAATTTTTATGTAGTATTAATGGTGAACGGTCGCAACGTTTGGCAAATTTGGTTTCATATATCCCGGTGCAAATTTTCACACCACAATCGACAGATATGTTAATTGGACCGCCAACACATAGACGACGATTTATTGATTGGGGATTGTTTCACGTGGAACAATCGTTTTATACGCAATCAGTAAACTATGCAAAAATTTTGAAACAACGTAATGCACTATTGAAATATCAGCAAATAGGTAAAAAAATAGACATCGCACAGATGGATTATTGGAGCCATCAGCTTGCGATTTATGGTGAAAAGATAGATAAGGACAGGCAAAACTATATATCTGCGCTTAAAATCATATTTAAACGCATTTCAGAGCAATTTTTACCTGAGTTTTCCTTAGAAATTTCGTATAATCGGGGTTGGGATTCAGAGACTGATTTCTTAGCTGCTTTACAACAAAAATTGCCTTATGATTCACGTATAGGATATACATCCATCGGTATTCATAAAGCAGATTTAAAAATAAAAGCAGATGGGGCATTAGCCATTGAACGGTTATCTCGGGGTCAACTAAGAATGTTAGTTGCAGCCTTGCAATTATCCCAAACGTTACATCTATTTGAAGCGACCAATAAATCAGGTATATTTTTACTTGATGATATAGGGGCAGAATTGGACTTGGATAAACGTCAAAAATTTATCGAAGCACTCTTAGACACAAACACGCAATTGTTTGTAACAGCAATAGAAAAAGATCATCTTTCTTTTGTTGAAGAATATAATGATAAGAAAATGTTTCACGTGGAACATGGCCGCGTAAACGAGGAGCAGTGAGAATGGCTGAAGAAAATGTATATGACTCGTCCAGTATTAAAGTCTTAAAAGGACTTGATGCAGTTCGTAAACGTCCAGGTATGTATATTGGTGACACCGATGATGGTACTGGTTTACATCATATGGTGTTTGAAGTAGTAGATAACTCAATTGATGAAGCTTTAGCAGGTCATTGTTCCGATATAAAAATCAAAATTCATACAGACGGTTCTGTTGCTGTTTCGGATGATGGTCGTGGGATCCCAACGGAGATACATGAAGAAGAGGGAGTGTCTGCTGCTGAAGTAATCATGACTGTTCTACATGCCGGCGGTAAATTTGATGATAATTCGTATAAAGTATCGGGCGGTTTACACGGTGTTGGTGTCTCAGTGGTAAATGCACTTTCACATAAATTACGATTACGCATCAAACGAAACGGAAAAGTATACGAACAAGAATATCTTCATGGTGTCCCTAGTGAACCATTGGCAGCAGTTGGTGATACGACATCTTCGGGTACAGAGATCCGTTTTTGGCCAAGTGGTGATACATTTACTAATTTAGAATATCATTATGATATTCTAGCCAAACGTTTGCGTGAATTGTCGTTTCTTAACTCGGGTGTATCAATCATTCTTGAAGATGAGCGTGATGGCAAAAAAGACCACTTTAAATATGAAGGTGGTATTCAAGCATTCGTAGAGTACTTAAACCAGAATAAAACTCCTGTTCATCAAAAAGCCTTTCAATTTGATCTTGAGCGTGAAGATGGCATCTCTGTTGAAGTGGCTATGCAGTGGAATGACTCGTTCCAAGAAAACATATTCTGTTTTACTAACAATATTCCTCAGCGTGATGGTGGAACTCACTTAGCAGGCTTCCGTTCAGCATTAACTCGTACGTTGAATACTTTTATGGAAAAAGAAGGCTTCAACAAAAAGAATAAGAATGCTACCAGTGCGACCGGTGATGATGCTCGAGAAGGTCTGACAGCAGTTATCTCTGTGAAAGTCCCTGATCCAAAATTTTCATCGCAAACTAAAGACAAGTTAGTTTCATCTGAAGTGAAATCAGCAGTAGAATCTGCAATGGGGGAAACATTAACAGAATATTTATTAGAAAACCCTGCAGATGCCAAAATCATTGTTGGCAAAATCATTGATGCAGCACGAGCACGAGATGCCGCCCGTAAAGCGCGAGATATGACTCGTCGTAAAGGTGCGTTAGATTTAGCTGGCTTACCAGGTAAACTAGCTGATTGCCAAGAAAAAGATCCGGCATTCTCTGAATTATATATAGTGGAAGGAGACTCTGCTGGCGGATCAGCCAAGCAGGGACGTAACCGTAAAAACCAAGCGATTTTGCCACTTAAAGGTAAAATCTTAAACGTCGAAAAAGCACGTTTTGATAAAATGTTATCATCTCAGGAAGTAGCAACACTGATTACTGCACTAGGCTGTGGTATTGGTCGTGACGAATATAACCCTGAGAAACTGCGTTATCATAGTATCATTATCATGACCGATGCTGATGTTGATGGCTCACACATTCGTACGTTATTGCTGACATTTTTCTATCGTCAAATGCCAGAAATTATCGAACGTGGGTATATTTACATCGCCCAACCACCGTTATACAAAATTAAAAAAGGTAAGCAAGAACAATACCTTAAAGATGATGATGCCCTTAATGCATATCTGACGTCTATTGCTGTGGATAACTCATCATTGCATACTGCCGAAGGCGCACCTGGTATTACCGGTGTCGCATTAGAAACATTAGTAATGCAGTATCAAGCGGCTGACAAAATGATTGCGCGCATGCACCGTTTAATGCCAGTGGATATACTGAATCAAATGGTCTATTCAGATACGTTATCAACTGCTGATTTTGTTGATGAAGCGAAATTAAACACGTTTGCGACTAATTTTGTGGCGCAAATGACAAGTGATGAGTCTGATGGTGCTACGTATCTTGGTAGTGTAGAAAAAGACGAAGAACTGAATAAGTTTTATATTCAATTAACGATGCGCATGCACGGTATCGATTACAGCTATAACATTGATTATGATTTTGTTGACTCAAATGAATACAAAAAAATCGCAGCATTAAATGATGCAATCAATGGCATGATGGGTGAAGGAGCGTATATTCAACGCGGCGAACGAACTCATGCTGTTGAGTCTTTCAAAGAAGCCTTAGATTGGTTGATGCATGAAGCGAAACGTGGTCAGTATATCCAGCGTTATAAAGGACTCGGTGAAATGAATCCAAGTCAGTTATGGGAAACGACCATGGATCCTGGTTCACGTCGCATGCTGCAAGTTAAAATTGAAGATGCGATTAGTGCTGATCAGCTGTTCACTACCTTAATGGGTGATCAAGTTGAGCCACGTCGTGAGTTTATCGAATCAAATGCGTTGAACGTTGAAAACTTAGATGTATAAAACACACTAAGCATTTGATAAATAAAAAAAGCCTTCTAAATCGAAGGCTTTTTTGTATCAGTAAATTAGTAATTATTGAATGCGGGTGATGCGCAACGAAGGTGAACCATTAGGAAGTAGTGTAAACCGGTATGTTCCTGTTTCATTGGGCACAAATTGCAAATTGTGAGACCCAGAAACACAAACCAACTCTTGCTCTTGGTCTTGCTTAATGGGGTTATCTGGTGCTTCAGCACCGCAGTTTAATTCACTAGTATAGTTGATGTCAGCAAAGCGAAAATCATAAGGCTGACCGTCGGCAATGAGCTTTACATTCACACTATAGCCATCAGGGTTAGGGACAACCTTATAAGCAGGCTCCGCTTCCCACCAGTTAAATATGCCCCGTAAATACAAGGATTCATAATCTACTGGAGACGATGTAATGACGGCAGGAAAGTATTCCCGAATATTAACATTGGTTGCACAGCCAGTTAAAAGCGCTGTGCATACTATGACGGATAGTTTTATTTTATGAGCGAACATAGAACCTGTATATTCCTTTATTTAGACGCTAACACAGAAATATCCGCTGTTGATAAGAACAATTCCCGCAACTGCATCAGTAATGCTAAGCGGTTATTACGCAATTGATCATCGTCACTCATGACCATGATATTATCAAAAAATCCATCTACAGCAGCTTGTAATTGAGCAAGCGATGTTAAAATAACACTGTAGTCGTTATTTTGTAACGCTGTACTAACTGTAGTCTGTTGTAGCTGAATCTGCTGATATAAATCCTGTTCTTGTGTTTCATTCAGGTAAGATTCATTCACGGCAATTGCGCTAGTAATGTTGTTCTTGGCAAGAATGTTCGCCACTCGCTTATTTGCAGCTGCCAGCGCTTGTGCTTGTGGCAAGCTCTTAAATGCGGCAACAGCATGAATTCGAGCGGCAAAGTCGCTAGGGTTTGATACGTTTCGTGCACTAACTGCTTGGATAACATCGATATCGACACCTTGGTCTTGGTACATTGCACGAAAACGACCCAATACAAAATCAACAGCGTTATCTAACGTATCTGTATTTGTTAATTTTTGCCCATAGGTGTTTACTGCAAATGCCAATAGGTCACGTATATCTAAATTATAACCACGTTCAGTAATGATCCGTAACACACCGATTGCCGCACGTCTTAATGCAAACGGGTCTTTATCCCCTTTAGGTAGCATGCCGATTCCAAATATGCCTGCTAGCGTATCTAATTTATCCGCTAAGGCGACAGCTGCACTTACATCGGTTGAAGGCAGTGTATCACCAGATTGTTTTGGCATATATTGTTCAGCAATGGCTGTGGCTACATCATGATGTTCACCATCATTGAGGGCGTAGTATTGACCCATAACCCCTTGTACATCTGGAAATTCCATTACCATTTCGGTCATTAAATCGGTTTTTGCTAACAGGCCTGCACGGGCTGCATGGTCGGCATTAGCACCAATAGCTTGGGCAATATGATGGGCAACGGTTTGGATCCGCTGTGCTTTTTCGGCAAGTGTACCGAGTTGCTTTTGAAACAAAATACTCTTGAGAGAATCAAGACGAGATTCAAGGGTAAGCTTCTTATCGGTGTTAAAGAAAAACTCTGCATCGGCAAGACGCGGACGAATCACTTTTTGATTTCCTTCAATAACATGTTCTGGCGCAGTTGACTGAATATTACTGACGAACAAAAACGTGGCAGATAACTCGCCATTGGTATCCAAAAGCGGCACATATTTTTGATCGTCTTTCATCGTGTAGATTAATGCTTCTTTTGGAACAGAAAGAAAACGCTCTTCAAAGCTAGCTTGCATCACCACAGGTAATTCTACTAATGATGCGATCTCTTCTAACAAGGCATCATTGTAGTCTGCTGTTAACCCTAATGCTGCTGCTTGTTCATTTAAGCCTGACGCAATTTTCTCTTGGCGTAGTGAATAATCAGCAACAACAAAATGACGAAGACAAGCCGCTTCGTAGTTATCTGCATGGTCTAGTTCAAACGTTCCTTGCGAATGGAAACGATGGCCTTGGATAATGTTAGAGGATGGCGTATCAAGTACGGTAGCCGGTAAAATCTCGCTGCCATACATTGCGGTGAAAGTATGTACTGGGCGGACAAACTGCGTATCAGAATCGCCCCAGCGCATCATTTTTGGAATGGGCAATTTAGATACTGAACGAGTCACAATATCTTCAATTAATGCATCAAGGGATAATCCGTTGACTTGCGCTTTGTGTAACAACCATTCGCCTTTATCAGTTACTAAGCGTTCGGCTTGTGTCACATCAATTCCATTACCACGTGCCCAGCCAATAGCGGCTTTGGTAGGTTGACCTTCTGCATCAAATGCAGCTGAAATCGCAGGACCGCGTTTTTCAACCACTTTGTCTGCTTGTTGAAATGCGAGTTGAGTAAATTGCACAGCAAATCGGCGCGGCGTCGCAAACCAAGTTGATGCGGTATAGGCTAATTGTGCTGCATCAAGTTCTGCTTGCATGTTACTTGCAAACGCAGTGGCCAATGCTTTTAATGATTTTGGTGGCAGCTCTTCGGTACCTAATTCAACCAATAATGTATCTGTTCTCATTATTTTGATTCCTTTTTACACATTGGAAAACCTAACGCTTCACGTGCGGCAAAATAACTTTCAGCTACGCCTTTAGCCAGTGTACGTACACGTAAAATATAGCGCTGACGTTCAGTCACAGAGATGGCATGTCGGGCATCGAGTAGATTAAATGAATGCGACGCTTTCATGACTTGCTCATAGGCGGGGAGTGGTAAATTGTGTTCAATCAAATGTGCGGCGTCTTTTTCTGATTGGTCAAAGGCTGCAAATAATGCAGCAACATCAGCATGTTCAAAGTTATATGCACTTTGCTCAACTTCGTTTTGATGGAAAATATCGCCATAGGTAACCGGGCCATTTGGACCATGAGTCCAGATGAGGTCATAAATACTATCTACACCTTGCACATACATTGCAAGGCGTTCTAAGCCGTAAGTTATTTCCCCAGTGACGGGCTTGCATTCAATGCCACCAACCTGCTGAAAATACGTGAATTGCGTCACTTCCATTCCGTCTAACCATACTTCCCAACCAAGGCCCCAAGCGCCTAAGGTAGGTGATTCCCAGTTATCTTCTACGAATCGAATATCGTGTACCAGTGGATCAAAACCGAGCTCTTGCAATGAACCCAAGTACAAATCTTGGATGTTTTTCGGCGCAGGTTTAAGCATGACTTGAAATTGATAATAATGTTGCAAGCGATTTGGGTTGTCACCATAACGTCCGTCAGTAGGGCGTCGGCATGGCTGAACATAAGCACTGGAGATTGGTTCTGGACCGAGAGAACGTAAAAACGTCATTGGATGGAAAGTGCCTGCGCCAACTTCCATATCTAAAGGTTGAATAATTACACATCCTTGACGCGCCCAATATTCTTGGAGAGCAAGGATCAATCCCTGAAAGGTTTTTACATCATAATTTGACATGCTTATATACTTCATTGTGCTTGGGTAAACTTAGCTTAATAGTATACCGTGACTTCCGCAGCGAATGTAGTGAAAATATAGAAGATTATAGGTAAAAGCTTAAATAGTCGGGTGGTATGTACGTAATTGTACTACTTCGCTAATGATTGCGCTTTCAAATGTGGCTGCAATAGCCTCTCGTTCAAGATCTTGTTGATGACGTTCTTTTTTGCTTAATGCATTACGCGCATCATGCGTGGGGTAATGATCTATTTTGGTGTGTAGGGTATAAATGTTGGGGTAAATATCCATAAATTTAGGTGCTGGATTAAGAGGTAATGCATCAAGTAAATTAGTCAGTCGGATTACTCCTTCGCAAAGGTCACACTGCTGCTGTTCTACAGCTAGGGCGATAGTATGTACCGATTGCATGATATTATTCACGCGTTCAACTCTTACTTCATATTGTTTTTGCTTGGCAAGGGCAATGCGCGTTTTTTGTGCATTTAATTGTGATAGCGTCTGACCAGCATAATAAGCCAAACCAATAACGACGATAACCCCAAGTCCTGCCAATCCGTACAACATCATATGTAATCTAAACCTAGCCGTGAATTAATGCTAACTGCATTATTTAAAATCATTAATATTAATAGACTCAAATGCATCAAGCGGATCAACATCATCGATGATTTCTTCTTCTGGCTCATCTTTGATACCAAGTAAATCACACAAGACAAGATATCGCGCCATCTTGGTTTGCATGTATTGGGTATCTTCGTTACTGATCTTTGCGTTATTGTCATATTGTTCAAGTAATGCATGCAAACGTGTATCTGCTTCTAATGCGGCTAACTCTTGGGCTGGCGTACTATAACGCTTAGCTTTAGGCTCAACGACTTTGGGTTTATTAGGGGTTAAATCAATTTTGGTGGCACTACCGATACGCGGGTCTTTTTTGGGACCAGAGATAACCGATTTGTTACTTTGAGCAACCGAATGACGCGATCCAGCAGGTTTACCGTTGTTCTTTTTAACTGTATTGGGCGTGGTTGATTTAGTGGATCGACCGAAATTATTATCAGTGCTTTTTTTAGTACCGATTACACCTGTTTTTCTGGATTTTTTGACGCGTGGCATGTTGACTCTGTATCTGTTTCATTTGATATATCATTATACATGAGTTTGTAGAGATACGCATACAAATGTCTGGCGCTTGATAATGTATGGGGAATGCAGAAAGAAAAAAAGGTGATAATCAGATTATCACCTTAGTAGATGCTGGTTTACACTTCTCCCGAAGTAGCATGTCCGTCTTAAGCGGCTTATGCTGGGCGTAATCCAACGACTCTTCTTATTATTGTTATTGACAGAGTTTATATTTTATTATCGTTTTGGGTCTTCCGAGACGCTTTATTGCCTGCATCCGTCAAACTATTGACAGAATACACGAATACAGCTTATTTACAACTTATTTACATAAAAAATACAAAATCAAATAATATTTTGTTTTTTCTAATGTAAACCCGCTAAATAATTAGCCAAAATTGTGATGTCTTCATCTGTCAGTTTGGTCGCGATATCACGCATCATGCCGTTCATATCGTTATGACGATCACCTGAACGAAACATTTTAAGTTGTCCCACGGTGTAATCTACATGCTGTCCAGAAATATCGGGGAAGCCAGCTTGACCCATGCCATTACCACGAGGACCATGACAAGCGATACAAGCTGTGATCTTACGCTCAGCATCACCACCTCGATACAGGGCAGCACCTGGTGCGATAAATTCTTCAGGGGTTGAACCTGCTTTGGCGTCTTGACTAGAAAAATACGCAGCAATATCCAACATGTCTTGCTCTGTTAAGACAACTGACATACCGTTCATGACCGCATTATTTCGGCCTTCTTCACCATTACTCAGTGCGGCGGCTTTAAACTCTTGCAATTGTTTCACCAAGTATTTGCTGTGTTGACCAGCTAACTTGGGATTCATAGGGATGGCGCTATTACCATCAGCACCATGACAGGCTGCACATGTAACTGATTTAGTTTTACCTGCTTCGGCATCGCCTTGAGCCATGGCAAAACCGCTGATAGACAATGTTAGGCAGAACAACAAACTTAGTTTTTTCATTCTAGTACTCTTAAAACGTTAATAATCTTTACGGACTTTCGTGCTATGATGCGTATATTACACATTTAAATGCAGATTAAAAACTATTCACTGCAAATGTTTAAGAAAATATTATGTCACATATACGACTCTGTATCGAAACATATCCATAAATACTTAAAAAGAAACACACTTCAATGACTTATTATACTAAAGCAAAATTCCTGACGAGTGCACCTGATATTCAACATTTAGACGAAAGTCGTGGTGTTGAAGTCGCATTTGCTGGCCGATCTAATGCTGGTAAATCGAGCGCTTTAAATACGTTAACGCGTCAAAAAGGGCTAGCCAGAACCAGTAAAACACCTGGGCGTACTCAGCTAATTAACGTATTTGAATTGGATCATGACCGTCGTTTAGTCGATTTACCTGGCTATGGTTTTGCTAAAGTGCCATTGGCCATGAAAATAAAATGGCAAAAAGCCTTAGGTGAATATTTGCAAAAACGTGAGTGTATTGCCGGTTTAGTTGTGTTGATGGATATTCGCCATCCGTTTAAAGATTTAGATCAAGAGCTCATACAATGGGCTGTCAATGCAAAAATACCCGTATTAGCACTGCTCACCAAAGCGGATAAGTTAAAATCAGGCAAGCGTAAAGCGCAGGTATTAATGGCAAGAGAAGCGTCAATGGCCTTTTGTGGTGATGTGACTGTCCATGCTTTTTCGTCGTTAAATCGTTTAGGGCTAAGTGAGCTAGAGCGAAAACTTGATAGTTGGTTAGGATTAGCTAAGCCTGATGCGACACCGAACGATGAAGAGAACTAGTTAACCTACTCAGGTAAATTTTGTATTGGTTATATCAGACTTTATCCTAGGCAAAAAAAAGCCCTAGACTAGCTAGGGCGTAACATACAATGGAATACACATAACACATAACACATAACACATAAAAACTATTAGTAAGAGCCCTGCATATCCAATTAGTTCATTTCTTTTTTATTTTTTTAGTATTTTTTTTGCAGTCCCAATTTGTCTATTCTAATAGTGTTATTTTTACAGGTAAATGACAGGCAAAAAAAAGCCCTAGAAACTAGGGCTACAAACAAGGGACTACACATAATTACACATAAAAACTATAAGTAAGAGGGCGGTAGTGTTAATTAGTTCAATTTCATTTTCGATTTATTGCAAATAACTAGATATTTTTTCTTTTCCCATAAAAAAAGCTCCAACATAAACATGCTGGAGCCCAAGCAAAGGTTTTAATATAAACCTCTGTACCCTACCTGCTCTATTTTAGGCAGAGTTTCAGATTTATCAATAAAAAATGTAATAAAATTACAAAATGAGATTAGTTACTGTGCTCGTTATTCTTTACACTCAACCTCTAAACATATCTGTGCGCTAGTAGCTCAAGCCTTATTTAATGTGCTTGCTCCCAATTATCTCCAGTATCGGCCTCAACAATTAATGGCACCGAGAGCGACACGGCTTGTTCCATCAGCTGCACAATTTTGGCTGAAAATTCAGCTACTTTTTGTTCTTTTATTTCAAAAACCAATTCATCATGTACTTGCATTATCATACCAATGTCATTGGGATCTTGTGCTGTAACCCATTCATCAACTGCTAACATCGATAATTTAATTATATCAGCGGCTGTACCCTGCATCGGAGCATTGATAGCAGCTCGCTCCGCACCAGCGCGGCGAGCTCCGTTGCTCGATGTAATATCGGGAAGATATAAACGGCGACCAAAGACGGTTTTGACATAACCGTGTTCTTTGGCATCACTGCGCGTGTCTTCCATGTATTGCAATACACCTGGGTATCGCTCAAAGTAGGTATTCATATACGTTTGTGCTTCGCCACGATGGATATTAAGTTGCTTGGCTAAACCAAATGCCGACATACCATAGATTAAACCAAAATTAATTGCTTTGGATGAGCGGCGTTGCTCAGTTGTCACATCGGCTAATGCGACACCAAAGACCTCGGCAGCCGTCGCTTTGTGAACATCTAAGCCATTTGCAAACGCATGCAATAAACCTGGGTCTTGCGATAAATGAGCCATGATACGTAATTCAATTTGGGAATAATCAGCAGCAACTATTTTATATCCTGGACGAGCGATAAATGCTTCTCGAACTTTGCGACCCTCAGCGGTGCGGATGGGTATATTTTGCAAGTTAGGATCGGTTGAAGATAAACGACCCGTTGCAGCGATAGCTTGTTGGTAAGAGGTATGAATACGTCCAGTACGGTGATCGATCATTTTGGGTAATTTATCAGTGTACGTATTTTTTAACTTACTTAGCCCTCTAAACTCCATGATAGCTTTAGGTAAGGGGTAGGTTAATGCAAGATCTTGCAAGACTTCTTCTGCTGTAGAAGGGGCTCCCTTAGGGGTCTTTTTAAGAACGGGTAGCTGCATTTTTTCAAATAATATCGTTTGTAACTGTTTAGGAGAGCCTAAGTTGAATGCTTCACCTGCCATTTCGTGCACGTCTTTTTCTAACGCGACGATGCGCTCAGCTAAAGATTGAGATTGTTGCAACAACTGTTGTGAATCAACCAGAACACCTGTTTGCTCCATTCGTGCAAGCACCCCTGATAATGGAATTTCTAATTGGCTAACGACATTCGCTAGTTCGGGGAACGCGACTAATTGCGGCCAAAGTATTTGATGTAATCGAAAAATAATGTCAGCGGTTTCACTGACAAAAGGTGCCGCTTCATTTAGTGCAATCTGATTAAAGCTGAGAGCCTTTGCACCTTTGCCTGCGATACTTTCTAAGGCAATGGCATCATGTCCTAAATATTGCTCAGCTAATACGCTGATCGTGTGTTTGTTGGAAACACTATTTAAGACGTAAGATTCCAGCATGCTGTCATAGGCGATACCATTTAGCGTGATGCCATAATTAGCCAGAACGTTTTTGCTAAATTTAATGTTGTGCCCGATTTTTTGGGTTTTATGTTTTTCTAACAGCGGTTGTAGTTGTGCTAAAACCCATGCTCGGTCAACTTGCTCCGGAGCATCTGGATAATCATGTGCCACTGGAATATAACAAGCTTCACCGGCTTTAACGCATAATGCAATACCCACTATTTCCGCTTCCATGTAATGCGAACTAGTGGTGGCTAGTTCTAATGAAAATAAGGCTGATTGTGTGCACTTTGCAATCCAATTTAAAACTTCGGTCTCTGTAAATACCTGTGTATATGTGTTCACATCGATAGCGGGTAACGTCGGCAAACTAACTGTCGCGCTAGGACTATTAGTATCGGTTGCTACAACGTCTGATGGAGCTGTCGAAGAGGATGCTGTTGTGGATGTGGCCGTGGGTCGTTGAGAAAACGTGTTACCACTGACTTCACTATACCAGCGTTTAAATTCATAGGTTTGGAATAATGTGGTTAATGCCTCGTTGTCAGGCTCTTGGATCAACAGTTCATCTGGTGAGTAATCCAAAGGTAAATCAACCGCGATGGTTGCCAGCTCATACGATAAACGGGCACCTTGTTCATGCTCGACCATTTTTTTTGCTAGCGTTTTGGCGCCACGAAAATCCAATGTGGCAATATCATCGAGCTGTTGATAGATCGCATCGATACCTCCAATTCCTTGCAATAAACCCAATGCTGATTTATCACCCACGCCAGGCACACCTGGGATGTTGTCAACTTTATCACCTTTTAATGCCAGAAAATCGATAATCAGTTCAGGTCCAATACCAAACTTTTCGACGACACCGGCCTCATCCATCAATGTGTTATTCATGGTATTAATCAGCGTAACATGGCTATCTACTAGTTGAGCCATATCTTTATCGCCGGTACTGACTAGGGATTTCATTCCTAATGCCGTTGCACGCTTGGTCAGTGTACCAATAACGTCATCGGCTTCGACACCTGACTCAACAATTAATGGTAACCCCATTGCTTTAATGATCTCATGTAACGGAGCAATTTGAGATCGCAACTCATCTGGCATGGGCGGACGATTTGCTTTGTATTCAGGAAAAATGTCATCTCTAAATGTTTTACCTTTTGCATCAAAAATAACCGCAATGTGCGTTGGCTTGTAGGTTCGGATCAAACTTTTAAGCATATTGATAACGCCATAAATAGCGTGTGTCGCTTGTCCTTGGGAATTTGACATGGGTGGCATGCCATGAAAAGCGCGGAACAAATAGGAGGAACCATCAACTAAGACAAACGGAGGTTGAGCATTTTCAGACATGTGGATTTCTTTTTTTAATTGGACCTGTATAAGGATGCCATAGCTGATAAACATTGGCTATAGAAGGATAAAAATAAAGACTCACCCTGTGGATAAGTCTAGGGATAAGTGCAGGGATAAGCAGGTATAAAATGGCTGTAAAGACATAATACTAGGGCTTTGTTGCAAATTTTGTAGTATCAGTGAGTCTAAATATTCAATTATCGCTTTAGATTTTTGTGTAACAAGCACATAATACGCAAAACTGTTTATTTATTAATACATATGCAATATCAAGCTATTATCAGGATCTTAGGACTATTGGTCGCACTATTTAGTGTCACTATGATCTTGCCTGCTTTTGTGTCCTTAATCTACCAAGATGGCAGTGGTTTGCCGTTTGTGCTTGCTTTTATTCTGTGTATATCGACTGGGTTGGTCATTTGGTATCCAAATCGAAAATTCAAACGAGATTTACGAGCCAAAGAAGGGTTTTTGATTGTTGCGTTATTTTGGCTAGTACTGGCCAGCTTTGGTGCAATTCCTTTTATTTTCTTAGAACAGCCCAATATGTCGATTACCGATGCATTTTTTGAATCGTTTTCTGGGCTCACGACGACTGGGGCAACAGTCATTGAGGGCATTGAGTTTTTACCTGAATCGATGCAATTTTATCGCCAGCAGCTGCAATGGCTTGGTGGAATGGGGATCATTGTATTAGCCGTCGCCATTCTTCCTTTATTAGGCGTGGGTGGAATGCAGCTTTATCGAGCCGAAACCCCAGGTCCGGTTAAAGACTCTAAAATGACCCCGCGCATTGCAGAAACAGCCAAGCAACTTTGGTTCATCTATTTGGGATTAACCATAGCGTGTGCTGCGGCTTATTGGGCCGGAGGGATGACTTTATTTAATGCTATATGCCATGCTTTCTCTACAATCGCTATCGGTGGTTTCTCTACTCATGATGCCAGTTTGGGCTATTACAACTCGCCAGTAATTAACATCATATGTGTGGTGTTTTTGTGGATTGCTGCGTTGAACTTTGCATTACATTTTGCAGCAGTCTCCGGACGAAATCTAAAAGGGTATTGGCGAGACCCTGAGTTCAAAGTATTTTTTATTATTCAGTTTGCATTAATTGCGGTGTGTTTTTTGGTGTTGGTTCACTTTGAGTACTACAGTTCTGCAGAGATAGCTTTAGATCAAGCAATGCTGCAAGCTGTCTCTATCAGTACTACTGCCGGTTTTGCGACCACCGATTTTGCGGCTTGGCCGGTGTTTTTACCGATTTTACTAATCTTTGCGAGTTTTATTGGAGGGTGTGCTGGCTCAACGGGTGGTGGTTTAAAAGTGATTCGAGTCTTTTTGTTATACCTGCAAGGTAAACGTGAAATTAATCGTCTGATACATCCTAAAGCAGTATATTCCGTTAAGCTTGGCGAGCGGGCCATGCCGGATCGAGTGGTTGAAGCGGTCTGGGGATTTTTTGCCGCTTATGCCATTGTATTTGTGATTATTATGCTGGGTTTGTTAGGCACCGGGATGGATGATATTACGGCTTTCACCGCAACGGCTGCGACATTAAACAACCTTGGACCTGGCTTGGGCGATGTGGCGAGTACTTATGCATCAGTGTCTGATGGTGGTAAATGGATACTGGTATTGGCAATGTTGTTTGGTCGTTTAGAAGTATTTTCACTACTAGTGTTGTTTTCACCTACGTTTTGGCGCAGCTAATACTTATCTAACTACTGCATACCCTTTAAACCCTAGATACTCTTTAAACCTCTATATTCCTTAAGCCCTCTATATTGTTTAAGCACAATACGTAGTTACACGCTTATCCAAAAAAGAATGCGCTGGGTTGAAATAACTTTTCTACTTCAGAAATGTATTTTTTATCAACCAAAAACAAAATCACATGATCATCGGCTTCTATCATCGTATCAGAGTGAGCAATGATCACTTGTTCTTGTCGAACTACGGCACCAATAGTCGTGCCTGGTGGAAGTTTAATATCAGAGATCGTGCGACCGACAACTTTAGATGTGTTTTTATCACCATGCGCAATCGCTTCAATTGCCTCTGCTGCACCTCTACGTAGTGAATAAACATTGACGATGTCACCACGGCGTACGTGTGTTAATAGCGCAGATATAGTGGCTTGTTGCGGCGAAAATGCGATATCAATTTCTCCACCTTGCACCAAATCCACGTACGCTGAACGCTGGATCAGTACCATTGCTTTTTGTGCACCGAGCCGTTTGGCTAACATGGCAGACATGATATTCGCTTCGTCGTCATTGGTGACAGCGATAAACGCATCCACTTGTTGTACATTTTCTTCGGTCAATAAATCAGAATCTGACGCATCGCCGTTAAATACGATGGTGTTATCCAGATGCGCCGAAAGATACTTAGCGCGCTCAGGATCAAATTCGATCAATTTAACATTGTGTTTATGCTCTAAGCGCTTGGCTAAGCCGGCACCGATTAATCCGCCTCCGGCAATCATAATACGCTTATAACTGGATTCTAATTTTTGGAGTTCGCTCATTACGGCACGAATATGTTTGGTTGCCGCAATAAAAAACACTTCATCATCTGCTTCGATAACGGTTGTTCCGAGTGGGCGTATTGGACGACCACGTCGATAAATGGCTGCAACACGTGTTTCTACATTTGGCATATGCTGCTTTAGTGCAGATAGGGCATGGCCAACGAGTAATCCGCCATAATAGGCTTTAACGGCAACAAGCGATGCTTTACCTTCAGCAAATTCAACAACTTGCAGTGCACCAGGATAGTCGATTAAACGTTTGATTGATTTGGTTACCAGTTGTTCAGGCGCAATCAAGTGATCAACCGGAATATTTTGGTGGCCGTACAAGCTTTCTTGATACAAAATATATTGTTCGGAGCGGATCCGTGCAATTTTGGTCGGGGTTTTATATAAGGTATAGGCAACCTGACATGCCATCATATTTGATTCGTCAGAGTTGGTTACTGCGATCAACATATCGGCATCTTCGGCACCGGCTTTGTGCAACACATCTGGATGCGAGCCGATCCCGTGTACGACTTGAATATCTAAGCGGTCTTGCAGGTTACGCAAAGTATCGCCGTCAGAATCGATAACGGTTATATCATTCCGTTCGCCAACTAAGTTTTCTGCGAGAGTGCCACCAACTTGACCAGCCCCAACGATGATAATTTTCATGTCCGAAATACTCTTGTTTACTGCGCCGGTTTATGTAACAGCGCGTAATAAAACCCATCCATATTTGCATCACCCGGTAATACTTGTAAACCTACTGGAGATTGATAGGACACGGCCCCTGCTAATTCATTGTGTATATCGAGTACGACCACTTCTGGATTTTCATCGATAAAAGCTTGTATTTGTTCAGCATTTTCTTCAGGTAAAATTGAACAAGTTGCGTAAAGTAACTTACCACCTGGCTTGAGAATTTGCCACATTTGGCGCAATAATTCTCGTTGGATTGATACTAATGGAGCAATATCAGACGCTTGGCGTAACCAACGAATATCTGGATGACGACGAATGACTCCTGTTGCAGAGCAAGGTGCATCCAGCAATATACGGTCAAATTGCTCACCGTCATGCCAATCATCGACCGCTTCAGCTTGCGCACAAATCAACGTCGCATGATGCCCTAATCGCTCAAGGTTTTCTTCAACTCGAACCAGTCTATCAGGGTCGCAATCAATCGCGACACATTCACTAATTCGCGGTTGAGTTGCTAATAAATGGGCTGTTTTACCACCAGGGGCAGCACAACAATCTAATACGCGTTGATTGGGTTGGACATCTAATAAATGCGCGGCAAGTTGTGCGGCGCCATCTTGTACGGCGAACCATCCTGCGTCGTATCCTGGAAATTGGGTCACATCACCACTGCGTTCACACATGACGGCATCAGCGTGCAATGTGCTCAAATGAGCTGGCATATCCATTGTGGTGAGTTTGGCTAAAAAATCGTTGGTGCTAATGTGCGCAGGGTTGATCCTCAACCACAATGGTGCTTTTTGATTAGAAGCTTCAATGATCGCCGATGCCTGATCTGGGTAATTAGCTTGTACTGATTTGTAAATCCAATTTGGCATACCGACTTGCGCAGCAGGATTTTCAGGTAAGGTAGTGGCGACTTCTTCTCGTAAAAAAGTACGCAAAATCGCATTAATTAAGGATTTTAAGCTCGTGCCCTTTAATAAGTCGGCTGCACCCACCGTTTCACTAACCGCCGCATGTTGTTGTACCCGGCTAAAAGCCAATTGATACAAACCAATTAGTAGCAGGTGCTCTAAGATTTTTTTGCGACCTTTAAGCGGTTTATCTAATAACCCCCTGAGCCAAAACTGCAAAATGGGTAATTGCCGTAAACAACCAAACACCATTTCTTGTAGCCAAGCTCTGTCCCTGCCTTCATAATGATGCAAGCGAAGAGCTAATGCTTGCTTTGAAGACATCCCTTTTTCTAATATTTGATATAAAATCCACGCAGCATCTGCACGTAATTGTTGGCCTAACGATATTTGGTTATTCATGAAAGCTCCGCGGTGGCATCACTTGATGCTAATTGATGGCCAACCACAAACCAATCAGCTCGGGCGTTAAGAATATCGACCACAGGCATGGATTTTTTGCCGGGTATTTGACAATGCGTAATCACTAATGCGCCATGCGCAGTAGCAACAACAATACCGTGTTTATCGGCACGCACTATATTACCGGGAAGCGCATCGCTATCTCCGGTAAGCACAATAGCATGTGCTTGCCACACTTTAATGTTTTGTAATGTGCCTTGGGCATCGGTAATACTAAAAAACGCCATTGGCCAAGGATTAAAGGCACGTACATTACGTGCTAATTGTTCCGCTGATAAATGCCAATTAATAGATGCTTCTTGTTTACTGAGTTTTTTGGCGTAGTTTGCTTGCGTATCGAGTTGTTGTTCAGGCGTAAAGTTACTCAGATCATTCAATACATGCACTAGCGCCTCTGGGCCTTGTATTGCTAATTTTTGGTATAACGTAGCGCTGGTATCATCATCGTCAATCGGTAAATGTGTTTTATAGAGCATTGCGCCAGTATCCAAACCAATATCCATTTGCATGATAGTGACTCCCGTTTCACTATCGCCAGCCCATAAAGCACGTTGAATGGGTGCTGCACCGCGCCACCGAGGTAACAACGAACCGTGTACATTAATACAGCCTAAGCGGGGCGTATCGAGTACAATTTGTGGTAACAACAAACCATACGCAACGACCACCATTAAATCAGCATTCAATGATGCTAACTCTGCTTGTGCGTCAGGCTCGCTTAATTTTTCGGGTTGAAATACCGGAATATCATGCGCTAAAGCGAGTGTTTTGACAGCGCTAGGCGTTAATTTTTTGCCCCTTCCTGAAGGTCGATCAGGTTGGGTATACACCGCAATAATTCGATGCGAAGTCGATAACAATGCCGCTAGATGATCAGCGGCGAATTCTGGCGTACCAGCAAATACAATGTTTAACTCAGTGGACACATGCTTACCTATGGTGTGAACGGGTAACGAAAAAGCGGCTATGCGGGTTAAGCTTTAGCTGCAAGACGTGCTTCTTTTTCTAGTTTTTTCATTATACGTTGGCGTTTTAAAGGAGAGAGGTAATCAACAAACAATTTGCCTTGCAAATGGTCCATTTCGTGTTGAATACAAACGGCAAGTAAACCTTCAGCAGTGACAGTAAATTGCTCCCCTTGTGCATCGAGTGCTGTGACGGTAACGGTTTCGGCGCGCTCTACTTTTGCGTAGTTGTTTGGAACAGACAAACAGCCCTCTTCATTAATCTTGGTTCCTGACTGTGCGTCAATCTTTGGATTAATAAAAACCAACGGTGTGTCTTGGTCATCTGATACATCCATCACGATTACTTGCTTATGGACATTGATTTGAGTTGCCGCTAAACCAACTCCTTTTTCTGCTTGCATCGTCTCAAACATATCTGCAACCAAAGTACGGATACTGTCATCAACTTGTGAAACGGGTTTAGCTTGCGTGCGCAACCGGTCATCGGGGAATGTAAGAACGTTTAAAATTGCCATTGTTGTCTACCACACTGCTTTAACATATTGAATCTTATACCTGACTAGGCAAAACTGGCCTATGTCGGTATCACTTATGATCTATTCTACCTTTAAAGTGAACAAGTTGCATAATTTTAGAGGGGCTATGGGGAATTTCACTACTACCGTACAGGCTAAAACAGAATTAAAACAACGCAAAACCGTTGTGAATAGGATGTGTTTGCGTTTGGTTCAGTTGTTATTGATGTTTATATTGCCAAGTGTTGCTGCGCAGCCGATGGATAAAGCAACAAAACAGTCAATCAGATTGATGCCGCAAGCCATTAAGCAAGTAAAGTCATCCGCTGTCATCGATGAAGTAAATTGGTCGAGCATTGCGCCTTTAGTTGGGCGTGATCAAGTCATGACGGGAGCTTTTTTTAAGACTGGTGGCAAAATTGTCGGTGGGCCAGATAGATTAACTCGATTTAGCCAAGGCAAGTATCTCTTCACTTCTAAGGATTGGCTAGTTGCCAGTAACGCCCCGTTTCAACAGATAACAATAGAGCATCCCAAAAACCCAGCTAAAGAGCAGTTCACAGTGTATCAAAAACAACATACGATTTATGGTATGGATAATCAACATCTAGGTATGTATGTAAAACACGTTGCAAATGCTCAGCTATCTGATGTTAAGCAAATGCCAGAATTATCGATTACAGATAAGCAGTTAGGCATGCTTGAAATCACGGCATCAAATCAGGAGATTACTCTATCAGATCGCCTATTTGTCGATTCTGGTATTAATCCTGTGGGATCGTCAAAACAGATATCGATTGCTGACGAACAGCGAGGATATATTGTCGATAGTGTGTCTCCAGGGCGCGTTTGGTCACAACATGATGTTGTAATGCTTGATTTGGGAGCCAAAGAGACTAAACCAGGCATGATATTTGGAATATACCAAGCAGCAGATGTATTCATGCTGAATGAGCATTCAAAGTCAACATGGCAATCACCGTTGTTAAAGCAAGGAGACTTGATCGTGTTGGCAACCTTTGAATTAGTTAGTTTTGCCGTCATCCTGAATGCTGATAGTCATATTACACGGGGGGCGAGGGTGTTGGCTCCATAATTGATTGGATAATATATTTAAGGAGATGACACATGCATTCAGGATTAGCCGCAATTTATGCGTTAACACAATGTCCAGGTATTGGCACGATTACCGCTAACCAGCTTGGTGAACACACTAAATGTAAATTGGATGAGCTTGCTAGTCTGCCTCCTCATACATTGCAACTGGCAGGACTAAGCCTCACCCAAATCAAAACTTTACAGGCAGATTATTCATCTGCGGTTCAACGATTACAAAATTGGGTTTATCAAGCACATAGTAGCTGTCCACGATGTATATTAACAGTGACTGATCCAGATTATCCGCCTTTACTTCGTCAAATCCCAGATCATCCGTTAATGCTATTTGTTGAGGGCAATAAGGCATTGTTAAGCTCGCCGCAAATAGCCATTGTGGGAGCCAGACAAGCTAGTGTTAACGGTAAATCCCAGGCACATTATTTTGCCAAAGAGTTAGCGTTACGTAATTGGGTTATTACATCGGGATTGGCACAAGGGATTGATGCACAAGCTCATCGTGGCGCTCTTGCCGGTGGTGGCGGGACGATTGCAGTACTAGGGCATGGGTTGGCTCATATGTATCCAAAACAACACGCTGAGTTACGTCATACGATTGTGCTAGAGGGAGGATGTATTATTAGCGAATATCCACCAAATCAGTCTGCAAAACCGCATTTTTTTCCACAGCGCAATCGGATTATTAGTGGGCTCAGTATGGGCACGTTTGTCGTTGAGGCCAAACACAAATCAGGTTCATTGATTACGGCTCAACAAGCCTTGTGCGATAATCGTGAGGTATTTGCTCTTCCAGGCCGAATTGATGATGCTAATGCGGCAGGGTGTAATGCTTTAATCAAACAAGGCGCAATCTTAGTTGATCAGGTTGATGACATTGATGGGTATAGATTTTCACTTGAAAAACCTCAATTACCCCCAATATTAAACAGTAGTGACAAAAATACTCAAGAAAACTTGTCACGCTCCGATTTGTTAGATAGTGTAAACTATTAAATCACATCAATAGAACACATTGCACAGCATAGTTCATTGCCATTGCCACATTTGTTGGCCAGATTATTAGAGTACGAACTGAGCGGGAAAGTCGCCGCAGTGCAAGGCGGGTATATTAAAACTCCGCGGAGATAATTATGTTTGATATCCTTATGTACTTGTTTGAAAGCTTAATTCATAACGAGTCTGATTTTCATATTGATCAAGAAGAATTAACCGATGAGTTAGTGAATGCGGGTTTTCATTTAGATGAAATATATAAAGCCCTGCAATGGCTAGAAAAACTAGCCGCTCTGCAAGAAAGTGATCACACGCCATATTTAACGAAAGGTGCATTTTCTGCTGTCAATCGAATATACAGTCAGCAAGAATTAATGGTGTTGGATGTTGAAGCGCGTGGATTTATTATGTTTTTGGAGCAGATAAATGTGCTAGATACAATTACTCGGGAGATGGTTATTGACCGGGTAATGGAAATTGACAGCAAAGAGTTTTGCTTAGAAGATCTTAAGTGGGTTATTTTGATGGTGCTATTTAATGTACCTGGTAAAGAATCAGCCTATGCGCAAATGGAAAACTTGTTGTTTGATATGCAGGATGGCCCTTTACACTAATGGCAAAAATTGACAGTTCATTATTCTCCTCCGATAAACAAGTCAGTGCTGCTGCCATAGCAGAAGCCTATGGTGACTGTCCTGAATGCGCCAGCCCGTTATTAATTAAATATGCAAACAAACAATCTTTTTTAGCCTGTTCTGCATACCCAACTTGTGAGCACCGCAAATCACTAACAGATAACTCAATCACGACAATAAAAGTGATGCATGACACACCATGCCCGCAATGTGATTTAACGTTAGCCATTAAAAAAGGCCGTTATGGGTTATTCGTTGGTTGTGTTGATTTTCCAAGCTGTAACTACATTGGTTCTATTAAACCGCAAACTGATACCCAAGTGACTTGCCCTGAATGCAGCACCGGTCATTTGCTAGAAAAGACTAATAAATACGGTAAAAAGTTTTATGCATGTGATCATTACCCTAAATGCAAATATGTCATTAATTCGAAGCCGGTGGCGCAACCTTGTCCGATATGTCATGCATCAATAATGATCCAAAAAAACGCCTCATCCTTAGAATGTATTAACACGACCTGTTCTGGAAAGATCGATATTGTATGAGTGAACTATCCCCATTAACACAATCTGAAATAATACCCAGCGCTGAAACAATGTCAGCATTTACAGCCGCCTTTACTGGCGGTCAAGTGATTGCGTATCCGACGGAAGCTGTCTTTGGGCTTGGTTGTGATCCCGATAATCAGGCTGCAGTGGAGCAAGTGTTAAAGATCAAAACCCGTCCTCAAGACAAAGGGTTGATTTTAATTGCAGCTTCGCTAGAGCAGCTTATGCCATACATAGATATTACGCCGTTGTCACAAGCGATATTGGCGCAGGTTCATGCTACATGGCCTGGTCCATACACTTGGATTATGCCCAAAGCGGCAAAGACACCAGACTATCTAACCGGAAACCGCTCTACTATTGCTGTTAGGGTCAGTGCGCATCCTGTAGTAATCGCATTATGTAATGCTGTAGATGGTCCATTGGTTTCTACCTCTGCAAACCCTAGCGGAGCAGAGCCGGCTCGAAGCTTAGTTGATATAGATCAATACTTTGGGCAATCCGTTTTTGCAATTGATGGTCAAGTGGATCACAATGCGCAACCCAGTAAAATACAAGATGCATTAACCGGAAAGGTATTGCGAGGATAAACGATGACGACTGAACTCCCATCAAACGAAAAGATTGAACAGGTGAAGGCTTTTTTATTAAAACTCCAAGACACGATTTGTCAGACATTGGAGTTGAGTGATGGAAAAGCAGAATTTGTTGAAGATAATTGGGTACGGGAGCAAGGCGGCGGTGGTCGAACTCGTGTAATGACACAAGGTGCTGTCATTGAGCAGGGCGGGGTGAACTTTTCACATGTATTTGGTACACAAATGCCAGCCTCTGCGACCGCGGCAAGACCCGAATTGGCTGGGCGTAACTTTCAAGCTATGGGCGTGTCTTTGGTTATCCATCCTAATAACCCGTATATTCCAACCTCTCATGCTAATGTGCGTTTTTTTATAGCAGAAAAAGAAGGTGAGGACCCAATTTGGTGGTTTGGTGGTGGGTTTGATTTGACGCCATTTTTTCCGTTCCGTGATGATGTCGTGCATTGGCATACTGTCGCGCAAAATCTGTGTGCTCCATTTGGAGATGAGTATTACCCTAAATACAAAAAATGGTGTGACGATTATTTTTTCTTACCTCATCGTAACGAAACTCGAGGTGTCGGTGGGTTATTTTTTGATGATTTAAATACTCCTGATTTTGCGACTGCTTTTGCATTTATGCAAGCCGTGGGTAATGGCTTTATTGATGCTTATGTACCGATTATAGAAAAGCGCAAACATACTGAGTACTCTGCTATGGAACGCGATTTTCAATTGTATCGACGTGGTCGCTATGTTGAGTTTAACTTGGTATATGATCGTGGTACGTTGTTTGGATTACAAACCGGTGGTCGAACGGAGTCGATATTAATGTCGATGCCGCCATTAGCGCGCTGGGAATATAATTACGTACCTGATGAAGGCTCTGCCCAAGGTAAACTAACACCATTTCTTACTCCGCAGGATTGGTTGAGCTCTGATTAATCAATTGTATTATTGATCTATCGCAACGATTGTCGGTATTCTTTAAATGTTATTTATTGTGTTGTTTTAGATCAATAAGCTCGTTCAATATTCTCCTTACACTGCTATTAGTTTAGTTAATTAAGAGAATATTCCGATGAAAAAAATATGGTTACATACCCTTCTTACAACAGTCATTACTGGTACCTTCTTAGTCCCTGTTGTTCATGCCCACCAAAAAGGTGACATTCTGCTTCGTGCCGGCGTTACCATTGTCGCTCCTGATGATAGTAGTAGTCATATTATTGCGGGTGCTGACTTGGGATTAGGGGTGCGAGTCGATAGTAACGCGCAGCTCGGTATCAATGTCGCTTATTTTGTTTCCGATAAATGGAATGTTGAATTGCTTGCCGCCACACCATTCAGCCACGATATTGATTTTGGCGCTACGGATCCTCTAGGTACAGGCAATCAACTGGGAGTGACTAAACATTTACCACCGACCCTAACTGCTAATTATTATTTCGCAGGATCCGCTGAGTATTTTCAACCCTATGTCGGAATAGGATTGAATTACACCGTCTTTTTTGATGAAAAATTCACTAATGCGAATGCTGACGCTGGCTTAACGGGCCTTACATTGGATGATTCGTTTGGTTTATCCGCTCAAATAGGTGCCGACTACATTATTAATGAAGAAGTCTTGTTGAATGCTTCGGTGAGATACATCGATATTGAAACAGATGCTAAATTTAATCTTGGCGAAACAGCAGGCTCGATAGCAACTGTGAGTATTGATCCTTGGGTGTATACATTATCTATAGGGTATGCCTTTTAGATGATGGATACTATATGTATTGGTTAAGTAAAGTTTGGGCCCTTTGAGATCTGCACGCATGGAATGATAGACATATCATTGTAGGATCTTAAAGGGACTTTTTATTAGGTCACTCACCGTATTATATAGATGGCTAACCGACGTAATTGTTTCTATGAAAATAGCAGTAGTTTGGTTATAGTCGTTATAGTTAAGAGACATTATATTCTCACCCAAGGTTTTATTCATCTAAGGATCGTTTTCATGCAGTATTTTGCAGTATTTGGTAATCCTATTGCGCAAAGCAAATCTCCCGCAATTCATACCATGTTTGCTAAACAGGCCAAAATTGATATTCAGTACGATGCGATTTTGGCACCTTTTGATGGATTTACTCGCAGTGTTAGTGATTTTTTTGCGTTAGATGCGCGAGTCGGAGCAAATGTAACGATGCCATTTAAAGAAGAAGCATTTGCAATGTGTGATGTATTAACAGATCAAGCACAATCTGCTCAGGCCGTGAATACGTTATTTAATTCGCCGCAAGGACTGGTTGGTCATAATACGGATGGATTGGGCTTAATACAGGATTTATTGCGTCAGGCAGTAAGCTTAAAAGATCAACGCGTGTTATTAATCGGTGCCGGTGGCGCTGCAAAGGGAGTTATTAAAGCCTTATTTGCGCAACAGATAAACTCGTTGCATATTGTGAATCGAAATATCAAACGAGCAAAAGAGTTAGTTGTTCAAAATCAGGCATTATTCCCTAACTGGAAAATAACGGCCGGTGGTTTTGATAGCGTTCAACACGAACAGTTCGACGTGGTTATCAATGCCACTAGTTTAAGTTTGAGCGGAGCTGTTCCACCAATTGGCAATCATGTTTATAAGGACGCACGGTGCGTGTACGATATGGTGTACAGTAAAGAGCCAACGATCTTTTTACAGCATGCCCATAAGCAGGGAAGTCGTAACTTAAGTGATGGGTTGGGTATGTTAGTCGGGCAAGCTGCAGAGAGTTTTACGTTTTGGACTGGGCAGCATGTTGATACCAACCCAGTTCTGGATGTGTTGCGCAAAGCTATGTGATGCTACCTAGCTGATTGTTACTTTGCAGTATCCAACATGGCTAAATATTCATTTTTTAATTCAACATAATTAATTGCTGACTGCGTTAAAAAGTCAAGTTCGGTTTGTTTTAATGGCCGAATCTGTTTGATTGGGTTGCCCACATACAAAAAACCACTTTTTAGTGTTTTATTCGGCGGGACAACAGAACCAGCACCAATAAACACGTCATCTTCTACAATAACACCGTCCATCACAACAGACCCCATTCCGACCAAAATGCGATCACCCAATACGCAACCATGCAACATACACTGGTGACCGACGGTAACATCAGCACCAATGATAAGTGGATAACCAGATTGATTAGAGGCTGTTGGCCGGGACACATGCAAAATAGTCCCATCTTGTATATTGCTGCGTTCACCAATGGTGATATCGTTGACATCACCACGCGCGGCAACTAACGGCCATATGCTGACATCGTCAGCCAGGGTAATATCACCATATAGCACGGCACTGTCTTCTATATATACTGAATTACCTAAAGTGGGGATGATGCCTTTATAAGCATGTAGGGGCATAAAACGTCCTGATATGTTAATTCTCTATATATATTGTAAAGAAAAACACATGAAACGGATACTATTCAAGCAAAAACAACACAAATATACATTAATAGCTATTATCTGTTGACGCATCCGATTATGTCTGTAAAATGCGCCCCTCGCTTGAGACAACACCCGCCAAGTCGTTTACGACAAAGCCAAGTAGTGCAAGCGTTTGACGATGTTTTAGTTAGAGTGTTTATTCGTAAATAGTTTGAATAAAACGTTGA
>CAKZLI010000031.1 GCA_937125395.1 uncultured Glaciecola sp.
GGGAGTAGGTAATAGTGCGCAAATGCAAATGTACCAGGTGTTATCTGAGGTGTTTGTTGATGCAGGTTACAACACGATGATCGCGACCTTACCGCTCGGTATACCATCCCCTGATAGTTTAGCCCGCGCAGGTAATTACTGGGCAGAATCACTCAACGGAATTATGAATGCCATCGACAAGAGCAGTCCATATAGCATCGTCTACGCCAGTGGGACTGTCGCGGCAACATTATTATCGTTATACGACACACAACGCCTTCCCCTACCCGATGCGTTAGTCGTTCAAGATGTCTTTTTTGCACAACACGATGAGAATCAAACACTGCCAGATTTGATGGCACGTTTTCCTAATGCCTTATTGGATTTGTCACAGCATCGACCTAATCGTTGGGCGCAAGCGACCGTAAAAGCACGCCGTCAAATCCTATATGCACAAGCAAACCGACAAAAAACACACAGGCAACTACACGGGATGCCAATCACTGCCAAACAGCGGTATCTGATATACAAAGAGATGTCGGGCTGGTTCAAGCGATTGGGCTGGTTTTAGCACTCACAATAGGCTTGATATTTTACTACTAGAGTAAGCAAAAATAAAAAATCTGACTATACTAAACACAATAACTTGTTAAACGTAAGTGACGGTATGCCTCCCTCCCACCAGATTGAAGAGTTTGTTGACCAAAAATCACAACAATTACGTTTCTATCTGAACGCTTTTTGGCTGGGTGAATTGCCGCATCAAGAGCTTGAGTATTATTTTTGGGATACCCTAGAGGAATGGAGCTTGGTCAATGCATCCCCCATCTCTCCGTATTCTCATAAAGAACGGGTCTTCTGGCATATCATGTATCAAATCCACTTTTGGTCAGAACGAGAGTTAGCCAGTAATGTCTGCCTAGGACAGGAATTACATAATTGCCTGCATTATTTATCCGACGAAGCACACCATTATCCATTCGATTGTGTCGGCATCCGACCGCAATAAGTCTACAACTTCACAGCAATAGCGCATTTGCCTTGCTTGATGGTATGATGCGTTAACTTTGTTTCCCTTAGAATACCATATGACCCACATCTCCAGTCTCCGCAGCGCCCTTAGTACTTATAAAGATAAACGCTTAATGGCCATTTTTTGCTTAGGTATGGCCAGTGGTTTTCCGTGGGTACTAATTGGTTCAGCAATGACGGCATGGCTCAAAGAAGAAGGCTTATCACGCAGTGCCATTGGCTTGTTTGGTGTTATTTTTGTCGCGTATTCGATTAATTTTTTATGGTCACCGTTACTGGATCGAATCCAACTTCTAAAACTCGGACAACGCCGTGGCTGGATCTTAGTCACTCAACTGTGCATTATTGGTTTGTGTGTCGCAATGGGCTTTGTCAGTCTACCTGGTCAACTCTATTGGGTTGCGGTGATTGGGATGGGCATTGCCATAGCATCAGCCACTCAAGACATTGCAATCGATGCATTTCGAGTCGATACGATTATGCGGCATGAAAAAGCTGCATTATCAGGGGCATCGGCAATGGCTACAGCAGGTTGGTGGACAGGCTATGGTGGCTTAGGTGCGCTCCCTTTTTTCCTAGTGGATTTATCAGGATTTACGTGGCAAACCTTATATTTTGCTATGGCGGGGATCATGCTGTTATTAACCACGACGGTATTTTGGATCAGTGAGCCACAAACCCATCGTCAAGCATTTCAAGCCCAGGCCAGTGCTGATTATGCTGATAAACTAACCCTAAATAGCCAACAATGGAGTCATCGGGTGGTAGCTTGGTTAGCGGTGTCTTTAATTGAACCCTTTCGCGAATTCTTTCAACGCAACGGCGTCAAGTTAGCCTTATCGATTTTATTGTTTATCTTTTTATTCAAAATTGGCGAGGCCTTTTTAGGGCGCATGTCGATTGTCTTTTATAAAGAAATTGGCTTTAGTAATACGCAAATAGGCACGTATTCAAAATTACTCAATTGGTGGGTTACCATTATCTTTGCCGTGATTGGCGGCATGGTCAATATGCGGTACGGAATTTATCGTGGATTGATGGTGGGTGGAATTGCCATGGCAGCAAGCAACATCATGTTTGCATTTATGGCGATGGTCGGTCCTAATACTGCGTTATTTGCCGCGACGGTGTTTGTTGACGGATTTACCGCGGCGTGGAGCTCGGTCGCCTTGGTGGCGTTTATTTCGTTATTATGCAATCAAGCCTTCAGTGCATCTCAATATGCGTTAATGGCCTCGTTAGGTGTCTTTGGACGGACATTATTGGCATCCAGTAGCGGTTATATAGTGGATAGCTTGGATGGTAATTGGGCGTTATTTTTTGTATTGACGGCGTTGATGGTGATCCCAAGCTTGGTGTTCTTAAGGATAATCAAGGAGCCGATTATGCGGATGGAAGAGCGGATGTAAACCAACGATAAATGAATCCTAAAGTAAAGTTACAACCCTCAGATAAATAGTGTTGATAAAAATTTAGTGCGCACTATACTATACGCATAAAAGTACACGCAGGAAAAAGCAATGGCAAGTGTTAAAGAAAAAGTCAGAGTAAACGTCTATATAGATAAAACTGTCATTGAGGATGCAAAGCGTCTAAGTATCAATCTTAGTAACAGTCTAGAAACAGCGCTAAAGTCAGAGTTGGAAACTAAATGGCTAGAGCGGAATCAACATAAAATTGAAATTTATAATCAGAGTATTGCTGTTGATGGCTTACCATTTAATGAAGATGATTTATGCATCTAATATGGAAGGGCAATAAGTGAAGCAATTCGATAAAATAAGTGTTCCTATTACAATATCGTCCAAGCAATATTTTGTTTGTTTGAACGTAATAGCAACGATCGAATCGAGTACATTAAAAGATTACGTTGATAATAGTTCAGAAAATCGAGAGCAACTATTAGCTGCTCACGATGCTTTATTCACTGGAATATAAAAATAACTATTACCCAGCCAGCATAGCTACACCGCAAAAGGATAAGCTATTGCCTCGTGACATTCATACCCTTCGACCGTGAAATCATCTCGAGTAACCCAAGTTTCGATGTCTTTTAAAGATTTAATCTCAGGATTAATCGTTAATTTAGGCGCTGCAAAAGGTTCACGTTTTAGCTGCACATCACGCATCAATTCAAGCTGATCTTCATAAATATGGGCATTAACAATTTTATGATATGCCTTACCTGGTTTATGACCAGTAATTTGCGCCATCAGAGCCAATAAAACAAAAACTTGGACTTGGTTAAAATTAATTCCCAATGGAATATCCGCACTGCGCTGCATACTATTGAGATATAATTTACCGCCAAGTAATGAAAAGTGATGCGTGTGCATACATGGACGTAAACAGCCCATTGCAAATTCACCCGGGTTGTAGAATGTTAAGATCTCACCGCGATCATCGACCCCACGAGACAAATCATCGACGATTTTTTGTAATTGGTCCAGCGTAGAGCCATCGCTACGTTGCCAAGCTCGACCTTGCACACCATACACCCGCCCCATATCATCTTCACCTTTACGATGAGGATTATTAAGCCATGCTTGGTTTTCATTGGCATTCGCGTTCCACGTATTGCAACCTATTGCCCGAAAATCAGCAGCATTATCATAACCGCGAAGATAACCGAGTAATTCTGCAATCGCCGCCTTGTAAAAGCTCTTACGCGTCGTAACCAACGGAAATTCATTATTCTCAACATCATATTCCAGATCCGCATTAATCAAGGTCAAACAACGTTTGCCTGTGCGCTCATTGGCGACCCATTCTCCTTCATCAATGATGCGTTGACATAAATCTTCATATTGTCTCATATGATGCCGCCTTTCTTATTTTAGTGCTGATGTGTTAACAGAATATGCACGATAGATGATAACACAACCTAATACAATCATCGGCAAGCTTAAGAGTTGACCTTGTGATAAACCAGAAGAATATAACCCTAAATGGGCATCCGGTTGACGGAAGAATTCAACGATAAATCGAAATACGCCATATCCAGATAAGAATACACCGCCAACCGCACCAACAGGCCTAGGAGTGCGTGAAAATAGCCACACCAGTGCAAATAACGCAACACCTTCAAGTGCAAATTGATATAACTGTGATGGATGTCGTGGCAGGCGATCAGGATCGGTAGACGCAAAAATCACAGCCCAAGGCATATCTGTTGTGCGCCCCCACAGCTCTCCATTGATAAAGTTACCTATACGCCCAGCACCTAATCCAATCGGTACTAATGGCGCCACAAAATCACCGACAGCCAAAAATGACGTGTTATGCTTACGAGCAAACAACCAAATCGCTATCAACACGCCAATTAGCCCACCATGGAATGACATGCCACCGGTCCAGATTTTGAATATATATAACGGGTCAGATAAAAAATACTCAAACTGATAAAACAACACGTAACCTAATCGGCCGCCTAAAATCACGCCCATGAATCCCCAAAATAGTAGATCTCCCAGATCATCCACAGACCAATTAGTGCGGGCTAAACGCTGCTTCGCCAAAAAATACGCCGCAATAAAGCCAACTAAATACATCATTCCATACCAGCGAACAGCTAATGGACCAATAGCAAAAATAACTGGGTCGATGTTAGCAAACACCCAATAATTTGGTTCTGACACAAGAGGTTGAAGCATTGTTAAATAATTCCTATAAGCATGCGAACACTGACACACACCAAAAATAACGCAAATACACGTTTCAGTTTTTGTGTATCCATAGATTGTCCCCACCGGGCACCAATAGGCGCGGTAAAAACTGAGCTGAGTACTATACCTAATGTTGCAGGTAAATATACATATCCAAGAGAATATTGTGGTAAATCAGGCACCGACCAACCGGTAAATACAAAACTACTGGTACCAAATACGGCAATAATCAAGCCACTGACTGCGGCACACCCGATTGCTTTGCGCATATTTATTTGAAAAAATATCAATAAAGGAACCAGTATTGCACCGCCACCAATCCCCATTAGCGCTGAGATGAAGCCGGTAATTAACCCAGCAATCACCAAAATCACATTGTTTGCTGCGTATTGTGAAGCGGATTTTTTACCAAAGATCATATACAGCGCCACCAAGATTACTAGTACAGCAAAAATAATCTTGAGCACCAATCCATCCAATGCACTAGCAATATAGCCACCTGAGGTTGCACCTATAGCAATCCCCAATCCTGTAAAAAGAATAATTTGTTTATCCAAATTACCCAACTGCCAGTGCGCTCTAGATGAGGATAATCCAGTTAAAATAATCGTCGATAATGAGGTGGCTATGGCAATCGTAATTGCATCAAATGGGCTTATTCCTAAAAAATAACTGAGTAAATAAGTCAATGCAGGTACGACAATTAATCCACCGCCAATGCCGAGCATACCAGCACAGATACCGACAATACTGCCCAGCGCAATACAAATCACAAAAATATTTAAATCGGGTGTCATATCGTCTCTGTTGTTTTCAATACGTTAACCGCCGGCACGGACTAATCCGCCGAGGCCATGGGTTTCTAAAAATAAATCTACACGCATTTTAATTGCATTGGGATCATCCAGCGCACTGACTTCACTCCATAATTGCTGAGCGTGATGAAGTTCAATACTGCGAATAACCCAGTTAATTTTACGCACACTATGTGCGTTCATACTGAGCTTTTGATAGCCCATCGCCATCAACAAGACCACTCCGGCAGGATCTCCGGCTAATTCTCCACATACTGTGATTGGTTTGTGGAGCATTAACGCCTGTTGTGCAATCTGTTGCAGTACCGTCAACACGGCAGGATGAAAGCTGTTATACAAAGATGAGACACGCGAATTATTGCGATCCACCGCTAATAAATACTGCGTTAAGTCATTACTGCCCACTGAGAAAAAATCAACATGTTGCGCTAATTGAGGTAACTGATATACCGCTGCAGGCACTTCGATCATAATACCAATTTTGGGCATCATTAGGTTTGAATATGCGTCGTTAGATTCTTCTTTGACTTCATAAAATGCTTGTTTAAGTAAGCGTTTAGCTTCTTTTACTTCACTCAATGAGGTGATCATCGGAAGCATAATTTGTAAATTAGTATACTCTTCACTTGCCCTAATCATCGCGCGCGCTTGGACTAAGAATATTTCGGGTTGATCTAACGTTAAGCGTATTCCACGCCAACCCAAAAACGGATTATCTTCAACAATCGGAAAGTATGCCAAGGGTTTATCCCCCCCAACATCCAATGTGCGCATCGTAATCGCCTTCGTCGGATGTGACTGCAGAATACTGCGGTACAGTTCATACTGTTCTTGCTCCGGAGGAAAATGATCACGTTGCATAAACGGAATTTCGGTGCGATATAAACCCACCCCTTTGATGTTATCGTTATCTGCCAATTCATGCTTAACGGATAATCCGGCATTAACATATAAGGACATAGCATGGTTATCGAGGGTTATCGAGGGTTCATTACCCAGCGCATCGATTTTGGCTGATAAGGCGTGCTCTTCATTGATTAAACGGGCAAATTCTTGGGCTTGTAATTGTTCTGGCGATATCGTGATAACACCGGCATAGCCATCAATCAGTAACATTTTGCCATCCAGCAATGAAGGCAATACTGACGTGACCCCCATGATAGCTGGGATCCCCAACGCCCTTGCCAAAATGGCCGCATGTGAATTTTGCGAACCATGAATTGAAAGCACCCCTTGCAGTCTCTCACTGGGGCACTCAGCTAACATCGAAGCGGTGATCTCATCAGCCACTAAGATAAACGATTCTTCCGGAAACGTGTTCGTCTGTTGCAATGGATTAAGAATGTAGCCCAAGATGCGATTTGATAAATCAATGATATCCACCGCACGTTCTTGCATATATGGATCTTGCATCGCTTTAAATCGGGCTGCATATTCTTCAATGACTATTTTAAGACTCGTCGCCGCATTCCATCCTAATTTAATGTGGTGCTCAACTTCTCGACCCAAACTATTTGCATCCAATAATTGGTCGTACATCGTAAATATCGCTTTGATATCATCCGGTAATGAATCATCTAAGCCGTGGGATAGCAACGCAACCTCTTCACGCGTTTTACTCACTGCACAGCGGTATAAGCTAATTTCATGGGCTTCATCTTGGTGTTGCCGATTGACTAACGTTGACAGAAGTATCTGTTTATCCCACACAAAGCCCTGTCCCATTGCCAGTCCACTTGATCCTGGGACGCCATTAATGGACTGCTGCCCCGATGGTAATGCCATGCCTTCTGATTTAATTAACTCATCGAGCATGTCTGCATTTGCAATTTCTAATGCTATTTGAGTGGCAAGGGTAACTAAAAACGCCTCTTCATCTTGAGAAAACTGCCGCTGCGCTTGTTGCTGCATTGTCATCACACCCAGCACTTTGCGTTGATATATTATCGGTGTGCCCAAAAAAGCATGATAGGATTCTTCTTTTACTTCTGGGTAGTGTTTAAAACGAGGATGCTGATGTGCATTTTCTATATTTAAAGGCTCTTCACGCTGCCCAACTAAGCCGATCAATCCTTCAGAAAAACCAATGCACACTTGACCGACTGCAGCTGGGTCCAATCCATTCGTGGCGGTTAACACAAAATGTTGTTGTTCATAGTTGGCCAGATATATTGAGCATGAGTCGACTTGCATCGCTGCTTTGACCAATGTCACTAAACGATTTAATGCGGCCTCTAATCCTGGCGTACGACTGACTTCTTGAACGATCTGTTTGAGCGTCGTTAACATATGGATTTGCTCTCCATGAATCCGATTGCATTTTCCTGAACAATGAATCGTGAGATTAACTTTGCGGTTTTCTTTTACGTCTTGATTTGTGTTTGCGCTGGCCTTGGTTATGACTATTTTTTGATTGAGTTGATTTGTTTTTTGGGCCAGAACGCACCTGACCTTGTTTTACGCTAGACTTTAATCCGACAAACACAAAGGGTAAAAGCTCTTTTAGTGCTCGACGGTAAACTTCACGCTTAAAGGACACCACATTGCGAATGGGATACCAATAACTAGTCCAGCGCCAATCGTCAAATTCAGGGTGTGAAGAATGCAGCACATCAACATCTTGTTCGTCACAGACTAAACGTAACAAATACCATTTTTGTTTTTGACCAATACAAACCGGTTCAGTTCCTGAACGGATTAAACGTTTGGGTAATTTGTAGCGGATCCAATTTCGGGTAACCCCTAGCAGTTCCACATCAGCAGGTTTAAGACCTACTTCTTCATGCAATTCTCGATACATTGCCTGCTCAGGGTTTTCGCCTTGATCAATCCCACCTTGTGGAAATTGCCATGAATGTTGGCCGTAACGACGCGCCCAAAACACCTGCCCCTGTTTATTGCAGATTATGATACCGACATTGGCACGGAATCCTTCAGCATCTATCACTTGGAGACCAATTCGGTGAATGTTTAATATGTTGACATTCTTTCATAAACCGCTATCTTTTCCTAGCAATAACTGACACTTAAGTAATAAATAAATGACCCGTATACCACCTAATAGCCCGCCCATCTCTGTACAAGCCCTATTTGATCGAGCCGAGGGGATTGCCGGTCGCACCTTAGGTGAGCTAGGGGCTGACGCAAATATCGTCGTCCCCGAGCATTTTAAACAACACAAAGGCTTTACCGGACAACTTTTAGAGTTATGGTTAGGTGCAACTGCAGGGTCTAAGCAACAACAAGATTTTCCCGACTTAGGTATCGAGCTTAAGACGATCCCCATTGACCATCAAGGTAAAGTATTAGAAACCACCTATGTATGCTACGTTCATTTGCTCAGTCATATTGCTGAACAGTGGCACACGAGTGCTGTGCGCAATAAGTTAGGACAAGTTTTGTTTATTCCTGTGATCGGTGAACGGGCAATACCACCAGCACAACGCACTGTCGGCATGCCAATATTGTGGCAACCTAATGATCAAGAAAAAGCGATTTTGCAACAAGATTGGGAAGAATTGATGGAGCAGATTAGTTTAGGTCAGATTGAATCGATTACATCAAAGTTAGGAGAAGCATTGCATATCAGACCCAAAGCAGCCAATGGTGAGGCTCTCACCGATGCCATTGGCGCTAGCGGACAAATCATACAAACTCGACCGCGGGGTTTTTATTTACGAAAAAATTTCACGCAATCGCTGCTAAATCGTGCGTTTGACTTATAGGGCTTTGCTCGCTTGCTTCGCATCAGTAGCGTCAGCGGCTTCAACTTTTGGTTTTTTCTTCAATTTTTCAATATCAGCATCTAATATTTTTTGGATTTTTTTTCTACCTAAAAAAGCAATAGGTGCATATTTACTTCTACGCTTAAATATTTTAGACAAATTCATAGTATATTCTCCTTAAGACTATTTATACTCGATAAATCAAGACATGCTTCAGGATGGGGGGTTTGGATTCAGCACTTATTCCATTAAGACAATGCCATTTTTGACGTGATATTGGTACAATGACTATTCTGTGAAAACAACCCTCAGGAACCGCTGAGCACCGCTTTATCGTGTAACAGTATAACAAATAAACAAAAATAATGAAAGTGTTGTTTTATTTCAGTTTTTATGGTCACCAATATACATCACCGTTGATAGCGACTTTTCGCGTCATTTCCATCACATTTAATAACGCACTTGATTTAATGTCGGTCCATTGTAGTAACTCGGATTTATCATCCAAATCAGTTTCTTGTAAAATACGTTTTAATAATGCCAAAGCACTTAATTCTTCCATGCCCATCGCTAAATCTAACCACGGTGCTCTGAACGCTTCTCGATCTTCATTAAACAAACCGGCTAACATGAATCCATTTAACAATGTTTGGCGCAGTATTACTTGTGCTGACAAGTATTCAGGGGCATGCATTGTATTACTTGGCATGGCTTGCAGTAAAGTTTGCCAACCTTGTGACAACCAACCATGCGCATGTTCTTCAACTGCTTCAGCATAACCATGAGCGCTGTCTCGCCACGGCTTATTCAATAATAATGCAGCAGTATTTAACTGAATAGTGGCAGACATGGCAGAGAAAATAATAGCTTGCGGGTCGTGCGCATTGAGAAGCCCTTCCTTGCGTCCTTGTAAATAACTCATCAGCGCAGCATCTTTATTTAAGCGCTTACTAAACGGCCCTTTGCGTGAGCGTAAATACCGAATCGCATGGATTTCATCTTGCCATTGTAATTTTTGTGAAAAGCTAATTAAGTCACGATGTATCTGCAATAAAGATGGGCATTGCAGCACGGGTAAATACAACGAAAACACTTGCAGTAATAAGCGTATCGCTCGTACCATTTCAGTTAAAGCTTGTAACTTATACGTCTCAACATAAACAGTTTGATTGTGCTGCCAATGCTTTAGTGCGTATGTGATCGCTGATTCAAATGCTTGCTCTGTCGATGTATTGCGTTTTATGGGTAATACATAATCCATTTTTTTGAGGCGCAACGCTTTGCCACTGAGCAATGCATAGCCATACGCTGCTTTGGTCAGATTATTAACCCGTACAGCACAATGTTCTGCAATTTTTAAAGCCAACGCATACAAGGCGCTCGGTTGACCAGATATCAACTCTAACTCTATCTCATTAATCGGATGTTGGTCTTTGTCTGTCGTTATTTCTCCAACATCAAACACCACTTCAAAATGATTTTCCGCTTGATCAATGATGGTATAAGTAGTGCGATGAAAGTGAGTGTTGAACAACGGAATCAAGGCATTTTGTACTGCTACAACGGCAAACTCATCAGGCCAAATTTCTGGATTAAACAGACGGATATCCACATTGGCTGTCGCTAAATCTAGATTGTATTCTGGACGTTGATGCAAACCGCCCACAATCTGACCTTTCATCTTCAAGGTTTGTTCATGCACGCCATCACACGAACGGACTCGAAGCCCCATATTGTGCTGGCGCAAATGTTGTTCAGGCGTATCAAAATATTGATTTTTAAGCGTCTTTTTAGAGACCGTTACCCGCCCTTCATACATCGGTAATATGTGTTCAGCAAAAGCCACCAACGGATTGTGTAACGCAATCAGCTTTAATTCAACTTCCAATGGTGGCGTGTGCTTAGCTATTGTTGACATACTTATTCGTCATCAACCAAAGTCATCAGCGAAGTATTACCGCCCGACGCTGTGGTATCAATGCTAATCGTTTTTTCAGTCACTAATCGCTGGATCAGGTGATCATTATATTCTGCCGTAATAACCGGTAATATCGCTCCTTCACGATTTGCTAATAACGCAGCAATGTATGCTGAACGATCTGTATTACTATCTACCACCACACCAGCTAGACGTTCATGTTGCAATAATGCATCAAGGTGACGTAATTGAGCAACTTGTAGTACATCCGGTGACGTACCTGTTGCAATGAGCTTATCTTTAAATGCAAGTGCTTCTGCATAAAAGATATCCGACACTACCGCTACCACAACATTACCTGTAGCTAACGCCGTCACTATCGATAAGGTCCAGTAATCAAATGTCACGTCTTTATCCGCAAAACAAATCAACACACCACGCGGCTCATACGACAGCGCGTTATATTCACCTGTTGGGCCAGGTAATTCTATCGGTTTACTGAAGCGTTTTTCGATATGAATCAATTGATCTCGCGCGGCGGCCAAAGTAGCATTCAAATCATCTGCAAAAGCATCTACCGCATCAATGGTCGATATTTTAGCGAGTAATTGACGTACCACGGAGATACGGTCGTTTAATGATGTTAACCGCCATTCGCCCTCAAGCTGAGTAGCACTTTGCATAAACGCTTGTGCTTCCATTGTCGCTTGGCCATCCGATACCAATGCCGGATCAGAATGTGCTTCAAATGAGACTTGTGTCGGCTTGGGTGTGGCCACTTCTTGCATTAATCGTGGTAAATAATTTGGTCCGCCAGCTTTTGGACCGGTTCCAGATAAACCTCGTCCACCGAATGGTTGGACGCCAACTACAGCACCAATCATATTGCGGTTAATGTAGATATTACCGGCTCTAGATAAGCGGGCGAGCTCGACTGCTCTGGATTCAATCCGGGTGTGAATGCCCATCGTCAAACCAAAGCCTGTTGCATTGATTTGTTCGATTAAGCCATTTACATCATTGCCCTTAAATCGAACAACGTGGACAACTGGACCAAATACTTCTTTGTCTAACACATTGATATGGTCAATTTCATACAACCGCGGCGCGAAAAAATGCCCTTTGTCAGCTAAATTACCTAACTCAGATTGGTATAATAATTTAGCTCGTTTATTATCAATATGACCTTGCATCACAGCAACATGTGTATTGAGCGCATGCAATGCCTTTGGATCGATAACAGGGCCAACATCGGTATCAAGTAACCCTGGATCACCTATGTGTAATTCACTCATCGCACCTTGGATCATCGTGATCACGCTATCTGCAATTTGTTCATGCACAAACAACACACGCAGTGCAGAACAGCGTTGTCCGGCAGATTGAAAGCCCGAAGCGATAACATCATCAATCACTTGTTCTGGTAATGCACTGGAATCGACGATCATGCAATTTTGGCCACCGGTTTCACCGATAAATGGCACTTGCTCTGAACCACGTTGGGCCAGTATTTTTGAAATCAGTGTGCCGGTTTGGGTCGAGCCGGTAAACATCACCGCTTTAATACGGGTATCGGGAAGTAACGTTTCTCCTACCCCTTGTCCTGGAGCAATAATAAGTTCAACCGTGCCCTCTGGTAGACCAACTGATTGCATTAAGGATAATGTATGCAATGCCATCAAGCTGGTTTGTTCAGCCGGTTTAGCAAGCACAGTATTGCCTGTGGCGAGTGCTGCAACAATTTGACCTAAGAAAATCGCTAATGGGAAGTTCCAAGGACTGATACACAAGACCACACCACGTGGTACTAGGCGTTCGTCTTTTGTGACGATTTGTGCTTGAGCTGCATAATAACGACAAAAATCAACCGCTTCTCTAATTTCATCAATACTGTCTTGTGTGATCTTGCCCGCTTCTTTGACACACAACGCAATTAGCTCAGGCGTGCGGCGTTCTAATGCATCAGCGATACGGTTGATGATCGCTGCACGCTCGGCAACATCGGTCTGTGACCAACTTGCATAAGCAGCATCGACTGTATCTAATTTGGTTAACATCGCAGCGGCATCATCATACTGTAATTGGCCAACTGTTTGACTTAAATCCGCTGGATTCAACACCGGTGTAATATTGCTCGTCGCACCCATTACCGGCACATGCTCATCGACCCAGCGATTCATATC
This sequence comes from uncultured Glaciecola sp., assembly GCA_937125395.1. GTDB lineage: Bacteria > Pseudomonadota > Gammaproteobacteria > Enterobacterales > Alteromonadaceae > Opacimonas. The sequence continues at coordinate 13,318 of CAKZLI010000031.1, forward strand.
TAATTGTAGTTGGATTAACGCTTGTGGATCATTGATATCAAGACCTTTTGAATTATCCCGCTCCGCGCCAAAAATAGCTTGTGCTCTGACAATATGCGGATTGGCTTTTTGTGCCAATCGTTGAGTTCGTTCAACCGGATCAGACAGTAATGATTCAACGGGCAAATCAGGATTGACAATAGCATTTACGAATGATGAATTAGCGCCATTTTCGAGTAATCGTCGGACTAAATACGCCAATAAATCTTCATGTTCACCCACAGGAGCATAAACACGACACTGAATCCCTACTTCACTGACCACTTGGTCGTAGAGTGAATCACCCATGCCATGCAGACACTGAAATTCGAAGCCTGCCGCTTCGCTAGAGGTTTGTTCACCACCGGCCAATTCGATGATCACCGATGCGGTGTACGCATTATGCGTCGCAAACTGTGGATAAATAGTGTCACGATAATCTAATAATTTATTGGCACACGCATGATAAGACACATCAGTGGATGATTTGCGGGTAAAGACAGGAAACTCATCCAATCCCATTTGTTGGGTGTGTTTAATTTCACTATCCCAATATGCGCCTTTAACCAAACGCAACATCATTTTACGCCCTACGGATTGAGTTAATACTCGAACCCACTCAATGACATGAATCGCTCGTTTTTGATATGCCTGAACTGCAATACCAAACCCTTGCCAATCACCTAAATCAGGATCACTGAATACCGCTTCGATAATATCCAAAGAAATATCCAAACGCTCAGACTCTTCCGCATCAACTGTTAACCCAATATCGTATTGTTTAGCCAACAAACACAGGGCTTTTAGACGAGGTGGAATCTCTTGGAGTACGCGTTCACTGTGCGTAAATTCATAGCGTGGGTGTATTGCTGATAACTTAACTGAAATACCTGGAGATTTAACCGGTCCTTTGCCATTGGCTGCTTTACCGATGACATGGATAGCTGATTCATATGACTGATAATAACGATCTGCATCGGCTTGTGTTCGTGCCCCTTCACCTAGCATATCGTAAGAATAGACATACCCGGTTGATTCTTTTGCTTTGGCGCGTTTGACCGCTGATTTGATCGTTTCGCCCATGACAAATTGACGCCCCATGACTTTCATCGCAATATTCATTGATTTGCGGATCACCGGTTCACCTAGACGCCCTATGGTTTTTTTGAGTAAACCAAATTGCGCTTTTTTCTTTTCATCAGCATATTCAACCATGTTGCCGGTAAATAACAACCCCCATGCTGACATATTGACAAACAACGAGTCGCTGTTGCCTAAATGCGGAGTCCATTCGCCTTGCGTTAACTTATCGCGGATCAACTCATCTTGTGTATCTTTATCTGGAACGCGCAACAACGCCTCAGCCAAACACATCAACACGATACCTTCGGCAGTCGATAATGAAAACTCATTCAGTAAGGCATCTACTCCACCGTGACGCTCCTGTTCACGACGAATTTGTAAGACCATTTTACGGGCACGTTCCCAGGCCCTACTTCGGGCACGCATGTTCACTTCCGCTTGAGGTAAAATATGGTCAACTGCTTGGTTTTCGTCAATTCGATAAAAATCACGAATTTTTTGACGTAATGGGCAAACAGGATTACTCAATTGAGATAGCAACATAACAGCACCTTTATACTTACATTATCAGAGGGTATTTTAGGCGCGTAATGTATCGCTAATTACTAAAGGATACTAGTATTAATTGTTAATAAATTGCTAATTAAATAAGACGCTGTGCGGTAAATTTTCCACCGCTTCAATCAACCGTCTTAATTTGTTGATTTATATTGTTTTGTTACTCTAGGCGCTATGCGAGTCAACAGTTCGTAGTTGATGGTATTGACCTCTTCTGCAATTTCGGAGACGTGAATATTATCCCCCCAAAGCTCAACCTGATCACCCAGTTGAATATCTTCAGTGCAATCAGTTACATCAAACGTCAACATATCCATCGACACACGACCGACTAACGCTATGCGTTGTCCGTGCAATATTGCTGGCGTGCCATTCGGCGCATGCCTTGGATAACCATCACCATACCCAATCGCAACAGTGGCAATTCGGGTCTTGCGCGTTGCTGTCCAAGTTTGCCCATACCCGACAGCCTCACCGTCAGCAATGGTGCGTAAACCGATTATCACCGATGATAATGTCATGACAGGGCGAAAATGAGAATAGCCTCCGTATAATGCGATACCCAGACGATTCCATGCCGTATGAGCTTGAGAATGCTCGATAATACCTGCCGAATTGGCTAAACTAACGGGTAATTGATAGTACTGCGCGAGACTGTGTATTTGTTGAATTTGGGCAGCATTTAATGGGTGTTCAGGTTGATCCGCACAAGCAAAATGGCTCATCAACATCGAATTTTGCAAAATGGACGCTGGTAATTGTGCTAAGCCAGCTTGTAGCTGTGCCACAGACAACCCTAAACGATGCATCCCTGTATCAAGCTTAAACCAATATTGTATTGCATAATCAACGGCTGTAATCCACGCAAAATGCTCCGGTTGGTGAACCACTATCCACAAATCATATTGATGTGCAATAGCCAAATCCGCCGGTTCATGCGCCCCTTCCAATACCAATATCGGTAACCGACATCCGGCCTGGCGAAGTGCAACAGCCTCATCCACAAATGCAACAGCAAATCCATCAGCAATCGGGGCTAACACTTCTGCCACGGCCAACATCCCGTGTCCATACGCATCGGCTTTAATCACCGCCATGGTTTTACTTGCTGGCGCCAATGCTTGTGCTTGTTGATAATTAGCAACTACCGCTGATAAGTTGATGGTTGCAAATGTTTGACGTGGCACTCAATATTCCTTCATCGGTTAAGATATTTACAAGTTCGACTGACTTGCGTTACTCTCTATCCTACCAATTTATATAATAATAGAAAAAGATGCTAGCTCAATATTCTTTCGTCGATGTCATGGTCTTTATTATTTATGCACTTATTTTAGTGATCAGTGGCTGGTGGGTAAATCGCTCAGTTAACTCATCCAGAGATTTTTTTCTTGCCGGCAAACAAATGCCGATGTGGGTCGTCGCCATTTCTATTCTCGCCACATCACAATCCGCAGCAACCTTTTTAGGTGGTCCGGACCAAGGCTATCGAGGCAATCTGACTTATCTTGCAACCAATATCGGCGCTTTTATTGCCGCAATGATTGTCGCTCGCTGGTTGATCCCATTATTTTATGCGCGAAATGCGTCAACCGTTTATCAATTGCTGCAACAACGATTTGGCGAAGGTCTTAAACAGCGTGCCGGTTGTGTTTATCTATTTGGTCGGCTATTTGCTAGTGGCGCTCGTTTGTACATTGCAGCCATTGCTGTTGCGATGATCCTATTTGGCGATATTGCTGCCACTAGTGTCCTAATAGCCATTGCTGTGATTGTTGCTGTCGGATTAGTGTATACCGTGTTTGGTGGGATCCGCAGTGTTATTTACTCAGATGCCATTCAATGTCTGGTGTATGTCTCGGCAGCTATTGCCGTGGTCGTCGTGTTAATTAACGCAATACCAGCTGATGTAACAACCATGTATCATGCCTTAAATACCCCTGTGCAAGCCCAAGATGGGTTATCAAAACTCAGCATATTTGATTGGCGCATTGATTTTGGCGCCAGTGGTGTATTTAGTATGTTGTCGATTTTTACAGGATTTGTGTTACTGAACGTGGCGGCTTTTGGATTAGACCAAGATTTAACACAACGAGCATTAACCTGTAAAAATTCAACAGAAAGTGCCCAGGCGATGCTTTTTTCAATTGTATTATTGATCCCCGTCATGCTGCTCTTTTTGACCATCGGGTTATTATTATATGTGTACTACCAACGACCGGATTTAATGCTATCCCCTGAAACCGATGTTGTGCCTGAATTTGCCGGCCAAACCGTCACGGTATTTATGCATTACGTATTGACCACCTTACCTGCTGGCATAAAAGCCTGGGTCACTATAGGGATTATTGCAGCGGCATTATCCACGTTAAATTCAGGCCTCAATGCGATGTCCTCGGTCATCATCGAAGATTTACTAAAACCGGCGTTTCAACATAGAGGCACCATCATTAGTGAACGCCAATGGTTGCAGTTCAGTCGTCTAAGTATGCTCGGCGTTGGCCTTGCCCTTGGTGCGATGGCCGCCCTGTGTTTTTATTTACAACAATATTCCGATATGCCTTTGTTATCTTTTGCTTTATCGGTTATGGTTTTTTCATACAGTGGATTACTGGGTGTCTATTTTGTCACACTGCTCAGCTCGCGTGGCACACCACGAAGCATGACCGGCGCATTAATTGTCGGGTTTTTGGTGCCTTTAATGATGCAACCATATGTCTTTGGTTTGGATATTGGATTTACATGGCAGCTATGTTGTGGCACGTTTGCCGCAATCTGCGTTGCAGGATTTCCCAATGGAACAAGCGCATCTAGAGCATGAACAAACATTCGGAATTAAGCGCTTTATCACTCATTTAATAATAAAAAAGGAATTCATACTATGCGTAAAACACTCTTTGCAATCACCACGTCACTCGTCCTGTGTGGTTGCAGCCAAACCGGTTTATACAATGCTACAACCAGCGAAGCAAAATCTAGCAATAATACTGTTATAAGTGATATTGCTACTCCAATTACTAACGCAGAAACCGCTCGATTAAACGCCTGGTTTGAAATCAAATATGAATTAGAAGTCATGCAAAGCCCAATCGGTTTGACGTATCTAGGTCGCAGTGAGCGTAAAGGTGAGATCGATGATTTTTCAGCTGAAGCAATGGCGCAAAGCATTGCAACCAAACAAGCAAATTTAGCTGAGCTTAAACAACAATTCGATTACGCTAAATTAAGCGACAGTGGCAAGATCTCTTATGATTATTGGGTATATCAAGCTGAACAAGCTATCGCTGAATATGCCTTTATTGATAACAGCTATATATTTGAGCAGATGAATGCTGTGCATAGTTTGTTTCCGCAATTATTGATTGCTGTGCATAAGGTCGACAATATCCAAGACCTTATTGATTATCAGCAACGCGTGTCAGGTAGTGCCCGAGCGATAGACCAACTAATTACCCAGTCTAAAGCAATCGCGCAAAAAGGCGTACGACCGCCATATTTTGCTTTTGATGCAGTGATTGCAGAATCTCAAAAAATCATTACCGGCGCGCCCTTTACCGAAGGCCCAGACAGTGCGATATGGGCCGATGCTCAAGTCAAAATCAACAAGTTACTTGAGAGTGACATCTTAGATCAAACTCAAGCTACAGCATTTACTCAGTCCATTAAGGCTGCATTAATCAATGATTTACAGCCCGCCTATCAACGCTTAATTGCATGGCAACAAACTGACAAAGTGAATGCCACAGCCAAAGCTCAAGGGGTCAATGCATTACCACAAGGTCTAGCTTATTATAATCAACGCTTAGCTAATCAAACAACGACGACGCTCAGCTCCGATCAAATTCACCACATTGGCTTAGCAGAGGTAGCACGGTTAAAACGTGAAATGGTCCTAATCAAAGAAGAGTTCGGCTTCACGGGCTCATTAGCTGAGTTTTTTGTATTTTTGCGTGATAGTAAAGACGATGAACGTTTGTATTATCCTAACACCGATGCGGGTCGCCAAGGCTATATTGATGATGCCACCGCTGCGATTAACAAAATTAAAGCAGTGTTACCGGATTACTTTGGGATTTTACCCAAAGCCGATATGGTGGTTAAACGCGTCGAAGCATTCAGAGAACAGCCGGGTGCAGCACAACACTATTCACCCAGCACACCTGATGGTTCCAGACCCGGTGTATTCTATGCCCATTTATCCGATATGACAGCCATGCCCAAACGACAACTGGAAGTGATCGCGTATCATGAAGGTTTACCGGGTCATCATATGCAAATCGCCATATCATTAGAACTGCAAGGGATCCCAACATTCCGCCAACAATCCTATTTAAACGCTTATGGCGAGGGTTGGGCACTATATTCTGAATGGCTAGCCAAAGAGATGCCTGGCACTTATCAAGACTCACTATCTGAATTTGGCCGATTAGGTTCAGAGATGTGGCGGGCGATGCGTTTGGTTGTCGACACCGGATTACACGCTAAAGGATGGAGTGAAGCGCAAGCTATTGCGTATTTTTTAGAAAATTCAGCGATCACGAGTGAACAGGCTCAATCTGAAATTAGACGTTATTTAGTGTTACCCGGACAAGCAACGGGCTACAAGATTGGTATGATAAAAATCCAAGAATTACGTGCAATGTCAGAACAAGCACTCGGTTCAAAATTTGATATCCGTGCGTTTCACGACATCATTTTGGGCGGTGGAGCATTGCCTATGACGATCCTTGAACGACGTGTTCGTGCTTGGATTGATAATCAACTAGTGCAATCAGCGAAACCCGGATGACTCAAGTTAGTGTTGATGAATTAACCCTTATTTTATCGGAAAATCGCAACCCAGATTCAATGGATATTGATATGCAATCAACGGCATCCATTATCCAAACAATCAATCAAGCTGATCAACAGGTTCCGCTTGCTGTTGCCCAGTGTACCGCTGCAATTAGTCATGCTGTTGATGTTATCGTCAAGCAACTACGAGACGGTGGACGACTGATTTACATTGGTGCCGGCACCTCCGGTCGATTAGGGGTGCTAGATGCTGTGGAGTGTCGCCCTACTTTTAGTGTTGACGATGATCTCGTTCAAGGCATTATTGCCGGAGGTGAACATGCTCTCACGCAGGCTGTGGAGGGCGCAGAAGATGACCTAGCAGCAGCTGAAAAGGATTTACGTGCAATTCAATTTACCCAACACGATGTACTTGTTGGCATTGCCGCCTCTGGTCGAACGCCTTATGTTATTGGTGCATTAACTTATGCCAACGCATTAGGTGCACCAACGATCAGTGTCAGCTGCAATCCTGCTGGTTCAATCAATACATTAGCTCAGATCAGTATTTGCGCTGCCGTCGGTCCTGAGATCTTAACAGGTTCGACGCGAATGAAATCGGGTACTGCACAAAAACTCATATTGAATATGCTCAGTACAGCCAGCATGATCAAACTCGGCAAAACATTTACCAACTTAATGGTGGATGTGAATGCATCAAATGCAAAACTCAAAGCTCGTGCTCAACGAATTGTAATCGAAGCGACAGGATGTGATGAACAGCTTGCTTTAAGCACATTGTTACAGGCTAACTATCAAGCCAAACTGGCTATTTTGATGATTTTAGCGCAAGTGGACGTAGTGACGGGTGACGCTTTGTTGGCGCGTCATGCCGGATTTTTGCGACTAGCTATCAAAGAGGTGTTGCATGGCGCAGACTCTAATTCAAACAGTACTAAAGCCAATGAAGCAGCCAATGGAGCAGGCAATGGAGCAGGCAATGAATAATACCCGATGGCATCGTTATGTTTGGCGCACAATTTTATTGAGCCTGACACTATGGGTTAGTGGGTGCATACAAACTACAGAACAACCAACGCTTAAACAAGACTCCGACACAACAATACCACCCAGCGAGGTTATGGTTGGCGCTGCACAACTAGACGCGTATTTACCGTTATTGCACGGTCAACGAGTCGGGCTGATTGTTAACCAAACATCAGTAGTACAACTCAATGACGGATCATCTATTCACCTCGTTGATGTGTTATTAAAACATGATATCAATGTGGTAAAAGTATTTGCACCTGAACATGGCTTTCGAGGTAACAAAGGTGCTGGTGAGATCATCAATGATAATACCGACCCGACCACCGGCTTACCCATTATTTCATTGTATGGTAAAAACAAAGCCCCAAGCCAAGCAATGTTGGCAGATGTCGATGTGTTGATCTTTGATATCCAAGATGTGGGTGTGCGTTTTTATACCTACATATCGACCATGCATTACGCAATGGACGCCGCCGCTCAGTACGCAACCAAAATGATTATTTTAGATCGCCCCAATCCCAACGGGCAATTCATTGATGGTCCTGTGTTAGATTTGCGCTGGCAGTCATTTGTAGGAATGCATCCGATCCCGCTGGTACATGGCTTAACCGTCGGTGAACTGGCTCAGATGATTAAAGGAGAGGCGTGGATTGAATCTGCGAATGCATTAGATTTAACTGTGATCCCTGTATTGGGCTATGACAAATCCATGACTTATACCTTACCTATTCCTCCAAGTCCTAATTTACCCAACGCAAATGCTATTCAATGGTACGCCTCGTTGTGTTTGTTTGAACCCACCGTGATCAGCGTCGGACGTGGCACTGAACATCCCTTTCAGATGCTCGGTCACCCTACAATTAAATTACCCGTTTCGTCTGCACACAGTATGCAAACCCCTATCAGTCTGCCCTACTCGGCTCCTCATCCAAAATGGCAAGATACCGCCATTGCCAGTTTGTTGATCCATGATTACCCACAACCGATAGACGGATTTTCGTTAGATTTGCTCATTGAGGTCTTCAATCAAGCACGACAGCAACAGTTAGTATTGATTACCTCTGATGATTTTTTTGATAAATTAGCGGGCACTGATACATTGCGTCGATCGTTGTTGGCAGGCGACTCAGCCGCATCGATTCGTGCAAGCTGGCAAGAAGGATTGAATACTTACAAACGCACTAGACTAGCTTATCTATTGTATTAGTAATCTGTATTAGCTAATCAGAACAATGCTCGGGTTTAAAGGAAGCTCATTACCATGATTGCACACGAGATCATCAATACGTTATTTACGTCGCAGCATTTTTCACCATTAACGGCGTCACATATTACACCGGATAAACTTGCACCTGTTATTCAACAAGTCTTGGCGTATCCTGATGTACAACTCGTCGATACCTATGTGTCATTTGAGCAGCGTCCCATTTATCATTTACGTCTTGGACATGGTCCTCAGCGGATTTTACTCTGGAGCCAAATGCATGGCGATGAGTCAACCGCAACTGCAGCACTCATGGATTTTGTCCATTTGCTCACCCAGCATACTGCCGATTGTTTGCCTGATCTCAACGATTGGCAGAATCATCTTAGTATTCATATTGTGCCCATGCTCAATCCCGATGGTGCAGCACAACAAACTCGCTGTAATGCACAATATATTGATATCAACCGTGATGCGCTTGCATTACAAAGTCCTGAGGGCCGTATCTTAGATACACTGATCGACACAATTCGACCCGATTGTGTGCTTAATTTACATGATCAAAATCCCTATCATAGTGTTGGTTCACAAGCCGCTACCTCAACCGTTGCTCTGTTAGCCACAGTAGGAGATGAGCAAAAAACCGTCACCACAGCCAGAGCTCGAGCCATGCATCTTATTGAGTCTGCTTATCCTATCTTAACCCAATACGTTGATGGGCATATTGCCCGCTTTGCCGACACGTTTTCGGCTCGATCATTTGGTGATAATATTAGTGGTCGAGGGATCAGTACGATTTTGATTGAGTCGGGTGTTTATCCAAACGACCCGTTACGTCAAATGGCGCGGAGGATGAATGTCTTGACGTTTTTTACAATTATTGATGCGCTGTTAATTTCCCAGCCACCTTGTCCTGACCAGCACATTTACTGGTGTATTCCTGAGCAACAAGATGACATTTATGTTGATATCAAACTAACTGAATTGCGTATCCAGACCGATAATCACGGCTTTGTGATTGATGTGACCATCAATTATAACGAGCTAGGCCAGGCGATCATCGAATCTATTGGGGATGCGTCAACGCAGCGAGGCTTTATTGAAGTATCGTTAGCCCATTATCAATTATTGTCAGAATATGCCTGCCTGCGACCGGAGCAACCTGCGGAGTTGATATTCCAACATCCCCACGGACACACAGTTGATTTACAGCAGTTATTGAGTTTAGTGTAAACCCGGCGGTGTTGGCAAAGAAACCGGTAATCGGCCTGGTGCCTGTTGCTCACTAAATAAATAATACACAAACGCCTCCAGACTAGTGCTATGCAAAGTGCTTTCATCAACCCGATAATCATAAATAGCAAATGTGGCATCAGTCATCGCTTGCCAGTCTACGATGGTGTAAGGGGTTCTTAATGCCACAAATATACGTTTACTTGTCGCTGATACACGATTAAATACATGTCGAATATAATCGTGTTGCTGGGTCAATGAATTACGTTTGCCTTGCTGTGCTAACAATTGCGATAAATCATCCATCCCGCCCATTTCTGCCAAACTAATCTGCGGCGAAATATCGCCTGCGATCACTACATCAAATTGGGTCAGGTATGAAGAGTGTAAACGGGGATCTTGAGCGACTAAGGTCGTCGTATTCATACAGTCAATGGCATGTGCTTGGGCGTGCAGTTGCAGTGCTTTGCGCATGCCTGCACACCGTAACGCATCCGGCATGACTAATAAAATGCGCTTAGATGCTGTGCCATTTAATATGCCAACATCGCCACTGACTTGTGTCACACTTGCTCTAGCTAATTGAGTGGCAAGTTGCTGTTTATCTGCCATTGTAACTGCTTGCTTAGCAAGCTGATTGGGCTGCTTGGCCTGCGCGATTAAGCTTGCTTTGGTTCGTGCGATCCGCTCATAAGAATTAACCCACTTGGCTTTATCACTGGCTAAACGTATCCGTTCATATAATGCTGTCATAAACGTATCAAACTGTCTGATATCATCAAGATTACGGATAGTAAACGGCATCAATGCGATATCCGCTCCAGCCGAAAACGTCTCTATGACGGCATCCAATGGTTGAAAATATTGCGCAATGCCAGCCATATCTAATGCATCGGTAATAATGAGTCCATCAAACTGAAGACGTTCACGTAATAAACCGGTCAAAATTTTGTTTGATAACGTCGCGGGTCTTATTTGTTGGCCGGATTGAGTCAACAAGGTAGTGTTATCTAAACCCGGATACTGAATATGAGCGGTCATCACAAGTGCGGGTTGAGAGTGTTGAATGATATGCGCAAATGGCGCAACATCCTGCGCTAAAATGGTCGCTCGGTCATGTTCAACACGGGGCAGTCCAGTGTGACTATCGACATGTGTATCACCGTGGCCAGGAAAGTGCTTAATCGCAGCAAGAACCGATTGTGCCTGCAAAGCAGTGGTAAATTCGGCGCCTAAAGCACTGACGCTAGTTACAGACTCACCGTAAGAACGCACATTGATAACGGGGTTGTCTGGATTGGCGTTTACATCGATGGTCGGCGCAAAATTAACATTAATCCCCAATGACGCTAAATCGCGGCCAATCATCGTGCCAATGTCTTTTGCAAAACGGGTCTTATCATTAGCATAAGTCGCACCGATTGCCATATTTCCTGCAAACGCAGGTGAAAAATCAGTCGGTAAACGCGCTACCCGCCCCCCTTCTTGATCAATACCTATTAACATGGGTAATTGTGGTTCGGTCGCTAATGCGTGAAGTTGCTTCGTTAGTTGTTGGATCTGTGTTGGCGTTGTTAAATTCTCAGTAAATAAGATCACCCCACCAATATGATGCCGCTTAAACACATCTTTAAGTAAATCAGGTAACTGCGTAACTGGCTTGCGGCATTGCTTACTGGGGGTATTATCTGCACAGAAATAACGTATATCTAGCATTAATTTTTGGCCAAGCATCATTCTCGGATTCGTTTCAGCGAATGCATTAAACGATAAACTAATCACAACGCTACAAGTAAATATTATTTTAAAAAATATAGCCATTGATATTTTTAAGCCTTTAATAAATTAAGTTATTGATATTAAACGTGTTATAACATCAATCGAAAATGAAATTATTCGTTACAAATCGCATTAGTATCTATCATTACAATGTGCTAATTTAGAATTGAATGATATATAACCATCATTCTTTGTTATTCACAATCTACAGAAACACTACATTGATCGAATAACAACATACATACTACACAATGGAGAATACACAATGAAACTGAATAAAATTGCATTGGTATTAGCTATTTCTGGGTTTAGTAGTTCGATTTTAGCTCAGGATGCGCAAAATACTACCAAAGAATCAGTAGAACGAATAGAAGTCACCGGGTCGAGTATCAAACGGACCAGTTATGAAGGTGACCTACCTCTCACCGTTGTCACCAAAGCAGACATTGATGCTGCAGGTATTACATCCGCAGAACAGCTGATGTTACAACTTAATATTGCCTCTAACTCCAATGATAACCTCGCCAGTAACGCAGGTATTGTCGGGGGGGAAGAGCGAGGGAATAACGGTGCTTCAAGTGCTAACCTGCGCCAACAAGGTGTTGGTTCAACCCTCGTCCTTCTGAATGGTCGACGCGTCGCATCCCATGGCCTTAAAGGTCGTTCGGTCGATCTAAACTCAATCCCGTTTGCAGCCATTGAACGAGTCGAAATACTCCGCGATGGGGCTTCCGCTATTTATGGCACAGATGCCATTGGTGGAGTAATTAACTTTATCCTCCGTAAAGATTTTCAAGGTAGTCAGGTCAGTGCGTTTGCTGACCATACCACTCAAGGTAGTGGTAATATCTATCGCTTTAACTTTTTAACAGGTGCAGGTGATATCAACACCGATGGCTACAACATTATGTCATCCGTCTCCTTCAAAAAATCCGAAATACTGCGTGGTATTGATCGCGATTTCACCAATACTTTTCAGCCGACTCGTGGTTTATCCGCGGATACTCGAGGGGGGGCATTTGCGTCAGTCAATGACCGCTTTAGTAACCCAAATGATCCCACTAGCTCACATTATAATTTGGTTGGTAGTGGATTAATCAATCCTAATACCGGTCTTGAAAATGATGTACTTAACGTGCTCGCGCTTCCAGGACAACCTGGGTGTGATGCAGTTGAATTAATGGGTGATGATGCCGCAGCATTGTGGAATCGTGATCGCAATACTGGTGTGAGTTGTGCTTGGGATTACCCTCGTGCTGCTGTGTTACAGCAACCAGTAGAGAGCTTTGATTTAGTCTCCCGCGGTACACTTAAAATAAACGATGATTTGGAAGGATTTATCGAACTTGTTGGTTCCAAAGTAGTGTCCAATAAAGTCTTTGAACCAAATCAAATAACCCCTTGGGCAATCGGTAATGGTGATTGGACTAGCGGTGGTGGTTGGTACCCTTCTACGGGCGCATCGTATCAATATATTGTTGATGCCTTATCGTCATATTACGGTGCAGACCAGTTAAATATTGGTGCGCCAATTGCGTATCGCTGGCGTTGTATCGAGTGTGGTCCGCGTGAAATTGAAACGACTACTGACTCATACAAGATCCAATTAGGCTTAGAAGGGGTCTATGAAGATTGGGATTACAAAATTGGTTTATCACGTTCTGCTAACGAAGCAGTATCTGAGCTAGGTAATGGTTATCATTATGTGGACAATCTAAAATATGCGATCGGTTCAGGCTTGATCAGTCCATTCTTGCTACCTGGCCAAAGCCAAACCGCAGAGGGCTTAGCTGCTCTTGAAGATGGTTCTGCGCGTGGCGTGAAACTCTTTGGTGGTAAAACCACATTGACCCAACTCGATGCCTCTATTTCTGGTGATACCGGTATAGAATTTGGTATGGACAATGACACTATTTTGTTTGCCGCAGGTGTGGATATCCGTAAAGAAGCGTACAGCTTTAATGGTGATGCCCGTGCAGCAGATGAACGCCCCAGAATCTATGGCGCGCCGTTTGATAACGGTAATGCCTTATCGGGTGTCGACCGTAATATATCAGCGGTCTTTGTCGAGACGATCCTACCGGTAACGACTGAGTTAGAACTAAACGCAGCCGTGCGCTACGATCATTATTCAGGCTTTGGCGGTACCACTAACCCCAAACTTGGGTTTACGTACCGTCCAAACGAAACAGTATTAATCCGTGGTGCCACCAGTACCGGTTTTAGAGTCCCTAGCTTTAATCAGTTATTTAATGGTGTGACCGAAGAACCCTACACAGGGCAAGATCTTGCAGATCCAAGAGATTGTCCAGGTGGTGTTATAGACCCTGCGGTCGCAGCCTGTAATACGCCAATTCAACCTACGCGTATATTTGGTGGTGATGAGGATTTAGGACCGGAAGAATCAACTCAAAACTCACTTGGTATTGTCTATGCGATGAATGATAACTTCAGTGTGAATGTCGATTATTGGAGTATTGTGATTGACGGCACCATTCAGATCCCAGGTTTTCAAGATATCTTGAATAACTATGATACCTTCGCAGGTAACTTTATTCGCGACAGTAGCGGGGATATTCAATCGATTGATTTGCGCTATATTAATGCGGGTGAGCGCAATACCAGTGGGGTTGAATTAGGTATGTTAGCCACTGGTGAATATGGACCGGGCAATTGGGCGGTAAACTTTAATGGTTCTTATCTTATTGAAGATAAGAAAAAACTATTAGATACCTCTGATTTTGGGCCAAATCTAGTGGGCACCCATTCTCGCGGTAATATTCCATTGCGTTGGAAACACACCATGACCTTTAGCTATGAATATGGTGACTTTAAACATCGCTTAACCCAAATCTATCGAAATGGGTATGAAGATGAAGCGCCTCCAGGCATTGCATCGGGTGATCCTGCTGCGTTAGCGCTTGCCAGTAACTATGACAGTGATGTGGATAGTTATATGATTTTTAACTATTCCATGCAGTATTCTGGCATTGAGAATACCGAGCTGACGGTCGGCATCAAAAACTTATTTGATACTGATCCCCCGTTTACTGCCCACCAAAACGATTATTCGCCAGGGGCAGCATTTGACCCTCGTGTTGCGGATCCTCGAGGACGTTCTATTACGCTTAATGCCGCTTATAACTTTTAAGTGACATAAATTGGTAATGTAACATCCAGTAAAAAAAGGTACTTAAGCAGGTTTTGTTAAGTACCTTTTTTGTTGTATTCTAGAATAGCTTTGTGATCACAATTCACAGGAAATACTTATTTGTTTGCTTATTTGACAGGGAGAGCGATGCGATGAATCAACAACATCCGATGGACAGTATCGTGATTGTAGGTGGCGGATCTGCAGGTTGGATGACGGCGGCTGCATTAGCTAAAAATACCAATCCTGCCCTCACTCAAATTACCTTAATTGAATCCAGTCATATCGGTACAGTCAGTGTCGGTGAAGCAACTATCCCACAAATCCGCCAATTTAATAATATGCTAGGCATCGATGAAGATGAGTTTATTCGAGCTACTTCTGGCACCTTTAAACTCGGGATTCAATTTCTTGATTGGCAACAACGTGGTAGTCAATATGCGCATCCGTTTGGGCCATACGGTGTGAATTTTTATGGTGTGCCTTTTTATCATTATTACTTGCGGGCACAAACCCTCAAAACACCACATCCTATTAGCGCCTACAATTTAGAATACCATGCGTTAAATCAGGCAAAATTTGCTCGTCCTGATGCACATGCATCAGCGATCCACAAGCAACTTAATTATGCTTATCATTTTGATGCGACCCAATACGCTGATTTTTTAAAAACGTATGCCATGCAGCGCGGTGTGATCCATATTGACGATACTGTGACGGCAGTAACCAAACATCCAGACGGCTCCATTAACCGTCTCATACTCAAGCAACATCCGGAGATACAAGCGCCGTTTTATATTGATTGCTCCGGTTTTAAAGGATTATTGATTGAGGAAGCATTGCACAGTGGCTATGAAGATTGGCGAGATATGCTGCCTTGTGATTCAGCTATTGCGCAACCCAGTCAGTGCCTTGCTGATATCTTGCCGTATACCAAAGCAACGGCTCGTGATGCCGGTTGGCAATGGCAAATTCCACTGCAACATCGCATCGGCAATGGACATGTTTTTTCTAGTCGATTTATGGACACTCAGACAGCAATAGACCAGCTTGCACAGCATTTACCTAGCCCTGCGGTGGGCGACCCGCGTGAAATACATTGGCAAAATGGTAAACGCCGAGCAGCATGGGTGCATAACGTCGTTGCAATCGGTTTGTCCGCTGGCTTTATCGAACCGTTGGAATCAACCGGATTACAGTTAGTTCAGGCGGCGATTATGCGGTTATTAAGTTTATTTCCACATCAACAAATCAACGCATTAGATGTAGCCCAGTATAATAAACACACTAACGAAGAAATTGATGCTATTCGCGACTTTGTCATTTTGCATTACAAAGCGACCCAGAGAGAAGACACTGAGTTTTGGCGTTATGTCAAAGCGATGCCCATTCCAGATTCACTGACACACAAAATCGACATGTATCAACACACCGGTCGTATCATTCGCAATAACAACGAGTTATTTGATGAGCTGAGTTGGTTTTCTGTTTTTCATGGACAAGGGATCGCCCCTGATCATTATCACCCATTAGCCGATAATATGAGTGCTCAAGAGATGGTGGGTCACATGAATAATATCCAAGATGCTATCGCTAGCACTGTTGCTAGCATGCCTGCACAACAGGCCTATTTGCAATCTAATCAACTGATGCCGAAGGCTTAGAAGGCAACTCAATGAAACCAATGTCTCGTGTATTACTAACAGTAGCTGTCAGCTGGTTACTACTCGTCGGCTGCGCATCTACCTACCAGCAGCTCCCATCACAAAATTATGGGCATCGGGTAAAGTCATTGGTGCTGCATTATACCGCCATTGATTTTAAAGACTCGGTGAGTGCATTAGTGGATGAAGGAGGACTCAGTTCGCATTATTTGATCCCCGAATCAAATGATCCAAGTTATGCTCAATCGGCATTAAACGTCTTACAATTGGTAGATGAATCGGACCGGGCATGGCATGCAGGTAAAAGTTACTGGCAAGGTCGGGAAGGCTTAAATGATTCCTCAATTGGCATTGAAATTGTCAACGTACCTACCTGTCAATATCACCCCGATGATCATCTCAACAATCGCTCTGGAGCCAATCGAATATGTCAATTCCCCCAATTCGACCCTAAGCAAATTGATTTAACAATCAAACTCATAAAGGATATATTATCCCGTCATCCAGATATCGATCCTACAGCAATTATTGGACATGCAGATATCGCTGCACAACGTAAAAGCGACCCAGGCCCCAACTTTCCATGGTACCAGCTCTACCAAGCCGGTATCGGTGCTTGGTATGAGCGTGATACACAACAAACCTATGTACAGACATTTACCGCTCAAACACCCAGCGTGTTATGGCTGCAACAAGCATTAGCTGCGTATGGTTATCAAACGCAATTATCCGGCGTATTAGATAGCCATACTAGTAATGTGATCCGTGCGTTTCAAATGCATTTTTTGCCACAACAACAAAGCGCAGTCGCCGATCCCCTCACCAGTGCGACGATACTGGCATTACTAAATAAATACAAACCCCAACAGGCTGAGCGATTACTTGCTCAGTATCAAGTCAATATCGATACTCAATCTAGCAGTGCCTTCGACCAACTTGGGCCACTAAACACGCTGCAGCAACGGCAAAAAACATGGCAAGCCAAACAACAATCAGTCGTTATATTTCCTCAACAACAACGCTCTAAACGAGCATTGGTAAATGATCGCACGGCCTTCAAGACGCTTGCCGGGCAATCAAATATCTTTTTATATACCGAAGATGCCACACACGCTACTGTGCAAGTGAACGGTCAAACACTGAATATCGCACAGCCCTTTCAGCCTTTTTATGAATATCAATATGCGTTAACTAAACGCACCCAAACTGGGACAAACACGCTCAAAGTCAGTAATGTACAACCTGAAGGTGCACAATTATTAGTGGGTATTGATTATCCGACAATCGTCGAAGATGCTCCGGAAGAAATCGTTAATTTTAGCGCTGTAGACAGACTCATTAATGAAGAAATTGAGAATGGATTTCCCGGCGCCGTGTTACTTGTGCTGCATGAAGGTAAGATCATTAAACATAGCGCGTATGGCTTTGCTCAGCGGGTTGCAGCAACGAGCGAACAGAGCAGCACAATGATCAATGAGCCCATGCAGCTTGATACATTGTTTGATCTGGCATCAAATACCAAAACTTTTGCCACTACTTTAGCGTTAATGCACCTACATAGCCAAGGACAGCTTGATTTAAATCTACCAGTACAATTTTATCTGCCTGAGTTTATTGGTAATGGACGAGAGTTTAGAACGGTGCGCGACCTGTTATCGCATCAATCGGGATTTGCAGCCGAAGTGCAATTTTATAAACCGGATAATCAGTTAGGCCAGCACATGTTCAGCCAAGAAAAAAACCGTACCGCCGAGTTGTTACTAACCAAAGTGCCGTTTTCCCTGCCGTTACAACGCCAACATCAATATTCTGATACCAATTTTATGATTTTAGGGCTGCTCATCGAGCGCATTACTGGGCAAGCATTAGATGCCTATGTCGAATCCACTTTATTTGCTCCTTTAGGTTTATCACATACGCTATTTACCCCGCTCGACAAAGGTATCTCTGTCGCTTCAATTGCTGCAACTGAAATTCATGGTAATACTCGTGGTGGGCGTGTTGATTTTCCGAATATTCGCACCGCTACATTGCGCGGTGAAGTGCATGATGAAAAAGCGTTCTATAGTATGCAAGGCGTCTCTGGGCATGCTGGATTATTTAGTCGTGCCACTGACCTGGCTGTGCTGGGGCAAACATTACTCAATGGCGGTGGTTATGCTCAACAGCAATTATTTTCGCAGCACACTTTAGCGACGTTTATTCAACCGACACAACGTAACTCTCATTTTGCATTAGGCTGGCGACGATCGGGGCAAGGAGCCAATACTTGGCACTTCGGCCCTTATGCCTCATCCCAAGCGTTTGGCCATACCGGCTGGACAGGGACTGCAACGGTGATAGATCCTGAACATGAGTTAGTCATTGTATTACTGACCAACATGCGTCATAGCCAAGTAGTCGGCGATGCACAACGCTTTGATTTTGCCGGACGAGAGTTTGAAACAGGCCGGTATGGTAGTATTATGAGCTTAATCTATGAAAGTGTGTTGCACCGCTAGACACACATCACAACACTAGGCACAATGCACTTATAACAATAACAATCGAGGTATTCATGGATTGGTTATCCATTCTTCCGCCAATGTTGGCTATTATCATTGTATTTTGGAAAAAAGAAGTCATTGCCGCATTATTTATCGCACTCCTTTCTTCCGAATTATTAGTGCTCATTCAGGACAGCAATCAAAGTATTTGGTTAACGCCGATCAGCACATTAGACCGAGTTGTTGATGTGGCAGGTAGTGGCGGAAATACGCGTATTTTGTTATTTTCGATATTAGTCGGTGCATTACTTGCACTGATCCGTGATTCCGGTGGCGTCAGTGCAACAGTGCAACGGATCATGCAGCTAGGTATCGCTAAAACTCGCCAGCATGTAGGCGGTATTACAATGTTTACCGGTATCGCTGTGTTTGTTGAGTCGAATCTCAGTGTCTTAACATCCGGCATTCTAGCTAGAGGATTATACGACAAATTTAACATGAGTCGCGCCCGTCTAGCCTATGTGATTGACAGTACCAGCGCGCCTATTTGCATCTTAATCCTACTCAATGGTTGGGGCGCATTTATCCTAGGCCTATTAAATACCTATGAATTAGATGCCTCTCCTGTGAGTATTTTGTGGGGCAGTGTGTGGTTTAATTTTTACGCGATTTTTACTCTTCTAATTGTTGCATACACCATCGTGTCCGATAAAGTCCATGGCCCGATGTTAGCAGAAGAAGCACAATGTGAACGCAGCGATCCTGAGGACATCGTACTTGATCAGGGCGCTAAAGCACGCTTCATGCTATTCCCTTTAATGACTATGGTTATCACGATGCTAGGCTTTATGTGGTGGACAGGAAACGGTGATTTAACACAAGGTAGCGGCAGTAAATCCGTGTTATATGCTACTTTTTTAGCCTGTAGTGTCGCTTACGTATTATTGATTGTGTATCGCCGTTTTTCTCATAAAGAAGTGGTGAGTATCGCGTTTAAAGGTATGGGCGAAATTTTACCACTAGTGACCATTGTTTTATTATCTATTTCACTAGGCGCCAGTTTAAAAATATTAGGCACAGGATTATTTGTTGCCGGTTTGGTTGGTGATTATTTACCGTTGTTTTTAGTCGTACCTATGCTCTTTATTGCCGGCGGTATTATGTCATTTACAACCGGGACATCATGGGGCACGTTCGCTATTTTGATTCCTATTGGGATCCCATTAGTGCAAACATTAGGGTTGCCCCCGTCATTAGTAGTCGCTGCCATATTAAGTGGTGGCGTATTTGGTGACCATTGCTCGCCGATTTCTGACACCACAGCCGTCTCATCAATTGCCGCAGGCTGTGATTTATTAACTCACGTTCGCACTCAACTACCTTACGCATTATTTGCAGGTGGGTTGAGTGTCGTTGCATTTACAATTACCAGTGCCATATTCGTGGCATAACCACATTGAGGGAATAACGATAATGAGACAACCGATTATGTTACAACGATTGATCACCGGTGCAGGTATTGTGACAGCCTGTTGTGCAATGACAATGAGCTCGCTTGTATACAGTGCAATGGCAAACAGTGCAACGACAAACAGTCCAACGGCAACAATGACACAAACCAAACAAGCGCCCATTGTCTTAAAAGCAATGGCCGTCGCCGCCCCTGATAGCTATAGCTCCGATGTGGCCATGGCAATACTACAGCAAGGTGGTAACGCCATTGATGCTGCTATTGCAGTGCAATTTACTCTTGCGGTCACACTACCTGAAGCGGGAAATATCGGTGGGGGTGGATTTATGGTTATCCATACCGAGTCGGGGAATGATTTTATTGATTATCGAGAGACAGCACCGCAAGCTGCCTTTCGTGACATGTATTTGGACGAGGATGGCAATGTACAGCGTTTAAAAAGCCTATATGGAGCACTCGCCTCTGGTACACCCGGTACGGTTGCAGGAATGGTCAAAGCGCATGAACTATACGGTACCTTGCCATGGGCCAGTTTAGTGCAGCCTGCTGTAGACTTAGCTCAAAATGGCTTTGTTGTTCATCCCAAGCTGGCTCGTAACGTGCAAAATTACATTAAACGTATTACCTCCCGGCAACTTGATGTGAATTTTGCAGATTATTTTGCAAGCGTAACTGCCGGCGAAGTATTTATTCAACCAGAGCTTGCTGCTACATTGACCCGAATTCGTGATGACGGCGCGGATGGTTTTTATAAAGGTAAAACTGCGCAATTAATTGTTGATTTTATGCAACGCAATAATGGCTTAATCAACTATGACGATTTGGCGGGATACAGCGCGCAGCAACGTCAACCGGTTGTGACTCCATGGCGCGATTATACGATTGTCAGTGCAGCTCCACCTAGTTCTGGCGGTATTGCAATTGCACAGTGGTTGAAGATGTTCGATTTGCTTAACCCGCGCATCGTTGATGCAGAGCAATCAAGCAGTAACCCCAGACTGACACATAATTCATCACAGTATATCCATTTATTAGCTGAAATTGGTAAGCGTGTATTTGCTGATCGCGCAGAATATTTAGGCGATCCCGATTTTTATAATGTGCCCGTCGCACAACTCACTAATCCAGAATACATTGCGACTAGGGCCAGTGGGGTGAAACGCAACGGCATTTCGACAACCGAAACAATCCGTCCTGGCTTAAAAGAATCAGAACAAACTACCCATTTCTCGATTTTGGACAAATTTGGCAATGCTGTATCTAACACCACCACCATCAACTTAGGGTTTGGCAATGGTGTGGTTGTCGAAGGGGCCGGTTTTTTACTCAACAATGAGATGGATGATTTTAGTGTTAAAGCCGGTGTTCCTAACTACTTTGGTGCTGTTGGCGGTGTTGCCAATGAAATTCAACCCTATAAACGCATGCTTTCCTCCATGACACCTACCATCGTGTTACAAGATAATGCTGTCAAAGTAGTGACTGGAGCACCAGGCGGTACAACGATCATTTCCAGTGTTTATCAATCCATCTTACATGTATTGGAATTTGATATGAGCGCACAAGAAGCGGTAGATACCCCTCGTTTTCATCATCAATTACTCCCCAAAAATCAAATACGCTATCATAAAGGCATGCCGGCAGAGGTATTAGCAGAGTTACAAGCTATGGGGTATGACACCACTGAGCGACGCTTTGGCGATTTGCAATTAATTCATGTTGATGATTCAGGGGTAGATGCAGCCTCTGAAAGTCATGGTCGGGGCAAAGCGCAGGTATTGTTAACTAAATAACGCACGGCATTGCCTGTTTTGTGCTGTGTATTAGGAAGCAAATAAAGCTGATAAATCAGCAAAACCTTTAAATTCCAAGGCATTGCCAAATGGGTCGAGCAGAAACAACGTACTTTGCTCGCCCACTTCGCCTTTGAAACGAGTATACGGCTCGATCACAAACTCAACCTGATGTGCTGTTAGCTTATCCGCCAACTCTTGCCAATCTTCTAAGGTTAACACCACACCAAAATGCGGCACAGGTACCGCATGATTGTCGACTGCATTATATGCCGGTGCTGAGGGCATCTGTGCCACTAGGTGAGTAACCACTTGATGACCAAAAAAATCCCAGTCAATCCACTGCTCAGATTCACGACCTTTGGCACATCCTAATAAATCACCATAGAATGTAGTGGCGAGGACTAAATCAGTGACTGGAAAAGCTAAATGGAAGGGACGTAATGAACTCATATTATCTACTCATACAAAAAAGGTGCGCTAACAGCACACCTTAAACTAATTACTCTAATTTGAACAACCACTAATTGCACAGTCGGACTACACGAGTGAGTCCTAAACCGAGATTACACGTCGTAAGGGTCACGTAAAACGATGGTTTCATTGCGATCAGGACCAGTTGATACGATATCAATCGGTACACCAGTCAAGGTCTCTAAGCGCTTAACATAGTTCTTGGCCGCTTCAGGCAATGCAGCAAAAGATTGCACACCATACGTATTTTCAGTCCAACCAGGCATCTCTTCATAAACTGGCGTAATCAACTCATAACCATCTGCTGCCATCGGTGGTACATCGCTAATATTACCTTGCGCGTCTTGGTACCCGGTACAAATCGATAATGTCTCTAGCCCATCTAATACGTCTAGTTTGGTTAAACATAATCCAGTAATTGAGTTAATTTGCACAGCACGTTTCATCACGACCGCATCAAACCAACCAGTACGGCGCTTACGACCTGTAGTAGCACCAAACTCATGACCTTTAACACCTAAGTGTTGCCCGACTTCACAAGCAAGTTCAGTTGGGAACGGACCTGAGCCAACACGTGTCGTGTAGGCTTTAACGATACCTAATACATAATCAAGGTTTAATGGGCCAAAACCAGCTCCAGTGGCAACACCACCGACCGTTGTATTGGACGAGGTAACATACGGATACGTACCGTGGTCAATATCAAGTAACGTACCTTGAGCACCTTCAAACATGATTTCTTTGCCAGCAATACGCGCTTCATCAAGTAAACTGGTGACATCAACAATCATCGGCTTCAAGATCTTGGCATATTCTAAAGAGGCTGCGTAGACTTCATCAAAATCAACTGGGTCGACGTTGTAATATTCGGTCAACATGAAGTTATGATAGGCTAAAATTTCTTTTAATTTTACAGCAAATTCTTCAGCATTAAATAAATCACCGACACGTAAACCGCGACGCGATACTTTATCTTCATACGCTGGACCGATACCACGACCCGTTGTACCGATGGCTTTATTGCCACGTGCAATTTCGCGCGCTTGGTCTAATGCAATATGATAAGGCAGAATTAATGGACAGGCTTCAGAGATCACTAAGCGTTCTTTGACCGGAATATCTCGTGCTTCAAGCATCGCCATTTCTGTCATTAACGCTTCTGGGCTTAGTACAACACCATTACCAATAACACACGTAACATTGTCACGCAGGACACCTGACGGGATTAAATGCAGCACTGTTTTTTCACCGTCGATAACCAGAGTATGCCCTGCATTGTGTCCGCCTTGATAGCGAACCACAAACGCGGCACGTTCCGTTAATAAATCAACGATCTTACCTTTACCTTCGTCACCCCATTGGGTACCTAGCACAACTACGTTCTTAGCCATAATATACTTGCTGTAAAAAAATAGGGCTGAATACTAGCAACAAATGACGCAAAATTCACGTTTTTGCGATTGTTTTTTAGTATTAATTAATACATAAGGCTATAAACCTTTCTTCTATAACTAGATTTTAATGGCTCACCGTCTGGCAGCGCATTAATCATATCGAGTAAATGTTTTTTTGCATCACCAAAACTCATGTCTTGTTGCACGACAGCATATAATAATTCAAGTGCAGGTTCGTTTTGATGAGCAGCATGCAATGCAACGGCTAGTTCAACTTTGACTTGTTGATTCTCTGGTTCTAGTTCTAATTGAGCTTGCAGCGCTTTAAGCTCTGGTGATTCAGCGGCTTGCTCAGCGAGCTCTATTTTGCCTTGTAGCACAGAGTAGCGATTATCTTGATCCGCTAAAGCAATATTTTCCAAAATCGCTTTGGCTGCCACAATCTGGCCTAGATCAATCTGACAATCAGCCAACAGGTACTGGCAGTCTAGGTTTTGTGGATTAATGGCATAAGCTTGTTGCGCTAAAGGATAAGCACCTTGAATATCACCCGCATTTAGCTTTTCTTGCGCATTAATTAATAATGCCTCTTCCGGTCGTGGTAGATGCTTCGCTAACATGTCTTCCACTTGCGTCTCATCAACCATACCTGCAAATCCATCCACCGGCTGACCATCTTTAACTAGCATTACGGTAGGCAAGCTTTTGATGCCAAATTGACTAGCAATCTGCTGCTGCTCATTACAATTAACCTGGGTATACATCATGACATCGTTATATTTCCCGGTAATACCTGCAAGTAACTGAGTCATCTCAGTACAAGCTTGGCTCTCAGGCACCCAAAATTGCACTAAAATAAAGGTTTCTTTGGAATCTTCGAGTAATATTTGTTGAAAATTATCTAAGGTAATCGCGGTAGCTGTATTCATAATATCTTCTATCGGTCTGCTGACAATGCTTAATAAATGGGGGGAATTAAAAATAAAACAAGTCTATTATGCCAGATTATTGACCTTTTCATACCCTGCCTGTAGCATCAAATATACGATCAATTACACGGTAATACACATGAAAGGTTACGCGTCGTTCGCCGAATTTTACCCTTATTATTTGCAAGAACACAAAAATCGCACCTGCAGGTTAATGCATTTTATTGGGTCAACCGGCGTGTTATTAGTTCTCGTTTTTGCCATTATTACCCAACAATGGTTGAGCTTATTGGCATTACCAGTGATTGGTTATGGCTTTGCTTGGATTGGTCATTTCGTCTTTGAAAAAAACCGACCTGCAACATTCAAACATCCTTGGTATAGTTTGTTAGGTGATTGGGTCATGTATAAAGATATCTGGACAGGTAAGTTATCTTTATTTAAATAACGCCAAGCACTAACCCGCCACGAGTTCTTTGGCCGGTAGCGTAATCATAAACTCAGTAAATACGCCAAGCTCCGTGTTAACGGTTATACGCCCTTGATACTGCTCAATAATGCCGTGTGATATCGACAAGCCTAAACCTGTCCCTTTTTGCACTTCTTTAGTCGTAAAAAACGGATCGAATATTTGTCTTACCACGCCATCTGGAATACCGGGACCACTATCTCTCACTGAAATAATAAAGTCATCATCCGTATCGTAGGTACTGATCATAATCTTTCCTTGTCCATCCATCGCATCTACTGCGTTTTGCACAATGTTCAACAACACTTGATTTATTAGACCCGGCTGACACATCACTGTTCGTTCACTACGAAAATCAGTCTCGACTTCAACGCCTTTTTTTAGCTTCGCATTGAGGATTTTTAATGTCGAAGTAACGCCTGCATGGATGTCATAGGCTTGCAGTTCATTATCGTCTTTGCGGCTAAACGACAATAAATTATCGATAATTTCACGTATTCGGTCTAAGCCATCCTTTGAATCCGCCACTAAATCATCGACATCTTCAAGAATAAAGGCAAGATTAGATTGTCGCTGCTTATCTTCAATCACACTAAAATCAATTTTTTGCTCCGTGACGGACTTGATCGTATGTAAAAAATTACGGTGTTCATTGAGCACTTCGGCCATTGTATCTACATATTTCATTAGGGATTGAAAGTTAGAAGCGACGAACGCCAAAGGGTTATTAATTTCATGCGCAATACCCGCAGCGAGCTGACCAATAGCGGCTAGTTTTTCTGTTTGGTATAATTGCGCTTTGGTGGTTTGTAATTCTTTTAGCGTCTTGGCGAGCTCATTATGTTGGATCACTAAGGTGTGTTGTGCTTCGAGCCGTTCCAAAATAATGTTCAACTGATGACACGCTTGCTCAATCAACGAAATGGTTTCCAATGTGATCGTATCCAGCATATCTTGTGAAAGATAACACTGAATAATACTCATCACTTTCCCATTACAGATAATAGGAAAAGTAAGGCTACCGGCAATTGTAGAGTCGAAACACCGTATCTCAACAATATCAGATGTGGTTTCGTCAAAGGACACTTTTACCTTTTGCTCAGTGATTGCTTGTTGCACAACATCCGGGATAGTAGACTGCGCATCGGCTCGCATTACGGCGCAAGATGAGTCGTTAGCAAACATTTCACACGACATACCCTCATGATAAATCGAAACATATGGAGCTTGGCACAGCATCGTTAAGCTGTCTTTGAGCATCCCGACACAATGATCGATGGTAATTTCTGAACGCGTCAATTGTGTCAGCTGCGTTAACAAATGTATTTTTGCCTCGTGCATCAAGACTTCTTTCTGGCGATGCCTAGCCGAATCCGCCAAAAACATCAGCATCCCTTTACTCGAGAGTAAATCCGGTATCGCACTGAATGATTCTTGCCAATCAAATATACGCGAACCATCGAGTTCTGTTTGACCAATATACGCGCAAGCAAATTGTTTTTTTTGTTTTAACATTTGCAGTAACGAAGTCATTGATTTAGGCAGATTGTTGCTAACGACTAGGATTAGCTGGACTGACTCCATTGCCAAAATCTGTGTCTTTACGTTCCGGGGGGATTCGTTTATCGATAAGACTGTCATGGATATCTGCTCAGCCAAATCCTCAATCAAATCATCGATAATTGTAAGGTGCGGTTCATCGGTAATGATACAGCCATGTAATGAAGTCATTTTTGCCCTACTTGACACTCGTTTTTGAATATAAAGTTTATCGACTTGATGCCGATATTCTTTACCTATCGATACTTAAATTGTATTGAACTTTTACGAGGAGAATATGCCAATGAGTTTAATCAGACTAATTTATACAAGCCACGCTGAATTAGATTTACGATTATCAGATATCAAAGAAATTTTAACCACTGCACGCACTAATAATCATGCCTTAGATGTATGTGGGATGTTGTTTTATAACGCTAAGTATTTTTTACAAGCTCTGGAAGGTGAAGAGCAGAACGTGCAATCACTATTTGACAAAATCGCTGAAGATTTTCGACATGAAGGGGTACATATCATTAGTCGAGAAGAAATTACACAACCATTATTCTCGGATTGGTCGATGGGTTATACTGGCAATACTGTAGCGGTTGACGACACATTACGCAGTATGGATATCGACAGTGACGACCTCACACAATTAAATGCACAGCAATGTTTGACGCTGTTAACCAAAATGGGCGAACTGCAGGCCTTAGATAATGTGGCTGAACCGTCTTAAAGATTACTATTTGACCGTTTTGTTTTTGCTTAATTGAAGATTGCGTCCTTCGTCGATTTATTTTTACACAATTTAAGTGTTTTTCTTTTTTTATCAGAAAAATACCGTAAATACTGGCATAATAATCCTGTTATTTCTCCAATGTGTTACTACTTATATATGAATCAATTTGCTATCGGCCAGCGCTGGCTCAGCTCGCAACAACCTGAACTTGGATTAGGCGTTGTGGCTGATGTTCAACTTCGTCAAATCACACTCTATTACCCTGTTATCCAAGAAGACAAGCTGTATTCTGTCGAAGGGACGCCCCTGATCCGATTACTACTCGAAAAAGGCGATTCAGGTAAAGACGTGGATGACCGTGAATTTTGTGTGCTCGATTTTCAAGACACCAACGGTATTGTGCATTACCTTGTCGATTATCAAGATGGCAGTGATCCACAGATTTTAGCTGAAACTCAGTTATCGCATCATACACAAATCAATCAACCTGAAGACCGATTATTCACGCTGCAATTAGATAAATACAATTGGTTTGATGCGCGTTTACGTACCTTCAAAGCCCGACACGCACAACAGCAATCCCCTTTGCTGGGTTTATCTGGCGCACGCGTAAACTTAATCGAACATCAGATACATATTGCCAATCAAGTCGGTAATCGCTTTGCACCCCGTGTTTTATTGGCCGATGAAGTCGGCTTAGGTAAAACGATCGAAGCGGCGATGATCATGCAAAAACAACGGTTAAGTGGTCGTGCAACTCGGATCGTCATTATTGTACCTGAAAGCTTAATTCATCAATGGCTCGTCGAGATGCTACGACGAGTGAATATGCATTGTGCCGTATTTGATGCACAGCGAGTCAGTGCGTTACAAGATGAAGGGATGAATCCGTTTGATGCCGAGCAAGTCGTATTGATCAGCTTAGACACGCTCGTTAAACACGACAATGTCAGATTATGGTTAGAGCAAGCTCAGTGGGATTTGTTAGTCGTTGATGAAGCGCATCATTTACACTGGTCAAGTACATCTGTCTCTAGCGAGTATCAAATCGTAGAAGCATTGGCTCAAACCACTCCAGGGGTACTGCTACTAACCGCAACACCTGATCAACTTGGTCATGAAAGTCACTTTGCTCGATTACGTTTATTAGATCCTGCGCGTTTTAGTGATTTTTCAGCTTATCAAGAAGAACAATCTCATTATCAAACACTCGCGACGTTAACCGATGAACTGCTCAACGAGGCAGCATCATTACAGGTAGTCAGCGATATACTTGAACATGCCCCAACGGTGAGTACTGAATTACAGGCTAATATCACCAGCGTCTATCCAGATATCACGCTCGAAGAATTGAGCGATATGTCTCATCAAACTGCAATCAATGCATTAATCGACCGACACGGTACAGGGAGAATGTTTTTTCGCAATACACGTCAGTCAATCGCCGGCTTAAATGAACGTATCTTACATCCCGTTCCACTTGCTATGCCACTGAATGGGTATGCTGTAACGACTCTCGATATCGATACTGCTGATACTGCAAGCGCAGCCGAACAAGGATGCTTTATGCATGAATCAGCGCGCTATATCGATACCTGGTTAGATAAAGACCCAAGAGTAGATTGGCTATTAGATTATTTGAGCGAAACTCAACAAAAAACCCTATTAATTTGCCGCTCTAAACGCACGGTCATGCAGTTAGCTGAATTTATTAAAAGCAAAACCGGCCGTCACTTACCAGTATTTCATGAAAACATGAGCATTGTTGAGCGGGATCGTGCAGCACATTATTTTGCTGATCCAGAAAATAGTGCACCACTATTACTGTGCAGCGAAATTGGTTCAGAAGGGCGTAATTTTCAGTTTGCTCAACATTTGATTTTGTTTGATTTACCCTTACATCCGGATTTATTAGAGCAACGCATCGGACGTTTAGATCGTATTGGTCAATCCCAAACCGTCAATATTCATGTGCCGTTTTTGGTCAACACTCCCCATCAACAGTTATTTAATATATATCATCATGGGCTTAATAGTTTTAACGAAACCTGTGCCATCGGTGCGAAAGTATTTGCAACACAGGCGCAAGCAATCCAAGCTTATTTAGCGGATCATAAACCATTAGCAGATGACCGATTTATTGATGACGCCTTGGCGTTACAGATTGTTAATGATGCAGCATCCAGCCCAACCCTTCAATCTATTAACCAACTAGCTCGCCAATATAATGATGAACGCCAAGCGGGCCGTGACAAGTTGTTAGAACTCAGTGCCAGTGGCCAAGGCTCAGTCGAGGCGTTAATCAATCGGTTAAATGCACCTGAACAAGAACAGTCTATCTTGCAGTTTATGCAACAGATCTGTGATGTCATCGGCGTTGCGCACATCGTTAATGATGCACACAGCTTTATATTACAACCGACCGACCAACTGGCTCATTCACTGCCGAGTTTGCCGGAAGATGGATTAAGTGTGACATACCGCAGAGACGTTGCGACAGCGCGTGAAGAGTTGAGCTTTATCAGTTGGGATCACCCTTTTGTGCATGAAGCCATGGATATTATTACAAGTGAAGTGAATGGCAAAGCCAGTCTTGGCTTTATGAACAACAGTGCCCTGCCCGCTGGTGCTTTTTTTGTTGAATGTCTATACATCCTTCAAGCAAATGCAGACGCACAACAACATGCCAATCCGTATTTGACAGAAACACCGTTGTTGATCCAAATAGATAACCAAGGCAATCCGTTACATAACGTACAGGTTGAACTGAGTAACGTGAACCGCAAAATGGGTCACAAGTTAGTGCAAGCCTTAGAAAATCCGCTCAAAATCGTTCTTGCCAAGGCGCAATTAGCGGCTGAGGAACAAGTGCTACCGTTAAAGCAACACGCTCTTGACCATGTGCAAGCACAACTTGGTGCTGAAACTGAGCGATTAATTCATTTACAAGCAGTCAACCCAGGGATCAGCCAAACTGAAATTGAGAATATGCAAGCAACGTTAACTCATTCGTTGGCACTGATAAATGATGCAATTTTATACCTAGACGCAATACGCGTCGTCATCAACAATCCGCAGAAGCAATAACGATGGCAATCTTAAATTATCAGCCTCCAATGGTACCGTTTTTAGATATTCTATATCAAGATGAAGACGTGATTGTTCTGGCCAAACCACCTGGGTTATTGAGTGTGCGTGGCCGGGCTGATAATCATCAAGATAGTTTGCAAAAACGGGTTTGTGATGTGTATCCATTGGCGCGGATAGTTCACCGGTTAGATATGGCCACATCAGGGATCATCGTTATGGCGATGCATAAATCAGCTAATCAGCATCTTAGTGCGCAATTTGCGGCTAGAAAAACACAAAAACGCTATTTTGCCCGAGTAATTGGAAAAATGCGGGAAATGGAAGGTGAAATCACTGCACCACTCATCGTTGACTGGCCGAATAGACCCAAGCAAAAAGTCTGCTACGAGTCAGGTAAAGCCAGTCTTACCCGTTATAACGTGATCAGTATTGGTGAGAAAACGAGCTTAGTTGAATTGCACCCTATCACAGGACGATCACATCAACTCAGAGTCCATTTATTATCGATTGGCCATCCTATATTGGGTGACCGACTGTACACTTCACAAGCATCGCGTGAAGGCGTTGAGCGGTTATGGTTACATGCCGCTGAGTTAGGGTTTTATCATCCCGTTACAGAAAAATGGATGCAGTTTAAGATCCCACATCCATTCATTGATGAGCCTAGTGGCTTAAATTGTTAAGCGGAGCTTGTGCTAATTTAACAGCAATCAAGCGACCTTGCGGTTCATCGGTGATCACATAGATGGTGTGATCTGCAGCGACCACCACATCACGAATACGCCCATCTAGCTCTGTCAGCAACTCAGTTTGCTCCAGAGCCTGAGCACCATTGAGCTTAACGTAGCGTAAATGACGAAATTTAAGCGAGCCAACCAATAAATCATCACCATATAGTGCCATGCCACTCGGTGCAATCGAAGGTACCCAATAGGTCAAAGGCTGTTCTAATCCTGGGGCAGCGGTTTTATCAGAAATAATATCGCCATTATAGTTGATCCCATAAGTGATAGTCGGCCAACCATAATTAGCTCCCACAGTTAACCGATTCAATTCATCTCCACCTTTTGGGCCATGCTCGTGTGCCCACATCGCTTGTTGTGCTGGGTGCCACATTAAGCCTTGGACATTACGATGACCGATAGAATAAATCTCAGGTGCTGCACTATCCAAAAAAGCATTCTCAGGATGCGGTGAACCATCACGTAATATCCGAACAACCTTACCGTAATGATTATCTAACGTTTGGGTTTGATCCATGCCTGAGTAGCGATCGCCAAGACTAATAAATAATGATTGTTGATCATCAAATGCGACTCGACAGCCAAAGTGAAAGCCGGTTTTGGCTTTTGGCTTGGCTTTAAAAATAGCAGTGACCTTAGTCAAACTGGTTGCATTTAAGGTTGCTTGATACACTTCAGAACCCGTCTTACCGTCACTATCAGCACCCACCAAACACACATATATCAGGTTGTTACTGGCAAAATTAGGATCTAAGGCTAATCCAAGCACACCACCTTGACGCTCAGCGACGACCTCGGGTAAACCGCTCAAGCGAACCAGCTCGCCTGCAGCATTGATTCGAGTGATATGCCCTGGTCGCTCTGTCACCAAAAATTCATTATTAGGTAACAATGCAATGCCCCATGGGTTGACTAACTGATCAGTAATAATCTGAGTCGACACTACTTTAGGAGTATCAACAGCCATAGCTTGAACCGACCAGCTCATTATAAACAACACACTCGATAGCGGGAACAGAATCTTCTGGGCTAATAATCGGCAAATACCATTCTGAGCAGAGGATGTAGCAATATATTTTAAGTCATTCATAGCGAAAATATCCGTTTAATGTGGCATGTCAGTAGTATGCATAGCCACGATAGGAAAATTAATAGTTTGTGCTGGGGCATGTTTAAAAGTCAACGTCAGCGCAATAAACTTGCCTTCATCTAAGGTCGTTTGTAACCCAACAAACATGATGTGCAGACCACCTGGAGTGAGTGCTACCGTTTCACCCTTAGGCAATGCAATCCCTTCTGGTAACTCTTGCATTACCATCATGTCATCTTGCATTAACATGCTATGTAACTGGATATCATTAGCTAAGATCGTCAGTGAACTGACGGAAAGTAACATGTCATCTTGCGATGTGTTATTGCTGATCGTAACGTAAGCAGCCCCAGTTGTAGCTTGCGCGAATGCTGCACGGATTGAAGGGTTAGTGACTTCAATACTGTCATTAACAGGCGCACTACATCCACTGATTATGAGGGTACTCGCGACTAAAATAGTACATAACCGGATCAATTTTTTAAACCATAACGGGATTGTAATACGCATACTTGCCTTCCTATATTTTTTTTAATTTGTTCGCTTGTGTTAGTAATCGTGGGAAAAATTGCATCGGTAAAAATTCTGCTAATTGCTCAAACTTCTCAGCTAATTGGGCATAACTATCTGCAGTCACATTGATATGGCCCATTTTTCGTTTTTCTCTGACTTCTTTACCATACCAGTGAAGATGCACACCTGGAATACCAATCAGATCTTTTGCAAAGGAACTGACGCCAATAATATTAACCATCGCGCTAATTTTTTGTGCATTTGTATCCCCTAACGGTAAGCCACAAATAGCCCGAAGGTGATTTTCAAACTGACAGGTATCAGCACCTTGCATCGACCAATGTCCTGAATTATGTACCCTAGGAGCTAGCTCATTAACTAATAATTTATCGCCAATTTGGAATAACTCAACAGCAAGTGTTCCTACATAATTCATATGCTTAGCTAACGTGCTAAAAATAGCCGTGGCTTGTGTTTGTAGTTCGGCATTAATTTCTGGAGCAGGTGCAACAGACACGTGAAGTTGCCCTTCAAAATGGGTATTTTGGGCGAGTGGATACAATGCGATATTACCTTCTTTGTCGACAGAACCGACGAGCGATAACTCCCGGTCAAAGGGACACATTTTTTCTGCGATAACAGGAATTTTTTGTAAGTCCAGATTTTGAAATACCGCATGAATATCTGTCAAACCAGCCGCATTAACGATGCGCCATTGACCATAGCCATCATAGCCATCACGACTCGATTTAAAAATAATTTGTTCGCCAAGGCGATCTGTTATCCCCTCAAGCTGTGCAACATCAGTAATGATCTCATGTTCACAATTTAATATATTCGTTTCAGCTAATAATTGCTTTTCTCTGACGCGGTCAGCCCCAACTAGGATAGAGCGCATATTCGGTGCCAGTTTACCTGATTGCTCAGCTTGTTCTAATAGGTGCTCAGGTACATGTTCAAATTCTACGGTTAACACATCCGCACTTTCGATGGCGCTGGCTAGCGAAATTTTTAGATCCCGCTTCGTCACTGGATTGATAATTTGGTCAGTCGCCACATCGACCGCTTGAATATTAATATTCAATGGGCTACCAGCTAAGTACATCATACGTGCTAATTGGCCTGAGCCGTAGACTAAAACATTCATGTATTTATAACTCTAGTTGACCATTACTAAGAACGGTAGCAGTTTGTTGTTGACGAAATTCGATAATAGCTTGTGCTACATCAGGTTCTTGCAGTGCAACGATTTGTGCGGCTAACAGACCTGCGTTTGCAGCGCCGGCCTCACCTATTGCCAGTGTACCGACAGCAACACCTTTTGGCATTTGGACAATAGACAGTAATGAATCAATCCCGTTGAGCTGACTTGAGCGTACAGGGCAACCAAGCACGGGGATATGGGTATGTGCTGCAATCATGCCAGGTAAATGCGCTGCACCGCCAGCACCCGCAATAATCACACTATACCCTTCGGTATGCGCGGTCTGAGCAAATGAGGTCAACAATTCAGGGGTACGATGTGCAGATACGACTTGTGCGTTAAACTCAACACCTAATGTTTGCAACATTTCTGCAGCAAGCTTCATGGTAGGCCAATCTGAAGTTGACCCCATTACTATTGCGACTTTCGCCATGATTTACTCTCTGTTAACAATCACTAGCATTGTGCGAGTGATTTTCATAATCGAAACCGGATATTATACCCTAAATCCGCCATAAAGAAACAGTCAAGTAAATGGAGTATTGTCTTAGCTAGGTTCGTTCGAATTTGTTTGCGTTGGCGTCTCTTCTAAATCCGCTGGCAACTGCATTCGGGCCGTTTCGACCAGCGCTTGATTTCGTGTATGTTGGATGAGCTTAACCCGATGATGCATGGCAACCTTTGCAAGGATGTGAGCTGTTACCGGAGCGGTAATAACCAAAAATAACGTAATCAATAACTCATTGATACTCACATAACCTTGTAAGTCATACATGTATACGATAGAGGCGACCAGCACTCCCCCT
This sequence comes from uncultured Glaciecola sp., assembly GCA_937125395.1. GTDB lineage: Bacteria > Pseudomonadota > Gammaproteobacteria > Enterobacterales > Alteromonadaceae > Opacimonas. The sequence goes on from CAKZLI010000031.1 coordinate 48,574, forward strand.
AAGCCTAAAGTCGTTGCTTTAGTGGGGGCGTGTAAACGTGTATAAAAATCCTGTAAGCGGATCAGTCCGATCGAGCCAACTAGGACAAATAAACCGCCTAACAGCAACAGTACAGATATACTTAGTTCTACTAAAAAACTCATATGCTTCCTTACTCGATGATATCGCCGCGCAATAAATATTTACCAAATGCAACGCTACTGACAAAACCTAACATAGCGATGAGTAACGCCGCCTCAAAATACAACGGTGTTTGATTGTAAATACCATACAACAGTATTAATGCGATGCTATTAATATACATCGTATCCAAAGCGACGATGCGATCAACAATATGTGGACCTATAATGAGGCGCCATAAATTGAGTAGCAGTGCCATACCCAGCATGCCTGCGACAATCATAACAGTATAATCTAACATCCAAATATCTCCTTAATCCGCGATTCATAGCGATGCTTAATCAGTGCGATGACCTCTTGCTCATCTTCAGGCATATTTAACACGTGTACATATAGCCATTTTTCATCTTTGGATATATCAGCACTGACTGTTCCTGGTGTCATGGTCACTGAACTGGCTAGTACCGTAATCGGAAATGTACCAGTCACATCCAGCGGTACAGCAACAAAACCTGGATTGATTTTATTTATTGGGCCGACAACCAACAAGGCGACTTCGATATTAGCAACAACGATATCTTTGAGTACAAGTAGCGCATAGCTAATGGTTTTTAGAGGACGCTTTACCGTGTGTTGCGGCACGCGTAATGACACACACAATAATGGGATGACAATAGCTAGCACACTGCCTAGCACTATATGACCAAGGCTAAATGTATTGTTAAGCATCAACCATACAAAAAGCAACGTAAGACTATTTAATGGTGTCGGTAATAATCGAGAAAATAAACTCATTGCGTATCCCCTGCAAAATTCATTAAATCAATCAGGTAACTCACATCGTGTAACTGAACAGCTGCGTTATTGGTATATGCAACGACGCTATCCCCCATCAAAGCCAACATCGGGGATGCTAACAATAACAAGCCAGCACCAGTGATTTGCCATTTAGACACATTTGTTACTTGCGCATTATTGGTGTTTTTATTGTAACGCCAAAATAACGTAGAGCCGGCTCTAGAAAGAGCGATGATCGTCATTAAACTAGACACGAGTATAATCAACCATACCCACATCTGTTGCTCGGCGCCCAGCGCAGATTGCAGAATAAATAGTTTTGCTAAAAAACCAGAAAATGGCGGTAGACCAGCAATCGTCATTGCAGCGACAACAAATAGTACTCCAAACAACCCTTGTTGTTTCATCTTCCGCGCAATAACAAAATAATCCAGTGCTTTACCTCGTTGCTGCCCAATCATATCTGCAATTAAAAATAATGCGCCAGATATGAGTGTACTATGCAGCAAATAAATCAAACCCGCCGCCGTCGCCTCAGGCGTTCGCAGTGCAAATGAGATCAATAACGTACCTACCGACACCACCACTAAATTACCGACTAAAATGCGTAGATTAGTGCTCGCAAGTACACCGATAGTGCCAAGGATAATCGTCATCATCGCAATCGGCCAAATCCAAGGCTGAATCATATTTGCGAGCTCACCGGCTTGATCGCCAAAGACAACCGTATAAATTCGGAAGATACAATACACGCCTACTTTGGTCATAATCGCAAATAATGCAGCTACTGGTGCACTCGCCGCAGCATAGGTTTGCGGTAACCAAAAATGTAACGGTAACATTGCCGCCTTTAAACCAAAGACTACCAGTAATAAAAACCCACCAGCTTGTGCAATCATTTGATTACTAGCTGAAAGCTGTGCAATTTTTAATGACATATCGGGAATGTTTAACGTGCCAGTAATCCCATACAGAGTACCCAATGCAAATAAAAACAAACTCGAACCAATGAGGTTTAAGATAACGTAATGAAGGTTGCTTGATGTTTTTTGCTTGCCATCACCATGCATCAATAAGGTATAGGATGCGATTAATAATACTTCAAAAAATACAAATAAATTAAACAAATCGTTGGTTAAAAAAGCACCATAAATACCCAGTAATTGGAACTGAACCAACGGATGAAAATATCGACCTTCGCGATCATGCCCTGCAAAAGAATAGAGTGTAGCGCCAAGCCCCAAAAAAGCACCTAGCACGATTAACATAACAGCCAGTTGATCTGCATACAAAATAATGCCAAAGGGTGGCTGCCAATCACCTACAGCATAAAAAGTCGCGCCGTTTTGTACGACACTCTCCATCAATACAAGTGAGACAATCAGTTGTGTCACCATCAAAAAGGCAGCCGCAACACGACGGTATTGGAATTTTTCTGGCCCAGCAAAGGGCGGTAATAACATTAATAATCCACCCACAAGCGGGATTAATATCGGCAAAATGACCAAATGTTCAATCATGATTTGTCTCTGTTCGGCTTGATAAGTTTATTCATATCAGGGGGTTCATTCCCATCAACAAAATCGTTACCTAAATCGGCACGTGCGCGCATGGATAAAATCACCACAAAGGCAATCATCGCAAAACCGATGACAATCGCCGTCAATGTGAGTGCTTGCGGTAACGGATCAGCATACGATTCTGACATCCCTAAAATGGCCGCATCTTGCAGGTTTAATCGACCACTAGAAAACAAAAATAAATTTACAGCATAAGAGAGCATGGTCAAACCAACAACTACAGAAAATGTTCGACCCCGAAGGCAAAGATACACTCCACACGACGTTAACACACCGACACAAATTACATATAAAGTTTCCATTATTCCTCCGCCATTGGACGATGCGATGAAGTAAGTTTACCTAAGCTAGCTAAAATCAATAAAGAAGCGCCGATCACCGTTAAATACACACCTAAATCAAAGATTAAGGCACTGGCTAGTTCTATTTGACCAATCCATGGAATATCAAAATAATCAAACCAAGTCGTCATAAACGGACGTTCAAAAAACCAACTCCCGATGCCCGTTAAAGCGGCTATTAATATTCCAAGTGCAATTAGCGTCTGATAATCCACTTTGATTCTAGGTTTGACCCAGTCGACTCCGTGGGCAATGTACTGTTGGATCAAGGCTACCGAGGTAATCAATCCAGCAATAAAGCCACCTCCAGGCATATTATGACCTCTTAGGAAAATATAAAAAGACACCAACAATGCCAGTGGTAATAAACTTTGAGAGATCATCGCTAGGATTGGCGGATGACTGTCTTCACTCCATTTTAATCCGTTTTCATTTGCTGTTGGCATGGCTAAACGCACTTTCGCTAACAAATTAAAAATACCTAACCCGGCAATCCCTAGCACCAAAATTTCACCTAAGGTATCAAGCCCTCTAAAATCGACTAAGATGACGTTTACCGCATTGGTTCCACCACCACCGATTTTGCTATTTGCTAAGAAGAAATCTGCAATCGTATCTATCGGCTGGGTGATAAAGGCATAGTTGATTGTTGCTACTAATCCACCGATTGCTGCAGCGATCCCCACATCCCTAGCGACGCGAGATGGCGCCGATTCAACCGGTGTTTTTTGTGGTAAAAAATACAACGCGAGCATTAATAAAATAACCGTGACTACTTCTACTGCTAACTGAGTTAACGCTAAATCAGGTGCAGAAAAACGCGCAAAAGCCACCGATACAATTAAACCGACAACGGACAATGTAATCAAAGAAACCATGCGTTTACGATGATACATAACTGTGGCTATGGCACTGATACACAAAATAATTGCTGCAATGATTTCTATGCCGCTGACCGGCTGATCGGGTGCATTGGTTAGCGCAGTATTAAGGTGGACTAATGGTACCGCTGTTACCGTGATAGCAAATAGCAGTAACACCGCAATATAGCGTTGCAGTGACCCATTACTTAATGTCTCATGTGCTTTGCTGGCAATCCTCACAAGCTGTTGGATAACGCCTTCAAAGACACGCTTTTCGTCGGCCTCTTGGAATTGCGCTTGAAAACGATACAAATGGCTGCGATACGCATACACAACCAGACCGCCACCGATAGCAATAGCACTCATGAGTAACGGTATATTAAAACCATGCCAAATCGCTAAGCTGTAATACGGTACTTCTACCATTAGTACACTCGCTGCCGCAGCGCGTAACAGCCCGCCAATAATAAATTCTGGGAATATGCCCACTAATAAACATAACGCAACCAAAATTTCGATAGGAACTTTCATATAACGAGGCGGTTCATGCGGTGTTTTGGGTAAATCCTTTGGCTCTTCATTAAAGAACACATCGTGAATAAAACGCATCGAATAGGCCACCGCAAATATTCCAGCAAGCGTTGCTAAAACAGGGATAACCCAAGATAAAAATCCCAATGCTGAAGAATGTAATGTTTCAGCCAAAAACATTTCTTTCGATAAAAACCCATTGAATAACGGTACGCCAGCCATCGAGGCGGCAGCCACCATTGCAAGCGTCGCAGTGTAAGGCATATAACGCCATAACCCACCGAGCTTGCGCATGTCTCTGGTTCCAGATTCATGATCAATGATCCCAGCAGCCATGAATAGCGAAGCTTTAAATACCGCATGGTTCATTATGTGAAATAATGCAGCGACCGCAGCTAACGGGGTATCTAAGCCAAGTAGTAATACGATCAAACCAAGATGGCTGATCGTTGAATACGCTAATAGCCCTTTTAGATCGTGTTTAAATAACGCGACATATGCGCCGATTAATAACGTCGTTAGGCCGGTCAAACTGACAATCAAGAACCACATTTCAGTGCCAGAGAGAACCGGATACATTCGCGCCAGTAAGAAAATACCAGCTTTCACCATAGTCGCAGAGTGTAAGTAAGCGCTCACTGGCGTTGGCGCTGCCATGGCATGTGGCAACCAAAAATGAAACGGAAATTGTGCTGATTTAGTAAAGGCACCCAGCAGCACTAACACCAGAGCAACAGAATATAACGAATGCTCACGGATCATATCGCCACTAGCTAAGATAGTGCTCAATTCATAGCTTCCGACAATATTAGCGATAATCAATAACCCTGCAAGTAAGGCTAAGCCTCCTGCACCGGTTACGGTTAAGGCCATTCGCGCACCTTTCCGTGATTCGGATTTACTCGACCAAAAACTGATCAATAAAAAGGAGCTGATACTTGTGACTTCCCAAGCCATCCACAACTGCAACACGTTGTTTGCTAAAACGATGGATAACATTGCAGTCATGAACAAAATTAAATAAGAAAAAAACCGACCAATGGCTTCTGTTTCAGATAAGTAGTATCGAGCATACATAATGATCAGTAAGCCAATCCCCAATATCAGCATCGAAAACATCAATGCCAAGCCATCTAAGTGCATCGATAATGTTAGTCCTGCCGATGGGATCCACTGTAAATATTCAACGATGGTTTCACCAGCTAGGACAGCAGGAAGTAAACTAATAATGTAAGCAAGTGCAATTGCCGGAGCTAGCATGGTCGCAAGAGTGTTCATTCTCCGTCCATATTTTTCGGTGATTACCGGGACTATTGCACCAATCAATAAGATGGCAGTTATCCAAAATAAGCTCATCGTTGTGTCTTGCTCCATTTAATTTTCTACGATTACTAAGCGTTTTAAGATGCTTATCATATTGTGTCGGGTAGTGGTTAATACTACCACTAAAGTATCGGCCCTATCTAGCGAAGCTGAAGAAAACCTGAGTGAACGCCTATTGCTCCGCAAACAAGGTATCTATGGTTAAATTTGTTAATAAATCAACACCTAACTTCATGCCTTTATCATCCACCACAAATTCAGGTGTATGATGAGCCGGCGCATCTTCTGGTGCCATATCTAATGATCGACCCCCTACCCATAAATATACTCCAGGCACTTCTTTTTGGAAAAATGAAAAATCTTCCGCTCCAGTGACAGGCTTTGAGTACACTACATTGTCAGCCCCTGCGGTGCGTTGTAAGCTAGGTAATACTTGTTGCATTAATGCCGGATCGTTGTAGGTAATCGGATAAAAATAATCTAACGGCAATGTCACTTCAGCAGTCGCACGCATACTTTCGGCAATCGCATTAACTTTACGCGGTAACGCTTCGTAGATATGTTCTCTGGCGGTCTCATTCAAAGTACGGATAGTCCCGACTAACTCGACCTCATTAGGAATAATATTAGAACGATTACCACCATGAATTGAACCAATGGTAATCACTGCAGCATCATCAAGTAACCGTAATTCACGGCTAACAATGGTTTGCAGACTCATGATCGTTTGTGCCGCGGTCGTAATAGGATCAACACTCAGCCATGGATAAGCACCGTGTGCCTGCTTACCTTTAATCACGATTTTGAATGGGTCGACCGCAGCCATAATGCCACCCTCTCGCCACAATACCGTGCCTACTGGCGCTGCTGCAGAAATATGTAATCCAAATATCGCATCCACATCAGGATTCTTTAGGACGCCTTCTTTTACCATAATTTCAGCACCACCAACTTCTCCGGCTGGCGAGCCTTCTTCAGCAGGCTGAAAAATAAATTTAACCTGGCCAACAAGTTCATCCTGCATACCCGTTAATATTTGCGCAGCGCCCATCAACATGGCTATGTGCGTATCATGTCCACAAGCATGCATCACTGGCACATCATTACCATTGAACATGCCACGCTTGGTTGATTTGTAAGGTAAGTCGTTATCTTCTAATACCGGTAACCCATCCATATCAGCCCGTAAAGCGACGACTGGACCAGGTTTACCTGTATCTAATAACCCAACCACACCAGTTTTGGCAACACCGGTTTGGACCTGTAAACCAAGTTCTAACAAAAATTTTTCAATGTAGGCTGCAGTTTCAAATTCTCGGTTAGACAACTCTGGGTTCGCATGAAAATGATGGCGCCACTGGATGACTTGTTCTTCAATCTGAGTAACACGTTCGCTGATGTTCTCCGGTGCGGGCTTAGCCAGTGTAACTGCACTCATTGCCAACAAGCTTGTCGTTCCCAGAGCAAGGTAAATGTGGCGTGTAATGTGGGATAATGTCATTGCCGTTCCTTAGAAAGTAAAATCAGTAAATGAAGATTGATCATATATATCACGACCATAGCACAACCAAATACCGTTTGGCAGTGCATAATACTTCAGACATAAAAAAACCATATCGAGCAACTACTTATCAAGAGTTGCCGAATATGGTTAGCGTAATATCAGTAGGACGTTAGCTCTTTTGGCGCTTCATCGCATTAAAGAATTCATCATTACTCTTGGTCATCGATAAACGACTGATCAAGAATTCGATAGCATCAAGCTCTGACATTTCATGGACAATCTTACGCAGTATCCACATTTTTTGTAATTCTTCTTTGCTCGTCAGTAATTCTTCACGACGTGTACCTGAGCGATTAAAGTCCATCGCAGGGAATACACGTTTTTCGGCAATCTTACGATTGAGGTGTAATTCCATGTTACCGGTACCTTTAAATTCTTCATAGATAACTTCATCCATTTTAGAACCGGTATCAACCAACGCTGTAGCAATGATCGTCAAACTACCGCCTTCTTCAACATTACGAGCCGCACCAAAAAAACGTTTCGGTTTGTGTAACGCATTAGCATCAACACCACCGGTTAATACTTTGCCTGATGAAGGAATAACCGTATTGTAAGCACGCGCTAAACGAGTAATTGAATCAAGTAGGATCACCACATCTTTTTTGTGTTCAACTAAGCGTTTGGCTTTTTCAATTACCATTTCAGCTACTTGTACATGGCGACTGGCTGGCTCATCAAAGGTAGAAGCAATGACTTCACCTTGGACTAAGCGCTGCATCTCAGTTACTTCTTCTGGACGTTCATCAATCAACAACACCATCAGCAAGCAATCCGGGTGATTCGCTGCAATCGATTGTGCGATATTTTGAAGTAATAATGTCTTACCGGCTTTGGGTGGCGCAACTAACAGTCCACGCTGACCTTTACCAATTGGTGAAGATAAATCAATCAAACGAGCGGTGATATCTTCAGTACTGCCGTTGCCTCGTTCCATACGCAAACGTTCGTTTGCATGCAGTGGCGTTAAGTTTTCAAATAAGATTTTGTTGCGCGAGTTTTCTGGCTTATCAAAATTCACTTCGCGGATTTTTAAGAGTGCAAAATAACGCTCTGAATCTTTTGGCGGACGAATCTTACCCGAAATTGAATCACCGGTACGTAAGTTAAAGCGTCTGATCTGACTAGGAGAAACATAAATATCGTCAGGGCCCGCTAGGTAAGAGGAGTCACCAGAACGTAAAAAACCAAATCCATCTTGTAAGATTTCGAGCACACCATCGCCAAAAATATCTTCGCCGCTCTTTGCATGCGCTTTTAATATAGAAAATATAATGTCTTGTTTACGTGCTCGGGCTAGGTTTTCTAATCCCATTTCACCAGCTAGGGCAACTAGATCTGAAATAGGTTTGTTCTTTAATTCGGTTAAATTCATATTGGGGTCTTTAAGCAATCGCTTTGAGGTTGTAGAAATAGGGGTTATGTGCACAATGCATGCGTATGAGGATGCCACTGTGAAATGGGCACAAGAATGTGCTCTAGTTGTAAGTTAACATTAAATTCACAGAAGGTAAAGAATTCAACGTTATAAAAATATAAAGGCTGCGAAACACAGATCGCTCCAGCAGCCTTATAGCGAATTACTGAAGGTTTTACAGGTTTTCTTGTAAAAACTCTTCTAATTGTGCTTTTGATAAGGCACCGACTTTGGTTCCCGCAACATTACCGTCTTTAAACAATAATAGCGTTGGGATACCGCGGATACCAAATTTCTTTGGGGTTTCGCTATATTCATCAACATTTAATTTGCCAACGGTGACTTTACCATCGTAAGTCTCAGCGATTTCAGATAAGATGGGCGCAATCATCTTACAGGGTCCGCACCATTCGGCCCAGAAATCAACTAACACGGGACCTTCAGCATTTAGAACGTCGGCTTCGAATTTATCATCAGATAACGTGATAATCTTGTCGCTCATTTTATTCTCCAAGTTGGT
>CAKZLI010000032.1 GCA_937125395.1 uncultured Glaciecola sp.
AGGTTGCGCAGTTTGACCTGGTAATCGCCTTCATCAGTGCCAGGGCGAAATTTAATCTCCTTGACCTGAATTTGCTTTTGTTTTTTCTTCTGCTCTTTAAGAGCTTTACTTTTCTCAAAAAGGAATTTGCCATAATCCATGACTTTACAGACAGGTGGCTCTGCATTTGGGCTAATTTCTACCAAATCCAATGTGTGTGCATCTGCTAAAGCTTGTGCTTCAGTCAAAGTAACTACACCTAATGGTTCACCGTCTTTACCAACTAAACGAACTTCGTTTAGATTCTTGATTTCATCATTGATCCGAGCTTTGTCGCTCTGAGCCTTATTATTAGCGCCTTTAATGTGCTATTCCTCCAAGAGATTTAACTAATTACTTTATCCGCGATGTCCTGCCCGACTTTAACTAGGAACGCGTCTATTGACATACTACCTAAGTCATCGCCTTTACGGGAACGAACTGCTACTTCGCCGGCTTCCATTTCTTTATCACCGACAACTAACATATACGGAACACGCTTTAAAGTGTGCTCGCGGATTTTAAAGCCTATCTTCTCATTTCTCAAGTCCGGTTTCACTCTAATTCCACTTTCTTTTAGTTTTTTTGCAGTTTTTTGGCAATATTCGGCCTGTTTGTCCGTAATATTTAAAATAACTGCTTGAGTGGGAGCCAACCAAGTTGGAAAATGCCCTGCATATTCTTCGGTCAAAATACCGATAAATCGTTCTAATGATCCTAAGATGGCTCGATGGATCATAACCGGTACTTTTCGCTCGCCGTCTTCAGCCACATATGTCGAACCAAGACGACCTGGCATTGAAAAGTCGAGCTGTACAGTACCACATTGCCACGCTCTGTCTAAACAATCGTGTAATGTAAATTCAATTTTGGGTCCATAAAACGCGCCTTCACCTGGCTGATATTGAAATTCAATCCCATTATTAGTTAACGCTTGAGCCAATGCTTGCTCTGCTTTATCCCAGATTTCATCACTGCCCACACGGTTCTCAGGACGAGTGGATAACTTAACGACAATCTTGTCAAAGCCAAATGTCTCATAGGTATCATAAACCATCGCAATACATGCGCTGACTTCGTCCAATATCTGCTCTTCTGTACAAAAAATGTGCGCATCGTCTTGTGTGAATCCGCGAACCCGCATCAATCCATGTAATGCACCTGATGGTTCATTACGGTGACAGCAACCAAATTCAGCCATACGTAATGGCAAATCACGGTATGATTTTAACCCCTGATTAAATATTTGAACATGTCCCGGACAGTTCATTGGTTTGATTGCATACTCACGTTTTTCTGATTCTGTCGTAAACATATTGGCAGCATACTTATCCCAATGTCCTGACTTTTCCCATAAAGTACGGTCCATCATTAATGGCCCTTTGACTTCTTGGTAATCATATTGTGATAATTTTTTACGGATAAAGCTTTCTAGTTCGGTGTAGATCGACCAACCATCGTTATGCCAAAACACCATGCCCGGCGCTTCTTCTTGCCAATGGAACAAATCCAGTGATTTACCAATTTTACGATGATCACGCTTTTCCGCTTCTTCTAGACGGTTTAAGTATGCTTTTAGTTGTTTTTTATCTGCCCATGCTGTGCCATAGACACGCTGTAACATCTTGTTATCTGAATCACCACGCCAATAAGCACCCGCAACTTTCATTATTTTGAAATGTTGACAAAAACGCATATTAGGCACATGAGGACCTCGGCACATGTCGACATATTCTTCATGTATATATAAAGCAGGCGTTTCGTCTTGACCGATATTTTCGTCCAAGATTTCGATTTTGTAGGTTTCGCCACGTTCAACGAATGTATCCCGCGCAGTTTGCCAAGCACCCACTTGCTTAACAACATCATATGATGTCTTTGCTAATTGAAGCATGCGCTTTTCAATGTTATCTAAATCATCTTGAGTAAATGAATGCGCCAAATCGATATCATAATAGAAACCGTTATCAATTGTAGGACCAATTGCCATTTTGGCTTCAGGGAATAACTGCTTTACCGCGTGTCCAATTAAGTGAGCACACGAGTGACGAATAATTTCTAAACCAGCATCATCACGTGCAGTAATGATCTGAAGTTGAGAATCTGCGGTAATAAGATCACACGCATCGGCTAGCTCACCATTAATTTTGCCCGCGATGGTGGCTTTAGCTAGGCCTGGGCCTATATCGTTTGCGACATCTAAAATAGATACTGCGTGGTCAAATGCACGGGTTGAACCGTCAGGTAAGGTAATAATGGGCATGCTATATCCTTGAACAGTGGTGACGCCTACAGTGCGCCACTTGTCATAAAAGTACGAAAAAAACCATCTTATAGAACATGTCAACGCTACAGATGGTGCTACAATGCGACATATTATACAGATAGAGCCTATTTTGATGCAATCTTTTGTTTTTTTTATATTTTTGACTGTGACACTGCAAGTTCAGGGTCAGACTTGGTCTGAGGATTCAACCAATCAGCACATTTTAATCAGTACTAGTACCGTTGCAGGTAAATACCAAATAAATGCAAAAATGATCGTAAACGCAACTCCCCTTGCCTTTTTTAATCTATTGGAAAATACGCCAATCGATTGCAGTTGGATTGCTAATTGCAAATCCGTGACAGTGTTAGACCAATCATTGCCTGATTACCGGTTCGTGCATACTGTGTTTAATAGCCCTTGGCCGGTTGCAGATCGCGAAATGTATACTCGTTCACATCATGTTTTTTCTGCTGATATGCAGCATTTATCCATCATGATTGAAGATATCTCAGCGCAATATCCAACGCATCCAAAAAATGTCATGATGAAAGCTGTCCAAGCACAATGGTCGATGACTCATTCTCATGATGACTGGTATGAATTAAATTATTTAGCCAGTGCTGATCCTGGTGGGAATATTCCACAATGGTTATCACAGCGCTTACTTAAAGACTCTACATTTACTACTTTAAAGCAATTAAGAGCAATATTGCATGCCCAACACTCACAATAAATGTCGATGGTCACTTACAGTATCTCTTTTACTTGTTACGTTAATGGGGCTATCAAGTTGCAGTCGATATCAACGCCTACCCGATATTATGCAAGATTATCATGGCCGGTTAGCCCGCGTATTGCAAATACCTGAATACCAATCCCTCAGTGTAGTCGAGCTGACATATCCAAGCATCGAACAACGTACTCTCAGCATCGCACCAATTACAATGAATTTGCGGGATTTTTACGCTATCGATGGTTGTGCATTAGCACCTTTAATCGCTCAACGAAATACGGCATTAGGTAAAGTGGCGAGTCCCTCACAACGCTTAATCTATGAAGCACAATTAATAGACACATTACACTCTTGTGTGTTGCTGGAAGATGCGTCTGTGCCATCCTCACAATCGGAGTTGACGCAGGTGTTATCAGAAAAACAAGCTCAATACCCCATTGTCTGGGCAAATCTCATGCAAAATAGCCTGAGTCTTCGCTCAGGTTTGGGGTTTGCTCAAGGGTACATTGCAGGAGGAGCCGATGATGGCTTGATTGAAACAAAGAATGCATTGTCGTATTTATTATATATTCAGCAGCCTCAAAATACGGAAAGCGAAGTCTTAGAGAATCACCTAGCAACGATTGAACAGATTAGGCTACCAGCACGTTTGTATCGTACTACCTCATTTTTGGCTCGACAACTCTCTGAACTCAATCAACATTTAAGCCTCTTTAATACTCATTTTACCTGTGAGACGAGTCGTCAGCGAGATCAAATCGTGATTTTCAACAACGTAATGAATCAATTTTTTATACAACAGATACAACCCATAGCATCGAGTGTTAATCGCTCGCATCAACACATCCAGCCATTGATTGTATCAATATACACTCAACCGAATATCGCTGATGCCTATAAAGATGTGTTAGAACAACAAAAGGCGCAGTATGAGCGTTATGTTAATGTGTTTAGGGAACATGTGATGTTGTTGCAAACTATCCTACAAAAATGTGGTATGCGACCAACAGCTTAGAACAAAAATAATTGAATGTTTGGGAGTAAATGTATTCTTAATGAAGGAACAGAAAGAATGGTCGAATCGGGCAGGATCGAACTGCCGACCTCCTCGATGTCAACGAGGCGCTCTCCCGCCTGAGCTACGATTCGACGGATGCACTTTGGAAGTGGCGTGAATTATACTGAATCCCGCACCACTGTCAAAGAGTTTTTATCAAAAGCATAAAGGTTTAATTTTATTGCAGATATTTTCATCATCTGCAGCATTTAAGAAGGACTCACCTAATCGGTCAGTTTCTTGCAAAACCCTTGTCCAGTAAGCGATGCGCTGAGTTGAATCCATTGTTTCAAAGTCCTTTCTATCCGGTATTTTATTATAGGGAAGATTGTCTATAAACTCAGCACTAGGGACTAACATCACCACATTATCGTAATTAGACCGGTGTGGATGACGCGAAGCAATGTGTTTATCAAACCAACCTGGAATAGGTTTAGGATAAAAGTGTGGGTACAAGGTCAATGTTTGTGCGGTTTGATGTGAACCTTCAAGTGCGTCATGATATTGATGAGCAAATGACAAATCAAAATGGTAATCAATGATACCTCCATCACGATACATGCCCGTTTTACTCCCTTTGATATTACGTATGCCTTCCATTACAGCTGGAATGGAACCGGAAGCCGTCAATGCTTGAATCAAATTATCTTTACACAAAGAATAATACGTACTCGGTAAATGCGCAGGACACTGAATGTGCAAATCAGCAGTTGAATACACCACTCGTTCATAAAAATACTTTAATGTCTTACGCGACAATGCATTCAAACCTGCACTCAATAACAATCCGGGGATCTGTAGAGCCTTGTGTTCAAACTGAGTTAAGCCCAATGAACGAGCAACAATAAAATGTGCTTTTACTCTTGGGTTGGTGAGTATTTCGTTCACACCACTCGGCCCCATCATCTGATCCATAATAGCATACACACTTTGAGTGATGTCATGAGCGGTGGGTTTATCACTATAGGTCGTGTGCGAATAGTGCTGTGCTAAACGGTTAATCGCCGCTTTAGGATCTGCTTGTGCCATACAAGCGGCACGAAATGCACCAGCTGAACTGCCGATACAATGGATAGTATGATCAGTATTGGCAAAAAACTCTGGTAAGATGACCCGGTCGAGACCAGCGAGAACAAACCACTTAGGGCCACCAGATGCACCGAGGATAGTATCAAATAATTCTGGTCTTAACCCTTCTTGCTGAATTTTGTGTAATGCTGTGGGACCAGCGTAGATATCAAGCATATTTTATAACGGATAATTGTTAACAGATTGTGGATGAATATAGTATGCAAATGCACACATAGATCAACTATTTCTTACAATTGCAGTATAACTATCCACATATTAATATTTATTGACATTGGCAAAGTATCACGCGTCGCTTTACTTAAAATCCTTTAAATAATACACAAAATTGACAATTTCATATTATTCTACTCAAAAAACAACACAAACTAGTTGCACACATTAAAAATGTAGTGTTACGACAGCAAAAACAACACACTAAAAATCAATATAAAAACACACGAACAAAAATTAAAGCGATTAATATCAATGCTTTATATTAAATGGTCGAATTTAACAGAAGAAACCTATGAATATATATACAGCACTGCTCATCCCTGATAAATAGTCGCTATATTGATTAAGTTTAGACTGAACTCTTATATCAATTAAGTAAATTAACGTTGTCAACAGTCAATTTAGCTCAAAAAACAACCACTGCATTCTGTTCCCCATTCTATCGTCACTCAAGGGATAAAAAAAATTGTGTCCACAAAGTTATCCACAGATTTAGTGGATAAGTGTTTGCGCCAATGTAAGAGATGTCTCACCCTAATTGTTAACATTATGATTAAAATTTGAAATAACAGGGCATGCTTATCACACTATTCGCATTGTATCTTTTAAGTCGATTATTGTAGACTTAAAACTAACAGCAACTATCTATTGCATTATTAATTGAGAGGATATTGATGACGACTGTTTATGGCATCAAAAATTGTGACACTATCAAAAAAACCCTACGTTGGTTAACGGATAATCAAATCGAATATACGTTTCACGACTATCGAAAAGATGGCATAGATCCAACGTGGTTGGACGAAGTATTAACGCAAGTTGATTGGGAATTATTGGTGAATAAGCGTGGAACAACGTATCGACAATTAGATGATTCAGTCAAAGCATCGCTCAATGCTAATAATGTTGCTGCACTGTTATTAGAACAGCCAGCAATGATCAAGCGTCCACTTTTATCCCATTCGGGTAACATTGAATTGGGTTTTAAGCCTGATATATATAGTGAGCTATTCCGATGAGCAATATAAATAGCGCACAAACACAACAGCAGACTCAAGCGTTGTGCCAAGCACTTATTCAAGAGCCCTCTGTAACGCCCGATGATAAAGCATGCCAACCCATGATGGCCCAACGATTATCAGCCCTAGGCTTTGAAATCGAATCGATGGTGTTTGCTGACACAACAAACATGTGGGCGCGAAAAGGGTCACAATCTCCGGTATTTTGTTTTGCCGGTCACACCGATGTAGTCCCAACCGGGCCAAGCGAGCAATGGCAATTCCCTCCTTTTTCTGCACAACTGCATGATGGCTATATATGGGGTCGCGGTGCTGCTGATATGAAAGGCAGTTTGGCTGCGATGGTCATTGCAACAGAGTGCTTTGTAAAGGACTACCCTGACCACAAAGGATCTATTGCTTACCTCATCACCTCGGATGAAGAAGGGCCATTTATTAATGGCACCACAAAAGTCATCGATACCTTAGAAGCGCGTAATGAAAAAATCGATTATTGTGTTGTTGGTGAGCCTTCAAGTACCGACGTTGTGGGCGATGTCGTCAAATATGGTAGACGTGGATCATTAACTGCTGATTTGACTGTTAAAGGCAAACAAGGTCATGTTGCGTATCCGCATTTGGCGCGCAATCCAATTCATGATGCAGCAACCGCGATTAGTGCATTGAGTAATACTCAATGGGATAACGGTAATCAAGCATTTCCAGCCAGTACCATGCAGGTCTCTAATATTCATGGTGGAACTGGTGCCGGCAATGTCATTCCAGGAGAGTGTCATGTGTGTTTTAATTTTCGTTTTAGCACAGAACAAACATTCGAGAGTTTGCAGCAACAAGTGATTAGAATCTTAGACGAGCACGAGCTTGACTACACGATTGATTGGACTTTTAATGGCTTACCCTTTTTGACTGACTCAGGCGTATTAGTTGAAGCGACAACGTCTGCAATTAAAACTGTCACGGGTATCGATACTCAATTATCAACAGCAGGTGGTACATCTGATGGACGTTTTATCGCCCCCACAGGCGCACAAGTGATCGAACTGGGTCCTGTTAATGCGACAATTCACCAAATTAACGAGCGTGTTAAAGCAGATGATCTTGGTCAATTAGCTAAAATGTATTACCACATTTTAGTCAATACGTTAGGATACTAACTACTTGTGACAACCTCATCACTAGACCCCACCTCAATAGCAGCTCAACTGTTAGGCACTTCGACTTGTCACATAGCTGCCATTGCAGATTATGCGCCGAATAATGATTCTGATCGGCATTGCCTTCAACCTCAAGTCATTGAATCGTTCTTAGCAATGCAACAAGCAGCAGCCAATGATGGCATAGATTGCCAGATCATTAGTAGTTACCGAAGTTTTTCACAGCAGTTATCTATTTGGGATCGTAAGTGGCAAGGTGCCTTACCGATTTTGGATGCTGATCACAAGGTAATGGATATCTTGCAAATGGATGATTTAACAAAGATGCATGCCATCCTTCGTTGGTCAGCTTTACCAGGTGGTTCTCGTCATCATTGGGGAACTGATTTTGATGTTGTCGATCGCAAAACAGCTAAGATGGCACAGGTTGATATCCAATTAGTAGATGCCGAATATGCACAAAACGGGGTGTGTGGTGCATTGCATCATTGGTTATCTCAGCACGCAAAAACATATGATTTTTATCAACCTTATGCAACATACACAGGTGGGATTGGCATAGAGCCTTGGCATTACAGTTATCAACCCTTAGCACAGAAAATGAGCCAACATTTATCGGTTGAATGTATTGCTGCACAAATTAAAACCGTACAGATTTGCGGTCAATCGATTATTTTAGACAATATAGAGGATATCTTTAACCGATATATTCTTAATCAATCCTCTCAAGGAATAGTATGAGCCTAACCATCATCATTATTATCATTGTCGCAGCATTGGCGTTTATTTTATCGAACATCATGACATTGCGCAGTGCCAAGCGCTTTGAGTTGCCTGAATCATATAAAGCACGAAAAGCCGCCGAAGCAGCGCATTTACAAAACGACAATAATGACACTAGCAAAAAACCGAAGCGTCGCCTAAAAAGTGGCTATGAAAATGATTATAAACAAGAAGATAAAGACGAAAACTGGTAGTTCTATTTTATCCTTTCATCAGCTTATTGATGATTGACAATAGCGGAACATTTATTTAAATGTGACCGCTGTTCCACTTATGCTGACCAAAAACATGCCATTAGATTGACCTAACACTTCGTAGTCAATATCAATCCCAACCACCGCATCAGCTCCAATGGCAAGTGCATCCTGTTCAAGTTCTTGAAAGGCAATTTTACGGGCATTATTAAGTTCATTCTCGTAAGCGCCTGACCGGCCTCCAACTAAATCTCGTACCGACGCAAAAATATCTTTAACAAAATTAGCCCCCGTGATTGCTTCACCAACGACGATACCGTGATAAGTATCAATGGTTTTTCCTTCAACACTTGGGGTTGTGGTCAATATCATAATAAATCCTTAATTGGAGATGTGTTTTGTAAACGTACTAATAAGCGTTGCGCAGCCTCATCATTATAGTTAACTACCGGATGCTGTCCCCATATTGGCGCAGGCCATGCTGGATCATCAACAAATCGCGCTATATGATGTATATGCAATTGCCTAACAACATTGCCTAAGGCTGCCACATTCAACGTTTCAGGTTGATACAGTGTCTGTAACGTCTCACTCAATGCATTGGATTCGAGTGAAAATTGGCGTTGCTGTTCAGGTGATAAATGATGCATTTCACTGATGTCAGCCACCCTTGGCACCAATATACACCACGGATATTGCTGGTCATTCATTAATAATAACCGACATAACGATAAATCGCCGACCCAATATGTATCATTGTGTAAACGAGGATCTAGTGTAAACATGTTGATTTCCTTAATGACCTGTACTCAATACTGCGTCAGCACTGATCGGTACAACAGTGAGTAATGCGCGTTGGCCCAAAGCGACACGTGCGTTAGGAAACACAATCGCTTCATGATCTTGTAATGCCGGAAAGGTATTGACGCACTCACCGGTTTCATCATATTCACTGGCAAATAATTGACCTTGTTCAAACGCAGTGAAATTAGGCGCAGAGTCAGCAAAATGTAATCGAAAATCATGGTGTGAGCGATTGATGACTTGGCTGATCCGAAATAAAATCGGCAAAACTGTTGCGACAGGTCTCTGGCTCTGCTCCGTTACTAAACTAAATAGCTCAGTGCGAGCAGCCGCAAAATCCGCCATATTGTTGTGTCCAAACGGCTGTACCTTACCTAATTCCACCGTAAAACTATGAGTGCCACAGGTTAATGATGAATAATAAGAGTAAGTGGTGGTGGGTGTTTCAGATAATAGTACGGCTTGAATACCAGCACGGGCTAACCACTCAAGCTGGCTGCGACTATACGCTTTACCATGTAAAAACGGATACACGGCAAATCTTGGATATTTAGCACTGCGTATTGCAGTATGCAAGTCATAATGAAAGGCTAATTGCGTATCTTGAACATCTGCAAAAAAATCACGAGTATAGCGCTCTAAAGAGGCTGCACGCATGTTTTCATCATGCGTTTCATGAGATGTATAAGGGGCAATGACTGTATCGCTGGTGATACCATGCGCACCACAAAATAATCGATTGAGATTTTCTTTCACAAATCGCTCTGCCAGATCCATTGCCGGCAAGTTGGCAAATTGTACCATTAAGCGGCAAGTGACCTTGAGCGATTGAGCCAAGATCAACTCCACTAATTCATCGCAAATTTCAATCGGTGCAGTTTCATTACCATGTACACCACACGAGTACAGTACATGTTTGCCAACGCCAATTTGATATGCCTCAGGCACAAATTCAATCACACCTGCACAGTGAACAACCACTTTAGTCCCATTATCAAGCACTAAAGTGGCAGGCTGTGCAAAACGCTCAGGATGAGACCGAGATTGCGTTAAAAATCCAACAAGCTGACTAATTACCATAAAATTCTCAAAAATAACATATTGAGGTTATTTTACGGCACATGCCTCTAGATTCCAAATCCGTTCCACATAATCTTTAATTGAACGGTCAGAGGTGAATTTACCCATGTGCGCTGTGTTCAAAATAGCCATACGTGCCCATTCACTTTGATCACGATATGCAGCATCAACTTTACTGTGTGCAGCTGAATAACTGGCATAATCGGCGAGACATAAATAAGGGTCACCTCCATCTAACAAGCTATGCTTGATGGATGATAACGCGCGCGGTTTTCCAGGTGTAAAATAATCCGTATCCAACCAGTCAATTACCGCTTTCAACTCAGGATCATTATAGTAATAATCATAGGGGTTATAGCCTTTGGCTTGCAGTGCGTACACTTCATCAACCGTTAAACCAAAAATAAAGATATTGTCATCACCGACTTCCTCGGCAATTTCGATATTCGCCCCATCCAACGTTCCAATAGTCAATGCACCATTTAATGATAACTTCATGTTACCCGTACCGGACGCTTCTTTACCTGCGGTTGATATTTGCTCAGAAACATCTGCTGCAGGGATCATTTTTTCGGCTAACGACACTCGGTAATTGGGTAAAAACACCACTTTTAATTTGTGATTAACACGGGGATCTTGATTGATTTTTTCACCCACAGCGTTAATAGCATAAATAATATCCTTGGCTAATTTGTAACCAGGCGCCGCCTTTGCTCCAAAAATAAACACCCGTGGATGCATATCATAACTTGGGTTTTCAAGTAATCGACGATACAACGCTAAGATATGTAATAAATTTAAATGTTGGCGTTTGTATTCATGTAAGCGTTTAATCTGAATATCAAAAATGGCATTGGTATCAACATCGATACTCGTTTGTGCTTTTATTTCTTGAGCAAGGATCTGCTTGTTTTCCAGTTTTACTTTCATAAATTGTTTTTGGAACGTTTTATTCGTTGCGTGTTTTGCTAACCCTGTCAATTTGTCTAAATGCAGAGGCCAATCAGCACCAATTTTTTTATCAATTAACGATGATAACTTAGGATTACAGGCTTTTAGCCAGCGACGTGGCGTAATGCCGTTTGTCACGTTGGTCAACTTACCTGGCCAGATAGTTTCAAACTCAGGAAATAAGTTTTGTTTAACCAGTTTGGAATGAATCTCGGCTACGCCATTGACCTTAAATGAACCGATGACAGATAAATTACCCATGCGGACCATCTTTTCATCCGCTTCTTCGATAATCGATAGCTTGGCTTTCATTGCGTTATCACCAGGCCATACTCGTTCTACTTCTGCTAAGAAACGATGATTAATCTCATAAATGATTTCAATATGGCGTGGCAAGATCTTTTCAATCATTCTAACCGGCCATTTTTCTAATGCTTCCGGTAATAACGTATGGTTTGTATAAGCAAATACCTTGGAACTGATCGCCCAAGCACTGTCCCAATCTAACTCGGCACGGTCGACTAAAATACGCATTAATTCCGGAATCGCGATGGCTGGGTGTGTATCATTTAACTGAATCACAACTTGCTCAACAAAACGACTCCAATCATCGCCATGTGCACGCTTGTAGCGACGGATAATATCTTTTAATGAACAGGCACTAAAAAAGTACTGTTGAATTAATCGTAATTCTTTACCTGCTTCGGTTTCATCATTGGGATACAAGACTTTTGATATCGTTTCTGCCTGGACATTTTCACGTTGTGCATCAACATAACCACCAGCATTAAACACATCCCAATTAAAGTAATTAGAAGCTTCAGATTGCCACAAACGCAACACATTGACCGTCTTACCTTCATAACCAACAACTGGAATATCCCAAGGCACACCTTTGACTATCATGCTTGGATGCCATTCTTTTTTGATTGCCCCTGATTCACCATATTTGGTTTCCACATAACCATATAATTGGATTTCTTGAATAGATTCAGGTCGACAAATTTCCCAAGGGTTACCATAATCACGCCAGCTATCAGGACGTTCAATCTGTTCACCGTTACGGATCTCTTGACGGAATAAACCGTGCTCATAATGTAAACCGTAACCAATTGCCGGTAATTCAAGCGTTGCTAATGAGTCAATGTAGCAGGCTGCTAAGCGCCCTAACCCGCCATTACCTAGTGCCATATCTGGCTCTTCTTCCAAAATGTCCGTTAAGCTAACACCTAACTCTTGCAATGCTTCGTCAGCTTGTTCAAACAAACCAAAGTTATGCATGTTGTTAGACAGCAAACGCCCCATCAAAAATTCAGCTGAAAAATAATGAACAGCACGCGTGTCGTTCACATAATGAGTTTTTTGTGTTTTACGCAAGCCTTCTAATACCAATTCTTGCATCGCCGCACTGGTCGCTTTCCACCATGCGTGATTATCTGCTTTGTTTTCATCGGTACCTAGGGTGCTGTGGAGATGACGCACAACTGCGTCTTTAAATTCTTTCTTGGATAACATAGGGGTGTTCGATGACATATTAAACTCTCGTGATATTGAATAGACAATCAATGCCTAATAAATTAACTCTGACGATAATATAGCAATTCTGATGACAACTTTATGTAAAATAAATGTTAAATAAACACAAAGAGCCACTGAATACGAATGCAACACCCTTATATTTAACAATAAAGTAACAAGTCTCAACATCCTGATTACATTTTACGGTTAATTATATTGGCCGATGAGGATTTTTCGGCCAATCAACACTGAAGTTTAGGCGATGACTTGATTGACTAAGGTCTGAGCATCAGCCAATAACTGCTCTAAGTGGGCTTCAGAGATAAAGCTTTCTGCATATATCTTATATACATTTTCAGTACCAGAGGGTCTAGCTGCAAACCAACCATTATCGGTTGACACTTTTAACCCACCAATTGCAGCATTATTGCCAGGTGCATGGGTTTGTTTATTAGTGATGGGTTCGCCAGCAATGCTTGCTGCTGTGACGGCATCGGTAGTCATTGACAACAATGCTTGTTTTTGTGCTAAGGTTGCCGCTACATCGATGCGGCGATAGTAAGGAGTGCCAAACTGTTGGGTTAATTCAGTATATCGTTGTGCTGGGTTTTTTCCGGTTACAGCCGTCATTTCAGCGGCGAGTAAACATAAAATAAAGCCATCTTTGTCGGTCGCCCAAGTTGTGCCATCTCGGCGTAGGAAGATCCCACCCGCACTTTCTTCTCCGGCAAACCCAATTGATTGCTCTTGTAACCCCTGCACAAACCACTTGAAACCAACCGGCATTTCAGCCAACTCACGCTGATTGTGCGCAACAACTCTATCGATCATGGAACTAGACACTAATGTTTTACCAATTTTGAGCGACTCAGCCCATTGTGGACGGTGCTTAATGACATAATCAATCGCTACTGCCAAATAATGATTCGGGTTCATCAACCCTTGTGGTGTCACAATGCCGTGACGATCAAAATCAGCATCATTGCCAAAGGCTAATGCGTATTTATCCTTGTGCGCGAGTAAACCAGCCATTGCATACGGTGATGAACAATCCATTCTGATTTGACCATCTTTATCTAAGGTCATAAAACTGAAACGTTGATCAATCGTAGCGTTGACAACATCAATATGTAAACCATAGTGCTGTGCAATCATTGCCCAATATCGAGTGCCAGCACCCCCTAATGGGTCAGCGCCCAAAACCAAATTAGCTTGAGCAATTGCCGATAAATCAATCACGTTACTCAGGTCTTTAATATATGCTGGCGCAAAATCAATCTCGTCGACATACTCACTGCACATCGCCGCTTCTATCGACAGTTGTTTCACGTCTTTGTTGCCATCTGCAAGCAGCGCATTAGCTCTGATTTGTATTGCACTAGTGGCTGCCGTATCAGCAGGTCCACCATGGGTGGCATTGTATTTAAACCCGCCATCTTGCGGAGGGTTATGTGATGGCGTAATAACCACACCATCAGCTTGTTGGCCAGATCCTTTATGCTTTGCATTATATTGCAGTATCGCATGCGAAATCACAGGGGTTGGTGTGTAGTCCCGATCTGCTTGGATCACAACATGCACTTGATTGGCACACAATACGGCAAGCGTCGTGCTTAATGCCGGTTCAGACAAAGCATGCGTATCCATACCAACAAAACAGGGGCCTGTGATATTTTGTTCGATCCTGTACTCAGCTAACGCCTGTGCAATAGCGGCGATATGCATTTCATTAAATGATTTAAGATGTGCACATCCTCGATGACCCGAAGTGCCAAAACTCACGGCCTCTCCAGCAATATTCACATCTGGTTGTAATGTGTAATAGTCACTAATTAGTTTTGCTACATTAATTAAATCAGTTGGGTTTGCTGGTTGTCCAGCTCGGTCATGAAGCGCCATTTACACATCCTTTTGAGTACAGAAGCGGTAATAAATTTAAGAACATATATTCTAAGTGCTATTGTTCGACATTTCATCTCATTTTTATGTCTTTCTCGTCGATAAATTATAGATTGTCAGAACTTAACTAAATGATTAATAAGCAAAACGCATGCTTATTGACTAAACTTGGTATAGAACATTTAAGGAACGAGTCCAGTATGCAACATGTCTTTGGGGCAGCCATATCAAGTATTAGCCAAGTATTAATTGGTAAACAATTGCAAGTAGAGTTGGCAATGACGTGCTTACTTGCTAATGGACATTTGTTAATTGAAGATTTACCGGGAATGGGTAAAACCACGTTATCGCATGCATTAGCAAATGTGCTGGGGTTGACGGATACTCGGATTCAATTTACATCCGATTTGTTGCCTGCCGATGTACTGGGTGTGTCTATTTTTGACCAATCTAAGCAAGTATTTTCGTTCCACAAAGGGCCGGTGTTCAATCATATTATTTTGGCTGATGAAATAAATAGAGCCAGTCCCAAAAGTCAGTCGGCATTACTTGAAGCGATGGAAGAAAAACAAGTTAGTATTGATGGTGACACCTATCCGTTGCCATCGCCTTTTTTTGTTATTGCGACACAAAACCCATCATATCAATCAGGTACGTATCCGTTACCAGAGTCTCAACTTGACCGGTTTTTGATGCGGATCGTCTTGGGCTACCCAAATTATGCTGCAGAAAAACGGATGTTAGTCGAACAATTCGCTGATGAACGACACACCACACAACCTATCTTAACTCCGTCAGATTTGCATTTAGCTCAGCAGCAATGCCAAGCGATTCATGTCAGCGATGCTGTTCTCGATTATATATTACGATTGGTACAGCACACCCGAAACGAACCTGAGTTTCCGCATGCTTTATCCCCGCGAGCAAGTAAAGCTTTGCTGCGTGCCTCTCGTGCATGGGCTTACTTACAAGGCAGAGATTTTGCTATTCCTGAAGATGTGCAAGCTGTATTGCCGAGTGTTGCTGAACATCGAATGCGTTCAGAATTGACTGATTTGAGTGATGATCAAATGCTCAGTGAGTTACTACTCGACGCAGTCAATCCGTTAATAGCCCAAGCGTCATAATCATCACGTGTTTGGATTCAATAAGCTAACTGCCTATATTGCTCAATCCCACACTCGGTGGCTTGAACGCCGGATCCCGAAAGCATTGCGTTATCAATTAGATAACCAGTCCATTTTTATTCTACCAACCAAATTTGGTTATGTATTTTTGCTATTTGCAATGTTGATTTTTGTATTGGCAACGAATTATCAATCCAATGTACTGTTGATGTTGAGTTTTTTTCTTATCGCATTGTTCATCACTCATATGTTTGCCAGTTTTGTTAATTTTGCCCGTTTGTATGTCAGTATCGGAAATGTGCACCCCGTATATGCTGGTACTACCGCAGCAATCCCATTACATATCCTGCCAAGCCAAAGTCGACGAGCGGCCCGCGGTACACTGTGGGTCAGTTTTTGGCAAATTAAACGCTATCAATCTATAGAACTAGACTCTTTAGAAGGACCCGCTAATATTCGTTGGTATGCTCAACAACGTGGAATTGGTCCGTTACCCAGAATGACGTTACAATGTGATTATCCGCTTGGATTGTTCCGCTGCTGGACACATTTGCAGTTTACACAATCGGTGACAGTGTACCCTCAACCACTGGCAGGTGACTTACCACTGCAAGTTATGCCCAAATTGATAAATCAAACACCTTGTAATATTGCCAGTCATAGCCCACAAGTAAAATACATGACACAGCTGGATGAATTTGATTCGTTAGTTCGCTTTCAAGAAGGTGATCCGTTACACAGTGTTGCATGGAAACAACTTGCAAAAACAAATCAAATGATGCGTAAACAATTTGCCGGTACGTCATCAGAACAAGGGTACTTAACCTTACCTATGCATACTCAGATCGAGAAAGGATTGAGCCAGCTAGCATTTCAAATTAACCAGTGTCATAGCGAACACGCAGTGTATGGGATTTTTTTGCCTCATATTACAATAGCACCTAATCACAATGAGCAACATAAACAAGCTTGTTTGGCTGCGCTCGCCAACTTTCCACAACAGCATCAACGTGCGGGCACCGCCAAGACTATATCGGCATGAGTACTCCACATAAACGCCATTTAAGTCACAGTAGCTTTGCCGATACGATAGCCGGGAAACCCCGCTCAGCGGCCCATAATAAAAGTTTTCTTGGATTGACCATCGCTTTTTGTTTGGTGACAAGTTCGTTATATCAACATATTACAATATGGATAATGGCCATTAGTCTCATTGCGGTGATTATGCGGTTCTTTTTGTATTTAGGCTTGTATCAACATGTTCCAGGTACGCGTCTGATTAATCTGATCGGTATTGTATCTGGGATCGCATTGATTGTTATGAGTCGAGAGATGTCGCTACTCAATGCCATGATAAACTTATTGATCATGGCAAGTGCCTTAAAGATAATGATCTTACATACCCAGAAAGACCTGCTGTTTATTTTTATGAGTGTGTTATTTTTATGCGCGCTGGGCATGATTATTCATGTGGAATTCGTGTTTATCAGCTTTTATGTTGTCATGTTGATGACGTTGTTACTGACCATAGCGTCTCATTTTGCACCGAATCAATCAGCACGCTTAATTGTGTTCAAAACAACGAAGCTCGCCGTGCTTGCTCTGCCCCTTGCTGTCATACTGTACATGATGATCCCACATTTACCCCCATTTTGGCATATGTCAGTGCCACAACAGGAACAAACCGGACTGACTGATACGATCAAACCCGGTCAAATTGCCAATTTAACCCAGTCCTCTGAACTTGCATTTATCGCTACCTTTACATCAGAACAAGGCG
Organism: uncultured Glaciecola sp.; assembly: GCA_937125395.1. GTDB lineage: Bacteria > Pseudomonadota > Gammaproteobacteria > Enterobacterales > Alteromonadaceae > Opacimonas. Next base: position 17,692 of record CAKZLI010000032.1, read on the forward strand.
TACCAAAATTTCATGAACGCTATTGGCGAGCCGTCATCGTGGATGAATTTGATGGGAACGCATGGCAGCAATCCGCTTTTCAACAATCAGTACATCTAATAGCAATGCAATCGCCAGCAAAACCGCAGCACTTAACACAAGGTGAGCGCTTGTTTAATTATGATGTCACTTTACTACCAAATAACACGCAATACGTACCGACCTTAGCGCTAATCAATGCCATATCACAGCAACCTAGATATCAAACTGCTCAGTCACAATATAATGATACTGTATATTATATGACGCAAGATCATCAGGTAGTGACATCACACACACAATCATTAACTGGATATTATCAAGCTACCAGTGGCCCTGGAGCCAGACCAGAACCCAGGCCACTAACTGAAACCGAATATCGGCAATATACACAGACACCGAGTGCATCAACGGCACCAACTAACCCATTAACACAAGCTTGGGTTAAACAATTATTACAAACACATAATGATCTCGATGCAATCCTCAATGCTTTTGCACAGTTAATGCTTGAAAATGATTTTAGTTACACGTTGCAGCCGCCATTCATGCCGAATAATATGATTGATGCGTTTTTATTTGAACACCAAACAGGTTTTTGTTCGCATTATGCCTCTGCGTTGGGGTATGTTTTGCGTTTGGCGGGATTTCCAACGCGTTTAGTGGCAGGTTATCAAGGTGGGCAACAAATTGATGATACAACTCTACTGGTCTACCAATATGATGCACATGCATGGTTAGAAGTATTCCATCCTATGACCGGTTGGCAACGAGTTGATCCGACAGCGATGATCGCACCACAACGGATCACTGAAGGGTTAGCCCAAGCATTAAGCCAACCATCGGAATTTATGGAACAATCAGGTGTCAGTCTAGCTAAATATGCGCACGTGCCTGGGGTCCAACAACTATATCGCATAATGCAACGAGGAAGTGCATTTTGGCATACAGAAGTACTTGGCTTTAACCAACAAAATAAACATCGTTTGCTGGCATCATTGACAGATACATTCCAGCGTCAACATGCCATGTTATTAGTGTACATCGGCATTGGACTAGTAATTACGGTAACAGGATATATCCTTTGGCGCACACGCTTCAACTCCATGCTATCAGCACACCAACGTGGATATCTGCAAGCAAGACAATTATGTATGAATGCCATCGCTAAGCAACAACATCTCAACAGCGCTGATATATTACGTTTACCACCGCAGGCTTTCTTGACCTGGAGCCAAGCTTATATCTCTGATAATGCCTTTAGCATTATGCAACAAATAACACAGTATTTTATTCAACATGAATATGCCGCAATGTCGAGTGAGCGTGAGCGTGCTTCTAAATACCAGACATATCGGCAACTTAATCGTGCATTAAAAAGTGCATTTTAAGCCAAAAAAAAAGCCCGCAAAGTGCGGGCTTTATAAGACTGTCATATTAACAACTAATTATTTAGCTGCTTTACGTACACGTGCTTCTTCCATTACGGCTTCAGCTACATTTTGTGGACATTGACTGTAGTGAGAGAACTCCATAGAGAACTGACCACGACCCGATGTCATTGTACGTAACTGACCGATGTAACCAAACATTTCTGAAAGTGGTACATCAGCTTTAACACGAACACCAGTAGCACCGGCTTCTTGATCTTTAATCATGCCACGACGACGGTTTAAGTCACCGATTACATCACCAACGTGATCATCAGGTGTAAACACATCAACTTTCATGATTGGTTCAATTAGCTGTGGTGATGCTTTTGGAATTGATTGACGGAATGCACCTTTCGCTGCAATTTCAAAGGCAACAGCTGATGAATCAACTGCGTGGAAACCACCGTCGAACAATTCAACTTCAACGTCCAATACTGGATATCCAGCAAGAACACCCTGGTCCATCATAGACTTAAAGCCTTTTTCGATAGCTGGGAAGAATTCTTTAGGAACGTTACCACCAACAACCACTGATTTAAATGTGAAACCAGAGTTCGCTTCGCCTGGACGGATACGGTAATCGATTTTACCAAACTGACCAGAACCACCAGATTGCTTCTTGTGCGTATACGAATCTTCGATATTAGCAGTGATTGTTTCACGGTAAGCAACTTGAGGTTGACCTACTTCTAGCTCTACGCCATAAGTACGCTTCAAGATGTCTACTTTGATATCTAAGTGTAATTCACCCATACCTTTAAGGATGGTTTCACCAGAATCTTCATCTGTTTCAACTTGGAAAGATGGATCTTCAGCAACCATTTTACCAATTGCGATACCCATTTTCTCAGTAGAACCTTTATCTTTTGGCGATACAGCAATCGAAATTACTGGCTCAGGGAAAATCATTGGCTCAAGCGTACACTCATGCTTAGGATCACATAATGTGTGACCAGTCTGAACGTTTTTCATACCAACAACTGCAATGATATCACCCGCTTGCGCTCTAGATATTTCTGTACGGTCATTTGCATGCATTTCAACCATACGGCCGATGCGCTCAGTTTTACCCGTTGCAGAGTTAAGGATAGTATCACCCTTGTTCAATACACCAGAATAAATACGAATAAAGGTCAATGCACCGAAACGGTCATCCATGATTTTAAATGCAAGCGCACGTAATGGCTCGTTAACATCAACTAATGCTAATTCACCTGTCGCTTCACCTGTATCAGGATCCGTTAGTGGTTGTGCGTCAACTTCAGTTGGGCTTGGTAAATAATCAACAACCGCGTCAAGTACGTTTTGAACACCTTTGTTTTTAAATGCAGAACCACAGTAAGTTGGGAAGAAATCAATCTTACGAGTACCTTCACGGATACAATGTTTGATTTGCTCGATAGTCGGCATTTCGCCTTCCATATACGCCATCAATAATTCATCGTCTTGCTCTAGTGCAGTCTCGATAAGTTGCTCATGATACGCCTCAACGTCGTCAACCATGTCAGCAGGTACATCAGTGACTTCGTAGTTTTCAGGAAGACCCGTGTCATCCCAGATGTATGCTTTCTTTTCAAGCACATCAACCACACCAACGAAGTTTTCTTCGATGCCGATTGGTAATGTCATGATTAATGGATTAGCAGCTAGTACATCCTTAACTTGCTTAGTGACACGGTAAAAGTCTGCACCCATGCGGTCAAGTTTGTTAACGAAAATAATACGTGCTACTTCAGATTCGTTAGCATAACGCCAGTTAGTTTCTGACTGAGGCTCAACACCACCAGAACCACAGAATACACCAACACCACCATCTAATACTTTCAATGAACGGTAAACTTCAACAGTGAAGTCAACGTGTCCAGGTGTATCGATGATGTTCATGCGGTGGTCTTTCCAGAAACAAGTTGTCGCAGCAGACTGGATGGTTATTCCACGCTCAGCTTCTTGTTCCATGAAATCGGTAGTTGATTCGCCATCGTGCACTTCGCCCGACTTATGGATTTTACCGGTTAGTTTTAGAATTCGCTCTGTAGTGGTCGTTTTACCCGCGTCAACGTGAGCAAAAATACCAATATTTCTGTAGTGTGATAAATCAGACATAGTTTCACTTATAATTGGTTCATTAAAAAATCGGGCAGATTATATAGGATTTAAGGGGTAAGTTGATACCTTTTTTTTAGGAATATCCCAAAATATCCTGATAATGTGCTGTAAACTTTTATTGTTTTGGTTTTATTTAGGTGTTTTGTGGTTTGGTAATGATGCACACAGTCACTTCGTCGCGGTTGTGATACAGGTGTTTGGCTTGCCATGTGAAATCAATCTTGGCTTTATTTAACGCTGCTTCAATACCTGATTGTGCTGATTGCATCGCCGTATAACGTTGTTTCATTGGTAATTTTAAGTTAAATATCGCATGACTTGCCAATCCCTCAACTAACCAATGAGCCATTAACGCGGCAACTCGACTCGGTTGCTCAATCATGTCACACACTAACCAATCCACTTTGCCGTATTCCGGTCGATACGTAAACCCATCAGCTGCGGCATACGTCACTAACCCCGTTGCCATCAATGCTGGGTCCATTGCACCATTATCAACGGCTTCAACATGCACTCCACGTTGTACTAACTGATATGTCCAGCCACCTGGACATGCACCGAGGTCGACTGCTGAGAGGCCTTTACATAACAACATAGATTGCTGCTGTGCTGACAAAAACGTCTGGATCGCTTCCTCTAGCTTCAGGGTTGAACGGGACGGCGCATCTTGAGGAAACTTTAAACGATAGATGCCATTTTCGTGCTGACTGCGATTGTGATTTAATGACAACGCTATATATGCAGCGCTGCCATGCTCAAAAAAAGCATGCAGTGTATTGCCCACCAAAGCATGTTGAAATTTACGGCGCATCAACCATTGTTGCTGACGTAGCATTTGTCTAAATGGCACAGACACTTTGCGGCAAAATTTACTGAGCTCCTTCCCCTCTTCAGTATCTGCAGACTCAACAACAGCTGTAGCAAATAATGTTTTGGCTTGTGGATCAGTGTTTGCAGGAAATATATCTATTAAGGCCTGTTCAATTTCTTGCAGCCGGTCTTGTCGGTCTAGCAACGGCAAATGAGCAACAACGCACAACAGTTGTCGTGCAAACATCAATGTTGAAAAATCTAGCACGGTTTTATTTGTTTCAGCGTCAATATCTAACGATAGCGGTGCATACAACGAAAAAAACACAAAGCCCGAGTCCGGTTTCGCTTTGGCATAACCAAACAAATTAGCTTGCGCACAATGTTGTTCTAACTCTTGGGCGAGATTTTGCTCATACCCAGGACGGCAATAACACAATAAACCAATAACAGGGATGATGCGGGATTGTGCTGACATAATGAAATTGGCCTTAACTATTTGACTGAATGCGCAACGGCAAAAGATGCAGTGACTGAGTCACTAACGAGGGATAAGTTTACCATTAATTAGGCGTGCAAAGCTAATTGCTGCTTGTTGCATATGCTCTGCTTGTGACAACCCACTGGCTTTGCGTGGATACAAACTATGGTCGCCATCGACAAAAAATTGCACCTGCACATTATCGGGTACAGCATATTCACTTATCTGTGCCTGTGAGCCCAACGCATCTCGTTCGCCTTGGCAAATTAAGATTGGATGGGTACTGGATTGCAATACCTCTAAACGTAATTTTTCAGGTTTTGCAGCAGGATGAAACGGGTAACCTATGACCAGTCCTCCTTGTATTTGCTTAGGAAAGCTTTGCTGCTCTGGTAAATTGCCATGCTGATATTCTTGTAGCACATGACACGCGACTCTTCCGCCCATTGATTTGCCGCCCAACCATAATGGAGCGTCGTTTATCCGAGCGCGAACTTGCTCTATTATGTGTTGATATTCAAGTATTAAACTGGGAAGTCGAGTCGGAGGACGTTTTTTATTTTCGATGAGTCCACGGTGCATATACCCAAAATCAAACGTCCATACATCAATACTTTGCGCATTGAGTAGGCTCACCATATCCAGCATAAAAGGATGGTGAGAGCCTGCACCTGCTCCGTGAGCGAAGATCATATGGCGAGCATTTGATTCGGAATTAAGCCCTGCACTTGGATGATACCGTAAATTGCCAGCAGGATATTCGCTCACTTGAATATCTGCTAACACAGCAGAGTCCTTCGTCGCTCCCTTAGAGTCCATATGTATCTTGCTCTAATTCGACTTGGCTTAGCATCCACTCTCTAAACAAAGTGATTTTTTCTTGTTCAGATTGGCTTTGTTCACTCACCAAATAAAATCCATCTTTGGATTCAACACGCTCATCAAAAGGACAAATTAATCGACCTGCCTCTATTTCTGGCTTTGCAAGTATCGTATTACCTAATGCGATCCCCTGCCCCAATGCGGCAGCTTGGAGAACTAACATCGAGTGGCTAAACATTGGCCCTTGATTTACGTTAACCCCTTTTATTTGATGATGTTTAAGCCATGATTTCCATGCATCACGAGATGAATCGTGTAATAAGATATGTTGAGCTAAGTCGCTGAGATGTTCCAAGGGTTTACTAGAAGCAAAGAGCATTGGTGAGCACAGTGGGGTTAAATACTCTTTGTGTAATTGCACACTGTACAAACCCTGCCAACGACCCCGTCCGTAATAAATTGCAATATCCGTACTTTCATCCAAAAACCCCTCATCAAAATCGACCGCTTTAATGCGCACATCTATATCTGGATATAACTGCGCAAACTGGCTAATTCGCGGCACTAACCATTGAGCAGCAAAACTTGGCGGCATTGCAACTGTGATGGACCCCTTTGCACCTCGAGTTAATAGGCGTTCCGTCGCTTCATGAATATGCACAAAAATATCCTTAATATCCGAATAATAGGCTTGTCCATCTTCGGTTAGCAGTAATGTTCTATTTTTGCGCAAAAACAGTTTGACCGACAAAAACTCTTCTAATAACTTAATTTGATGACTTACTGCCGCTTGCGTTACGAATAACTCGTCGGCTGCACGCGTAAAACTTAAATGTTTCGCCGCGGCCTCAAATGCTTTCAATGCATTAAGTGGTGGTATTCTTTTCATGACAATCTCTATATTGACAGAACTATGTTAACAACCTAAAACACGGTTTTAACATCTTGACTATGCACATATTAACATTAGATTTTTTAATGATAAAGGCATAATTCTTTTCATTTTTTAATTGTGCGATTTGTCGATATTATGTACAGGGTTAGGGGTGAGCCTTAGCTAATATCGTAAATTACTGGAGAAGTTGAAGTGAAAAAATCTGTTGTTCCATTTGTATCTGTTGTTGCATTTGCTGTTATTGCCACAACTGGAGCACACGCTAATGAGTTAGCAATTAATAATATACAAGTATCGACGTTAGAAACGGTTACGCAAACCATCGATAAGCAAAACACAAAAGACATAGTTCACAGTTTGGTGAGTCAACATATCAAAGCAGGTTTAGACGCAATTACGCTTGATATGAACTCAGGTAATGCGACACAACGTGAATTACTGGTGAATAATCTTCCAGTACATGATGACAACAAACTAGCCTTGAATCAATTAACTGGCGAATAAGTTAATCATCTCCCAAATTCTGTGCAACGCATGTTTCTGAGCGTTGCACACCCTTTGTGTAGGTATTATGTCGCAGAGGTATCGAGTGCAGGAAAAGACTTAACCAATTCATCAATCGCTTGCATCTGTTTTAGGTAGGGTTCTAACTTGTCTAATGCTAACGCGCAAGGACCATCACATTTAGCTTCATTTGGATTTGGATGAGCTTCGATAAATAAACCTGCGATGCCTAATGCCATGCCGCTGCGAGCTAGTTGAGCTGCTTGAGCACGTCGACCATCTGCTGATGACTCTCGCCCACCTGGTTTCTGTAATGCGTGTGTTGCATCAAAAATAACAGGGGCTTGCGCTTTCATTTCATCCATTGCGAGCATATCAACCACTAAATTGTTGTATCCATAACACGAACCTCGTTCACACAGCATGATATTTTGATTACCCGCTTCGGCAAACTTATTAATAATGTGACGCATTTCGTGAGCGGCTAAAAATTGTGGTTTTTTAACATTGATCACGGCATCGGTTTGCGCCATTGCGACAACTAGATCCGTTTGCCGCGCTAAAAATGCAGGCAATTGAATAACATCAACAACCTCAGCTACCGGTTTTGCTTGATGCGGTTCATGCACATCCGTAATAATAGGGACATTAAATGTCGCTTTGATCTCTTCAAAAATACGTAGGCCTTCCTCCATACCCGGCCCACGATAAGAATGAACTGAAGAGCGGTTTGCTTTATCAAACGAGGCTTTAAAGACATAACCTATGCCTAGTTTTTCAGTGACTCGTTGATATTCTTCTGCAATTCGCATAGCAAGATCACGTGACTCCAGCACATTCATGCCACCAAATAAAACAAAGGGGTGATCATTGCCGACCGTTAACTTGCCTATTTGACATGCAGATATCGTCATTTTTATTCCTTAACTCAATAATTGGTAATGTAAAATTTAATACGTTAAAACAATGGTAATTTGGTAAAGGCGACTTTACCCGTCAACACTAACCAAGCAATCGCACCGACTAAAGCAAACACTCGCATTGCATTCGTTCTTGCCCATTTAATAGCAAGTACTCCGAGTATGACATATGCCACTAGACCGAGTAATTTACTGGTTACCCATGCATCGACAAATGGATACTGTGCAAGTTGAATACACAAGCCTACAGCACTAACCAACAATACCGTATGAATAATATGTGGCAAGACTTTGAGCCACTTTGCATCTTTCATTTTATGATCAAACAAATGACTCACCACTTGTAAGATTAAAAATAATACAGATAAGGCAATGGTTGTTAAATGTAAATGTTTGAGTATAGTGTACATACAATATTCCTGTTTATATTAGCGTAAGTCTTCGTAACAAACGGTGTTGAATTTAATCTCGTTTTTGCCCCAGCGTTATTCTGGGTTGTTGTGCATAATCATTGATGGTCGTAATGTCGGTAAAGCCATGTTGTTGCATTAGATCTTGCACAGCAGGTGCTTGTTGGTAGCCATGCTCTAACAGTAACCAGCCATTTGCCTGTAAATACTGTGGAGCATGAGCCACAATTAAACGAATATCAGCTAAGCCATTGTCATCGGCGGTTAAAGCAGTGTTGGGTTCAAACCGAATATCACCTTGTAACAAATAAGGGCTATCGGGCTCCACATAAGGCGGATTTGATACAATAATATCAAAACGTTCAGTCACCTGAGAAAACCAATCACTGTGTAATAATTGAAGCGTGCTAGCGGCAGGTAATAATTGTTGTGCGTTTGTCTTTGCTAAATTGACAGCGCCTAGGACGTAATCAACCGCCGTCACCTGTACCTGAGGAAGTGCTAGGGCAAGCGTGATAGCGATAGCCCCAGTCCCAGTGCCTAAATCAAGAATAGAATGAACAACATTGCCAGCTAACGTCTGCTGCTGAACAAGTTGCAGTACAATATCGACTAGCTGTTCGGTTTCAGGTCGGGGGATCAACGTATCATTGGATACTTTAAAATCACGACCATAAAAACCTTGTACTCCTAAAATATACGCGACTGGCTGCCCCGTTTGTCGTTGCTGTACTAGTTGTTGATAATGCGCTAATTGCGCTTCAGTTAAGGCTCGGTCAGCCCAAGTATGCAAATACGCCCGATTACACTGCAGCACATGACAAAGTAATATTTGAGCATCCAGTTTGGCATCGTCTGCATTGTAAATTGGGAGATCAACATCAGCATTTGCAGAGTCAGTATGATGTGACTGCAAACATAACTGAGTGCCTATTTGCAACGCCTCAGTAATATCCACAGCTTGACCATCGACCCAATTAATGTGCTTAATCCTCTGCTAATGTAGCTAATAAATCAGCTTGATGTTCTTGACGAATCGGTTCAAGTAATGCATCAACATCACCTGCAACCACATCATCTAATTTATATAACGTAAGATTAATTCGATGGTCCGTCACACGACCTTGCGGATAATTATACGTTCGAATGCGCTCAGAACGATCACCACTACCGACTAACAACTTACGCGTACTGGCTTCTTCTGCGTCGCGCTTTTCTTGTTCGATGTTATTGAGACGAGATTGTAATACTGACATCGCCTTGGCACGATTTTTATGTTGTGAACGCTCATCTTGGCATTCAACTACTACCCCACTGGGTATATGTGTCAAGCGAATTGCTGAATCAGTCTTGTTAACGTGTTGCCCACCCGCACCCGATGCTCTAAACGTATCGACGCGTAGATCGGCAGGATTGATATTGATCGCTTCTGATTCAGGTACTTCGGCTAATACCGCAACAGTACATGCTGAAGTATGGATCCGGCCTTGGCTTTCTGTCTCGGGAACACGTTGCACTCGATGGCCGCCTGATTCAAATTTTAATGTGCCATAAGCACCCTCACCCATAACGTTTACAATGATTTCTTTGTAGCCACCATGCTCGCCTTCATTGGCCGAAATCAACTCTACACGCCAACTTTTTTTCTCAGCGTAGCGTGAATACATACGATATAAATCACCCGCAAAGATAGCCGCTTCATCTCCACCTGCACCCGCTCGAATTTCTAAAAAGCAATTAGAGTCATCGTTTGGATCCCGTGGTAACAACAAAATTTGTAAGGTATGTTCTAAATTCTCGATTTGTGCTTTGGCGTCTTTCATTTCTTCAACCGCCATTTCACGCATATCCGCATCGTCTTCCTGCATCATTTCAAGTGCAGATGCAAGATCGCCTTGAGCTTGTTGAAATAATCGAAAATTCGCTACAACATCTTCAAGTTGTTTATATTCTTTTGATAAAGCACGAAAACGATCTTGGTCACTGATGACACTAGGATCGCTAAGTAACGCTTGTACTTCTTCAAAGCGTTCAACGAGTGTTTCAAGTTTTTGTACTACTGAGGGTTTCATGTCATTCCAAATTGGTTTTGGGTCTATGCGTCAAAGCGATTTATCGGCTTCAATCCCTAACGCATCTGTTAAAATGTCTATGACGCGATTATCCTGTAATTGCGCCGCTTGTGCTAGTGCTTTTGTTGGACCGTGGATCAAATGGTTTGTTAACTTATAACCAAATTCTTGTAATACGGTCTCGGTATCTTGCCCATCAGCTAATTGAGCTAACGCTTTTGCAAGTAATTTATCGCGCTGTTGTGCTTGTGCTTCACGATAAGATTTGACGACATCGACCTTATCTTGTACCTGTTGCCACTGGGTTACTTGCACAATCTGTGCATCAATTAATTGTTGAGCTTGCTGAGCTGCTTGTTCACGATTGGCGATATTTTGGGCAACGATGTGTTGCAAATCATCAACGGTGTAAAGATAAATTTCGTCAAGTTGCGCCACTTCCCCTTCAATATCTCGTGGCACGGCTATATCAATCATCAACATCGGTTTGTGTTTACGTTGCATTAGGGCTTGTTCAACCATCCCTTTGCCAATCAACGGTAATTGAGATGCCGTGGATGAAATAACAATATCAGCATGGGGTAAATGTGACGGCAATTGATTTAACGTCATAGCCTCACCCTTGAAGGAGCTGGCTATCTCTTGTGCTTTGGTAATTGTACGATTAGCCACATCAATATGCATGGCACCTTGTTCGTGTAAGTGTTTAGCGACTAGTTCTATGGTTTCGCCTGCACCAATCAACAACACACGCACAGTGGATAGATCTGCAAAAATTTGTTTAGCTAATTGCACCGCGGCAAAAGCTACCGATACAGCATTTGCACCTATATCAGTGTCTGTTCGGACTTTTTTGGCCACTTGGAACGTATGATCAAAGACCCGTTGAAATTGGGGGTCCATTGCATCATGACGTCGAGAGTCACTGACCGCTTGTTTGACTTGACCCAAAATTTGCGGCTCACCCAAGATCAACGAATCCAACCCAGAAGCGACGCGCATTATATGATTTAATGCATCGGTACTATTATAGGTGTAGATATGTTGACTGAGTTGTTGATAATCACATTGATGAAAATCTGCTAACCACTGCACTATCAACTCGCCGCACGGCGTGGAGTCAGGAGTGAGATGTAAATATATCTCAGTACGGTTACAGGTTGACAATACGACAGAAGATTCTATTTCATTAAACGCTTGTAAACTGGCAAAGGCGTGCGTCATCGCATCGGGACTAAAGGAAACCTTTTCTCGAAGTGCAACAGGAGCAGTATTATGATTGATGCCTATGGCGATGACTGTCATTAATGTGTTCAGTGGCTAATTCACAACAGCATTGTACGAAAAAGGGCAAAGGATTAAAAGCAATTCACAAAAAGACTGTAGACGAATGCACTTTAAGGATGGTATTTTTGTCTTACACTTGCTTATTTTGTTGCCTATCAATGCTGTTGAATTCGACATTTTCATGCCCTCATATACCTGCTTGGTCAACACGACTGGGTTACTTGGTATTGCTAGTATTGCTTACATTGATGAGTGTCAGCGGCTGCTCGGTGATGCAACCCAATGCAAACTTAGTTAAAGCAAGCAATGTTCAAGCGCTGAGTCATTGGCAAATCAATGGCAAAATAGCATTTATTACTCCGACCAATAAACAATCATTAAATGTTATCTGGTTACAAGATGATCAAAATTACAAAGTCACGTTTAATACCTTTCTTGGCATCAATGTCTTAACAATCATACGCAACCAGCAAGGTATTGTGATTGAAATAGATGATCAGATCCATCAAAGCGATGACCCGCAACAATTAATATTTGAACTCACTGGATGGTGGTTACCAATTGATCAGTTAAGTCGGTGGTTAAAAGCGGATATTCAAGCAGCTGAAGGACGGCTTGTGCTCGACAAAAATAAACAAATTCGTGAATTCACCCCAATCTGCAACTCATCAACTTGCCAATCTGATTACACGATAACTTACAATCAATATCGCAACGTGCAACGCTTAACGTTGCCACATCAAATAACAATTAGAACCTCGGGCATGATGACTCAAACTTTAAAACTCAAAATTCAACAATGGCGCTGATCATGTCACGATTAGCCCAATACCAAACTATCCAGTGGCCTTCGCCGGCCAAGCTAAACATGTTTTTGCACATTACCGCGCAACGCGATGATGGCTACCACGAACTACAATCATTATTTCAAATGACCGATTACGGCGACTTTTTAAGTTTTGCCCCGAATAATGTTGGCACGGTGCGTTTACTGACTGATTTTGCAGATGTTGCGCACGATCAAAACCTCATTGTCAAAGCCGCCAATTTACTCAAAACACATTGTGCTATAGACGCAGGTGTTGATATAACAATAACAAAAGTGTTACCAATGGGTGGCGGTATCGGTGGCGGTTCGACCAATGCAGCAACGGTCCTGATGGTGTTAAATCAGTTGTGGGAGTGTCAATTATCACTGCCCCAACTGGCTCAACTCGGCCTCCATTTAGGTGCGGATGTACCTGTATTTATTCACGGCAAAACGACATTTGCTGAAGGGGTTGGTGAACATTTCGTTCCTGCAACAAATAAACACAGTGGTGCTGATGCTGTTTTTTTAGTCATTCACCCGGGTGTACATATTTCGACTAAAGATATTTTTACAGCGCCAGCCTTGCCCAGAAATACCCCAAAAATCGATTTTAATGACTATACTTTTGAGCAAACACAAAACGATTGTCAAAAATTAGTCTTAAAACACTATCCGAAGGTTGCAAATTTATTACAGCACTTGTTACACTACGCACCGTCGAGATTAACAGGTACAGGTGCTTGCGTATTTGCAGTCTTTGACAAGGAAGCGACAGCTCAACAGGCCTTGTATGCATTACAAAGCCAACAAATATTAGACAATACAACGCATGCATTTATCTGTCATGGGTTGGCAGAATCACCCCTGCACACAACAATAAAGTCAATATTTGAGGTTCGGGATTAAGGATTTAACATTGGGGTATAGCCAAGCTGGTAAGGCAACGGGTTTTGATCCCGTCATCCGTAGGTTCGAGTCCTGCTACCCCAGCCACACTCTTTACATAAAACTTCGCACCAAGGAATAACCTGTGCCAGACATGAAGATTTTTGCCGGTAACGCGGTCCCTGAGTTAGCTTATAAAGTAGCTGAACGCCTCTACACTAAACTAGGTAATGCCACCGTAAGTCGTTTTAGCGATGGTGAAATTTCTGTAGAAATTCATGAAAATGTTCGTGGTTCGGATGTTTTTATTATTCAATCAACCTGTGCCCCTACCAATGACAATTTGATGGAATTAATTGTTATGATTGACGCGTTACGCCGTGCCTCTGCCGGACGTATTACCGCTGTCATTCCATATTTTGGTTATGCTCGCCAAGACCGTCGTGTTCGTTCTGCTCGTGTGCCTATTACGGCAAAAGTCGTCGCTGATTTTTTATCTAACGTGGGTGTCGATCGCGTATTGACGATTGACTTACATGCTGAACAGATTCAAGGTTTCTTTGATGTGCCAGTAGACAATGCGTTTGGAACACCAATCTTACTTGACGATATGTTCAAGCGTGACTTTCATCAACCTGTGGTCGTTTCTCCTGATATAGGTGGTGTGGTGCGCGCGCGTGCAACAGCAAAACTACTCAATGACATTGATTTAGCTATTATTGATAAACGTCGACCCAAAGCTAATGTTGCTAAAGTCATGAATATCATTGGTGATGTCCGCGACCGTGATTGTATTATTGTTGATGATATGATTGATACCGGTGGTACGTTGGCTAAAGCCGCTGAAGCACTAAAAGAACATGGTGCTCGCAAAGTATATGCTTATGCGACTCATGCGATTTTTTCTGGTAAAGCTGCTGAAAACCTTGAAAGTTCATTAATTGATGAAATCATTGTCACTGACAGCATTCCGTTATGTGACAAAATGCGCAAAGTATCTAAAGTTAAACAACTGACGCTATCTGATATGCTTGCGGAAACAATTCGTCGCATCTCGAATGAAGAATCAATTTCAGCGATGTTTGATTATTAATTTACATGGTTAAATGATTGCTTAGGCCTCGCGTGTTTTTAACCGACATGACGGGGCTTTGTTTTATATAAGGATTGGGTTATCTCTAATCGTATTACCAGTGCAATATTTGTTGATGTGCAAAACATATACTACACCACCACTGTATACGGAGTTGAAACGTTAACCGCGGCAGCACTTATCAAATCTGCAGATACATTCATTGGTATCACTCCTGCATTGATATTAAATTAGGCTATTTATATACTCAATCACACTAAATATCCTCCATTTTAAGCCGATATGTTTTTATATATTTAATCTAGGATGGATATGGTTTCTCAATTTTTTTCTACCAAAAAACGTAATAACACGACCCAAGAGGTCTTAGACCAAGCGCTTGATGCTGTCATCAGTATCAATCAAAAAAATGAAGTTTATTATTTTAATGTTGCCGCAGAAAAATTATGGGGTTACCGCCGCGAAGATGTTATTGGTAACAATGTAAAAATGCTTGTGCCTAAAATGATTCAACATAATCATGATGATATGGTTAATCGAAACCGCAAAACAGGGCAAGATAAAATCGTTGGTACCTCTAGAGATATCCAGTTAGAAAGAAAAGATGGTTCATTAATTTGGTGTAATTTATCGTTATCCAAAGTCCATATAAAAGATGAAATTCACTATACCGCTTTTATCAAAGATATCACCAAACAAAAACTCGCAATTGAACAGATTGATCAAACGTTAGAACAAGCTGTCGATGCGGTTGTCACGGTAGATGAACATCAAAACATTGTATTTTTTAATCATGTTGCAGAGCAGTTATGGCAGACTGACCGTAAACACGTATTGCAACTGCCTGTGTTTGAATTACTACCGGATTTTATTGAATATTGTAAAACTTCTAAGCATCAAGCAAATCAAGAAGTGCAAATTCAAAACGGCAATAATGGCACATTATGGGTAAATCTATCAGTATCAACAGTCACACTGGCTAATAAAACCATATATACCTTATTTATCCGTGATATCGATGCTGAATATCGTCAGCGTGAACAATTTAAACTACTCTCACTGGTCGCAAATGAAACGGCAAACTCGGTCATCATTACCAATGCAGAGGGTCGAATAGAATACACTAATCCTGGCTTTAAAGATTTGACCGGCTATACCGATGCTGAAGTCATGGGTAAAAAACCCGGTGAGTTATTGCAAGGCAAGCATACATCAAAACAAACAACGCAACGGATCCGTGACAAACTCACCAGCCGTGAAGCGTTTTATGATGAAATACTGAATTATGACAAGCACGGAAATCCATATTGGATCAGCTTGGCGATTAACCCTGTGTTTGATAACCAAGGTAATCTGAATAAATTTATATCGATACAAGCCAATATCAATGATACCAAATCCAAATCACTCGAAAATGATATCCGCCTTGATGCGATTAATCGTAGTAATATTGTATTTGAGTGGGATCACCATGGTAAATTACTCGAAGCGAATGATTTTGGAAAACAGGTATTTGGCATCACACAAGTTGAACAACTTAGCCAACAACTCAACAGTTTAAAAGATTACATTATCCCTGAACAATATAATCAGTTGACTCAAGGTCAATTTGTTAACGACGAGATCAAGCTACAAAAAGGTCAAGAGGAAGTATTACTGAGCGTTATATTATCTCCTGTATTTGATTTAGAAGGTAATTTACATAAAATTTTGATGTACGGTACTGATGTTTCTGAACGAAACGCAGTATTAATCCAAACCCACGGTGCGATGAGCCAAGTGCTAGACAGAATAAGCAGCATCATCGATACCATTAACAATATTTCGTCGCAAACTAATTTGTTAGCATTAAACGCTGCGATTGAATCAGCCCGTGCAGGCGAGGCAGGTCGAGGCTTTGCTGTCGTTGCCGATGAAGTAAGAAACCTAGCTGGCAGTACAACCAATTCAGCCAAAGAAATCAGTCTATTAATCGATGAAACAAAGTCACATGTAGACAGATTATCAATTTACGTTAAAAATTAATTTCCAACCTCTTCTCCCCTAACCTGTGCGTGTTGTCACATTTGACGCGCTCAGGTTTTTTTTATTTAATCATTCAATCCGAAGAGTTAAGGTATAATTAAGCAAAGCCATTATCACAGTACCGCTATGCATCCCTATTTCAATGATCCACTTGCTATTATACTCATTGTTCCTAGCTCACACGTTAAAGCAATCATGGCATTACCTTATTACGACACGCCCTCTCTAGCGAGAGAAGGCTTTATTCATGCCTGTTTTCACCATCAGGTTGACTATGTAGTAAAGCGATTTTATCAAGGGCAAGATAATTTGACTCTGTTAGTTATTGATCCTGATTTAGTAACGGCTGAGATTAAGTATGAATCGGCAAGTGATGCACAATACGGTAATTTCCCACATGTATATGGCCAAATTAACACTAATGCGATAGTGTCACAGGCTCGAATTAATTGCATTTAACCTAAAAACAATGGTAGACTTCGTCGCCCTTAAATTTAGGGTAATAGTACGTTATCTCATTAAGTTTTAAATCTGTTTTAGTTGTGTGTTAGTCATTCTTTTTGACATTCGCTATGGCATTGAGAAACAGTAGATAATTGTAGTATGTTCAGGTTGAATTTGGTCGCAAAATTCAACAACATTAAATTATACATATTTGTATACAACTTGGAGACATCAACATGTCTGAAGCAATCTTTAATTTAGAAGCACAAGTCCGAACTGATCTAGGGAAAGGTGCGAGCCGCCGCTTACGTCACGAGAACAAAGTACCAGCAATCGTATATGGCGCTGACAAAGAGCCTGTATCTATTACTCTAGCTCACAACAAACTTATGCAAGCGCAAGAGTTTGAAGCGTTTTACTCACACGTATTGACTCTTGATATCGCTGGTGAAAAAGTAGAAGCGTTAGTAAAAGATATGCAACGTCACCCGTTCAAGCCTAGAATCTTGCACGTGGATTTTTTACGTATTGATGCTTCTAAAGCAGTACACACAAATGTACCAGTACATTACATCAACGAAGAAACTGCACCAGCGATCAAAGTTGAAGGTGGTCATGCTGAGCACCATGTCAATGAAATCGAAATCTCTTGTTTACCAAAAGATCTTCCTGAGTTCATCGAAGTTGATTTAACCAATGTTGCATTAGGCCAAACGTTACATTTATCAGATGTTGTATTACCTAAAGGTGTTACATCAATTGAACTAGCTAAAGGTGAAAGCCATGATTTAGCAGTAGTAACAATCAAAGCAGCAAAAGTTAAAGCAGCTGATGCTGACGATGCTACTGACGAAGAAGCCAGCGCGGAATAATCTGCATTGACGGACATTCGTCTAATCGTGGGTCTGGGTAATCCAGGCCCCGAATATCAACACACTCGCCATAATGCGGGTCAAATGTTTGTTTCTTCCCTAGCACGCACCTTCTCTTGTACCCTCAAACCTGAAAGCAAATTCTTTGGCCTTACCGGCCGAACGACCATAGCTGGACGAGATGTGCGCTTGCTCTACCCTACTACTTTTATGAACCTTAGCGGTCAAGGCGTTGCTGCTATCGCAAAGTTTTATAAAATCGAGGTAGCAAACATTTTGGTCGCTTATGATGAACTTGACCTTCCCCCTGGCATAGCTAGATTTAAAGTTGGTGGTAGCTCAAGTCAAAACGGCATACGTGATATTGTTGCATGCATGGGTAATCAAAAAGATTTTATTCGTTTACGAATCGGTATTGGCCATCCAGGTCATAAAAGTCGCGTGACGGGTTATGTCTTAGGCAAAGCCCCACAAAACGAACAAGAAAAAATCGACGCTGCGATTGATGAAGCGATCCGCAGTACCGAAATATTAATTAAAGACGATTTAGTCGCTGCACAGCAGCGCTTACACAGCTTTTCAGCTGAATAACGATAGGAATAACTCCCATGGGATTTAAATGTGGCATTGTTGGTTTGCCCAACGTTGGTAAATCAACCTTATTTAACGCACTGACTAAAGCAGGTATTGAAGCGGCAAATTTTCCGTTCTGTACTATTGAACCAAATACCGGTGTCGTGCCAGTGCCAGATCTGCGCCTTGACGCATTAGCCAAAATTGTAAATCCACAAAAGATATTACCCACCACAATGGAATTTGTTGATATTGCCGGACTAGTTGCTGGTGCATCTAAAGGTGAAGGTTTAGGGAATAAATTCCTAGCTAACATCCGTGAAACCGATGCCATTGGTCATGTGGTGCGTTGTTTTGATGATGAAAACATAGTTCACGTTTCAGGTAAAGTATCACCTGAAGATGATATCGAAATCATCAATACCGAATTAGCGTTAGCAGATTTAGATACCACCGAAAAAGCCATTCACCGTATAGGTAAACGTGCTAAAGGTGGTGACAGTGAAGCGAAATTTGAGCTCAAAGTACTTGAAAAAATCAAACCACATTTAGATGAAGGTGAGATGCTGCGCTCCGTTGAGCTTGAGAAAGAAGAGCTGGCAGCAATCAGCTACATGAACTTCTTAACCATCAAGCCAACTATGTATATTGCAAACGTGGCTGAAGATGGTTTTGAAAATAATCCGTTATTGGACAAAGTTAAAGAAATTGCCGCAGCGGAAAATGCTGTCGTTGTCGCTGTATGTGCAGCCATTGAATCTGAAATATCTGAATTAGAAGATGAAGATAAAAACGAATTTTTAAGTGAAATGGGTCTTGATGAGCCAGGTCTTAACCGTGTGATCCGCAGTGGTTACGAGTTATTAACGCTACAAACATACTTTACCGCTGGCGTAAAAGAAGTGCGTGCATGGACTTTCCCTGAAGGCTCTACCGCGCCGCAAGCCGCAGGTAAAATTCACACAGACTTTGAAAAAGGCTTCATCCGTGCTGAAATCGTTGGTTTTGACGATTATATCGCTGGTAATGGTGAACAAGGTGCTAAAGATGCCGGTAAATGGCGTCTAGAAGGTAAAGACTATATCGTTAAAGATGGGGATGTTATCCACTTCCGTTTTAACGTATAAGTTAGAGTAGACAGTTAACTGTCGTAAAAAAAAGCGAAATACTATTATGATAGTGCCCCCAATAAGGTGGACACTTTAGTTAATGTATTTCGCTTTTTTGTGTGCGGTCATTGATGATTTTTTAATTAGGGTAAGTGTTTTATAAATGATGGCTACTTACGTAACCACTTTATTACTTGCCATAGCATCAAACCAAACAACACCAGTGCACTGAATTGATGGATACCGCCAATCATGTCATCGTGTGCACCATGCGCGAGTTGCATGCTGATATCGTAATAATTGAAAATTACATCAACTGCCCACCCCGCCGCCAAGGCAGAAGAGATCAAAGCAATCAAATACAAAATCAGCTCGCGTCGACCTAATTCATTTTTGATGATCATCAACGTGGCTATGTTGGTTGCTGGACCGGTTAACATAAACACCAATGCAGCACCTGGTGATATGCCAGCGAGCATTAATCCAACTGCAACAGGGGTTGATGCCGTAGCACAAATATACATTGGAATAGAAATCACCACCATCACTAGCATCGCTAACGGCCCAGAGCCATAGCTCGCCATCCAGTTACTTGGTACATAGGTCAGCACTATGGCAGCAAAAAACAACCCTATTAATAGCCATTTCATAAAATCGACTAATAGCTTATCAAAACCATACGACAATACGGCTTTAACACTGGTTAGCCAATGCTGTTTTGGCGTATCTTGTTCAGTAGCAACAGTCGAACTTGCATCACTGCCACAAGTACTTTTTGCGTGACAACAACTGCTCGTTGCGCTCTGCACATCAGATTTAACAGGTGCTTCTTGACCCCATATCGCTATGGTCATTCCCGTAATAATTGCCGAGACAATGGCCGCAATCGGTCGCGCAATTGCCATCGGTAAGCCCATCAACGCATAGGTGATACCAATTGAGTCTACGCCTGTTTCTGGGGTAGACACCAAAAAACTTGCCGTGCTGGCTTTACTCGCACCACTGCGACGGATCCCCATCGCGACAGGAATAACCGAACATGAGCATAAAGGCAATGGCGCACCAATCAACGCAGCGGTGACAACGGGACGCATGCTGCTTTGCTTTTGATCAACAACATTTGAATCGACACTCGAAGTACTGCCACCCAAGGTGTTGACTATCCACTCATTAGGTAACCACTGATGGATCATCCCAGCAATTAACATACCCAACAATAAATACGGAGCGGTTTCGGTAAACAACGCGATAAAGTTTTCAATGAGTAAAATAACTGTTCTCCCAATACATAATGCTAATGTGTTTATAGATTGTACTGCTGGATTAATATTTGTGCCATGACAATTTATACACCTTCTCAACAGCCTGTACTTGCTGACTAATTATTGTTACATGATATAAAATAATGTTGAATGTAAGACTCACAATTATTGTGTATTTTTACGTCAGCCAGTCATTAATCATTGCATAATTGTGTGTATTTCAGGCGTTTGCAACAAAGTTAGATGAAAAATGGCTTTTTCTCACAAAAAACAGTTGACGCGCATTCTCTCAATACGCATAATACGCCCCGCTTCAACGGACAAGATTGTTCGTTTGGTAAGTGGCTAAGTAGCTCAGTTGGTTAGAGCACATCACTCATAATGATGGGGTCGCAGGTTCGAATCCCGCCTTAGCCACCATTTATTTCTCTTGTAGGAATAAATACATAAAAGAGTAAACTCCGTGCGGGAGTGGTGGAATTGGTAGACACGCTGGATTTAGGTTCCAGTGCTTCACGGCGTGAGAGTTCAAGTCTCTCCTTCCGCACCATTGTTGGGGTATAGCCAAGTTGGTAAGGCAACGGGTTTTGATCCCGTCATCCGTAGGTTCGAGTCCTGCTACCCCAGCCACTCTCTTTTATTTGTAGTACTTAACACGCCAGTGTTAATCAGACATGCATATACCATGTCGTCCAGTGTTTTGTTATGACCACTGGGGTATAGCCAAGTTGGTAAGGCAACGGGTTTTGATCCCGTCATCCGTAGGTTCGAGTCCTGCTACCCCAGCCATTTCACTGCATCTATCTAAATTTGCTTCCAAATCTATCAAAAATTAACCACTATCCTATGGATACTATGTTTTGTAGGCAAAATATCATACACTTATCCTTAATTTAAAATACTCATCTTACAAAAGAGCCACACATGATCACCGATATCATCAATGCCATCAACACTGTCCTGTGGGGCCGTGGTCAAGTACTCATCTATATGTTACTCATTGGTGGTGTATTCTTTACGTGGAAACTCGGCTTTATTCAAATTAAATATTTTACGCATATGTTCAGTATCATGCGTAATTCAACGGCTTCTGATAAAGCCGGTATCTCTTCTTTTCAAGCACTATGTACGTCCTTATCAGCACGTGTCGGGACTGGTAATTTAGCTGGAGTTGCTGTTGCTATATCATTAGGTGGTGCAGGCGCAATATTTTGGATGTGGGTGATTGCCTTTTTAGGCATGGCAACAGGCTTTGCTGAAAGTGTCCTTGGTCAACTATATAAGGTCAAAGATACTAACGGTGAATATCGTGGTGGACCGGCCTACTATATCCAACAAGGTCTCAAAAAGCGCTGGCTTGCCGTATTGTTCTCGTTGTGTTTATTTTTAGGCTATGGCTTTATCTTTTCAGCAGTCCAAGCCAACACTATTACCGATGCCCTTAACAATGCCTATGGAATTGATACACTTTATTCTGGGTTAGTGATTATTGGTTTAGCAGCATTAATTGTGGTTGGCGGATTCAGAGCCATTGCTAATTTCGCACAATGGGTAGTGCCATTTATGGGCGTCAGTTATGTGCTAGTAGCACTCGTGATCATGGGTATCAACATTGATTTATTACCTGGTGTGCTCAGTGACATTGTATTGCAAGCGTTTGGATTGCAAGAAGCTGTTGCTGGTACCTTTGGCGCTGCGATTGCTAATGGTGTGCAACGTGGATTGTATTCTAATGAAGCTGGTTCGGGGAGTGTCCCGCATGCAGCTGCAGCAGCAACACCTAACCCTAACCACCCTGCCGCCCAAGGGTATGTACAAATGCTAGGTGTGTTTGTCGATACGATGATTTTATGTACGGCTACCGCGTTTATCATTTTGTTAGCCGGCGGCAGTGCGAGTGAACAAATGGAAGGCATTCGCTTAACACAATCTGCTATGGAGTTTCATTTAGGTAGCAATGGTGCGGATTTTGTCGCAGCAGCGATTTCTTTATTTGCGTTTACCTCCGTTGTCGCTAACTATGCGTATGGCGAGAGTAATCTGCATATGTTTAAGCTCGATAACAAAATCGGTCGGGGTTGTTATACTGCCGGTTATCTAATTATGATCCTGTGGGGATCGATGGCAGCGATGCCACAAGTGTGGGCCGCGGCGGATATGGCATTAGGGCTAATGACAGTAATCAACATGATAGCGATTGCCATGATGACTCCCACTATAGTCTCTATTACAAGAGATTACATCGGTAAGCTTGAACGCAAAGAGACCATTAGCTACAAAACCGGTGATTGTAAGATCCAAGGTGACACAGAAAAAGGGATTTGGGATAAGTAATATCTGCAAAAACCTATTTTAACAATCAATAATAATACAGCTGGTATCTTGTGCTTCTGCCGCCAGCTTTGGACTTTATTAAACATCCTTGTTCGACCAGAAATGACAAATGTCGTGTTGCTGTTGGCTTGCTCACTTTTGCAACTTTATGATATTGAGAAGTACTGATACCATTTTCAAAGTCACCATCAAGCATACGATTTAGCACTTTAACTTGTTCGGAAGTCAGTTGAGTTTGGTCTGTTTTTTTCCAAAAATTGGTTTTAAAAATAGTCTGGTCGATATTGGTTAGAACCTTGTTAAAGGTGATATCAAGGGTTTTGAAAAACCAAAGCAACCAATCCGTAATGACTAAGTCACCTTTTTGTGTTTGCTCTAAAATTTTATAATAGTTATTTCTATTTTCAGCGATGCCAACGGACATAGCGTAAAAACGTATAGATTGCTGCTCAGCTTGGGCTAACGCAAGGTCTGTTAGCAATCGAGCTATCCTTCCGTTGCCATCAGCGAGTGGATGGATAGTTAAGAACCAAAGATGAGCAACCGCAGCGCGAAGTAGTGGATCCAACGATGTGTCGCCACGAGACTCATTAAACCATGATAAAAAAGTTGATATTTCTTGCTCTAGTGACTCTCGACCTGGCGCTTCAAAGTGTACTTTCGGCTTGTCTATGCGACCAGAAACCACCTGCATCGGTTTATTATCTCGTAAATTACCACCTGCAATAGGGCTTATTAGCGAGTAGCCTTTAGGAAACAATCGCTTATGCCAATTTAGGATGCGTTCCAAGGTCAGCGGAGCATCTAGATTTTCAACTGCATCAGTAATAATCTCAGCATAACCATCTGTTTGTAGGGTGGTAGGAAAAGGCTTTTCTTCCGACATTCCAAGTGACTTAGCTAAAGATGAACGCACAGAAAAAGCGTTAAGGTTCTCACCTTCTATCGCGCTAGAATTCAGAATATTAGTCAGATACGTATCAAGTGTGCGTTGATCAACATCGTGAGAGTGACTCTGCATCTTCCCTATTAACACTCCTTGCTTGAGTCTCACATCTCTAAGAATGCAGTTGATTTTAACATTATCCCAAGTAAATAAAGGCCATTTTTCTTGTTGCCAGATCCACATTAGCGTCTCTCATGATTTGATTAATCGACATATTCAACTCATAGTATGATGCGAATATGCACTTTAATCAAATCACTAATGCCTCGATATCTATAAAACCGTATAAAAGCCTTATCCTCGCATCATAAACATAATCAGCTGCACGATTAACGCCACACCGACTAATGGCAAGATCCAGCGGCTGATTTTGCTAGTGTCTTCATCGGAGATGCGCATCTTGGAGTTTTCAATGACTTTAGTCACTACAAACAAAGTCAAAAATAAAATTACTAAAATATAAATTATCGTCATCGGTTAGATCCCCATGGCTTTTTTCATGACTGCGTGCTTTAGTTTGCCGCCTTTATCAGCAGTAAATAACCCAATATTACGCAGCGCTTTAAGAACAGGATTGGTATTAGAAAAGGCAACATAAAACCCATCCATCGCAGTCATCATTTGTAAATTCGCTCGTTGGCGAGGTTTTTCGTATTCCGTGACAAGATTTCCCTCATGAGCAATGACGTCTAATAAGCATTTCACATCCTGAAAACCGATGTTCACACCCTGCCCGGCTAATGGGTTAATTGCATGCGCCGCATCACCAATTAAAATCACGTTATGTTTAATATAGCGCACCGCATGCATCCGAACTAAGGGAAAAGCAGCACAATCCAACACACTAAACTCACCTAAATCATCTGGAAAATGCGCACGAATTGCTGCATGTAAATCCGTTTTATCGGCTTGTTCTGCTAATGTTTTTAATTCATTAATTCGCTCAGGAGTGTCATACCAGACTAATGATGCAAAATCTTCGTGCATCGGTAAAAATGCCAAAGGACCAGAAGGTGTAAATTGTTGCCACGTTAGACTTTGCCCACGACGTTGACTCTCAACATCACGGTACTGATTTTTAATTGTAATGCCCAATGCTTGCTGATCATATTGCCACCCTTGAGTTGTGATCCCAGCAGCTTCACGCACACCGGATTTAACCCCATCCGCAGCTATAATTGTTTGTGCGTTGATATGTGTTCCATCAGCACAAATTACCTTGCCAGACTTAGCATCGCTGCTTAGAACTGTAGAATGGATAATTCGGCAATTATCATACTGAGCTAATGCAGCACTTAAGCCTAGTTGCGTAATACGATTCTCGACAAACACACCTAAACGTTGGGCATGAATATCCGATGCATGAAACTCAGTTCGCGCACGAGGATGTTCCCATACAGCCAAGCCTGTATATGGACGTGTGCGCATTGTCTCAATATGTTGCCACGCGCCTAAATCGTTCAAAAAATCCACACTAGCTTGGGCTATTGCGGACATACGCAGATCTGGACCTTGACTTGGATTAAAAGCCACTGCTGGAAAGGCTTCAATCAATACGACATCTTTGTGCAGGCGGGCTAAGCCTAGAGCCATAGCGGTGCCGACCATACCACCACCGACCACAACGTATTGAGTTTGCATTTGGGACATGAGATTCCTTACAGTCTTGAGGAGAGTGATAATTGGTATTTAACTTGTCTCTATTATGATGGAGGAGTCTATAAGGTGCAAGACTGTCAGCACAACACTAGTCATTAGCGCAATTACAGGCTAAAATACACCACAATAGTTATCGACAGAAAGCCCATCCATGAGCCAAAAATTATATATCAAAACCTGGGGCTGCCAAATGAACGAGTACGACTCGGAAAAAATGGCAGATTTGTTAGACGCCACGCACGGTTACACGCTTGCGCAAGAACCAGAAGACGCAGATGTTATATTACTTAACACCTGTTCTATTCGCGAAAAAGCACAAGAAAAAGTGTTTCACCAACTGGGTCGTTGGAAAAACCTCAAACAAGCAAAACCGGAATTGATTATCGGTGTGGGTGGTTGTGTAGCTTCACAAGAAGGCGATCATATTCGTCAACGTGCTCCTTATGTTGATATTATCTTTGGCCCGCAAACATTACACCGTCTGCCTGAGATGATTAGAGATATCAAAGGCGGTTCCAATAGTGTCGTGGATGTTAGTTTTCCTGAGATAGAAAAATTTGACCGTTTGCCAGAACCACGTGCTGATGGTCCAAGTGCATTTGTGTCTATTATGGAAGGCTGCTCTAAGTATTGTTCTTTTTGTGTGGTGCCATATACCCGTGGTGAAGAAGTTTCTCGTCCTGTCGATGATGTATTATTAGAAATTGCCCAACTTGCGGAACAAAACGTTCGCGAAGTTAATTTATTAGGCCAAAATGTCAATGCGTACCGTGGTCCACAATTTGATGGCAGTGAATGTCGCTTTGCTGAGTTGTTAGAACTCATAGCGTCAATTGATGGGATTGACCGAATACGTTACACCACCTCACATCCTGTTGAATTTACCGACGATATTATTGAAGCGTATGCCTCTATTCCTGAACTGGTTGATCATTTACATTTGCCCGTGCAAAGCGGTGCTGATCGAATTTTAAATATGATGAAACGTGGGCATACGGCAATAGAATATAAATCAAAAATTCGTGCCTTAAAGAAAATTCGCCCTAACCTGTCCATGTCATCGGATTTTATTATTGGTTTCCCAGGCGAGTCTGAGCAAGATTTTGCCGATACGATGAAATTAATCGATGATATTGGTTATGATATGAGCTTTAGCTTTATCTATTCAGCGCGCCCAGGCACACCAGCAGCTGACGTACCTGATGATGTCAGTGAAGAAGAAAAGAAACAACGATTGTGGATACTGCAAGACCGAATTAATCAAAGTGCACAATGCATTTCTCGGAGTATGGTTGATACTGAGCAGCGTATTTTGGTTGAAGGCCCGTCTAAGAAAAATCCAATGGAGCTTACTGGCCGTACTGAAAATAACCGTGTGGTGAATTTTGAGGGCACACCGGATATGATTGGTTCGTTTATTGATGTACTAATCACTGAGGTGTACAGTAATTCGCTACGTGGCAAACTCGTTCGTCGTGAAAATGAAATGGGACTGCGTATTGCCGTATCCCCTCAAAGTATTTTACAAAAACGCGCTACAACCGAAACCAATGGCGTCAACATCGTCACACCACCAGCAAACCTTACCCTATAACTTTAATGATTGGGCGCATTACATAAGATAAGTGATGCGCTACTAGCAAAATAAAATGAGGTCTTTTTGAGTAATTTACAGACAACGGAAATGGTATTAGAGCCTGAAGATAATAAACGTATAGCCAGTCTTTGTGGTCCTTTTGATAATAATATCAAGCAACTTGAACGTCGCTTAGGGATAGAGATTAATTATCGAAGTAATGCATTTAAAATCATCGGGACGCCAGTTGCCATTAGTGCTGCAAGTGACTTACTCAAACAACTTTATGTCGATACAGCTCCTGTCAAAGGCGATATCAAAGAGTTAACCGCGCAAGATATTCACCTTGCCATTCAAGAAGCACGTGTTTTAGACCAGACATCTGATCCTGAACATGCCCACCCTTCACATGTCAACATTAAGACTAAGCGTGGCGTGGTCAAACCGCGTAATCCCAATCAAGGTGAATATGTGGCTAACATCATGAGCCATGATATTACTTTTGGCATTGGCCCTGCGGGAACGGGTAAAACCTATTTAGCGGTAGCTTGTGCAGTTGATGCATTAGAACGACAAGAGATCCGTCGCATATTATTAACGAGACCCGCCGTTGAAGCCGGTGAGAAACTAGGCTTTTTACCGGGTGACTTATCGCAAAAAGTCGATCCCTATTTACGCCCTCTATACGATGCCTTGTTTGAAATGCTAGGCTTTGAAAAAGTCGAAAAACTGATTGAACGAAATGTTATCGAGATAGCTCCTCTTGCTTATATGCGAGGTCGCACGCTAAATGATGCATTTATCATCCTAGATGAGAGTCAAAATACTACTGCAGAGCAAATGAAAATGTTCTTAACTCGGATTGGCTTTAATTCTAAAGCCGTCATCACCGGTGATATTACCCAAATCGATTTACCTCGAGGGGTACGTTCAGGGCTACGGCATAGTATTGAAGTGTTACCGGAAGTAGAAGATATCTCATTTAACTTTTTTAATGCCCAAGACGTTGTCCGTCATCCCGTTGTTGCACGTATCGTTCAAGCTTATGAACAATATGACGAACAACAAACCAAACTTCGAGCTGAGCGCAAAAAAGCTGAGCTCGCCAATAAGCCAACGTTATGAGTTTACCTGAACGCATCGATTTAGATATCCAATGGGCACTAGCCAATGACGCTGAGCAACAATCATTACATCGCGCACTGAATGAAGAGTTGATCCATGCAAGTGTAGATGCTGTGCTTAATACTCATCATCAAGGCGATGCTGAGATGACGATTCGATTTGTTGACAGTGCAGAGTCTCAGCAATTGAATTTGGCTTACCGTGGTCAAGACAAACCCACCAATGTGTTGTCATTTCCCAGCGAATTACCTGATTTTGTCGCGTCGCCATTACTAGGTGATCTAATCATTTGTCATGCTGTGGTCACGCAAGAAGCCTTGCAGCAGACAAAGTCATTAGCTGCGCATTATCAACATTTAATTATCCATGGTACCTTGCATTTATTAGGGTTTGACCATATTAATGAAGCAGATGCGAATATCATGGAAGCACATGAAATTGCGATACTTGCCCAATTAGGTATTGACGACCCGTATCAAGTTGATTAATTTATACTAATAGATTAAGCAAAATACATTTTTTATCCATATTATTTATATTTACAAGAGAACATAACGCATTATGAGCGACGATAACCCCCACTCTACCAACGGTTCTGCACCTAAAGGTTGGATTGATAAGATTAAAGATACCTTTAGCCCAGAGCCGACAAACCATGAAGAACTCGTGGATGTAATTACAGAAGCGGAACTTAACGCGGTGATTAACCCACAGACCCGCGAGATGATTGAAGGTGTTATTGAAGTTAACAAAATGAAAGTTCGGGATATCATGATCCCCCGTGCGCAAATGATCACGATTGACGTAAATGCTGCGGCTGATACGTTATTACCCCAAGTGATTGACTCTGCCCATTCCCGTTTTCCGGTCATTAGCGAAGACAAAGACCACATAGAAGGGATTCTGCTTGCCAAAGATTTACTCGCTTATGTGTATAAGCAAGAACAAGAATTGGTCCTCAAAGAAATTTTACGTGATGCGGTGATTGTGCCCGAATCAAAACGTGTGGATGTTTTATTAAAAGACTTTCGCCAACAGCGCTATCACATGGCTATCGTTGTCGATGAGTATGGCGGCGTATCTGGTTTGGTAACCATTGAAGATATATTGGAATTGATTGTTGGTGAAATTGAAGATGAACATGATGCCGATGAAATCGAAACTGATGGTATCCGTCCATTAAACAAATCCACCTACTCGGTCAAAGCATTAACCCCAGTAAGTGAATTTAATACTTTTTTTGCAAGCCAATTCAATGAAGACGATGCTGATACGATTGCAGGAATTGTGCTTAAAGGCTTTGGTCATATGCCACAAACAGGCGACAAGATAACCTTAAATGACATTGAGTTTAAAGTTACCAACTCTGACAAACGTCGTATTCAACAACTCAAAGTCACCTTGCCAGAGGAACCAAATTAAGCATGGGTTTACTTGATAATAGATGGGGACAAAGCATGATTGCTTTGTGCCTAGGTTTATCATTGACTTTTGCGTTCGCTCCTTTCCACTACTCCTACATCACACTTCTTAGTTTAACGGCATTTTTAACCTTATTACGCCATACTCATTTCCCTAAACTTATCGGCTTTGTTTACGGCTTAGGTTGGTTTGGCGCTGGCATTAGCTGGGTCCATGTCAGCATCGCTGAATTCGGTGGAGTGCCTTTATTTGTCTCGTTATTATTGATGGGATTGCTAGTCAGTTATTTGTCCCTATTTGTGATGCTGTTTAGCTGGATTACACACATATTAGACTCTCGATTTAGTTACGCGTTACCACTGGCGACCGCACCAATCCTATGGTTTAGCATGGAATACCTTAGATCGATACTATTTACTGGATTCCCATGGCTGTCGTTAGGTTATACCCAAATCAACACATTTTTGGGGCACTTAGCGCCTATTTTTGGCGAAACAGGGATCGCACTTATCCTGGTTATGTTAGCAATGTGTGCCAGTTATATCCTCTACCCCATGAAGCGAAATCACCTACCGAGCAACACATCGGTAAACTCGCGTTTATTAAAAATGGCTGCTTACAGCTCAATTATTTTGATTGTTGCCGCTGCTTGGATTGCGCCAAAATGGCAGCATAATGAATCACCTTACGACAGAACTGCTAAGACGTTTTCGGTTGCGATGGTGCAAGGTAATATCGAACAATCAATGCGTTGGCTACCCGAGCTTGACCAACCGATAATGGATAAGTATTTGGCCTTGTCTGAATCAATTTGGCAACATGATGTTGTGATTTGGCCTGAGGCAGCGATCCCAAAACTCGAATCTGAAGCTCAGGTGTTTTTACATCAATTAGATGCATTGGCTTTTGCAACGAACACAGGGATTATCACCGGGATCGTAAACTATGATTTTGGGCGTGATATGATTTTTAATCAATTAATTAGTCTTGGTCGCATTAATGCTCAAGCACAACAACCTCAGTATCGATATGGCCACCAAAATCGCTTTGCTAAACATCATCTTTTACCCATTGGAGAATTTATCCCTTTAGAAAATTGGTTGCGTGGTCTGGCTCCGATTTTTGATCTCCCGATGTCTTCATTTACCCGTGGCGATTATGTACAAAATAACTTAGAGGCAAACGGACTGTGGTTTCTTCCCGCGATTTGTTTTGAAATTGTATTTCCACGACAAATTAGAGCCAATATAACCCCACAATCCAATGCTATTGTGACGGTATCAAATGATGCATGGTTCGGCGATTCACATGGCCCGCACCAACATATGCAAATCGCACAAATGCGCGCGTTGGAATTTGGTTTACCGGTTGTTAGAGTGACTAATAATGGAATTACCGGTGTAATAGACCATACAGGACAGATACAAGCACGTTTACCGCAATTTACTGAAGGGGTATTAGTTGCTAATATCTCAACAGCAAATAATATGACTGTGTATCGTCAGTTTGGCGATGTCATTCCACTGATGCTTGCTTTATTCTGGATGACCTTAATCCTGAGTATCACCACCTTAACCTATAATAAGAGTAAACCTTAATGCCTCGATTATCTAAGTACACATTTACCTCCATTACCCCAAGAACAGGCTTAGCCACGGCCGCTTGCGCGCTTATGCTGGCTCTGCTGGCTCCGAGTCAAGTGCTTGCTGATTCATTGGTTATTAAAGCCGATGCATTAGTGGACGTAACGAATAATAAGGTGTTGTCTGCGCCGCTTGTGATCGTCGAAAATAATATTATTCAATTTGTTGGTAAACAAGGAACGCAAGCTATACCAAGTGATGCAACTGTACTGGATTTGACAGGACACACGTTGTTACCAGGGTTAATGGATATGCATGTTCATTTAACCTCAGATGCTAATTTACACGGTTATCGTCGTTTAAAAGTATCGACACCGCGCAGCGCTATTACGGGTGTAAAAAATGCACAATCAACCCTGATGGCAGGTTTCACCACAGTACGTAACGTCGGCGCACCAGGTTATGCCGACGTGGCATTAAGAGATGCGATTAATGAAGGTGATGTGCTCGGTCCGCGTATGTATGTCTCCGGTCCTGCAATTGGTGTAACCGGTGGTCACTGTGATAATAATCTATTACCCTTTGCATACAATGCTCAATCTGAGGGTATTGCAGATGGGCCTTGGGCGGTAAGAACCAAAGTACGCCAAAACATAAAATATGGGGCCGATGTCATTAAATTCTGTGCAACTGGTGGGGTATTATCAAAAGGCACTAAAGTTGGTGCGCAACAATTTTCCTTTGAAGAAATGCAAGCGTTAGTTACTGAAGCGCATTTGCGTGGCTTAACAGTAGCGGCACATGCTCATGGTACCAGTGGGATTAAAGATGCAATCCGTGCGGGTGTCGACTCTATTGAACATGCCAGCTTTTTGGATGATGAAACCATTGCGCTAGCAAAAAAGATGGGCACGTACTTATCTATGGATATCTACGTCACTGAATATATCTTAGGCGAAGGTGAAAAAGCAGGTATCTTAGAAGAGTCGCTTGCTAAGGAGCGCACTGTAGGCAAACGCCAGCGTGATAACTTTACCAAGGCCTTCAATGCCGGTGTCAAAATGGTCTTTGGTTCAGATGCAGGCGTGTATCCGCACGGCGATAATGCCCGTCAATTATCGCGTATGGTGCGATTTGGGATGAGTCCGATGCAAGCGATACAATCTGCAACGATCCACCCTGCGACATTACTTGGTAAAGACCAGCTCATAGGCAGTATCAGCAACGGAAAATTAGCTGATATTATCGCGGTAAAAGGCGATGTTATGCAGGATTTGAGTTTATTAGAAAATATCCAAGTCGTGATCAAAGACGGGGTAATTGTTAAACATCAGCAATAACATATCGGACTGGTCGGGCTTGCTATTTATAGCCCGACTTGAAACAATACTTTCATCATAAAAAAGAACAAAATAAACAACATGTTATCTCTTAATACTTTGTCATTTTCCAATTTGAAGGGCGATATGCTTGGCGGGTTAACTGCTGCTATTGTATCTTTACCTTTGGCATTAACATTTGGAGTCGCATCAGGGGCTGGCGCAGAGGCCGGATTGTATGGCGCTATAATTATTGGCTTATTTGCGTCAATCTTTGGTGGAACTCCCACGTTAATCTCAGAACCTACAGGCCCAATGACAGTTGTAATGACAGCCGTTGTCACCTCACTTATCGCGGCTAATCCCGAAAATGGTATGGCAATGGCCTTTACAGTTGTCATGCTGGCAGGTTTATTTCAAATTATATTTGGTCTACTCAAGTTAGGCAAATACATCACACTCATGCCCTACTCTGTCGTTTCTGGATTTATGTCCGGGATTGGGGTGATTTTAATTTTACTTCAATTAGCCCCAGCATTAGGCCAAACGTCTCCAACAGGTGGTGTATTAGGGACCTTGTTTGCCCTACCCGAGTTACTTGCAAATATTGTCAGTGTAGAATTAGTCTTGTTTGCACTAACATTATTAATTTTATTTTTTACGCCAGCCAACATCAAAAAAAATATCCCGCCGCAACTTATCGCGCTAGTGATGATCAGCGTCGTTTCAGTCTTTGCATTCAGCACTATGCCAATACAACGTATCGGAGAAATAGACGTATCGCTACCCAATATGGTGTGGCCGTCATTTACGCACGATCAAGTTCGAGTGATGCTACTAGACGCGCTTGTATTAGGGATGCTGGGTTGCATAGACTCAATGCTAACCTCTGTCATTGCTGACAACCTCACCCGAACAGAACACAAATCGAATAAAGAACTTATCGGCCAAGGCATGGGTAATATCATGTCAGGTTTATTCGGTGGATTACCAGGTGCTGGTGCCACAATGGGCACAGTCGTTAATATTCAAGCAGGTGGACGCACTGCCCTTTCTGGTATCATCAGGGTCATCGTGCTGATTGTTGCAGTATTTGGTGCAGCATCTTTAATTGAATTGATCCCATTAGCAGTACTTGCAGGCATTGCGGTTAAAGTCGGTGTCGATATCCTTGATTGGAGTTTTATTAAACGTGCTCATCGTGTTTCTCGTCACTCTACGGTCATCATGTATGCCGTGTTGCTGCTAACGGTGTTTGTTGATTTGATCGTTGCAGTCGGCATCGGTGTGTTTATTGCCAACGTGATCACTATCGAAAAACTCTCAGCCAGTCAATCCAAAAACATCAAAGCCATGTCGGATGTCGATGATCGTAATCCACTTGACCCAGAACAACGTAAATTATTGAATCAAGCTCAAGGCAAAGTATTGTTCTTTTATCTATCTGGGGCGATGATTTTTGGGGTGTCTAAAGCGATTGCTCGCGAACGTAAAAGTATTCAAAATCACGAAGTTGTTGTCATCGATCTCAGTGACGTCACTATGTTAGATGATACCATTACCTTGTCACTTGAAAACGTCATTGATGAAGCGATTGATCTAGGTAAGACAGTATATGTGGTGGTTAACACAGCGAAAGGTAAAGAGAAATTACAAAATTTAGGTCGTCATAGTCAGTTACGTGATGAAAACTTCACACAGTCTCGTACAGCAGCTTTAAAGATGGCCTTATTAAAAGTACAAGCCCGCTTTTAAGTAAACGGGCTTTTGACTTTCAGTTTATTTATAGACTTTTAAACGCGTCATCAAAATCACGCGCCGCAGCGTCAGTAAACTCAAAGTTACCTCGAATATACTCTAACGTGTTTTTTTCTGTATCCGTTACTTGATTGCCATCTGCTGCAGATTGAAATAATTCGGCGACTTCAGCTTTGGATAATTTACCGTTTTGAACGGAACCAGAGGTATGATGCTTGGCTAGTTCGATGAGTTCTTTCTCGTACCTAACACCATTAATACTTACATATGCCATGTTTATCGTCCTTTTAAATGAAATAAAGAGCGAATGCATAATACATTCACTCTTTTAACAGTAGACTAGGATTGAAAAAACTGGCAAGGCCGAAGCCAAAATTTATGTCTTAAATATATTCAACCGCGATAATTTCAAATTCAATCACGCCTTTTGGGGTTTGAATATTTGCGACGTCATCGACCACTTTACCAACTAAACCACGGGCGATAGGCGAGCCAACCGATATCAGGTTATTTTTGATATCCGCTTCGTCATCACCGACGATCCGATAAGTAATCTCTTCATCAGTTTGACAATTGAGAATGGTCACCGTTGTACCAAAAATCACCTTACCAGTATTCGGTAATTTGGTTACATCAATAATTTGGACATTAGATAATTTGCCTTCAATATCTTGAATGCGCCCTTCACAAAAACTTTGCTGCTCACGTGCAGCGTGATACTCAGCGTTTTCTTTTAAATCGCCATGCTCACGCGCAGTTGCGATTGATTTGATGATCTCTGGACGCTTGACAGTTTTTAATTCGTGTAACTCTGTACGAAGCATTTCTGCACCGTGTGCAGTCATAGGATATTGCGTCATAATAATAGCTCCATGTTATTCTTTGGCTATGCAGGTAAATAAGATAAATAAATTCGATAAAAAATGCGCCAAGAAGGCGCACTATTTGTAACTATGTATGGGCGTATGATAATCCTTTACGCCCACAATGTCACCTATGATTAATCGATACGTTGATGTAATGCTTGGACCGATGTGACTCGTGCACGATCATCTGCTTCTTTTGCTTGAATCGTCGCGAATGCCGCATTCAACGTAGTGGTATACGTCGCTTTATTTAACAAGGCTTCTTTACGAATATACACGGAATCAGTGATTGCTTGACGGCCTTCTGTCGTATTAACCACATAACTGTATTCACCATTTTTGATGGCATCAACAATATTTGGTCGACCTTCTGACACTTTGTTTACAACGGTCACATCAGCAATCCCAGCGTCATATAATGCAGTCGCAGTTCCGCGTGTTGCCACTAACTCAAAGCCTTTTTCAAGCATCAATTTAGCTAACTCAACGATACGTACTTTATCGTTATTACGGACTGACAGTAAGGCTTTACCTTCACGCGGCAATGGCGCAGATGCACCTAAATTAGCTTTAGCATAAGCTTCTGCAAACGTGTCACCCACACCCATGACTTCACCTGTGGAGCGCATTTCTGGCCCTAATAGTGGGTCAACACCTTGGAACTTAGCGAATGGCAAGACCACTTCTTTTACTGAGTAAAATGGCGGTATAATTTCTTGTGTGACGCCTTGAGATGCAAGTGATTGACCTGCCATTGCTCTAGCCGCAATCTTAGCACAAGCTCGACCGGTAGCTTTTGATACAAACGGAATGGTTCGCGCTGCACGAGGGTTTACTTCAATTAAATACACTTCGCCATCTTTAACCGCAAATTGCGTATTCATCAAACCAACAACACCTAGTTCTAATGC
The DNA here is from genome assembly GCA_937125395.1 of uncultured Glaciecola sp. Lineage (GTDB taxonomy): Bacteria > Pseudomonadota > Gammaproteobacteria > Enterobacterales > Alteromonadaceae > Opacimonas. The sequence continues at coordinate 54,023 of CAKZLI010000032.1, forward strand.
CATTGCTTTCACTTGAGCACGCATAACGTCTTGGATTTCGCTGCTAAGCGAATATGGTGGTAATGAACAGGCAGAATCACCCGAGTGAACCCCCGCTTGCTCAATGTGTTCCATAATGCCACCAATGACCACGTCCGTTCCGTCACAGATTGCATCTAAATCGACTTCAATCGCATCATCTAAGAAGCGATCAAGCAATACAGGTGAGTCGTTTGATACTTTAACGGCCTCGTTCAAGTATCGTTTTAGATCTTTTAAATCATAAACAATTTCCATCGCACGACCACCTAGTACATATGACGGACGGACAACTAATGGAAAACCAATAATTTCGGCTTGGGTTAACGCCTCTTCTAAATTACTGACAGTGGCGTTAGCCGGTTGTTTGAGGTTAAGTTTTTCGACCATTTGCTGAAAACGTTCACGATCTTCGGCACGGTCAATCGCATCTGGCGATGTGCCAATGATCGGTACGCCATTCGCTTCTAATGCGCGTGCGAGTTTAAGTGGTGTTTGACCACCGTATTGCACGATAACCCCAACAGGCTTTTCGATACGGACAATTTCAAGCACGTCTTCTAATGTAACAGGCTCGAAATATAAACGATCTGACGTATCATAATCGGTAGAAACCGTTTCCGGGTTACAGTTAACCATGATGGTTTCATAGCCATCTTCACGCATGGCTAATGCCGCATGAACGCAGCAATAATCAAACTCAATGCCTTGTCCGATTCGGTTTGGACCACCACCTAACACCATGATCTTATCACGGTCTGTCGGTTGTGCTTCGCATTCTTCATCATAGGTAGAGTACATGTACGCAGTTGAAGTAGAAAACTCTGCAGCACAGGTATCAACACGCTTGTATACTGGTTTGATAGCAAAAGCTAAGCGCGCATTTCGCACATCATCTTCAGACTCATTGGTTAATGCCGCTAAACGAGCATCAGCAAACCCTTTGCGTTTAAGCGCTCGCATTAAATCAGCATCAATACCGGCTAAGCCTAATTGAGTAACGTGCTTTTCTTGTAATATTATGTCTTCTAATTGGACCAAGTACCAACGATCGATATTGGTCAAGTTGAACACTTCTTCAACGCTCCAACCCATTCTAAATGCATCACCAATATACCAAATACGCTCAGCACCTGGCTCACGTAGTTCGTAGATTAGTTTATTTTTAGCTTCTGGATCTTCCAAATCCAGTATCGGATCTAATCCATTGACGCCAACTTCAAGTCCACGTAAGGCTTTTTGTAGTGATTCTTGTTGATTACGACCAATCGCCATCACTTCGCCGACTGACTTCATTTGTGTCGTCAAACGGTCATTGGCACCAGCGAATTTTTCAAAGTTAAAACGTGGAATTTTAGTCACAACATAATCGATGGCTGGTTCAAATGATGCCGGCGTTAATCCACCAGTAATATCGTTTGCTAACTCATCTAAGGTGTAACCTATCGCCAGTTTTGCGGCAACTTTAGCAATCGGGAAACCGGTTGCCTTTGAAGCGAGTGCTGATGAGCGAGATACACGAGGGTTCATCTCGATAATCACCATACGGCCAGTATTAGGACAGATCCCAAACTGCACGTTTGAACCACCGGTTTCAACACCGATCTCACGTAATACCGCCATGGCAGCATTGCGCATAATTTGAAATTCTTTATCCGTTAAGGTCTGTGCAGGCGCAACGGTAATCGAGTCGCCAGTATGCACGCCCATAGGGTCAAAGTTTTCAATGGTACACACAATTATACAGTTGTCTGCTTTGTCGCGAACCACTTCCATTTCGTATTCTTTCCAACCGATCAATGATTCATCGATTAGCAATTCAGAGGTAGGTGATAAATCTAAACCACGTGTACAAATTTCATTGAATTCATCAATGTTATAAGCGATACCACCGCCAGTTCCACCCATAGTAAATGATGGACGAATGATACACGGGAAACCAATGCGCGTGCTGACATCATGGGCTTCTTCGAGTGTGTGAGCAATTTCGGCACGTGGACATTCTAAGCCAATCGATCTCATCGCTTTATCAAACCGATTTCGGTCTTCAGCTTTATCAATGGCATCAGCTGTTGCACCAATAAGTTCAACACCGTATTTGGCTAATACACCATATTTGTCTAAATCTAACGCACAATTTAATGCAGTTTGCCCACCCATTGTTGGCAAAATGACATCTGGGCGTTCTTTATCAATTATTTTTTCAACGACTTCCCAATGAATAGGTTCAATGTAAGTCGCGTCGGCCATTTCTGGATCCGTCATGATAGTTGCAGGGTTTGAGTTCACTAATATGACTCGGTAACCTTCTTCACGCAACGCTTTACACGCTTGAGCGCCTGAGTAATCAAACTCACACGCTTGCCCTATCACAATAGGACCAGCCCCGATAATCAGTATACTTTTTATGTCAGTACGCTTTGGCATTGTTCTTCCTATTGCTTATGTTGCTTAATTAAATCAATGAAATGGTCAAATAAACCTGCAGCATCTTGTGGCCCTGGACTGGCTTCTGGATGTCCTTGGAAACTAAATGCTGGCTTGTCAGTAAGCTCAATACCTTGTAAAGACTGATCAAACAATGACACATGAGTGACGTTGATATTGTCAGGTAAGGTCGCTTGGTCGACAGCAAAACCGTGATTTTGAGCGGTAATCATCACCACATCATTCACTAAATCTTTAACGGGATGGTTCGCACCATGATGACCAAACTTCATTTTTTCAGTCGTAGCACCACTTGCCAATGCTAACAATTGATGGCCTAAACAAATACCGAACATAGGGATAGATTTTTCTAAAAACGTTGTGATCGCAGCAATAGCGTAGGTACAAGGTGCAGGATCACCGGGTCCATTTGATAAGAAAATCCCATCAGGATTTAATGCCAAGACATCCTCAGCTGACGTAGTGGCTGGAACAACGGTTAAACGACATCCGCGTTCGACCAACATACGTAAAATATTGTGTTTAGCACCAAAATCGTAAGCAACGACATGAAAAGGAAGGTTTTGTAACTCAACATCATAACCATGACTTAAGCGCCATGTGCTATCTGTCCAGCTGTAAGATTCTGCGCAAGTCACGTCTTTGGCTAAATCCATTCCTTTAAGACCGGCAAAGCCTTTTGCATGAGCTAATGCTTCACTTTCAGTCAAAGCATCACCAGCAACAATACAACCATTCAATGCGCCTTTTTCACGTAATACACGGGTCAAGCGACGTGTATCAATATCTGCAATACCTAATATGTGATTGGCTTTGAGATAATCAGATAACGATTGTTCGTTTCTAAAATTACTCGCTATGAGAGGTAAATCGCGAATCACTAACCCTTTTGCAAAAATTTGATGTGCTTCAACATCTTCTGCATTAGTGCCGGTGTTGCCAATGTGAGGATATGTTAGGGTAATAATTTGTTCAGCGTAGGATGGATCAGTAAGGATCTCTTGATAACCTGTCGTTGAAGTATTAAACGTACCGTACACAAAGTAGCCGCTATTGGCCTCATCATCGACTTGGCTGATGCTGATGCTGCCGCCACCCATGACGCCATCGTCCGGTTCGCCAGCTGCGTCAAACAGGTCGAGCTCGGCACGACCACCGTGAGTCGAGTTACCCAAGTGTGCCACATACGCACTGAGAACGTATTCGGTGTCAGCGAGTAGAGTGACTGCTTGCGTATAGCCGCTAGCGCAGTCCAAGGCCTCGCGTTTGCCAACGGATTGCCAGCCATAGCTGTTTCCAGTTTGGCCTGCCAGGCTCAAACAGCACTGCGGCTAGGTTGTGTGTCTGCAGGAGACACTGCGCTGAGTGTGATGGACGCTCGTATCAATGAAATTTATTGGGCGACATGCCTGGTCGAAGACGGTGTGATGGTGCTCTATCATGGCCCGGTTGTGGGTGCCCCGCAATCTGTATTTCCCGAGCCATGTAATAAGCTCGTAGCGGTGGGCGGGGGAACGGCCTACGCCGCTTTATTGCCTGACAGCGTGGTTAACACTTTGTCGGCAATGCACCTTGATATTCTGCCCTCTGCCAGAGACTTGTTACCGCTGGCCCTTAAGAAACTGGCTGATGGAGAATTACAACAAGCCAGTGATGTTGCACCGGTATATGTGAGAGAGGAAGTCTCGTGGAAGAAGCTCGCTGAGCAGGGAAAGCGCTAATGGAAACTTATCAGGCGGTCATTCTAGCTATAGTGCAGGGCTTAACCGAGTTT
>CAKZLI010000033.1 GCA_937125395.1 uncultured Glaciecola sp.
GTCTAGAAGAGTTCACAAAAAATGATATTGAAGAAGATATGCAGGATCAATTAGCTATTGATAGCCTGTTAATGTCGGCTTGTGTGTTGGTGCAAAAAGCGAAAGATTATACTGACAATAACAAGATGGCTAATGAAGACTTAATTAAAGCTCTCGACATGCTTATGGACTATATAAAAGATACTGAGAGATTAAATCAATGTGGTATTGATGATCTAAAAATACTGATGCATTACAAGGAGAAAAAAAATGAACCGTCATAACAACACTAACAGGGGAATGGGGTTATCTTACCCCTCCCTTACCTACATACTGGCACTGGTTATTATCAACGTCACAAATTTGTATATTTTTTTTAATCTATAGTATTGACATATTGTCAATAGTGGTCTAATACTGGACGCACAAGATAAATTAAAAGGTTCTATGAACCGCTTGAATGGAGAAAAGAAGATGACTAAATTTACAGAGGGGCCGTGGGGCAGAAATATAAAACCAGCAAGGAAATACGGCACTATTTATGCTGGTCGCAACACCCATGTTTGTCAGTTGATATCTCAGGGAATACCTGATGATGAGTTGGAAGCAAATGCAGATCTAATAGCTGTTGCCCCTGAGATGTTCGATATAATAAAAAAATGCCTAAAAGATGAATTAGCGAGAAGAAAGAAACTACTCAATAAATCAACCGCTGCTTGTTACTCAGACAGTAGAATTGAAACCATGAAGGCGATTATCAATAAAGCAGAAGGAAAGCTAAAATGTGGGCGACAGGACAAGAAATAACCGTAGTTGATCGTGGTCATCGATACATACTGGCACTGGTTATTATCAACGTCACAAATTTGTATATTTTTTTTAGTCTATGGTATTGACATATTGTCAATATTCGTCTAATACTGGATACACAAGATAAATTAATAGGTTCTATGAACCGCTTGAACGGAGAAAATAAGATGAGATATCAAATAAAAAATGGTGAAGAGATTATGGTGCAATCGCAATATCTTCGACCTTGCGCGTTAGTTCTTTCAGACTATTCTGGCACAGGTGTAGACCAGATAGAATACGATTTTAATAAAGATGGTTTTTATGATCATCGAGGTATTATAATCACATATATAAAAGGAAAGCTAAAATGAAAGCCTCACAATTAATAAAACAACTAGAAGAAAAGATCGAACACTTCGGTGATGCTGATGTTCGTGATATTCAGGGAGATATGCTCTTTGGCTGTTACGCAGGAAACAAAAAAGCGTGTGGTATATATCTGTCAACAGGCTTAAAACATGGTGATACTCCAGAAGCAATAATCGTATTTTAATTTCATTTATACCATTGACATTTTGTCAATGATCTATAAGGTAATAATCACAATAAGGAATAATTATAATGAACAAAGAAGATAATATAGTGCAAAAAACAATAAGCCAGTTTGGTGCTTTAAAGGCTGGCGAAAGTATGGTTTATCATACTGGATTTGTGGCTTTAGAGCGCGACGAAAAAACTACAGCAGCGGAATGCATTTCTAAAATAGCAAATTTTTTCATATCTGCTGCTGATGAGCAACGATGCTACTTAACACAAAAAAGACTAGCTAAGTATGTATATCAATACACCGCAACTAAACCAGCTTAAATAGTTTTATCAGATGCCAGTCTCACAGCATGAACAACTACAGGCTGGCATCGCATAAGACTAAGAAGTTTTGAGAGTAACCCTGAGTATCGAACATCAAATAAGGCTCTATGAGCCGCCAATAACAAAGGAAATAAAATGACTACCAATACTGAACTAACCACTAAAACAAAATTCGACATTATTTACGACCGACTGGTGAAGGCTTTACGCCGACAGCCAAACATAAGAAACAATTATGTCACTTTAAAATTAATCGCCAACAACGCCTGCTTGGATAATGATTTTATTGTACCTACAACAATGATTGGTGAGGCAATAGCCGCCGCACAAGTTGACGCAAGACGATATTACATTCTGACAGCGAAGAAGCCTGACGGTAGCTACGATCACATCTTTGGTGATTATGATGTTGATCTGGTTGAGCAAGAGATATTCGAATGCCGTGACGACAGTGACTACGACGATCACACGGACTTCAAAATCTTCACCCTAGCCGATGACAACATCTCATATGACACGTTCATGGCTAACCTTAATTCTCAATTCGTTCAACAGCAGGGAGTTTAATTATGTCCAAGCTATCTTACAGAGCAGACTGGAATACATCAGGAGATGATGTTGAGTATTTTTACGGCACTAAAGAGCAATGCCAAAGCAAAGCTCGATCAATCAGCAAGTCTAATGACGGTGGAGCTTATGTCGTCGGCTTTAATGGTGATACAGATATCGGCTGCGTCTTTTATGACAATGGTGAAGTTTCATACAGAGATGGGGGAGAAATCTAATGCCCTACCATCCAAACATGGGTATCACCCGCGAGCTATACAACGAGCTACACATCACTTCAGCTTATCAAGGTGAAGTCGGTGATCGGATTGAGATCAAGGCGAAGGTTAAATATCAATCAGGATCGCTCACCGATTGGGGATACAAGTTTTACGTAACCCTTGAAGATGAAATGAACAACCTGTTCTTCTACGCCGGATCAGTTGATCTAGGTAAGCCAGAACAGCAAGTATCAATCCGCGCCACAGTAACGAGGCACAGCCTTAAAAATGGCCAGCGTACAACCTACGTAAGCCGCCCCCTTAAATTAGTGAAAGAAGTATCATGAATAAAGAAAGAATTTTAAAAGTGGCAGACGCCATCGAAAACCATCACTTCAAAACCCTCGGCTTTAATATGATTAATTATATATCTGAAGAGGTTCCAGACAGATCAGGGCATGATTGTGGAACAACAGCATGTATTGCTGGTTGGGTACATGCTCTACAGAAAGGAATAAAAAAGACCTTAGCGTGTAAACTTCCAATTGCAGAATATGCACAAAAATATCTTGGGCTTAATGACCGCCAAGCTTGGGCTTTATTTATGGAGTGTACTACAAACATCACCGACAAAGAGGCCGTTAAAGTGCTTCGCCACTTAGCTGAGACAGGCAATGTTAACTGGCGGATCGCTTATGATGAGCGTGACGCTGCTTAATCATCCTGATAATAGTAGAGTAAAATAAATGGATATATCAACTGACGAGCTTGATTTATTATGGAATGAGATCAAGCCAGAGTTACCGAGGTTTGCAGAGAACAACTACACACTATCAGCTGAGGTTAACTTGTACAATAATGGCAAGATTACACCTAACCAACTACACGCAGGGGGAATGATCAAGCTTGGTTATCATCTCAATAACGTAAGTAATGAGATCAAGAACTCACCAAAAGGACAACATCTAATTACGCAGTATTTAGAATGGAGCCGCAAGTCAAATTTGTTTATGGTTGATGCAGAAATCAGTATTCACATCATTGCCAGAAGCGCCACAATTAAAGATGCAGCAGCATATTTTGAGGCTGATCAAAAAAGAGTAATGAGTAATTTAATCAGAGCTTTAAGGCTTTATTCAAAATTATTTCTGGATGTTGAACCGTGTAGTGTGGTAGAAGTACAGGAAAATCCAGAGGGTATTTCAGTGACACCACTTCAAATCAAAGAACTCCGACGAAGTAAAGGGATGTCCTTACGGGCTTTATCAATACATCTTGGATGTAATATGAGATTTGTCCGGCAGCTGGAAACTCCAGAGTATAAGTTAGATGGCAGACCAAACAAAAGCCATCGAACCCCCTCGCCGGAGACACTTGAGAAGCTTGAAGCACTACATAATATGTAGTTTTTTTTAAATAATAATCGTTGACACTATGTCAACGATTAAGGAATAACAATGATTAATTTTAACGTTCGTCTGAAAGGCGGTTCAAATGGAAATTAACATACTGGATAGAGTGAGCGTAAAGGCACTTGATGTATCTGGCACTGTACTGTCAATCCACCATCAGATTGGAAAAACAGAATATCAAGTCAGATACTTCATGAATGGAGAACCTCAGACAATTTATTATCATGACTTTGAAATTGAGAAAATAGATGAATAATTGTAATCGCTGTGATGACTTCGCAGGAAAAATAACACATGAAAATTCCGCATTACTTCCGATAAATGGGAAGGTTCGATCAATAGATTGGTGCATTCACCATATTGTAGCTGCGCTAAACGCTGGAGGTGTAGAAACGATTGCATGTTGTTGCGGTCATGGAAAGCAAGACGGACGAATAGATTTAGCTGATGGAAGAGTGCTGATTATTCAACAATCTGACGTTCGGGGTGGCGAGTGATGTGGGTAACATATAGGGCGGATGCGCTTTTGATTTCAATAGTATTGATAGCCTTATGTTCAGCCGCTTTTGGCTATGGAGCTGCATATTTAGTGTATGTTGACAAAGGTCAAATTATCGAAAAACTTGGCGGCAAAAGAATAGAGGCTCAGTAATGTTAGTTGATACATATTACATTAAACCGAGTGATAGAAAAGCAGAAAAAACGATGAGTGAAAAATTACCCGCCGAATGGAAAATATTAAGGGAGGCATTAGAAGATATTGCCTCACCTATCACATACCTAAATAAATGCGCTGAAAAAGAAGGTAACAAACTGGACGGTCACAAGGCATGGGAAATTATTAACGATCCTTATTTTTATCGAGAGATAGCAGAACAAGCATTAAAGAAAACCAGTGAACTTACCGTTCGTCAATTACCAACAGAAAAGGATTAGCTAATGAGTGAAAATACACCAAAAGATATAATATCAGACGATGAAATAGAACACGTTCACGCCAACGCTAATTTTGGATCAATATCAAAACGCGATGTAGTAAAATACACTATCTTAAAATATGCGTGTGGCTGGCATAGTGGAAGTTTTGCCAGAAGTATTGTTAAAGAACACGGACTTTTAACGAAGGCAGATACATTGACAAAAAAAGGCAAACGATATTTATGGGCTTCCTTTGGAAAGATTGACTTATGAAATATCTTAGCGTTCGAGAGGTAGAGAAATGACCGTAGCTGAGTTAATCAAAAAATTAAAGAAAATGCCCAAGGACGCGAAGGTTTTTAACAGAGATCACGACCACAGTGAGTTTGAAACAAACGGCCCAACAAGGTTTGTGGGTTTGGTTGATAAAGAAGATGCTATTGAAGATTTACAGGGTGACAGTCATTACGAAAATAAACTACTTGAAGATATGCCTGATATATGGGTGACGTTAAGTGTTTAAATTACAAGACGTTCGCAAAGCACCGGAGAAAAAGTTATGAGAAAATCATTTGATCCACCGGAATTTCACGAAGACCCTATTGGGTGTATTTTAATGACCATCTTAATGATGCCTATAGTCTTGGTAGTGCTTTTAGTTGTTGGGTTAGTATTTGGCGTTGATTGGATCAGGCTTAAATATAAGCAGCGCAAATCTGACGTTCGGGAAGGTGAATAAATGTTGTGCTTTTTCTTTGGACATAATTTTGAATATATCAGCACTGGCCCATTCGCTGTTTCATTATCAATATATAAATGCAAAAGGTGCGGCGCGAAGTGGGATGAACACACATTTTCAAAGCATGGATTAGAAGAACCAACCGTTCGAGGAGATCAAAATAATGGATAACCGTCCCCCGTTATGGGAATACGCGATTGTCGCAATCATAACTGTTTCTGTAATTGCAAGTGCGGGAGTTTATCTAGGCGTAGAACTATGCAAACAAGTATGTAACGCACAAGACGTTCGCATGGATGACACAAAGACAGCAGTAAACAAAGAAGAATAAATTAAATGCCTCACAACCCTTGGGCCGATAAGCCCCAACATAAAACCATAGAGCTGAACATCCAGCGGAAAGACCTTCCAGACTATAAGAAGGAAGCACTCAGCCCAAACGATGCGATCATGGACTTCGCCAGTGAGCTTGAAGCATTCGGTCTCAAGTTAACAGGACTGCCAGAGCTGACAGGATCGATTGTCCGTGTGCCAACTCAGGACGACAGGCGAGGCAAGAAGACAGGATGGTACATTCTATATGATGGCCCTATTTTAGCCGGATCATATGGTGATTTCAGATCGAGCGACACTGGTCACACATGGTCATCGATCGAGAAGTCATCCATGTCGTCATCTCAGCTGGTTGATTATCAAAACACCATCCGTGAAGCTAGAGAAAGACGCGAAGCAGAATTGCTAATGCTTCAGAAAGAAGCCGCTGAAGAAGCCCAATCTATATGGGCAGCTGGTAACGAAATTGATGATTTTCTTTACTTAACAAAAAAGAAATTACATGGACAAGCGTTAATATCCACATATGACGAATATTATAAAGGCTGGATGATGCTGCCTCTTTATGATGAAGCTGGAGATATTGTGTCACTTCAGTTTATCAGTGACGAAGGACAGAAATATTTTCACAGCAACGGTCGTATCAAAGGATGCTATAATCTAGTTGAAGGTGAAACCGATGAGATTTACATCGCTGAAGGCTACGCCACAGCGAGGACAGTGACCGAAGCCACAGGTAAAATGTGTGCGGTCGCCTGGAACGCCGATAATCTGATGGCAGTAGCCGAAAATATACGAGCAAAATATCCCAACAGTATCATAACGGTCGCGGGAGACAATGACCACGAGACAAAAATTCAGGGACAGCTGGTCAATGTTGGTTTTAACAAGGCCGATATGGTTGCAAAAACACTTGGATTGAAAGCTGTTTTTCCTGTCTGTGAGGCTGGAGAGAGTGACTTCAATGACATCCACATCAGTAAAGGGATTGACGCCGTCCGTGAGATGATTATCACGAAGACAAAAGCATACGACAACAGCAAGACGAAAAAATATAAAGATTTACCAGCAAACTTACTCAACCCACCAGCGATCCTTGCGGATATTGTGAACTATTACAACGCCACAGCTCGCGCACCCCAACAGGGCTTTGCAGTACAGACGGCCCTCGCCCTTAGCAGCTTGGTTTGTGGTCGCTCATTTAGAACAACCAAGGCCAATTATTCAAGTTTGTACTTCCTGAACATTGCGAAGTCAGGAACAGGCAAAGAGCATACCAAAACTGTGATAGAAAAGATTATGGCAGCTGTTGATGATGGCGACCTGATTAATGGTGGTTATACTTCTGCCGGAGCTGTTGTCACCACATTACTCAAGCAGCCACGCCATTG
>CAKZLI010000034.1 GCA_937125395.1 uncultured Glaciecola sp.
AACGACTCCCATGCCGCCGCGCCCGATTTCGCGGAGGATGCGGTAGTCTCCAAGCTGTTTAAGTTCGGCACCATCTAAACCGGACACGCCAACAAACGGTTGTGACGACGTGCTGTCGGGGCGAGCGATTTCAACTTTTAGCAAGGTTGCCAGCAGCGGGCGGATGTGTTCTTCAAGTTTCGGATGCCGCGCGACGTACTCGTCAATCGTCGGGTTCTCACCGTCGCGCTGCCGCTGCGCGAATTCGTCTGCGATGTCGTCGAGGAGGACAGCGTCGGAGGAGGAATCGAGGGATGACATGGGGCAGATTCGTGATGTCGGGCGGTGAAAGTGACCGCTAATTGATGCTAATCGATCGCAGCCAGAATCCACTGTGCTTACTGGCGTTCGATCAGCGTTAATCAGCTGTCAAGAATGTGGTTCTGAATTCGGTGAAAACTTTTCGCTCAGCCGCTGCATGGCTCGGACGTAGCGTTTGCTGCAGGCGGATTCCTGAATATCCAGCAACTCAGCGGTTTCGGCTCGGGACAGTTGTTCGAAGTGGCGCAGGGCGATGATCTCGCGGTCGAGGTCGCTCATCGAATTCAGGGCTTCCTCCACTTCCAATCGATTTTCGGTGCGAACCGCCGCCTCGCTGGGAGCTGTCAATGAACCGACCAGCCGGGCCGCCAGCATCGCTGTGCTGGCTTCGGGCAGACGGTTGAACAGCGAGATCTCGCGCCGTGCGTCACGTTTGGCCGCTCCTAAATGACGGCGGTGTTGAGTGATTAGTTGTTCGCCGACGAGAAACCTGAGCCACAAAAAAAACGTCATCGGCTTCTTCTGAACGTAGTCGTCAACTCGAGTTGCAGCTTCCAAACAGGCGTCCTGAATCACGTCTGACGCATCAACTCGCCCCTGCATGCGGCGATCCATGCGAAGCTGCACCATCGTCTTCAACCGTGCTCGATGTAGAGCCAGCAAATCGCCGAGCACGTCGGCGTCGCCGGTGTGAAGTCGGTTTAGGAGTTCGCTTTCGTTGGCGTTCATTCTACCACTGCCACTTCCAGTCTCGCCGGCCGCCAATCAGCGTGTCACGTCCGAAACCGCCGAAGAGGTAGTCTCGGTCATCGTCGTCTTCGTGATCGCCCAGATGATTGAGCGTGTCGGCCAGATTGCCGTTCGCCCATTCTGTCATCGCGTCATCAATATCGCCAACAATTTTAATGTTATCTTTGTAGCTCGTCTTGTTAACTTTCGGTATCAGTTTTTCCTTATACGCGTTGTTTATTGATTTCTTTACCTTGCAAACCGGTTTTTGGGTTGCTTTTTGGGTGTTGTTTTTTACCTTCTGCACCTATGGGAATGCAGGTTGGATGCGCGAAATAATGTGTATTCACATGTGTCCTTATGCCCGTTTTCAATCGGCCATGTTTGATAAGGATACGTTTACTGTCGCCTATGATGAACGCCGTGGCGAAGGTCGTGGTCCGCGTTCACGTAAAGCCACACCTGAACAATTACAAGCCAAAAATCTAGGCGATTGCATTGATTGTAATTTGTGTGTGCAGGTCTGCCCTACAGGCATTGATATTCGGAATGGCTTGCAGTACGAGTGTATTAACTGTGGCGCCTGTGTCGATGCATGTAATGGCGTAATGGATAAAATGGGTTATGCCAAAGGACTCATTAGTTTTACCTCAGAACATGAACTAAGCGGTGGAAAAACCAACATCATCCGTCCTAAATTAATTGGCTATGCATTAGTACTATGCGTCATGGTGGGTCTGTTGGGCTTGGACTTTATGCTGCGCAAGCCACTTGAACTAGATATAATCCGCGACCGAAATTCCTTATACAGAGAAACTAATGAGGGTTTAATTGAAAATGTATACACGCTAAAAGTCCTTAATAAATCACAGACAGAGCAAGTATACAACATTACTGTTAGCGGATTAAAAGACGCAGTGTTCATTGGTGCTCAACAAGTAACGGTTGCTGGTGGCGAAGTATTTAGCTTACCAATTAGTATTGCGATGGATGCGTATGATATTGAGTCTGCAGTGACTGAGTTTACCTTTTCGGTGTCCACTACTCAGATTGATGGTACAGTAGTGTCTGTCGAAGAACACAGTAAGTTTCTATACCGTTAATGAATAGTATGCCCTATACCACTGATGCATCAAAGCGCGATCCGTCAGTGGATTTTAGTTTTGCTCACCTCAATCCTGATGTCATTCTTGATGCATTAGCGAGTATTGATATCCAAGTTGCCACGGGTTTATTAGCCCTAAATAGCTATGAAAACCGTGTCTATCAATTTGCTGATGACCATCACCGTTATGTCGTAAAGTTTTATCGAGCAGGGCGTTGGAGTGATGAGCAGATCCAAGAAGAGCACGACTTTGCATTGGAGTTGGCTGCCAACGATATTCCATTAGTTGCACCCAGCGTGATCCACGGTAAAACCCTACACCACTATGCAAATACTCGTTTTGCGGTATTTCCATCCGTTGGCGGACGGCAATTTGAAGTGGATAATTTAGATCAACTAGAATGGATGGGACGTTTTATTGGTCGAATGCACCGAGTCGCGCAAACTCAATCGTTTGCACACCGAGCACCATTAAATGCGCATACCCATTTAGCCACTCCGATGGCACAGCTGCGCAACAGTATATTAGTACCGGCACATTTACAGACGGCTTTTTTTGCAATCTTAGAGCCTGTTGTTGCTTTGACTACCGAGTTGTATCAACCTTCAGGGGATGTGATCCGTTTACATGGTGACTGTCATCCAGGTAATATTTTATGGCGAGATGGACCTAGTTTTGTCGATCTTGATGATTGCCGCATGGGCCCCGCAGTACAAGATTTATGGATGATGCTCTCCGGTGATCGTCACCAACAATTTATACAACTTGATACACTCGTCGAAGCATACGATGAGTTTCATCGTTTTCCAGCCGAGCAAACTCGCTTAATTGAACCACTGCGCGCTATGCGCATGGTGCATTACATGGCGTGGTTATCTGAACGCTGGCAAGATCCGGCTTTTCCTCAAGCATTTCCATGGTTTGCTGATGATAAATATTGGGAAGGTCAGATCCTGGCACTTAAAGAACAAATGGCAGCACTACAAGAACCGTCATTGACCTTGTAAACAACCTGTCACGCTACTCAATAATCACTCCTCATACCATTGAGCACTGGCTCATAAAATTCAACTACGCTATACTCCACCGCGCTTGGGTGCTGTCTTATTCATGCTGATCATGATAGACAGTTAAACGGGAAAAAAGTGTCAACTCTTTTGCTGCCCCCGCAACAGTAATATAGGTCACATCCACACACAACCTACTCTCTACTATTCGAGTTTGGGCGTCACTGTTTTAATTAAAATGGGAAGGCGGTGTGTGCATCGACGAGTGATTAACACGTCAGCCTATTGAGCCTGGATACCGGCCTAAGCATTGATGGACGTATATGCTATACGTGCGCGAACGATTTACCCTGTTCGGTGGGAATAGGCAATGGACATATTTTTACATGAAAACAACAACTTCAACTCGCCTTTGTACTGCGAGTACTTTTACTTGTGCGCTCCTGAGCACACTATCGATTCACACATCACTAGCAGCGCAAGAGTATCCAATTGCGCCAACAGCTAACCCATCATTTATTGAAACCATTACCGTATCAGGCTCTCATTCAGCCTTACCGATTGCGCAATTAGCAGGCAATGTTAGCGTGCTGACCGAGCAAGATATTGCTCGAAGCCAAGCGATATTTGTTGCTGATTTATTAGTTCAATTCGCAGGGGTGGATATTTCCACTAATGGCGGTGTCGGTCAGTTTGCCGAACTGCGCTTACGTGGCAGCGAAACCAATCATATATTAGTGATCATTGACGGGATTGCAGTCAATGACCAAGGCCAAGGAGGCTTAGTCGATTTAGCACATTTATCGACCCAAAGTATTGCCCGTATTGAGTTATACCGTGGTCCACAAAGCGCCCTCTGGGGTGATGGTGCGGTAGGTGGTGTATTGAATATTATCACCAAAGATGGTCGTCAGACCGATGGTAATGAAAGTGCCTTAAAGTTAAGTGTTGGCCAGCAAAACACACAACAAGCCCAGTTCCAACATCAAGCACAATCGGATAAAGTACAATATGGGTTTACCGTTAGCCATATCAGTACTGATGGGCAAAATATCAGTGTCGTACCTGGCAATAACGAAAATGACGGCTACAGCAATACCAGTATCCATAGCAAACTCGGTTATACCTTTAATAAGCAACATGCCTTGAATGCCGTATTCCATTATGTTGATTATGAGACAGAGTTTGATGCAACTGATTTTGTGACGACAGGCTTACCGGTTGATGCGGATAACCGCTCGCAAGGTCGCCAACAAAGCGCAAAACTACAATGGTTATTGACGCCAACTGCGGCAAATTGGTCACTCAATACCAGCGCAAGCACGCATAGTAATGAGGTTGATAATACCAGTGATGGCCAGTTATCTTCTCTTACCGATGCAACCACTCATAGCCTGTCTTCGATTGCCAAATTAGATTATTCAAACCAAGGCTCGATTCGACAATTTCACGTCGGAGCAAGTCTGGAAGAGATTGATTTTACACAACGTGGGCCGGTTGATTTTGGTGATCCTAATCAGACCCAAACAATTGATAGTAATAGTGTCTTTGCTGATGCTGTCGTCAGTGTAACGAATAACGCGTTTATTAATGCTTCGGTGCGCTATACCGACAATAGCGAATTTGCAGCGGCGACCGATTATCGGGTTGGGGCGAATTGGCAACAATCCGCGGCGATAACTTGGTTTGCTAGTGTCGGCCAAGCCAGTAAAAACCCGACATTTACGGAGCGCTTTGGTTTTTTCGCCGGCACGTTTATTGGTAACCCTGACCTGCAACCTGAAATTGCCACTACCTACGAATTAGGACTGCGCTATACGGTTAACGGTTTTAACACCCAGTTCAATATGTTTAGCGCGCAACTTGAGGACGAGATCAATGGTTTTGTTTTTGATAGTGCCTCAGGCGGATTTACGGCTGATAATATTGATGGCCAAAGCGATCGTGATGGTGCTGAATTTGAAGTATCTTGGAGCGGTTCAGATTTAGCGATTAATGCGACATATAGTTATTTAGATGCGACTCAAGGAAGCGGCGAAGCACAAAGTGCAGAACTTCGCAGAGCTCGTCACAATGCATCATTTAATACCAGTTACAATTGGTCTGATTCGATATCTAGTTATCTGAGTGCCAGTTATGTAGGGGCTAAATTCGATCAGTTTTTCCCGCCATGGCCGCAAGCGTCACAAATTATCGCAATGCGCCCTTATTGGCTGATTAATGCAAACGTCAATATTGCTGTATCTAAACAGTTTTCTCTCAATGCCAAAATCGATAACGTATTCAATCATACTTATCAAGACATTGTCGGATACCGCGGGTTAGAACGCAAAGCTATCGTCTCATTGGCTTATAAATGGTAGCTCTGGGCTAGGTTTAATGTAATTAAGCGACCATTCAGCTAATCGACGTATACTAGAGATACAATTGGGGTGTTAAACCAAGTCAAGCTTGTGTATTATCACCCCATAATTTTGTTTTTATTATTACTTCTAAGAGTCTTATCATGATGAAAAAAACCATTATTAGTATCGCATTTGCCGTTTTGAGTGTCTTTATTAGTGCCCAAGCATCTGCGCAAATCCGCTTTATCGAAAACGAACATTACAAAGTGATTAGCGACGAAGCAACAGCCAAACCTGAAGTCAAAGAATTCTTCTCGTTTTGGTGTCCCCACTGCTTTAACTTTGAACCGCTAGTGGCTGAAATGAAAAAAAATCTCGACCCAAGTGTGAAGTTTGACAAAGTACACGTTAATTTCATGGGATTTGCTGGTCAAGATTTACAAGATGATGTGACTAAAGCCATGATGATTGGTCGCGCATTAGATAAGTCAGCGCAAGTCAATTTAGCGATATTTAATTTCATTCACCGTCAACGTGGCAAAATCACTAACGCAGACGACGTGCGAACAATATTAGTTGATAGTGGTATTGATGCAGCTCAGTTTGATAAAATGAACAAGAGCTTTGCAGTTAACTCTATGCTTAAAAAGAACAACAAAGCGATTGCTCAATTTCGCCGTCACGTCTCTGGTGTGCCAAATTTCATTGTTAATGGCAAATACCAAGCTCAATTTACACGAGATATGACACCTGATGATATGGTTGATCTGATTGTCTTTTTATCGACAATGAAATAAGTACAAGGTTATTAACAATATGAGCGGTGAAACGAACCTCAACAAACTACTCGCTAGCATGTCACCTAGCTGTGACAACCAGATGTATGGCTTTGCAACTATGGATAAAGCTAGCTTTAACGCCTTATCTATTGTCCCAAAGTGTCTATTTGTTGAGGATGAAGGCTTTACCGTTATTGCGACTATTGATGAACTGGTCGATAACAACATTGAATGTATGGGTCCATTTGCGTGTATTACGCTTACCGTGCATTCATCGCTTGAGGCAGTGGGTTTAACCGCTGCATTTGCGACTGCATTAGGCGACGCTGATATCAGTGCTAATGTCGTAGCAGCATATTACCATGATCATATATTTGTTGATTGGGCTGATAAACAGGCAGCGATGACTGTGTTAGAAGGTTTGGCTTTGGCACATCAATAGATTCTGATTGAAATCCCTACACCCATAATTGCAGGAAGCATGACACATAACCGCAAGTAAACTTATCCGCTTTTACCACATCACACTATCCTAGCAATATCATTTGGATGAACGGTTTTCTAAAACAGTGTCTAAAAGCCATTTTAGTTGCACATCGTAATATCCATCACTTTTCATTGGACTGTTCATATTCTGCATTTCGCGGATACTTCCAGTTTCAGAAACATGGAGATTATGATCAGCATCTTTAAATCCCGCTCACCAAATATCGCTAACGTATCGACTTCTAGAGAAGATAGCATGGCTTCAAAGTTCTTGATGAATACATGTGAGCACATGTCGTCATCTATATTCGCGCAGTTGCCGGTATGGCAGCCTAGTTGTTGCGTTTCATACTGTGCTTGGCTTTGCCATTCGCCACGCATTTTCTTGATGTATTCATTTGCGCGTAGCTGTTGAGTGGCACTTTGATAAAGATCATAGCTTCCGCCGGTTCGAAAAATACTACATCCAGCGCGCCATTCTTCCGCTAACTTTTTAGCTTGCTTAACAGTATCACCTTCATAAGGTAAATTTGATAGCAGTAAATAAGAAAAATTGTCTTCTGCAGTAGTACCGCCAACAGATATCCAGAAATTGATGTTGAATAAACTAAATTTAAATTTTGACATATTACTGTGTATCGCCTAGTATTTAATTGTGCATTACACTATGTGATATACAGTATGTATTACATAGTAAACTTTAGCTTCACTGTAAGGGTCAACATGACTGAAGAACGCCAACATAAACTACGTTTGGAACTGCGCAGAGGCGTACTCGTTTTGGCTGTATTGGGTGCATGCAAAACACCGCAATATGGTTACTCTTTAAGGCAACATATCAATGATGCCGGTATCGATATCGATGAAGGAACGCTATATCCATTGATCCGTCGATTAGCAGATCAAGGATTGTTAGATAGTGAATGGCAAAAAACCGAAGGCAGAGATCGTCGTTATTACCAGCTATCACAAATGGGCAGTGACACACTCACTCAACTAACAACCGATTGGCAACATTTAAATCGTTGTTTGGTACAAATTTTGGGAACAGAGGAATAAGCAAAATGGAACTATTAGAGCGTTATGTTCAAGCAGTGGCACATTATTTACCCGCTGAACAAAAACAAGATATTATGCGCGAACTGCGTGCTAATCTTTTAGACGAATTAGAGTCTCTTGAGATCGATGCGTCCAATCCTAAGGATATTCAAGCACTGACAACATTCATGCAACGCCTAGACCATCCTCAACGCATAGCTCAATCTTATGCGCCACAATATCCTTTAGTGGCGAGTGAGGATATGGGCTTATACAAAACCATCGTGTTAAAAGGGCTATTGGTATTATTTGTTTATGCGGTTGTGACGGCAGGCAGTTATTTAATTAATGCCCAAAGCGTGAATGCCATTGCATTTTTATTCGTCGTATTAAGTAGTGTGTGGGATAACATCGGTGGCATGTTGATTATTATCACTGCAACGTTCTACTTATTAGGTAAAAGTGGATATTTGGCGCAGTGGCGATATCCGTCATGGAATCCGGAGTCACTCCCGCCAACCAATGCACAACGTATTTCAACCTCTGAAGGTATATCTGATGTCATTACCAGTGTCTTTGGCTTGTTATTGCTTTGGACGCCATTGTGGCTCAACGAGGAGGCCTATAACAGTCTAATACTTGGTATTGCACCGAATATGGAACAATGGCGCATCATACTCACCATTGTAATGGCAGGCTCGCTCATTGCTGCCATATATCGATTAACACAAGCCTATTGGACAAAGTTATCTAAAAGTGTCTATATTGCAGAATATCTGGTGTACATCGCAGTGATGTTGATACTTTGGCGTTCGCCAGTATTGTTTGAAATAACTAGCCCTGCCGCTATCGAACTGATGCCCTTTGTTAACGGATTATTTACTCACGGTTGGTTATTTAGTGCAGGGGTATTTATGTTTATTGCCGCTTCCGAAGTGCGCAAATGGCACAAGTTGTAAAAGTCTTCGTTATACCTAATAAAAAGGCTACTCAATTTGAACTGAGTAGCCTTTTTTTTAATTACCGCAATAACAGTGCCTACACCATAAGTTCTATGGGTTTAGCCTAGCTCATCACTTGCCACATAATAACGAGGATCTTCGTTGACATTGATTTCAACAAATCGTGACGCTTTACGTAATAATGTGCGGCACTCTGGTGAAATATGACGAATATGCAGTTTTTTACCTGCTGCTTCGTACTTATCAGCCAACGTATCTAATGCGTCAATACCTGATGAATCCCAGATCCGTGATTCATTAAAATCAATCACTACGTCAGTTGGATCCGTTTCAGGATTAAATATTTCTTTAAAATATGAGACGGAGCCAAAGAATAAAGGCCCGTCTAACTCATAGACTTTCCAATTATCTTTATCCGTATGTGTTTTAGCAGAAATATGGATAGCATGTTTCCAAGCGAATACTAATGCAGAAACAATCACACCAACCACAACCGCAATCGCTAAATCAGCAATCACCGTCACAAATGTCACCAAGAACAACACAAACGCATCTTCTTTATTGACACCGCGGATAATCTTAAACGACGCCCATTCAAATGTGCCAATCACCACCATGAACATTACACCAACTAGCGCTGCTAATGGGATCATTTCAATTAATTGTGACGCAAACAAGATAAAACCAAGTAAAACTAACGCTGCAGTGATCCCTGATAAACGACCACGACCACCTGAATTAATGTTAATCATTGACTGGCCGATCATTGCACAACCGCCCATACCACCGAAGAAACCGTTCACGGTATTGGCAACGCCTTGACCGATACATTCTTTGTTTCCGCGACCACGAGTACTGGTCATTTCATCAATTAAGGTTAATGTCAGTAATGATTCAATCAAGCCTACTAAGCTCAAAATAATTGCTGTTGGTAAGACGATATAGAGGGTTTCTAAGGTAAATGGCACCATTGGAATAGCAAAACTGGGTAACTCACCGGCGAGTGTCGCAGTCGCTTTCTCAGCTTCAGGTAACATATCACGCACAAAATCAATGACTGTACGCGCTTCAACATCTAAGCCATGCACAATCAACGTCACCGTAATAATCGCAGCCAATGAGGAAGGAATAGCAGTCGTGATTTTTGGCAACAACACAATGATAGCCATCGTCAATGCAGTTAGTCCGAGCATGATGTAGAGCATCTCACCGGTCATCCAGCTTTGGATACCGTTACTATCAAATATTTTGAACTGTCCTAATTGTGCTAAGAAAATCACAATCGCCAAGCCGTTTACAAAGCCAAGCATAACGGGATAAGGCACCAGACGTATAAACTTGCCGAGACGGAAAACTCCTGCCAATATTTGCAGCGCACCTGCCACCACCACTGCGGCAAATAAGTACTCTACGCCATGCTGAGCAACTAATGCGACCATCACAACGGCCATCGCACCTGTCGCACCAGAAATCATACCTGGACGACCACCGATAGCAGAAGTAATTAACCCCATCATGAAGGCGGCATATAAGCCGACCATTGGTTCAACCCCTGCAACAAATGCAAAAGCAACGGCCTCTGGCACTAATGCCAACGCCACGGTGATCCCAGATAACACGTCATTTTTAACGTTGTTATTAGAAAATGCACCTGCAAAATCAAATTTAAACATAATAATTGCTACACCCATAAAAAATTCGCGTGCAGAGTAGCATATTTTAGTGTCAATTACCGTTAATTATACGTTAACCTAACGCTACCGGTTTATCATGGAAGATTTTTCGCATCAGTGGAATAAAACTCTCTAACGAGTCAACTGCAAAATCGGGATCAAATGCTGGTGCGTCCCATTCATCGACAAGTTTGCATGCTAATGGATACCAACTTTCGTCCTTCCATTGTAAACGTAAATCAGTCGGTGCCCCTAAATATTGATAGTAGTATTCGCCCTGAAATGCCTGATGATTATAAATCACATGATAACTATCTTCACTGATGTAAGGTTTCATCATTTCTGCTGCAATCGCACCGTGATTAGGCACATTAATAGATTTTGCTATGTCATGGCACAAGGCAATCACAATATGCTCATCAGATGCACCGGCTCGCCTCGCTAAAGTACCCGCCATCAGAGCATGCTGTAATTGATCACAAGCAAATCCTAATGTGTGACTTTCGAGTGTTTTTAATAACTGTATAAACGTATCAGCGGTGTGCGTAAACGCTTCATAGTGGGCTGCTGCAATAATTTGCCATTCTTCTAATGTGCCATCTTGCATACGCGTAAATGTAGCTTGCTTGTTCATACGGATTCTCCTATACAATTATTTTTATCTTACCAAAGATACGCCTGAATAGTCTAAGAAATGTTACTAATTGGTTAATACGATACCGGATTTTTCCCTCAGATTTTCATGACCTATTAAGTGGTCATGAAAATCTGAGGGAATTTATTCGATAGGTATCATTACAACACTCTAGGGTACAGCTTTAGTTTTCTGCACAAAGTTAAGCTGTTCATCCACACGGATCCTCGTATAATCTCATTATAGGATCCACGCTAAGCTCAAAGGAACAAATACCATGTCATCTGCATTAATGACCGCAGTGTTAGTTGTTGCCCCAGTTATGTGTTTAATCATGGCCGGAGTTGTATTTAAACGTGTCAAATTAATCAGTGATGAGTTTGTCGACGGCGGTTCAAAATTAATCTATAACGTTTCACTGCCAGCACTATTGTTTAACGCGATTTATACCGCTGATTTTGCCACAGCTGCAAACACGCATTTAATTTTGGCGAGTATCATAGGAACGGTAGCATTTGTAATATTAGCGATGTTGGCTGCGCGTAT
Organism: uncultured Glaciecola sp.; assembly: GCA_937125395.1. Classification (GTDB taxonomy): domain Bacteria; phylum Pseudomonadota; class Gammaproteobacteria; order Enterobacterales; family Alteromonadaceae; genus Opacimonas. The sequence continues at coordinate 11,606 of CAKZLI010000034.1, forward strand.
TATGATCACTGAGCGGACAGACCGAGGCGTTGTCATTCAAGGGGCTTTTCGTTCCAACATCGGTATTGTCGGATTAGCTTTGAGTGCGAATGCCTATCCTGAATACTTTGCGACAGCCTCGGTATTCATGGCCTGCACCACACTCGTGTATAACTTATTAGCAGTGCTGTTATTGAACTTCTATGCAGACAAGCAACACTCTATTATTGATAACATCATCGCACTGATCAAAAATCCAATTATTATTTCCATTGTGTTAGCACTATTTGCTTCGTATTTTGCTATACGCTTACCTGAGGTGGTACAAATAAGTTTGGCTTATTTTGCTCAATTGACTTTACCTTTAGCCCTATTGTGTACTGGTGCGTCATTGCAATTTTATGCAATGCGAGCGGCCATTGGAGCAATGATTGTGACCAATGTAGCAAAATGTTTAATCTATCCTGGGGTTATTTTATCTATTGGCTATTTTTTGGGCTTAGATCAAATCGAAATGGGGATCTTATTTTTGATGACAGCATCACCCACTGCTGCAGCAAGTTATATTATGGCGAAAAAAACTAATTCAAACCCAGTTCTTGCTGCTAATATTGTTGTATCAACGACCATAGTGGCAATACCAATTATGATGATTTCACTGATTATATTGATACAATATGGGATTATAGCCCCAGCAAGTGTGAATTAGATGCCGGCTTATCTTCGATTATTCTTGTCTGCGTTTATCGCGTTTTGTTTCTATGGGGCTTGGGCATTTTATGCCAATATGGCGCAATCACTTTCACCTGCACAACTGTATCAAATCGCATTAGTGCAAGCGACAACGAGTGCCGCAATCACACTTGGTTTTACGTTAATGACGGAGTGGAGTTATCAGCGTTTTGGGCAACGTTGTGTATCATTTGCCTTTGTCACACCATTACTGTGTATGCCTTATCACCATTCACCATATGCCAAGCAATATCAGCGAAGTTTTAATCAAGTGCTGGATCGCTCCGCTGCATACTTACAAGACAGACGCATCACTGGCGTGTTTTTTGCGCCTCTTTTGCCAATGGCAGTGCAAGGCTCGATAGTGATCAGCGTTAATGTGGCCAATCACACACCGAATTTGTGGTTAACGGTATTACCGTCTATCTTGTTTAGTGGCTTATATGGGTATATTTATACTTTTAGCTTATATCGAAAAAGTAAGTAGTGTTTAATCACGCGTCAAGGTGACAAACACATAATCATGGGGATTTTGCTCATCCGCGCTATGTGCTTCGCGACTAATTTCCTGCCATTGAGCAACACCATTCCAATCAGGAAACTGCGTATCCCCTGCGACAGCTTTATCAATGAAAGTTAAATGTAGCGTATCTGCATGTTCAATTAATAGCGAATAAATGCTGCCACCACCGATAATCATCACTTCATGTTCTTGTGCGCACACTGCTAATGCTTCATCTACTGAATAGACAACGGTTGCATCTGCTAAGCGATAATTTTTATTCGTAGTGATAACAATGTTGTGGCGTCCAGGTAATGCCTTCCCAATCGATTCATACGTCTTACGACCCATCACAACAGGCTTGCCCATTGTCATTTTTCGAAAATGCTTCAGATCCGCTGGTAAATGCCATGGCATATCATTATCTGCACCAATAATACGATTATGAGCCATTGCGACGATCATGGATAAATGAGACATACTTTGCACTTTGTTTTAAATTTTGCTTAACTCTATTTTACAATAAAAACACGGAATTAGACCATGCATTTTTTAGAATTAAAAATCCCCCCTGCTGCACTGCTCATTATTTGCATAGCAGGTATGTTGTCTGCACAAGTCTATTTACCATTAATGCCTTTAAATCTGTGGATTAAGTGGGGATTAACTGGGGTACTTTTAAGCGGCGCATTAATCATTATCATGCTTGCGGTATGGCATTTTCGTCAACATACTACGACCGTGAATCCGATGCAGCCTGAGCAAACGAAACAATTATTAACTAATGGGGTAATGCAATATACACGAAACCCTATGTATTTAGGTTTTTTGATGTTAATCATTGCAACAGGCATTGCCATGCAAAGCTATATATTTCCCATCGTGAGCCTTGTTTTTATTACATGGATAACACGTTTTCAAATAATACCTGAAGAACGGGCATTAAATGCCTTATTTCCAATTGAATTTATACAATATTGTAAGACGACTCGACGTTGGATCTAAAATCCCTAGCAGGGTAGTTGTGCACATAAAAAAACACGCGATAATTGAGATTAACGCGTGCTTATAAACAAATCAAAAAATTTATATCGGACAATTAACCAAAGTGGCTAAATACGCCTTTATTACCATCACGATCTTTAAAGTATGCACCGTAAAATACATCAGGGATGCGTTGACCTGGTGCACCGTCACATGTCGCACCTAAGCTTAATGCACGCGCATGTAATTCTGCAGCTTGTTCTTTAGAGCCAGGAGAGATGGCAAACATGTTCCCATTACCTGGGTTAGGTGCATCTTCATTAAATGGGATACACAAAGAAAGCATTGGCTCTTGCATGCTTTTACCTATAAATAAAATACGGTCCATCTTAACTAATGTTTTAGCGCCTAATGGGGCTAATAATTCGTTATAAAACGCTTCTGATTTATCTAAATCAGTCACGCCTAAAGTAATATAACTCAGCATTAAATTTACCTTTTATAAGTAGAGTTTGATTGTTAGTAATGAACATCGTTACACGTAAAACGTGTTTGGGTGATCATCATCTTCATCCCAATCATCGTCATCATCGTCATCATTGTCAACATCAATATGATCTGCAATGGTGCGTTCATGATACGAATCCCACTTAAAGTCTACAGGTTCATCAGCTTCAGCCTGCTCTTCTGCAGCAGGTAATGCATCAAGATAATCCATTACATCTTGGCAAACGTCTTTGACGTTAATTTTTTGGAATGCAGAGATCTGATAAAATTGTTCGATACCTAATTCAGCAGCGATCTTTTCACATAACGCATTGGCTTCTTCAGGTAACATCAAATCAATTTTGTTAAAGACTAACCAACGTGGTTTGCCAGCTAATTTTGGCGAATATTGTTCAAGCTCATTCACAATGGCTCGCGCATTACTCACAGGATCAGAGCCATCAACTGGCATCAAATCAACCAAATGCAACAAAATACGACAACGCTCTAGATGCTTCAAAAACTGAATACCCAGACCGGCCCCATCAGATGCACCCTCAATCAGACCTGGAATATCAGCCACAACAAAACTTTGCATTGCTTCCATTCTGACAACACCTAAATTAGGCACTAAGGTAGTGAAAGGGTAATCGGCTACTTTAGGACGTGCAGATGATACGCTACGGATGAAGGTCGATTTACCCGCATTCGGTAAACCTAACATGCCAACATCAGCAAGGAGCATTAACTCGAGTAATAAATTACGGATTTCACCCGGTGTGCCATCGCTTTTTTGACGCGGCGCGCGGTTAGTAGAACTCTTAAAGCGAGCATTACCCAAACCGTGAAAACCACCTTGAGCGACTTTCAAACGCTGTCCGTGCTTCAGTAAATCCCCTAACACTTCCAGCGTATCTTTATCTGTTGCACGAGTACCTACTGGCACTCTGACTTCTAAATCTGCACCACCACGACCAGTACAATCTGAACCTTGGCCATTTTTACCACGTTCGGCACGATGAAAACGTTCAAAGCGATAATCAATTAGCGTATTTAAGTTTTCGTCAGCAACGAGATAAACGGTACCACCGTCACCACCATCGCCCCCATCAGGACCACCTTTAGGGATGTATTTTTCACGTCGAAAACCAACAACGCCGTTACCACCGTCGCCTGCTTCTACGCGTATTTCTGCTTCATCTACAAATTTCATGACTGTCTTAAATACTCATTTTGTCGCTATGAACCTTAATTATACACTTATCAAGGTATGTTTGCGCAGTTCATCCATAAAATGCACTTGAAAGGTTTAAATATTATCTTGTGGATAATAAAAAACCCCGCATTGAGCGGGGTTTTTTAAGAGAATCTTGAACTATCGCTTACTCAGCAACGATACTTACAAATTTACGATTCTTTGGACCTTTGATCTCGAACTGAACTTTACCGTTAGTTAGAGCAAATAAAGTGTGGTCTTTACCGATACCCATATTGTCTCCAGCGTGGAATTTAGTACCACGTTGACGAACAATGATGTTACCTGCTAAAACAGATTGACCGCCGTAGCGCTTTACGCCAAGACGTTTACTTTCTGAATCGCGACCGTTTTTGGTACTACCACCAGCTTTTTTATGTGCCATGTGTTAGTTCTCCTATTATACGTTAATACCAGTGATTTTCACTTCTGTGAACCACTGACGATGACCCATCTGCGAACGTGAATGCTTACGACGACGGAACTTGACGATTTTGATTTTATCGCCACGTCCGTGCGTTACCACTTCTGCAGTTACTTTACTACCAGCAACGTAAGGGGTGCCGATTTTTACATCGTCACCATTGCTCACCATCAAGATGTTATCGAATTCTACAGCATCGCCTGGGGCGACTTCGATCTTCTCTAGACGAACGGTCTGGCCTTCGGCCACACGGTGTTGTTTACCACCACTTTGGAAAACCGCGTACATATTAAACTCCGCTCTGCGTACATAGACGCTTTATTTAAAAATTAGGGCGCAGAGTATACGTAAAATGAAGAATCGATTCAAGCACAAATTTAACATTTATTGGAATTGTATCGTGCAGGGTGTCTAATGTTGATTTTAGTGTGCTATTTTGACAATTTTCCGCAAAAATATACAAACAAGCTGAAATTATTCTTAATTACTGTAACATTATTGGTATTAGTTTAATCACTTTAATGACAAACATCATCTTGAGTATTGTAGTTGACGAAATCCCCATGACCAAAACCATGAATATAGACCAAATCAAACAACTGACCAATGCAGATATGCAGCAGGTAAACTTGCTCATCCAAGCTCAAGTCGATTCTGATGTCGCATTGATTAAACAACTTGGGTTTTATATCGTCAACAGTGGTGGGAAGCGTCTGCGCCCATTATTGTGTGTCCTCGCGGCACGCGCACTCGATGTGCAGTCAACTCAACATCATCATTTAGCGGCGATTATTGAGTTTATTCATACTGCAACATTGTTGCATGATGATGTAGTGGATGAGTCACTTTTACGTCGTGGACGCGAGACTGCAAATGCGTTATTTGGTAATCAAGCCAGTGTTTTGGTTGGTGATTTTTTGTACTCTCGTGCTTTTCAAATGATGGTTGATTTAGATAGCATGAAAGTAATGCAAATTTTGTCAGATGCCACTAACCGTATTGCCCAAGGTGAGGTCATGCAGTTGATGAATGTTAATGATCCCGACACGACTGAAGCTAGTTATTTTGATGTCATTTATAGCAAAACTGCACGTTTGTTTGAAGCCGCAACGCAACTTGCTGCCGTCCTGACCCAACAACCCCCAGCGATTGAAAGCGCTATGCTGAATTATGGTAAGCATCTTGGTACTGCTTTTCAGCTGGTTGATGATATTTTAGATTACACTGCTGATGCCGAAGAAATGGGCAAAAACGTAGGCGATGATCTAGCAGAAGGCAAGCCAACACTGCCTTTGCTGCACGCAATGTGGCACAGTGATGAAGCAACAGCAAGTATGATCAAATCAGCCATCAAAGATGGTAATGGTATGGTCCATCTTGACGCCATTATCACCGCGATGCATGCGGCCGGTTCAATTCAATATACTCAAGATAAAGCGCAGGTAGAAGCCAAGAAGGCTATTGCTGCGATTCAAATTTTACCTGATTCAGAATACAAAAATGCGCTAATTGGTTTAGCGCATTTATCCGTTGACCGCGTCGCTTAGCTAACGCTTAATTAATGTTTAGATAGCATCTAGCAAGGTTAATCTAAACCTTGCTCACGTGTCATGTTTTCGTTCTTGGTTGCATGTATCACAATATTATCTTCCACTCGGACACCGCCATATGGAGCCAGTTCGGCAACCTTGTCCCAATTAACATACATGGACTCCGGTGATGCTTTTAATTGCGCCAACAAACTCTCGATAAAATACAGTCCCGGTTCAATAGTATAAACATGGCGAGGTTCGATAACACGTGTACAACGTAAAAACGGATGCGCTTCTGGCGCAGGTTTTGGCGTACCACGATCATCATTAACGTGCCCTGCAACGTCATGCACTTGCAAACCTAACATGTGGCCAATACCGTGTGGAAAAAAAGTACGACTGATGCCTTTATTCACAATGTCATTCGCGGGTAAATTAACAATCCCAAAACGTTCAAGGATAACCGCAATACCAGTATGTGCTTGCAGTTGCAAATCACTGTATTCAACATTTGGTGCCATACTATTTGCCAGTGTCATCGTTAACTCATCAACAGCTGCGACAATTTCAGCAAACTCACCAGTATCCGTCGTATAAGTCCGCGTGATATCAGCTGCGTAACCATGTACACTGGCCCCAGCATCTATCAAAAAGGTTTTGGCTTCACTCGGTGCTTCTGTTTCATACACGGTATAATGCAATATCGCAGCATGTTCATTTAACGCAATAATATTATTATACGGAACGGTGTTATCCCCTTGGCGCGCTGCGGCTAAATAATCTAAATTAATATCAAATTCAGATTTACCTGCAAAAAATGCGGCTTTTGCGGCTCGATGAGCATCGACTGCAATGCGGTTAGCTTCACGCATGCACGCTAGTTCATAATCGGTTTTGTAAGCGCGATGGTAATGCAAATAATGCATCACCCGGTCTGGGTTGACTAAATCAAACCCTAACGCCTTTGCTACTTCAATATATTCACCAATATACGCATATTTTGATTTATCAAACGGTAAATGTTTTTCAACTGCATTGGCATGTGCAAGGAGAACAATATCAAACTGTTCAGTCCAAAACGCTTGTGGTGCTGGCGGTACTTTATGCCAAAAATCATCTGGTCGATAAAAAATTAATTTCGGCTTATCGACACCATTTACCACTATCCAGCAGTTAGGATTATCCGTTACCGGACACCATGCTTTAAACTGCGGATTTACGTGAAATGGATAATGATTATCATCCAAAAACATCCGCTTGGCTTGGCCTGAATGAATCACAAGCCCATCTAGGCTTTCGCGTGCGATTGCTTCTTGGGCCAAGCCCTGCATGTAATTAATATGCTGAGGGTAAAGTTCAGACACCGATGTTAAAAATTCACTCATACAAAATCCTTGCTATGTATTTAAGCCGTATCATGTCGCCATATGGCCACTACGCGGGTTAAGTTATTATCTTGCTGAGAGTGTACCAGTTTCTAAATGGGCTGTCAGGATCGCACTGCTGACAAATTGACTAGCGTGTTTAGGAAACGTGGCAGGTTGACGCTGTAATTGCTCGGCATAAATACGCTCATAAGCAATCACAGCTTTGACGTACTCACGTGTTTCTTTAAAAGGGATCAGTTCAATCCAATGATCCATTGGCATTGCTTTGTCAGGTAACCACTGTTGTACATTGCGCCAGCCAGCGTTATAAGCTGCGGTTCGTAACACGATATTGTCACTGACTTTACTTGATAAATACGCTAAATACTCGCCTCCTAAAGCGATATTGTTAGCTGGATCAGTTAGTTGAGTATTAGAGACAGCTCGTTTGCGCAAATATTGCGCTGTATTTGGTAATAACTGCATTAAGCCTCTTGCATTGGCCACCGAGCGAGCATCAATAGCAAACGCACTTTCCCGTCGAGCAATAGCGTATAACCAACTGGTTGCATGTTGATATTGCTTAGAAACGGCATAAAATTCAGCCTTGAATGGCATTGGAAATCGACGTTGTACATCATGACTCATACCAAATTCTGCCATCGCATAAATCCCGCGGTCGTACCATTGCATTTCATATGCAATGACTCCAGCTTGTTTGCCTTGCTCATCATTTAAGGTATTGAGTAAGCGTCGCCATTGATACCGAGCTGATCGAAAATGTCCAATGGCAAACAACTCCTGCGCCATTTTTAAATGAGGATTCGCCATGATCAACGCCCGAGTTTGTGGATCAACAACGACACTCATTTCGTTTAAGGAAATTGGTGTAGATAACGCGTCGCTGGCCTTAAATCCGTAATAGTGACGTTCTTGGGCTAACTGCCTGAATTGTTGCTGGGCGAGTTGGCTTAAACCCAATTCACGATTCGCCCTTGCCTGCCAATATAATAACCGACCTCCTTGCTGATAAGGTGCTTGGAGTTGACTGATGAATTGATCAATCGCAGCCCAACGCTGATGTCGAATATAGTGCGATAATTGCCAGTCTCGCAAATCATTCGACATACCCAGTGACGCAGCTCTGTCTAGCCACCGTTGAGTATCCGATTCATCATACAAACTCAGTCGTATCGCGATGGTTTTAACCAGCTCAAAATGTTGCGCTTGAGTCAGCGATAACGTGTCAGGTAAAGCCTGGTAAGTCGCTATTGCTTGCTGTACATCAGACCAAATCAACCGTGTTAAACCAAGCATTACAACCGGAGCAATATCCGGGGTTGCAATATCTTGCCAGCGTTCAATCCGACTAATATATCCTGCCGAATTAGCGACTTGCCCCCATATTTGTCCAAGTGGTTGCAACGTCTGAGGGAGTTGCCGAGTCAGATATACAATTAAACGTGGCTCACCTTTGGTAGCCACTAATTTAATTCGCGCTAATATGCGCTGCGCAGTCATTCCACCTTGTTTTTGCCACCAGTTAAACAAATCATCACACGCAGCATCTTGTGAACGTGGATGTTGCCATAACCGATTAATAGCAAGATCCAATTCAGGCGTGAGTGTTGCTGTAGCAAGCTCATCAGTCAAATAGCGACAATGCAATGGTGCATTTAACCAACTTGTCGGAGTAAGACGATACCAATGCTGAAACCGATCCCGATCACGAGTCGACAAATAGGCGATGTAACGAAATTGCAGGCCCTTTACAAAATCATCGCCACTGTAGCGTAACAAAAATGCCTCGACTACACTTGACGGCAACGAACGCATAAATTGAGTGTAATAACTGCGTTCAAGGTAGGGTAATAATGGATAATCCAGCAATTGCTTGCGATAAGTCCAATAGGCTTGTTGTTGACCTTGAGCTATCGCGGCTTGTGCTTCTAAATAGATTGTTTGTTGAGGCGAGTATTTCAACGACGAGTCACGCGTCTGCACCTCTATATTTTTAGCTTGCACACAAAATAATGTGCTTATTATTAACACAGATAATACGACACCGAAAATAGTTAACTGATTGTAACTACACTGTTTAACGACTAAATAACGAATACTATTACCTATTATAAGCCACACCTATACAGTACTAAGCATAGAATTCATTTGCACTGTTTGACAAATTGTTTTTCAATGTAGTTACAAGTAAGACCAGTTAATATGTAAATTACTCGACACTAATCAGATTTGGTTTAGCCAAAGGAGAAAATAATGATGTATCAAGGTACTAACATTAGCGTTAATGTCGACGCTGATGGGATCGCAGAGTTTTGTTATAACGCTGCCGGTTCTGTGAATAAATTTGACCGACAAACCATCAGTGAGTTCGACGCTGCGACACAAGCGATTGCCGCAGACAGTTCTATCAAAGGGGTGGTCGTATACTCTGCTAAACCAGCGTTTATTGTCGGCGCTGACATCACTGAATTCACCTCAATGTTTACAGCACCCGATGCTGAGGTGCTAGCTTGGATCAAAGCTTCTGCGGATGTATTCGACCGATTCGAGGATTTGCATGTACCCACCATCGCAGCCATTAATGGGGTTGCGTTAGGCGGTGGTTTTGAGATGGCATTAGTGTGTGATTTTCGGATCGCCGAGAGCCACGCACAAGTTGGTCTCCCTGAAGTCAAACTAGGATTGATGCCTGGTTTTGGTGGCACTGTTCGCCTTCCTCGTATTATTGGCGCAGATACTGCGCTAGATTGGATGACCACTGGCAGTAACAAAAAAGCAGCTAAAGCCCTCAGTGATGGTGCAATCGACGCCGTTGTTTCCGCTGATGCATTAATGTCTACTGCAAAAGCAATGTTGCATGATGCCCTTGCTGGTAAACTTGATTGGCAGGACCGTAAGCAAACCAAGCTTAGCCCACTGAGCTTAAGCAAAAATGAAATGACAATGAGCTTCAGCACGGCCAAAGGCATGGTTTTTGCCAAGGTTGGCAAGCACTATCCTGCACCACACATGATGGTCAATACGGTAGAAGCAAGTGCAACTCTCGGTCGTAAAGAGGCGATGTCATTAGAAAATAAAGGATTTTTGACGCTCGCCAAAACCGACGCAGCCAAAGCCCAAATAGGAGTTTTCTTAGCCGACCAAGTCGTAAAAGCCAAAGGCAAGAAAATGTCTAAACAAACCTCCAAAGTCATTCAGCAAAATGCCGTCTTAGGTGCCGGTATTATGGGTGGTGGCATTGCGTATCAAGGTGCTGTTAAAGGCATTCCAACAGTGATGAAAGATATCAATAACGAAGCCCTAGAGTTAGGCTTAAGCACCGCTGCTGGCATACTTGAAAAAGGCATGCAACGTGGCAAAGTCAATGCAAAGACAATGGCTGCAACTTTAAATAACATCACACCAACACTTGAATACAGTGCGATCACCAACGCTGATTTAATCATTGAAGCGGTCGTCGAAAATCCAAAAATAAAAGCCATGGTATTGGCAGAAACAGAAACACATATTGCCGATGATGCCATCTTAACCTCCAACACATCGACGATTTCTATTAACCAACTGGCCAATGCATTACACAAACCAGCGCGTTTCTGCGGCATGCACTTTTTTAATCCGGTGCACAGAATGCCATTAGTCGAAATTATTCGTGGTGAACATACCAGCGATGAGACTATCGCTGCGGTGGTTGCGACAACGTTAAAAATGGGTAAAACACCGATTGTCGTCAATGACTGTCCCGGTTTTTTAGTCAACCGAGTATTATTTCCATACTTTGCGGGCTTCAGTCGTTTAGTGCTTGATGGCGCTGATTTTGTGGCTGTTGATAAAGTTATGGAAAAACAATTTGGCTGGCCGATGGGCCCTGCATTTTTACTCGACGTAGTCGGTATTGATACTGCCGATCATGCTGCAGGCGTGATGGCGGATGGGATCCCTGAGCGGATGCAAAAACTCGATAATGACCCAGTCACATTAATGTATAACGCCCAACGCTTGGGTCAAAAAAATGGCTTAGGTTTTTATGATCATGGAAAAGACAAACGCGGCCGCCCAAACAAGACACCGGCACCAATAGCCATTGATATGATCGCTGAGCATGCCGCGCCTAAAACCGAATTTAGTAGTGAAGAAATCATTGCTCGTTTGATGATCCCGATGGCTAATGAGTCAATTCGTTGTCTTGAAGAAGGCATCGTCGGCAGCGCAGCTGAAGCCGATATGGCATTACTATATGGCATTGGTTTCCCTCCCTTTAGAGGCGGTATCTTCCGTTATATTGAAACAATGGGATTAGCTAACTTCGTTGAACTTGCCGATAAATATGCGCATTTAGGGGCTATTTATCAAATTTCAGATGGTGTCCGTGAAATGGCTGCCGCCGGCAAATCATATTTTACAGCTTAACGGTCAAGGAGAATAAAAATGAAAGAAGTCGTCATAATCGATTGTATTCGCACCCCTATGGGACGTTCTAAAGGCGGAGTATTTCGCAATGTCCGTGCTGAGACATTATCAGCTCATTTGATGAGTGCTTTACTTGCCCGTAATCCAAAAATTGACCCTGCAGAAATTGAAGACATTATCTGGGGCTGCGTGCAACAAACCAAAGAGCAAGGCTTTAATGTCGCACGTAACGCACAACTACTGACTCAAATTCCACGCTCAACAGCTGCGGTGACCGTCAATCGCTTGTGTGGTTCTTCGATGCAAGCACTCCATGATGGTGCAAAAGGGATCATGCTAGGCCAAGGTGATGTATACATGATTGGTGGTGTTGAGCACATGGGTCACGTCCCTATGAACTACAACATTGACCTTAATCCGAATTTAAACAAAACCACCGCAATGGCCTCTGGTAGCATGGGCTTAACTGCAGAGTTGTTAGGTAAACAAAACGGCATCACTCGTGAGATGCAGGATATCTTCGCTGCTCGTTCACATCAACGCGCCCATCAAGCCCACTTGGATGGCCGTTGGGATAATGAAATCGTGCCAATTGAAGGGCACGATGAAAGCGGCAGATTAATCTTAGTAGAAAGTGATGAAGTCATTCGTCCTGAGTCCACAGTTGAGAGTCTTGCTAAATTACGACCGGTGTTTGACCCCGTAAATGGGACAGTGACGGCAGCATCATCATCTGCGATATCCGACGGTGCATCTGCAATGTTACTCATGTCAGCCGATCGCGCCAAGGCCTTGGGCTTAACGCCAAGAGCCAAAATTCGCTCAATGGCAGTATCAGGATGTGATGCCGCTATCATGGGAGTTGGCCCGGTACCCGCGACAAACAAAGCATTAGCAAGAGCGGGACTAAGCATGAACGATATTAATATTGCTGAGTTTAACGAAGCATTTGCTGCTCAAGCGTTGTCATGCATTAAGCAATTGGGTTGGTTAGAACAATATGATCAAAAAGTAAATCAAAATGGTGGCGCTATTTCATTAGGTCACCCATTAGGATGTTCTGGTTCTCGGATCTCGTCAACATTAATCAACGTTATGGAACAGCAAGACCATGAAATTGGCCTAGCGACTATGTGTATTGGTTATGGTCAAGGTATAGCTACAATTTTTGAACGCATGTAATCCGTCCAATTAGTTATATCGGCGATTTATTTATTACTATAGAATAGATAAATCGCCATTAATATAACCATCCAGGTAAGTCATAATGAAATTGCTAGTCCGTAACCTGCCGCGTACCACCACTGAAGATGATATTCGAGCGCTTTTTTCCAACCATGGAAAAGTCGACGAATGTAATTTAGTGCTAGACCAAGCAACCAATCAATCTAAAGGCTTTGCCTTCGTTGAAATGCCAAATGAAAAAGACGCTAACAATGCGATCAATAGTTTGCACATGCACAGCATCGAAAAAAATAAAATCCGAGTAAAACTCGCACAAGATTAATCCGCTAAGGCGCTCGATTTTTTGTAGCGCCATTGTCTTACCGCAAACGCCAATATCACGCAGTACCCGACTAACAAGGCTAAATAAGCAGATTGATACCCAACGGTGTCTGCCCACTCGCCAAACAAGGGAGGTAATACTGCACCACCGGCAATCGCCATAATTAACCAAGCTGAACCTCTGGCGGTATAATCACCTAATCCTTGTATCGCTAATGGCCAAATGGTCGGCCACACCATCGCATTAGCAAGACCGAGCATTGCCACTAGCACGAGTGGATCTGGTAACAATGGGATCCCCGACCAGCCCCATACACTTTGCGCCAAAGCAGTACTGTCACGGTCGACCACACTAATCAACAGACAAATAACCACACCCAATCCTGCACTGATAGCCAGTGCGTGGACTTGCGAAACCCATCGTGGGATACACAACAATCCAATCACATAGCCTATCACCATAAAGACCATCGTGTAGGAAGTCAGCGCGGTGATATTACTTAACCCTAACGAAGAACCATACAAACCGATGGTATCTGCGGCGATCACTTCCACACCCACATAGAAAAACAACGCGACAACACCAAATAATAAATGAGGGAAATCCCAAATACTGTGCTCAGTTTGTTGCTCTGTCGCCATCGACAACGCGGCCAATGGGGATTTGGCCATCGCCCAAGCTAACAACATGACGATGACAGCTAAACCCAGATAAGGCATCACCATTTGTTGTGCAAGTTGACTGATCTGCATTGCTCGCTCATTTTCACTGAGTAACGCCAGACTTGTTTGATTAACATCATTAAAACCCGATAACACGATAGCGGTAAACAATAATGGAGCAAGAACCCCTGCCGCTTTATTCAAAATACCCATTACCGCGATACGAGCAGCCGCACTTTCATTGGGTCCAGCAATCACCAAATACGGATTTGAGGCGGTTTGCAATATCGTTAACCCACTGCCCAATACAAATTGAGCACACAAAAATATAGCGAATGTTTGGGTCAGTGCGGCTGGAATAAATAATAACAAGCCCATGCTCATTAAACCCAGCCCCAATACCATGCCTTGTTTTAAGCCCACTTTATCCAACACATATGACATGGGCAATGCCATGACCACATAGGCAATATAAAAACTCGACGCAACCAATAGAGCTTGGGTATGCGATAAATCACAGATAATTTGCAGATACGGCACTAAGGCACCATTGAGCCAGGTCACAAACCCAAACAAAAAAAACAATCCACCAAGAATACTAATGGTCATCACTGTCGACGGTAATGCTGCCGTCGATAAGTCGTGATCGGTATTAACGCTCATAAATACATTTTCCTTTAACCCAATGCTCAGTGATATGAAGATTGGGTGTGTCACATATCGTGTTGTCTAAACGCGATTGATCAGTCGAACAACCCAATAAATTTGCTTGTAAACCCGATGCGATATCGCCTAAATGAGTCAGTCCAAGCCATTTAAGTGGATTTAGACTGGCCATTTTAACTGCTGTTGCCCAAGGTTGAGCGCAATGCGTTACAGTATTTTGGACCGCTTGATGCATGGTTAAGCATGAGCCTGCAAGACTGCCGTCAGGTGTCGTTAACTTGTCACCCTCACGTTGAATATTCAAATCAAAATAAGGTAACCTGGTCTTCACTGAACCCACGTGCGCCATCGCATCGGTTACTAATACGCTATAATCAGTACCTTTAGCATGCATCGCAGCACGCAATGAAGTTGGATGCACATGATGTAAGTCGACAATCATACCGGCATAAGTGGATAGATCTGATAACGCCGCACCGATCACACCGGGTGCGCGCCCACTGAAGCCGGACATCGCATTATACAAATGCGTAAATCCACTCGCTCCAGCAGCAATTGCAGCTAGTGCGCTATCACTCTGGGCATTAGTGTGGCCAAGACTCACGACAACACCCTGTTGGACTAAATCTTGAATGATATCAATCGGAACCATTTCTGGCGCTAGGGTCACCATCACTTTACCGATATCCTTGCGCGTGATGCATTGCAACTCTTGATCACTAGGAGGACGGATATGCTTGGTCAAATGAATGCCCTTTTTGGCAGTTGCTAACCAGGGCCCTTCAAAGTGCACTCCTAGCACATCGACATCAGGTTCATGTAATACAGCACTCACCGCATTCGCCATATTGAGCATGGTACTCGTATTATTCGTGATTAAGGTTGGTAATAACGCACCGGTTCCAAAAGGCTGATGAGCCTTTGCAACCGTTAATATATCGTCTGCTGTAACCGCTTGGTCTAGCAAAACACCAGCGCCACCGTTAACTTGCAGATCGACATAACTCGGTGTTAAATACGCAACCGTCGTAAACGGTTGAGCAATCAAACGCGGATCCGCCCCGATGGTTACTTCCCGTATGGTCGAATCATGAATGTCTACTTTAACCGATTTAGTCCAAACACCATTTATCAAGGCTTGTTTGGCAAAAATAATCGTCGTTGAAGCGCTCATAGTCGGCTATCCATGTGTGATAATGCAAACATCATAGCACCATATTCAGCACGTTGAACACTGCTCTTAAGCGCAGTCTGAGATTGAATTTGGTCGCGGGTTTGTAAATACGGTAAATACGCTTCCCCGACTCCCCCTGTTAAGCACACTGGTAACTGACCTTGCATGGATACGCAATCAATCAACTTCAGCAAATAGACACACCCCTGTTCGATCAAATCTTGCGCGACTGCATCGCCTTGTTTCGCCGCACTAAACACCACTGGTGCCCACTGCGCAAAGATTGCCGATGGTGCCTGACGATAATAGGACAAATTATGCATGATATCAGGTGATGCAACGCATATTTGTTGGCTCAATATGGATGATGTGGCTAAGCCGTCTTGCACTTGTAACGTATGTCGTAACGCATGTAAACCTAGCCATGCACCCGAACTGTCATCGCCCAACCATAGCCCATGTCCACCAAATTGTGAAAACACGCCATTGTGACGAAGCGCGCCACATGAGCCGGTCCCGACAATGACCAGTCCAGCATCACGATCACCATGTACCGCAAGGTGTGCAATATGAATATCTGATGTTACATAGCATGCGGCAAAAGGATGCGACCATGCCAATACCTTGGCTAAAGCATCTTTGTCACTATATCCGGCACAGCCAATGCCAACGGCTAGGCTCGCCATTGACACATTTAATTGTTGAGCCAATAAATTAACAGCATGTTCAATAGCAGTGATAGCCGCTTGAGTATCTACCGCAATATTAGCTGGTTGAGTGACTGTCTGAGCAAGACGACGACCATTAATATCGTACGCCATTGCCTTGCAACCTGTCCCTCCGGCATCTACCCCAACAATAATAGTGTCTTTTTGAGTCACAACTTTGTATCCTTAGATCATCTTACGGATAAGAATGAGAATGAAGCGCTTGCAGATTATAAGATTTTGGTGTGTTAAACAAATATTAACGTTGTGCGTAATGGTATTCGCGACTATGAGTCATTCAGTGTATGCTCAAATCGTGATTGATACTGATGAGTTAGTAACCTCACAGACTATTGAGCCTCAGGTTGGCACCCCCCAAGTACCCATTGTTTCTGCTATCGCATCCCCCCCAACAAGCCATACGCCGATTGCCAGTATCGTTGACAATTCCTCTTCGGTACACACAGTATATACCCCACCGAGCTCAGCGTATGTTGACTATTATTATGCCAATATGATGAACATTCAACCCTATTTACCCCGCGACTTGAGCACTACTGAATTAGGTTGCAGCGCATTACCTGCGCGTAATACTCAAGAATATACATCATCAAATAGTGTTGATTACAGTTCGATTTATTGGGAACAGCGAGTCAAAGCTGATTGGAACTTTTTTGCAACAAGTGCTCAATTAGGTAAAGTGTTGGTCATCGATTTTGGCATGGTCACTGAACAGGGCCAACGTCAATTAGGTTATCGCTATCTTGCCAACCAGCATACGCAAGATACATTATACGAGCCATGGTCATCATCCAAAATATTTGCTTACACCGGTGCTATTGCCAAAGTCAGACAGTTGGGTATTGGCGCGCACGCGATGGTCGGCACTCATTCTGTAGCCGAGTTAATTACCAGTATCAACACCTATGAGCCTTTGCCTGTCAATAACCCCATTGATACTATAGGTGATGACCGCAACTCCAATGCTATCGCGACATATTTTACCAACATTGCTGGGCGTGATTATTTGACCAGTTTATTCCACGACCGCTGGTTGTTATTAAGCAATCCTTTGATTCGTTTTCGCGGCGCTTATGGCCCGGTGCCTTATGTTCCAAGTGCTCAATCTTGGTTAGATTTATCGACCCAAACGGTGCTTAACGTGCCGACATTCACGACCGCATACGCGGATCCTGGATATCAAGGATACCGCTGTCAGTCTTGTGGTCTTTCCGGCAATAAACCGATGACGACACTGGCACAAGCGGAGTGGTTAAAACGCCTTGCAACGCATGATCGCGACCCGTTAACTCGTCACCCGCATTTACGCAACATTGATGTCAGCACCTTATTCTATGGTGCCAAAGCCTATGCTAACGCTGATCAGACAGGAATAATCAAGCCAGCAAATGCAACAGAGCCGGCAGGTGGCATGCTGCAAGGTATCAGTCGTATGTTACACCATGCATTGGCAGAAGCGATGGCTGGACAAGCGGTGAATAATCCTAAACAGGTTTTAGATGACGCGACACAAGGTCAGTGGCGAGTATTTCAAAAAATAGGCTGGGGACCAAGTGAAACCAGAACTACGGGTGAAAACGTAGTGCTTGCACATGTTTGTTTACCTCACTATCAAGGTGGTCGAGAATTTACCATTGCAGCGCAAACCTCGCACCCCGACGCTACCGATGAATCGGTTAATCATGCAGGCATAAAAATGCAACGAATGCTCACCCAAGCGATGATTCAACTACTACAATAGTAATATAGGATTTTTTATCAACACAATGAAAAGGAACGATTCATGATTAAAAAAATAGGACTGAGCGTATTAGGACTCCTAGTATTGCTGATATTGATATATGTATTTTTTGCCAACACACTTATCAAGACCATTGCAGAGCACGAGATCGGCAAAGCTCATGGCGCTGAAGCAAATATCGCGGATGTCGATCATACCTTAGTGCCACTCACTATCACGATAAATGGGGTTGAATTAACCGATGCACACAGCCCTTCGCGCAACCAAATACAAGTCGGCACTATCCAAGCTGATGTTGAATTTGCACCGCTATTATCACAAAAAATCGTGTTAGATAATGTGTTAATTGATCAAGTCGCGTTTAATCAAGCCCGCACTAACAACGGTGCAGTCTTTCGTCCACCAGGCCCTAGTTTGCAAGATATTCTCAGTGGTTTACCAAGCAAAGAGGACATACCATCCAAAGAAGATTTATTGGCCCGTTCTGCATTACAAACACCCGGTGCGGTTGCGGCTGCAAAAGCAACGCAGGCGCAATACTTAACCCCACTCAAAACCCAGTATGAAAGCTTACCAAACAAAGCTGATATTGAGAATTACAAAACCCAATTTAAAGCCTTACAAAAAACCGACTACAAAAACCCTGCAGCGCTGCTGAATGCCAAACAGACTTGGGATACCTTAAAGCAGTCAATGCAAGCGGATAAAGTCAAAATTAAAGCGTTTAAAACATTGGCATCGAAGGCTAATGCGGCGCTAAAAAGCAACATTGCGGATTTAAACGCCGCCCCTAAAGCCGACTATGCCCTCATGCAAAATCTGATTGCAGGGGATAGTGATGCATTGTCGCAGATCACACAAATGGTATTTGGTGCCAAAGCTCAGCAATTTAATACGACTTTATTAACCATTATAAATACGATCGCCCCCATGCTAGCTCCTGCACCGGATGCCCCACCAGTGGTCATTGATCCGAATGCTACATACCCTAATTTGTTAGTGAGGCAAGCGACGGTCAACCTTGCGGTGGCCGGTCAGGTCATCAGTAGTGAATGGCAAAATATCACGGACCAACATGTCATTACCAAAACCCCGACTACGTTTGCTCTAAATGCGTCGACTCAACAAAACAGCGCAAATGCGTTGTGGGAACAATTATCGATGCAAGGTGATTTTTCAATTTTACCGGAAGGCGTGAATGCATTTCAGCAGTGGGATATTGCAGGATTGGTATTAGAAAATTTACCCGTTAGCAATGATCCTCGGTTAAACGCGATCATTAAACAAGCGGCGTTATTTTCTAAAGGAGAAGTACGCATGCAAAATAATACAATTGCAGGTGCTGCTGAGTTCTTGTTTGACCAACTTGCACTAGAAGCGCAAGGGAATGATAAATATGCTCAAATTATCGCGCAAACCCTCAATACGTTAGATACGTTGAATGTGAAAACAACCTATAGCGGAGAATTAAACGCCCCTGTGTTATCGCTTAAATCTGATTTAGACAACCGCTTAGGCAAAGCATTGATGCAAGGTATTTTATCTGACCAATCAGGCCCGCTGTCTGACCTGCGCCAAGAGCTGCAAGCCCAAGCTGCAGAAGGTTTAGGGATTGCACAAGGCGACCTGTCGCAAGTCACCCTACTACTGCAATTAGCCAATGGTGATTTGAGTAGCTTGGATTCATTATTGAGTAGCGAATTAGGTGGTAAAGAACAACTTAAGAATAAGCTATTGGATAAACTCAAAGGCAAATTTTTAGGAGACTAGGCAATTCCTCTTAAACCCTTTACAATACCCCCATCTATCTGGGGGTATTTGTTGTGTGGCAGAAAAAAATCATATTAGTGGTATTGATTGCGTTGCTCGTTGCGCTGCAATATCGTTTGTGGTTTGGAAAACGCAGTGTGCCTGATTATTTGACCCTACAAAATGAAGTAGAACAGCGGCAAACACAAAATGCAAATCTGGCACAACGCAACAAACTCCTTGCTGCAGATATCAACGATCTTAAGATCGGTTTAGACGCCATCGAAGAACGAGCGCGCAATGAACTTGGACTCATCAAAGAAGGGGAAACTTTCTATCGGATTATTCCTAACGAACAATAATCCCTTAGTCAGTAAACAACATATCCATGCAAATTAAACACGATAGCGATGGCCCTTTGAACTCATCTACCCTACCTGCTATTACTGCTATAGTGCCTGCTGCAGGCATTGGCTCAAGAATGGCTGCCAAAGTGGCTAAACAGTATTTATTGCTCGGTGAGCAAACCGTATTAGAACATACACTCTCCGCGTTATTGGCACACCCACGGATTAACCGCATCGTTGTCGTGTTGCACCCTGAAGATGATACTTTTGCGCAATTACCACTGGCGCAACATCCGCAGATTAGTACTGTGATTGGTGGTGCTGAGCGGGTAGATTCAGTGCTGCAAGGATTATACGCTATGCCGGATAACCATTGGGTATTGGTGCATGATGCTGCCAGGCCTTGTATACAACAGCACGATATCGATGCATTACTTAGTAATATCAATGATGTTGATTTTGCGGGGGCTATTTTGGCCACACCCGTCATCGACACGATGAAACGTGCGCGTCAAGAGCATCAAACACCATCCATTGAGCATACAGTCGATCGCGAATCACTGTGGCATGCATTAACACCACAACTGTTTGCTTCCGCTGACCTGACAGACGCCATTGTTAATGCCCAAGCACAACAACACCTAATTACCGATGAAGCATCGGCGATGGAGTATGCTGGTTATCACATTAGCTTAGTCTCAGGTGATCCGAGCAACATAAAAATAACTCGACCTGAAGATCTGGCTTTAGCGCATTTTTTTCTGACCCAACAAGGGCGTATTACATGAATATTCGAATTGGACATGGTTTTGATGTACACAAATTTGGTGGCAACAAACCGTTAATCTTAGCCGGTCAACACATTGCATATGAGCAAGGTTTACTTGCCCACTCTGACGGTGATGTGGTGTTACATGCGCTGTGTGATGCCTTACTTGGTGCGGTTGCACTAGGTGATATCGGTCGTCATTTTCCAGATACGGATCCACAATTTGCCGGTGCAGATAGCGGCCAATTACTGCAACATGTCTATGCGTTAGTCACTGAAAAAGGTTACACAATCGGGAATGTTGATATCACAATTGTTGCTCAAGCCCCAAAAATGGCACCTCACATTCAAGCAATGCGCAACCATGTTGCTCATTTATTAGACACAATCATTGACAATGTTAATGTCAAAGCAACCACCACTGAACAACTTGGCTATACCGGACGCAAAGAAGGGATTGCCACACACGCTGTCGTGTTGGTACAACGATGAGTGATTTTTTAACATACCCGGATGTAAACTTTGCTTACGCGTCAAGTCCACCGATGGTCACGGCTGCTTTCAAACGGGAGCTATCTGATTTTAAAGTGACCGAAATACTGGGTTTTGAGCCAACCGGTGACGGCGAACATATTTTTATTCGGTTAGAAAAAACCGGCCTCAATACTGCTTATATTGCTGAACAACTTGCTAGTTTTGTGCAACTGCCACTGCGCAATGTGACCTATGCAGGCCGTAAAGATAAATTTTCTCAATCCACTCAATGGTTTGGCATCCATAGTCCAGGTAAAAAAACATTCAACTGGGACGATTTTCAGCTAGAAGGTGTGCAAATCATTGAGATTACGCGCCATGACAAAAAATTACGCACTGGTGTACTCAAACATAACCATTTTGCCATTACCCTGCGAGCCGTGAGTGACATGGATGAGCTACTCGCCCGTATTCATCGCATTGAGCAATGTGGGGTGCCTAACTATTACGGTCAACAACGCTTTGGTGAAGTCCGTTTCTTAGATGAACAAGGCCAGCAGCAAACCAAAGTTGGAGGTAATCTGTTACTGGCTGAACAGCTTTTTACCGGCGGCAAAATCAAAAATCGCAATAAACGCTCTGTCGCTATCTCCGCCTTACGCAGTTGGATATTTAATGTAGCAGTGGCACAACGTGTTAGTTCAGGTAGCGATAAGAGTATTGAGAGTGGCGATGCAGTGATGCTCAGCGGCACGAATAGTTTCTTTGTCGCACAAGAGGCCGATTTACCTGATTTACAACGCCGGTTTGTTGAACGCGATCTCGATCTCACCGCTCCTTTATGGGGAGCTGGCAAATTAGTGACCCAAGGCGAACAAGGTGCGCATGAACAACATATTGCGCAACGTTATCCCGATATCTGTGCAGCCTTAGTGGATCTTGGACTCAAACAAGAGCGTCGTGCCATGCATTTATACCCACAAGAATTAACAACACAAGTGCTTGATTCTGATACACTCTTATTGCAATTCGCATTACCTGTAGGGTGTTTTGCTACCTCTATATTGCGTGAATGCTGCGTGACTCATCAACAGGATTTTCAGGCGTAGACGGAGCTAGATATGTTAAGAAAAGCAGTTAATCTTATCGCAACGATCCGAGCATTAGGCGTGACGGATGATGTGGTATTAAACGTATTGGGTGAAATCGATAGAACGTTGTTTTTACCTCCAACTCTTACCCACAAAGCATTTGAAAATAACGCACTGCCCATAGGTCAAGGACAAACCTTATCGCAACCGTATACCGTTGCAAGGATGAGTACAATATTACGGCAGCATATGATAGAGCAAGACATTGAGGCACCGCATATTTTAGAAATTGGTACAGGCTCAGGCTATCAAACCAGTGTACTGTCACGTTTATTCAAACATGTATGCAGTATTGAGCGAATTAAAGCCTTACAGTTTCAAGCGCGTCGCCGTTTGCAACACCTAGACTGTCATAATGTATCGTTAAAACATGGCGATGGCTGGCAAGGATGGTCAAGTAAAGGGCCATATGACGGTATTATTGTGACAGCTGCAGCAAGTCACTTACCTGAAGCCTTATTACAACAGTTATCCCCTTCTGGATGCTTATTAATTCCTGTGGGCGATGCCCAACAACATTTGTATTTATATCAAAGAGATGGCGATACCTTTACTCATCAATTAATTGAAGAAGTCAAATTTGTCCCGTTAGTGCCTGGAGATTTATTGTGAAGCTATTTACCCCCTTATATGATGCCTGTTTACGCTGGGCCAAACACCCACATGCTGATAAGTATCTAGCTGGATTGAGCTTTTCTGAGTCAGTTATCTTCCCGATCCCGCCTGACGTTATGCTCGCCCCTATGGCCTTAGCTAAGCCTCAAAAAGCATGGTGGTTTGCATTAATCTGTACATTAGCCTCCGTTATTGGTGGCATGGCCGGTTATTTACTGGGGTATTTAGCCTTCGATTCATTAATTGCGCCATTGATTGAGTCAATGCACTATCAAGACAAACTAGCCACTGCGACGACTTGGTTCACTGAGTATGGTGTTTGGGTGGTATTTATTGCTGGTTTTTCGCCTATCCCATACAAAGTCTTTACCATCAGTGCGGGGGTGTTAGGGATGTTATTTGTGCCTTTTGTGATTGCTTCGTTTATCGGTCGAGGCTGCCGTTTTTTCTTAGTCGCAGGATTAATGTATTGGGGTGGTACCCAAATGGAAGCCAAGCTACGCCAATATGTAGAAACGCTAGGATGGATAACTATCGCGCTTGCGATCATCGCTTATCTAGTCATTCGTTAAGAGGAGCACGACGATGCCCGGTTTTATTTCTCACCACGTAAGCCCTATATTATTGAGCATCTTCGTCAGTATAATGCTCTTGAGCGGCTGTAGTGCAAGAAATAACCCTGCACCAGTTGTCAATATTGACACACGCGTGGACGAGAGTACACCTTGGGATAATGCCCGATCGCACCAAGTGCAAACCGGTGAAACCTTGTATGGTATTGCGTGGCTATATGGCTTAGATTACCAACGTTTAGCACAAAACAATGGCCTGACTGAGCCCTACCCCATCCAAGTCGGGCAGCGCCTAACATTAACCACGAAAAGCATTAAACAAGCACCCCAATTAGCCGATACAAAAAGAACGGTGAAGACAGCTGCATCGTCAAATACAGTTGCGCAGACTAACAAGTCGGTGTATCGTAGTCCAAGTAAAGCGGTGTCAAAGAAAAACACCGTCAAGCAGTTACCCCAGCGTGTTAAACGTTGGGTTTGGCCAACAAAAGGAACCATTGTTGGTACGTTTTCAACCGCTGAAGCGGGTATCAAAGGTATTGAAATAGCCAATGCCATCGGTACTCCGGTCGTCTCAGCAGCCGAGGGTAAAGTCGTTTATAGCGGTAACGCTCTTAGAGGTTATGGAAACCTGGTAATCATAAAGCATACGAGTAAATTTTTAAGTGCGTATGCACATAACAGTAAAATATTAGTCCAAGAACGGGATTTTGTAAAAGCCGGACAACGTATTGCCGAGATAGGTGATTCGGGAACTAATAGTGCGAAACTCAGATTTGAGATCCGTTATAACGGTAAATCTCTTGATCCACTGAAGTATTTGCCAGCTCAAAAATAATAATAATAAAAAAAATATGGACGTTAGGAGGTGATAAATAATTATTCCGTTTTAAGCAGGAGATGTACTCATGGGTCAAAAGAAAGATGAAGTGGTAGATATCAACGCTACCAAAAAAACACCAACTGACGATGCCATATTCGCCGCATCCAATATCAATAGTGTGGTTAAAACCAAAGGGTTAACCAAACCACGTCGCACCAGCAAAAACACTATCAGCGCCGTCAAAGAGACCCCAACCAAAACTGAACCTAATAATAATGCGTTATATCCTGATGAAGAACCCACTGACAGTGATGTATTTGACGATTTTAATGTCGCTGATGATGTGCAAAAGAATCTTGATGCAACTCAATTGTATTTAGGCGAAATCGGATTTTCTCCCCTACTCAGCGCTGAAGAAGAAGTATTGTACGCCCGCAAAGCGTTAAAAGGAGATAGCAAAGCACGTGAACGAATGATTGTCAGTAACCTGCGGTTAGTGGTCAAAATTGCTCGTCGCTATAAAAATCGAGGATTGGCATTACTTGATTTAATTGAAGAAGGGAATCTGGGTTTAATTCGCGCAGTTGAAAAATTCGATCCTGAGCGTGGTTTCCGATTTTCGACGTATGCCACTTGGTGGATCAGGCAAACCATTGAACGTGCCATCATGAACCAAACCCGAACCATCCGGCTACCTATCCATGTCGTAAAAGAATTAAATGTCTATTTGCGCGCCGCGCGTAAGTTATCGCAAGAGCTCGATCATGAGCCTACCGCCGAAGAGATTGCTGATGCACTAAATATCCCTACTGAAGATGTCACTAAAATGCTGCGCTTGAATGAGCGTATCTCTTCAGTCGATACGACGGTGGTCGGTGAAAGTGAAGGTAAAGGAATGTTAGATATCTTGGCTGATGAAAACTCATTTGGCCCAGAAGAAGAAGTGCAAGATAATGATATCAAATCAAGCATTGTCAAATGGCTAAAGGAATTGAATCCCAAGCAACGAGAGGTGTTAGCTCGACGTTTTGGCTTAATGGGTTACGAACCTTCGACATTAGAAGACGTTGGCGCTGAGATTGGGTTAACCCGAGAACGGGTTAGGCAGATCCAAGTGGAAGCCCTACGACGCTTAAAAGACATGCTAGGGCATCAAGGGCTGAGTCTTGAAGCGATTTTTGATAATCCTGACAAATAACCGCAATAGTACCAGCTAGGACAATACCTGAGTGTCATCGCTAACGCGCAGAACCGCCCATGCAATTGGGCGAATTAGGAATCTGAGTCACCCCTTGCCACTTATCTTCGCTATACGTGTGGATCGCAAGCGCATGAATATCATTGGCAAGCTCCTGAGCCAACACCTCATTCACCATGCGATGACAAGCAAGTAAACGCTTACCAACAAAAGCATCACTGACGATGGTCACTTTAAAATGGCTTTCTGAACCGGGTGCCACATTGTGCATGTGACTCTCATTTTCCACAAATAACTGAGTGGGCGTAAAGCCTGCTTTTAATTTGTCTATAATACGTTGCTCTGTACTCATGTTGCATTCCTTATCACCCAAAATAGAGTGTTACGCTTGATTATAAATATGCCGAAAGGTCAAATTAACCCGATCACCGATGGCTTTTTTGGTTTTATTAATCCCGTGCTGCCAATGTTGTTGTGTCTCACCTTGCATGAGCAGTAAGCTACCATGGGATAAGTGTAATTCGTGTTTTTGCCCTGTATGCTTGTGCTTAAAAATAAACTTACGCTCAGCGCCTAACGTGACGGATGCAATCACCGGCTGAACACCCAGTTCAGGCTCATCATCACTGTGCATCCCCATGCTATCAGCACCGTCGCGATACCAATTAGCCAATACGGAATTAAACGACTGGTTAGCTGCCTCTTCACACAACGCTTTAATTTGATTTACTGGCGCTTGCCAGGCATGTGGCTGCATGGTTAATCCAGAGTATGAATATATGGCATCGGCGTCCCCCATCCAGCATTGTAAACGAGGGATTTTTACGTCCTTGCCGTAAATTCTGATATAATCTTGTGACCAAGCCAGATTTGTTTTGAGTTGAATGAGATAATCATCCGCTATACTTAAATCTAACCAATTTGGATAATAATATACATCAGCATCAGGCATACATAAATGCGGTGCGATAATCATATTGATTTCAACCTATTGTTAACGTAACGAGAAAACCCTTTGAACACTGATTTTACCCATGCAATGGGCGCACATTATTTAGTACGCTATCCTCAAGAACATCAACATAAGTCTCTGCAAGCATGGGATTCAGTTGATGAATATATCATAAGTGAAATACAAAATAAGCACCAAGCTCACTTAGCTGATATCGCTGGCGGGGCTAAAGTGGCAATCTTCAATGACGATTTTGGTGCGATAACCTGTGCGTTGCATGCGTATTCACCGGTGCATGTCAGTGATTCGATTGTCGCCCAACTCGGTTGCCAAACCAATATGTATCACAACAAACTTGATGTCGATAACGTTGAGTTTTTGTCTAGTATGCAAGCACATGAACAACACTATGATTTGGTTATTCTCAAGTTACCCAAAAACCTTGCATTACTTGAATACCAACTTCACCAATTACGCGCTTGTGTTCACCCTGATACAGTTATTATTGCAGGCGGTAAAGTGCCGGTTGTAACCAAGAATGTACAACAATTATTTAAACAAATATTGGGTGATTGCCACACGTCATTAGCCGTCAAAAAAGCGCGTTTGATCTTCGCTGAATTTGCAAAAGACCGACAACCAAGTCCGTTTGAGCCACTTTTAACCTGGGATATTGATAATCCCACATTGACCCTTAGCCATTATCCCAATGTATTTTCACGCCTTCATTTAGATATCGGCGCACGTTTTTTGATGCAACACTTGCCCTTAGTTGAAGGCGAACATGTTGTTGATCTTGGTTGTGGTAATGGCGTTATTGGGTGTAACATTTTGCACAATGCCCCCAATGCCAAAGTCACGTTTGTTGATGAGTCTTACATGGCGGTCGCCAGTGCCAAGCGTAATGTCGCAATCAATTTTCCTGATCAAGTTGACCAATGTGACTTTATTGTTGCTAACTGCTTAGCTAACGTCGAGTTATCTCATATTGATTTGGTATTATGTAATCCGCCATTTCATCAACAAAACGCAGTGACCGACCATATTGCTTGGCAAATGTTCAAAGATGCGCACAGAGTATTGCATCATGCTGGCGAACTGCGCATTATTGGTAATCGTCATTTACCCTATGGTGAGATGCTCAAAAAACGCTTTGGCGGCTTCACCGTGACAGCCACCAACAAAAAATTCAGTATCTTATCTACGTTTAAAAACGCCAAATAAGGAATTCATCATGACAGTATTAACCAGTTCCACTAGCAATGACGCATTGCCAAAACGCCCAGCGACATTCTGGCTTGTATGCCTAGCGAGTTGTGTGAGTATATTGTTGGGTGCTATGTCGATTGCGACGGCTAATGCTAACGCAGCAGCTTATTCGACCTTCAATGGTACGAAACACAAACCTGCAAAAGATGGCGCACAAGTTCAACCTGATAATTATTATCCACGGGTAAATATGGTTACCAGCATGGGGGATTTTATAATCGAATTGGATCGACGCAAAGCCCCTATCACAGTGAATAACTTTTTGAAGTATGTCGTGTTACGTAGTTATGAGGATACGATTTTTCATCGTGTGATCCCTGACTTTGTGGTACAAGGTGGTGGCTACACTAAAGAGTTTGATGTCAAACCTTCACTGGGCAAAATCTACAACGAGTCCGGTAACGGCCTCAAAAACGAACTGTACACTGTTGCCATGGCGCGCCAATTAGATCCCCACAGTGCAACGCGTCAATTTTATATTAATATGCGCGATACTCCGTCTCTCGATCCAGGCAAAAACTGGGGCTATGCCGTCTTTGGTTATGTTGCTGAAGGCTCCGATGTATTGGATAAGATAACGGCAGTAGAAACTCAATATAGTATGGCCTTACGGGCACCCGATGTGCCAATTGAACCGGTTATGTTGATTCGTGTCGAGATTTTGCCGGAACCGACTTACTAAATATAAGCATCTATGCGTTGTCAGTCGAAAATGGCAGCGCGTGTGCAATGTCTGATAATCCTAACGCTAGCATGACTAAACGGTCAACACCTAAAGCAACTCCTGCGCATTCGGGTAGGCCGTGACTCAGTGCCGCAAGTAAGGCCTCATCTGCTTGAACTGGTGCATAACCTTGTTCGGTGCGCACTAGATTATCTTGAGCAAAACGTCGTGCTTGTTCAATGCTGTCAGTTAACTCCCAGTAACCATTCGCTAATTCAATGCCTTTAAAATAGACCTCAAATCGGTGCGCATAATCTGGATTGTCTTGTTTTATTTTGGCTAATGCGGCTTGTTTGGCAGGAAAATCATAAATGAAACACGGCTGATGCAGACCTATTTGTGGCTCAATGAGTACATTAAATATCAATTGGAGCACGTGTTCATCGCTGCTATGGGTTAAATCGTAGTGCGTGTCGATTGGCACACAAGCGCGCAGTTCTGCTCCTGATACTGTGTCAATATCAATACCCGCATACTTAACGAATACGTCGTGATATGACACATAATCCACCGCATTCACCGGTAAAATATGGCAAAGCAGGCTTGCTACTTCACGCATCAAATCCCAATCATCAAAGCCAATCCGATACCATTCAAGCATCGTAAATTCTGGATTATGCTGATGTCCTGAAGATTCATGACGAAACGCTTTAGCCAAACTGTAAATACAACCTGAACCTGAGGCGAGCATGCGCTTCATGGCATATTCTGGGGAAGTTTGCAGATAGAGAGGTGTCACCTTATCGTCAACGGTAAGACGGGTAACAAAATTGTCTAAGTAGGGATCGGTCACACCGCGCTGACTTAATACAGGGACATCGACTTCAAGTACTTGACGTTGAGCAAAAAATCCCCGGATTTGGGATAAAATATCTGCC
Source organism: uncultured Glaciecola sp. (assembly GCA_937125395.1). GTDB lineage: Bacteria > Pseudomonadota > Gammaproteobacteria > Enterobacterales > Alteromonadaceae > Opacimonas. Next base: position 41,294 of record CAKZLI010000034.1, read on the forward strand.
CGAGCGCGTAAATTAGACGGCGTTATTTGCATTTGCCATGCAGCATAACGCCGAGGATCCGTCATTGCTTTAGTCTGGACTTATTTGGCGGCGCGTGACACGTACTCACCACTGCGCGTATCCACTTTTATCACTTCACCGGTTTGGATGAATAATGGTACACGCACTACCGCACCTGTGGCTAAAGTTGCCGGTTTGCCACCTGTACCAGCAGTATCACCTTTTAAACCTGGGTCAGTTTCAGTGATCTCAATTTCTACAAAATTCTGTGGTGTAACGACAATCGGATTACCATTCCATAATGTGATGGTAAATAAGTCATTTTCGACTAACCATTTAACTGTATCACCCAGCGCTTTTTCATCTGCAGCAACTTGTTCAAACGTTTCATTGTTCATGAAATGCCAAAACTCACCGTCGCTATATAAATAAGATAACTCTGTGTCCATTACGTCAGCACCCTCAACAGAGTCGCCTGAACGGAATGTTTTTTCTAACACTTTACCCGACACTAACTTACGAATTTTGACACGATTGAATGCTTGGCCTTTACCTGGCTTGACATATTCGTTTTCAAGTATGTTACATGGTTCGCCATCAAGCATAACTTTTAGTCCTGCTTTGAACTCATTGGTGCTAAAATTCGCCATAATTCCTCTAATTCACTTAATGATTGGTTTATCGGTGCATAATATACACAAAAAAGAGATTGCTGTAGAGTCTAACTGGCAAAAAGAATTAGCAAATAGCTTTAATTCGCCTGAATCATTGCTCGAATACTTACAATTTGACCCGCAGGACTTCGCTCAAGATAACCTTGCTCGGCAATTATTTGCGATGCGTGTGCCGCGTTTTTTTGCACAGCTGATGACCCCCAAGGATCGTCGCGATCCATTATTGTTGCAAGTACTGCCGCTGCGTGATGAATTTATCGTTGACCCAGAGTCATCTACGGACCCGCTACAAGAACAAGATAGCCAAACCCAAGGGATGCTTCATAAATACCAAAATCGAGTCTTACTTATGCTCAGGGGCGGTTGTGCGATCAACTGTCGGTATTGTTTTCGTCGGCATTTCCCTTATGCAGACCATCATAACAACAAAGCCGACTGGTTAACGGTGTTCGCGACGATCGCCGCTGATCCACAGATTGATGAAATTATCTTGTCTGGTGGCGACCCATTAATGGCAAATGATGATTTTATGGCGTGGGTGTTTGAACAAATAAACTGCATTTCGCATATTAAACGCGTCCGCATTCACACGCGCTTGCCGGTTGTATTACCTAACCGTATCAGTCCTGCATTACTTGACTTGTGCCGCACCAGCCAGCAACAGATCATCATAGTTTTACATATTAATCATGCTAATGAGGTGTCTGATGCATTGACTCACAAAGTCACCGCTCTCAAAGCACAAGGGGTAACGGTACTTAATCAAGCGGTGTTATTGAGGCAGGTGAATGATAGCTGTGCAGCACAGATGTCACTTAACGAAACGTTGTTTAGTGCCGGGATCCAACCTTACTATTTGCATTTATTTGATCGGGTGCAAGGTGCGAGTCATTTTGCGGTCAGTGATGAACGGGCTGTCGCAATTATGCGTGAAGTGTTAACCCGACAATCTGGATACATGATCCCCAAATTAGTCCGAGAGATTGGTGGCGAAGCAAGCAAAACTCCTGTGGATCTGGGTTTATATCGGATCTAAACATCAATACTATTAATCGTTATCTGGTTAGCAGCCATTTTATGATAAACTTTAACTAATCATTTATTTTTTTATTGTGATCGACTGATTATGCAAAATGTACTAGAACAACTTAAACAAAACCTACAAATTATTTACCGCAAAGCCATCGATGCTGATGCTGCATTAAGTCAACTACAACAGCAGGGTAAAGGCAAATTTGCGACTATTTTTGATGAGAATAGCCCGTTTACGACACGAGCCAAACGTTTCGAACCTTATGTGCAAGAAGTAGCTGGTAATATGGATGGTTTTGTCGCAATGGATTTTGCCGCGACACCGATGAGTGACTTGCAGCCGCAACTGACGATTATTGTGCAACAGATTGAAGCGTTACTCGCCACCCTTGCTCAGTTTAAGGCGACACTCAAGTAACCCATTGGACGTTATTAGTTATATAAAGGTAATGCCGCGATGCGTTGCTTGATATCAGCGATGACTGCTTGATATGCGGGTGAATCCACGGCCGAAAAAGCCTGGGTAAATTCATCCGTATTTAAGCCTTCTGGTAGTGCAGCTATAGAGGGAAAGAACAGGGCTTCGTCGTTAGCCACAGCCAATCTTGCTTGGCCTAATGCTGCGGTTTGCGGGTCTGTTAAGTAATCTGCAAATGCCAACCCGGCTTTATCCGCCGCTAAATCAACAAAACTATACCCACTGCCTGTATCAACTCTATCCATCAACTCTTTGAACTCCCCGATTGCGACTGTGACGCCTTGGTCTGACAATAACTTAATGGCAGCAGAATAAATAAAGTGCTGCGATAAATCTTTGCGCTGCGCCATTACCGGCATGAAATCACCGTACAACACGTGTTTAACTGCCGGAGCAGTCATGCCCACCAAATTAGCAAATTTATGATTCCCTGCATAAATAACAAGCGCTAGTATAGCCGCTTCATTTTCTAAATGGGCCGTGTCCGGCTGGCTTTGAATTTGCGCTTCGAGCATCAACTCACGGATATACATAGCTAGCGAAGTGTCACTTTTTTTAGGAATGCTTTGCACATTCATCAAAAAACCAAGGTAATACCGTACGCGTAATGCCATGCTCTCATCACCACCAAAATCAATCCGTTCGCGCACCGCTTTTAACTCGATCAAAAATGAATCCAATGGCGAGATCGTCAGGTATACCGACCCAGGATCGAAGTTAACATTGGTGACTTGGCGTTGGGCTTGAGTCGCAATATCACTGCTCGTGTACAAATTAACTAACCAGCTAGTCATTTTTAATAATAGATTACCAGGTAGAGGAACCCGACCGACACGTAATGCGTGAATATCCACTTTATTACTAGTAATTAAATGCAATTGGAGGTTCAGGTAACGCGGTACAAACCAATATTTGACATGATAACTGACGTTGAGTATGCCACCACTGCGACTGAATTCAACATTACCGTTAAACGCAGGTAGCGCACGCTGTAAAAAACCCAACAGACTTTGTCCTTGCGCTTGAGTAATCGTCAAATTATGCCCAATCTTACGCTCTTTTAGCAGTTTGCTGACATCATAGAGTAACGCATTAACACTTTGGGCATGATCGACCTGTTGCGCCGAAGAGACAATAACTGTCGGAGTGGATTGGAGTAGTAAAAAATGCACACATAACAAAATAACCGCTATAAAAGCGGTTATTTTTATGAAAAAAGAAGAAAGTGGTTTAATAAGGGCCATTCACTATCGTCGTATCGTTAAGCGTAGTTTGCCATACTTGAGCCGCTTTCACATAATAAATTACATCACCAACGATGACGGCTCGGTCATCAATTGATCCATAATACCTTGTCTCAATAACCGGAGTGCTAACTGATTGGTTATTTAGCATGCTCGCATTGCCGGTTAAATCCACGTTGAATAATTCCAAGCGATTATCTTCAAACCACCCGCCATCCAGCTCAGTCCAACTTTGCATGGGCATAGCAAACATATGCTGGGTATCAGATTGCGCTAAGTAAGTCAGTGCATGATAATTAAACTCTGCTGGAGAGTAACTATTAGCAAACACATATTCATTCACTATTCGGGGTGTACTGGACACATCAAATAAAGCGATTTTGGCACCGAATTGATCGCTCGTACTGTTAGGTGGTGTGAGCAGTCCCTCTACAGGGACATTTTGACCGATACCTAATATAAAATTGGCATTAATTGGATGCAAATACGATGAATAGCCTGGCATCTCTAATTCGCCCACAACCACAGGCTGTGTCGGTTGAGACACATCAAGCACATACAGAGGATCGATTTGTTCAAATGTCACTAAATATGCTTTATCTGCAAAATAACGCACTGCGCGGATATCTTCGTTTGGCTTACCTAGCTCTGTTACTGCAGATTGATTGGGCAACACAGATAATAAGGGTAACTCATTGCCTTGTGCAGCTAATGAAAATATGGATAAATAATGATCAAACCTATCATCTTCATCATACATTCTCTGGGTGCTTACTACACGTAATTCAGTGGTAGTGGCATCTAATCGAAGATTCGCTTGCGTCCACCCCAAATTGCCTGACACAGATGCCGTACCATTATAAGAAAATTGGTTAGTATCACGCGTAAAATGATGAATCACTGTCGCCTCACTTGATGATGCGACTGACTCTTGCTCCGTATCGGTATTAAACTGCCCATGCACAAACACTGAATCTGTCGTTGCATATACATCACTATAATACCCATTGATGCACATCGCATTAATATCAGTCGGATCATCGGTGTTGATCATCGTAATTATCACCATGCCCATCCGACTATCTAGCGAGGTGGTTCCCTCTGGGATATAACAATCCTCCGGACTAAATAAGGGGACAGCACTATCGTCGTTGATTGTAACACTTGGGATAAACGCATTGATGTCTGTTTCTTGAATTACCGTATAGTTGGCTACACGACTGCTATTATCTCCATTAGTGCTTAATGGAATCGGTGAGGTAGGCCAATAAGAACTAATTAGCATCAATTGATTATCGATACGTCGAGAATTAATTAAGTAACCCTCAATACTGATATGGTCAGTTTTGATTGGTCTATCAATATTACCTGTATTATATATCTCAACAAAAAAAGACGACGTACTGGGATACCAGATACCATTACTTACCGCTGCTGTACTAGCGTCACTAGACCTGGCAAAACCATTGCCCAATGCCAATAATTGGTCAGCGTGTAAATACACACCTTGCAGATAAGGATACATGATATTTTGCTGTTCTCTAATATCCCTGAACACATCAATCTTTGCTTCTTCAGTCAATGACATGTCCGTTTGTTTTTTTAATATTCTAATCTGGGTTTTACGCCTTTCTTCCGCTTCAGGCGCTGGCGACAACGCATTAATAGCTACGCTTTCAGCATGCTTGGCAACCTGAACAGGCACATTACGGTCAACGACATACAGATGATGACCATCAAACTTCATGATATCCATCTCATCCACACCAATTTCTTGAGTAATTGTTTGCGAGAACGCCTCAGTACTTGATGATGAGGGGCTAGCAGAGGCATCTATGGGCTGACTATCAGCTCTGCTGCGTTCATTTTCAAATTGTACATACACCCCGTTTTTAACGAGTTGAGAAAAGGTGTCATTGTTGGCGGGGCGTAATTTTTCAGCATTGAGCCCCGATTGCTCAAAGCTTGGCAATTCAGGGATAATGACCGGATCAGGCTGATCTATCGACGGTTCAGAACCACCACAACCGGCTAATATTAGCACACTGAACACTAATAATAATTGGGTTGAGTCGCGCATAAATATCATTCCTTAATAGTTATATTGATCATAGCGTAAGACGAATGCATATTCTTTAATATAACATTGCCTACTGACTATCACACTCGCTATTTTCAGATTTAATACTACACTTATAGCACTATGCGCCGGAGCTTACCGCTCACCATATCGTCTCTCGCCATCTAACCAGTAAAGGGATCCTGATTGTTGTTATTTAGATTACTAATTGTATGCTATGCAATGCTACAACCTCTTGCACAGGCAAGTTACTTAGAAGAAGAGCAGTACACTATGCTTCCCACTAAGTTCCCCACTATGCAGACAACCATGCCTGATAACAAACAATTCACCATTTATGTATTAGAAACGATGGAGGTTGCATTAATCCAGCAAAGTAATATCAGTTATCAGACCAAATTGCGGGAATTGATGCCTAATACTGAATTTACATTTATCACCGATAACGCTCAGGGAAGTTCGGAGCTAGCTAGCGAACTGTTAACACAGAGAATGGCCAGTAATCTGCACACAGATCTATACGTAGGGATCGCGACCGTTGCAACAAAGGCGTTGTTAAATAGCAGCTTACAGAATGCGGATAACAAGTCTAACCAAGCCATGCCTATGCAATTTATGGTTGTCAGTGATCCCGTTTCTGTTGGCTTAGTGAGCGCAATTGGCCACATGAGTCATATTAATATGACCGGCATTACACATGTCGTCGCCGCTAAAACTAAATTACAATTACTTGATCAAATTATCAAAACACCGTTGCGTATTGGCTTAGTATATTCTGATTATCCTTCCGAATTGACCGCCAGTGCGAGCATATTGGCAGAGGCTGACGTATACCCAAAGCTTACATTTATTCCGATAGTCTATGAATTTGCTTCTGGCGATAATGCTTTGGCAATAAACCGACAACGGATCATCGACAAACTAGCCGCAATGGCACCACAGATTGATGCATATTGGCTACCGCCAGGACCGGCAGCGCATGATCTTGTCTTGTATGACACAATTCAAGATGCAGTCGCTATCCCGCAAATCTTCTCTGAAGACGCGAATGTCGTTAAACAAGGAGCATTATTTGGGGTCATGTGTGACGAAAATATTATTGGTCAATCGGCAGCACTCGTCGCCAAAAAAATTCTGCAAGGTACACCAGCTCAATCTATTCCTATCACTGAATCGGATACCTTTATCGTCGCCATTAATATCAATACTGCTCTGGCTATGAACATCGTTTTCCCTTCAACAGTGCTCTCACTTGCGGACAAACATATCTACAGATAAAGGGTTTCTTGATGCGATTGACCAATAAATTATTAGTATTTTTTATTCCGATATTATTTATTACTATCGCAGGATTAAGTAGTTTTTCATATTACATGTCACAACAAAATTTACTGCGGCAAGAAGTACGGTTATTAAATATTGTCAATAATCAGATCAGCAAAAGTAAAATCAAAGCGAAAGTAAATTTGTTATCTAGGTCAGGGCTAAAAGGCGTTGATTCGTTTGAATCTGTTTATCAACAAGAAGTGTTTGTTGAATTTAATACGCTTAAATCTAATACTAACAAATCGTTTCATATCATCGATAAAAACACCCAAACGTTGATATACTCGACTAATAAGGACATGAACTATCAAGCCTTTAATCAAATAGATTGGCAAGACCTGCAGGAAGTGTCAGGAACGATTACGTTAAATAACGAATCATTCGTTTATTCTGGTTTTCATTTTGTCTACTGGGACTGGCAAGTTTATGTTACCGAGTCACTAACCGTTATCTCACAGCCCATCGAGACACTGCGTAATATTTCAATTATCGCGACTATTTGCGCTACAGTAATTGGGTCAATCTTGATCTGGTTAGTCACCAAACGCATTATTATTAATCGGGTGACATTATTAAAAGATGCCACTCAGCAATTTTCCAAAACTAAAAAACACATATCCAATCCCTTATCAGGGCGAGACGAATTAAATGATCTCGCTGAAGCGATGCGGTCAATGTCGATTGAAATAGAAGATAGCATTGATAAGATTGAAGCCGCTAATCAAGCAAAAACTGAGTTTTTGGCAACCATCAGTCATGAAATTAGAACACCATTAAATGGGCTAATTGGTTCTGCCAAATTATTGAACAATACCAACTTGGATGATACACAAGATACTTATGTGCAAGCACTTATCAAATCCAGTCAAACTCTCTCCGCGGTGATTAATGATGTGCTTGATTTATCTAAGATTGAGTCTGGCAAGCTGACATTAGAGCGTACTTTGATCCATCCGGCTGAGCTAATCAATAGCATTGAGGTCGTATTTTTAAAATCAGCTCTCGATAACAATAGTCAATTGACCTGCGAAAGTAATATTGATAACCAGCTGTATCTCTATTCCGATGTAGTTCGCTTACGCCAAATTTTATTTAACCTAGTGGGTAACGCCATAAAATTTACTTCCAATGGTCAAATTAACGTTCATTTTTCATTAACGCCACGGGCAGTTGATACGGATTTAGCGACGCATGAATTTGTTGCATCTATTAGTGATACGGGTGTCGGTATAGAAGAAAATCGCATGGATGCCGTATTTGAATCCTTTACTCAATCGGATAACTCTACCACCAGAAAATACGGTGGCACAGGCCTAGGATTAACTATAGTCAGTAAATTAGTTGAGTTACTTCAAGGCGTCATCAAGGTGACGAGTCAAATCAATGTTGGATCAACGTTTGTCATTAGCATCCCTATCACTATTGAATATGGTGAGGATCCATATACTGAAAAACAAGCCGAGTCCAACCTGCAATATAAAGAAAACCTGCTGATTTTGTTAGTTGAAGATAATGAAATCAATGCCATGGTTGCCAAAGATATGCTAGAGAATTATGGACATACCATTATTCTGGCTAATAATGGTAGCGAAGCCTTAACCGCTATTAACGCACAGCATTTTGATGTCGTACTTATGGATATTCATATGCCGGTTATGGATGGTATCGAGGCAACCAAACAGATCCGAGCGATGAGCGACCCTAACATTTCGTCTATCCCCATTATCGGATTAACCGCTGAGGCATTTGAAGCACGTCATCAGTTATTTATGGCCGTTGGCATGCAATCGATCATTACCAAACCCATCGATGAGGCAGCAATGCTTGCGACGATTCATCAAGTAGTAAATAAATATGCATGATTTAGAGGGTGGAATCACGCTTTTAAGGTAATTATACGGTTTGCAGGATTTGCCTTGTTATTTCATGCTCAGAATCTGCTAACGCAACGTAGATTGACTGTTCACTGATCGTTAATGAGATAGTCATGGTGCGCGAAAGTGCACTACTGAGGTCTTGGATTTGTGCCCAATCAAATTGATAAACATTGACCGGTAATGTGCTAATTTGCGCTTGGCTTTGTTTCCACCACACCGCTGATTTGGAGTTAAAAGTATAGATACAGGTAGTGTTGGCTAACCGACAGGCTTTTTTGATACGTTCAACATTAGGTTCACCCATATCAATTGACAAATGTAGCACATCATCTAATCCTCTTAACCATATATCAGGTTCGTCCGGAGAGCTTAGACCTTTGGTAAACACCATCAACTGTTCAGGATCATCTGCTGCATGCAAACAAAACGCCATCAAGCGCGCCATCATTCGCTCAGCAGTCTCAGAAGGGTGTTGAGCGACCGTCAAATCTAAGGTGTTATAATAATGATTATTTAAATCCGTAATCGCGATCGAAAATTTGTATATGGTGGGTTTGAGCGCCATTACTCAATTGCAGCCATGTTGCCTTTGCTTTCCAGCCACTCTTTTCGATCACCAGAGCGTTTTTTAGCGAGTAACATATCCATGACTTCCAGCATATTTTCTGAATCATCGATAGTTAGCTGAACCAAACGGCGTGTGTTGGGATCCATAGTCGTTTCACGTAATTGTAACGGATTCATCTCACCTAGACCTTTAAAGCGTTGTACATTGACTTTACCACGTTTTTTTTCTGCTTCAATGCGGTCCAAGATCCCCTGTTTTTCACTTTCATCTAAGGCGTAATATACTTCTTTACCAATATCAATTCGAAATAACGGTGGCATAGCGACGTACACATGGCCTTCATTGACCAACGTGCGAAAATGTCTAACAAACAGCGCACACAACAAGGTTGCAATGTGCAATCCATCCGAATCAGCATCAGCCAATATACAAATTTTGCCATAACGCAGGCCCGATAAATCTTCTGAGTCAGGATCAATACCCAATGCCACTGAGATATCATGGATCTCCTGGGATGCTAGGACTTGTGACGAATCGACTTCCCATGAATTGAGGATCTTACCGCGCAATGGCATGATTGCTTGAATTTCTCGATCTCGAGCTTGTTTAGCAGAACCGCCGGCTGAGTCACCTTCCACTAAAAACAGCTCTGAGCGACTGTTATCCTGAGACGAACAATCCGTCAGCTTACCCGGTAATGCAGGCCCTTGAGTGACTTTTTTACGGGCGACTTTTTTGGTTTGACGCAAACGTTTTTGTGCATTGTTAATACACATATCCGCTAACAATTCAGCGATATCAGTATGTTGATTTAACCATAAACTGAATGCGTCTTTGACAATCCCTGACACGAATGCTGCCGCTTGACGCGAAGATAGACGTTCTTTGGTTTGTCCTGCAAATTGTGGATCTTGCATTTTGGTCGATAAAATATAACTACAGCGGTCCCAAATATCATCAGGCGTGAGTTTAACGCCTCGTGGTAATAGATTTCTGAATTCACAAAATTCACGCATTGATTCGAGTAAACCTTGGCGCAAACCGTTAACATGTGTCCCACCTTGAGCTGTGGGGATCAAATTGACATAGGATTCGGTGATCATGTCGCCACCTTCAGGTAACCACATCACAGCCCAATGTGCTTCTTCCAAATTACCAGAGAATTTACCGACAAAAGGCTCATCACTTGGCACTGTTTCAAATTCTTTTACCGAATCATACAAATAATCACGTAATCCATCTTCGTAATACCATTCGGTTGTTTCTTTGGATATTTTATTGTCAAAACGGATCCGTAGACCTGGACATAATACGGCTTTGGCACGCAATACATGCAACAATTGACGAACAGAAAAATTACCTGAGTCAAAGTAGTTAGCGTCAGGCCAAAAATGCACACGAGTACCCGTATTGCGCTTACCACAGGTATCAATCACCGCTAACTCTTCGATTTTGTCACCGTTGGCAAAGACAATCTGATGCACTTGACCTTCGCGGCGAATACTGACCTCAACGCGTTTTGATAAGGCATTCACAACTGAAATACCCACACCGTGCAAACCACCGGAAAACTCATAGTTTTTATTTGAAAACTTGCCACCAGCATGCAGCTTTGTCATCAACAGCTCCACCCCTGAAATACCTTCTTCGGGATGAATATCAACAGGCATACCACGACCATCATCAATGACTTCTAGTGATTGGTCTTCGTGCAACACAACTTTGATTGAACTGGCATGCCCAGCAAGTGCTTCATCGACCGAGTTATCAATGACTTCTTGGCTCAGGTGATTGGGACGAGTCGTGTCGGTATACATTCCCGGACGACGCTTAACAGGATCTAACCCATTAAGGACTTCAATGGCATCTGCGTTATATTGATCTGACATGTAAGACTGCGCCTTGTTGGTGGTGATAGCTTTATGCTGATGAGCAACATCACTTTATTCTTATGTCGCGATATTACCAATTACCTCTCTATTGAGCAAACCTTTCACACGCTAAAAACGCACAAATCTGTGGCAGTTCTCGAACAAAATTTTGATAGGCATGATCCCCCCCGTGTGTAACGTGACATTCACTGTCTTTATAGAGGTTCTGGGCGAGTTGATAATCGAGTACTTCGTCACCTGTCTCTAACCATACTTGAAACTGCTGAGGTTGACCAATAGATGCAATATAGCGCTGCTCGACTAATCGAATATCCGCCGCTTCTAAGCTAAATTGTTCTTGTGTGTAAGGGTTGGTATGTTCGCCAACATAATCAGGAAACAAACGATGCGGTGCTACAGCAGGATTGATCAGCACCGCTTTGGGTTGCGCAGAAATCGTATTGAGTAAATGAGCAGCCAAAAATCCCCCCATTGAACTACCCACCACACCCAAAAACTCCTGCTGGTATTGCTGCAATAAGGTGCTAAAGACCCTTTCTGCCTGATCAATTGCTTGAGCTGGTTTTCCAGAGAGTTGAGGTAAATGCAGTTGAATATGCGGAAAATTCAGTGCTAAATAGGCCTGCATTTGTTGGGCTTTTTGCGAGTGCGGTGAACTCAAAAATCCATGCAAATACAGAATGTGTCCTTGCTTTGGGTTCATGATGTTTTTGCAGATAGCTTGTTATGGTAGTTCACACAAAACTGTAACCATTCAGATAGGAACACATTGACCATAAATTTTTCGTTCTTTTGATGCATGTGCAAATTCGGATATTCATAGCTGGCTTTTAAGTTGCCAACGTGTTGTGCGCCTATGACTTCTGCTGACTTTGCATCATGGTACAACCTCACTGTCATGGCTGGTTTCATAAAATCCGGTAATTGCTCTGCGAGTTGTTTGACTTCAACGGTCGTGGTGTAGCGAGCGCAATCAATAATTTGAATGCGATAACTTAACACCGACTCAACACAAAAATGATAAACCAAATCGGCGGTGTCACAATCAGGTAACAAGCGCATTAATCGGGCGTAATTATGATCTCCCAGTGCTAATAGGCTAGGTAAATGAGGAACATATTTCTTTTTCTCTATGGCATTCACTATTGATTCATGTCCAATCTATATCCAAGTTGCTAAAATATTTTCTTTATTTAAAAAAAAGTATTGTAGTGCAATTATCGCCGCAGCGTTATCTATTCGCCCCGATTGCAACCATTCTTTGGCTGTTGCTTCCTTGACCCTATGCACCAAAATGTCTTCTGATTCATGTTCAACACCATGTATGCCAGCTGCTTGCGAGGCATCCGTTTGTGCTAAATAAATATCTAACCGTTCAGTCGTGCCACCGGGACTGGATAGATAACTGCATGCCTTAGTTAAGTTGGTTAGGCTTATCCCCGCTTCTTCTTGCGCTTCTTTATGACACACCTCTACGGCACTGTAGCCTGGGTCGATCATGCCAGCAATAACCTCCATTAACCATGGAGATTCAGAGGTTGCCATCGCACCTAGACGGAATTGCTCGATTAAAACAAACTCCTGAGTGTTAGGATCATAGGGCAACAAGGCAACAGCATGCCCACGTTCAAACATTTCTCGGGTCACAGTGTTTGACCAACCACCAGCAAACAATTTATGTTTGACTTGATACTGCACCATTTTAAAAAAACCATCGTACAAAGCAGTGGTTTTTAGCACTTCGACATCTTTATTGCTAAACTGTGGGCTAGTTGACATAATTTCCCTAATTATTAATATACGATTACATTCTGTTACACATAACCCAGGTTCGTTACGTGATAAGTATTTATGTATCCGTTTGAATTTCTTACACTCTCATTATAATAGATTCATTTTAACTTATTTAAAGGCAGCAATATGAAAAAAACACTGTTAAGTGTCATCATAAGTATAGGATTTACCGGCTCGCTACACGCTCAAGACTTATCGACAATCTATCAACAAGCGTTAGATAAAGACCCTGTAGTTAACCGCGCAAAAGCATTGCGAGATGTATCACTTGAGGGTGTCACCTTAGCCCGTGCACCATTATTGCCACAAGTATCAGGCTCAATTGGTTATTCCATGTCAGATACTGATGATGTTGAGACCGATACCCTAAATTACCGTGTTGGCCTTTCCATGTCATTGTATGATCATGCTAACTGGGTTGGCATGGACCGCGCTGAAAAAGTCGCACAACAAGCCGAAGCAACTTATGCTGCAACCTTGCAAGATCTTATTGTACGTGTGGTGGATGCGTATCTCAATATTTTGCGTGCAAAGGACAATGTTGAATTTGTACAAGCAGAAAAACGCGCGATTGAGCGTCAGTTAGAACAAACCAAACAACGTTTTGAAGTTGGCTTAATTGCGATTACCGATGTTCATGAAGCGCAAGCTAATTTTGACACTACGATTGCACAAGAAATTCGCGCTCAAAACACCCTTGAACTGCGCAAAGAACAACTGCGTGAAATCACAGGTTTGTACTATGCCCAAGTCAATACGCTAAACACAGAGACATTTGCAGCTCAAGCACCAGCTCCAGAGACCGTTGAAGCATGGTTAGAGTTAGCCCAGCTGAATAATCTTGATTTGCAAGCACAGCGATTTGCTGTGGATATTGCCAAAGCAGATATTGACGCTAATAAAGCCGGTCATTTACCGACATTAGGCTTATCTGGTTCGTTATCTCGTTCTGATTTTGAACGTGATGGATTCGATAGTGATACCGATACCAGTAGTCTTGGGGTGACTTTGAGTGTGCCTATTTACTCTGGTGGTGCAACCACCTCTCGCACTGAACAATCACGATCTCGTTTTGTTGCCCAAAGCCAAACTCTCGAACAAACCTATCGAGGCACGGTGAGTAACGTGCGTAATTCATTTAATGATATCGGCGCGAATATCTCTACCATCAAAGCGTTCGAGCAAGCAGTTGTATCAGCAGAATCTGCATTACGTGCGACTGAAGAAGGGTTTGATGTGGGTATCAGAACCATCGTTGATGTGTTGAACTCTACGCGGAACTTATTTAATGCCCGTAAAAATCTAGCTAATGCGCGCTATGATTTTATCAGTGCTGTGATTAGCTTAAAACGTGCAGCTGGTACGTTAACAGTGGCAGACATTGAGGCGCTTAACCGTGGTCTAGAGGTTGCAGCTAACTAAGCATATTACCGAAATAACCTGCACAATCAGTTTCAGGGCAACCTTCACTGCAACATTTAATGAAGCCTAACAAGACAATTTGTTAGGCTTTTTTGTGGTCAATAATCAACGCTTTGATCGTTTGTATCTCAGCATGCAAGTCACTGATTTGATCGCGAAGCTGTTGATTAACTTGCGTATTAGTTAAATCGGCTAATTCAGGATGTTTTGCTGCTTCTTCAGCCAGCATATCCTGTTGCTCTTGCTCCATCACATTGATGACAATCCCGATGACCATATTTAAAAACGCAAATGCCGTCAAAAAGATAAACGTCATATAGAATATCCATGAAAATGGATACACTGCTTGCGTCTCATACATCACATCGGTCCAATCCTCGAACGTCATCACTCGGAATAACGTCAACATCGAAATCGCGATATTACCCCACAATACCTCATTAATGGGGGCAAATAGGTAACTACCTACCGCTGCATAGATATAAAAGATAATAAACATCAACAAGACCACATAGCCCATTTTTGGCATGGCTTTGAGTAATGAATTAATTAACACACGTAATTCAGGGATAATCGAAATCATCCGTAACACTCTAAACACCCTGATTAATCTAGCTAACAATGCCATTTCGGACTCATCAACCGGCACCAAACTTATGACAACAACCAATGTGTCGAAGATATTCCAACCGGATTTAAAAAAGTCTTTTTTCTTAGGCTCTGCAATAAAGCGCACGATTATTTCAAATAAGAAAAACAGCGTGATCGCCCTGTCCATTATTTTGGTGACGAAGATTGCTGTATCAGATAGGGGAAACGTTTTCGCCCCAATCTCAAGGGCTGAAATAATGATGACCGTGATCACGACCATCTCAAATATGCGGTTATGGCGCAAAGCCGATAACTTTCGTTCTAATGATGCGTACATAGGTCTACTTGTGATTTGTGTTTAGCTTTTTTTGCCAAAATTCTGCGACACCCGCACCTGGAGCTAATTCGTAAGGCACAAACCCGACATCGGCGTACGCTTTTCTAGCAGGCGCATTGTTTTGTAAGACCTCTAAGGTGACTTTACATGCGTCAATTGCCAAAGCATGTTGCTCAACCTCTGCTAATAAAGCTTTACCGAGTCCCTGATAACGGTGACTATCAAGCACCACTAAATCGTGTACATTCACCAGTTCTCGCCCTGCAAAGGTAGAAAAACCAATCATGCAGTTCGCTAAGCCGACTGGCTCACCATCGGCATAAGCTAAGATAGAGAAGGTATCATCACGCTGGGCAAGTTGAGCAGGTAATGCTGCCAATACTTTAGGGTCGATGGCTTCAGCACCGCCCATTGGATCTAGCGCATATGCATTCATCAACATGGTTAATGCAGTAGCATGCGCCGGCTGAGTAAAATCAGCCTTAATAAAGGTGTTCATTTAGATATTGTACTTCGCTTTAATGACATCAATCCGTTGCTGTGAATTACGCTCTTGCCACTGCCTTGACTCAAGCTTTCGTTTAGCTAACAAGCGATTATCAGCCAAAATAAGTGTTTCTATATAATTTAAGAAAATCGCTTCATTCTGCATAGTATCACTAACCACACGTTGGTATAAAGCTAAAGCGTCTTGATACTTTTCTTGAGCTATATATATTTGTGCTAACGTATCAACGACGGACGCGTTATCCGGTTTTATCGCCATTGCATTAGTCGCATATTCGCTGGCTTTATCCAGTTCGTCTTGCGTATATAACAAATGTGCTAAGTTATTTAATGCCACAAAATTACTAGGCTGCTGTTGCACTATTTCGGTGTAAATAGTGATGGCTTTACGCGGGTTTGATTGCATAGAACGCTCAGCTAACAACATTTTAGCCACCCCATCATCCGGCTTTTGCGTGACATATTCATTTAATACTTTGATTGCATCAGCTGGATTATTTGCCCCTTCATACGCTTTAAACAACGTCACCATATTGCGTCGATTGTTACGACTTTTGTACCCTATCTGAGCAGGTTCAATCGCTTGTTTCGGCTTATTCTCTAGTAAAAACAATTGTGCATTCAGTGCTTGGATATCCCCTAACGCTTTCACGTTATCGGCTAGCTCATTATAAATTTTTCGGGCGCTGTTAGTGTTGCCAAGTCGTGTCAAAAAGTTCAATTCCATCACTTTGATTGGCAATTGCTTGCGTAAAATAGGTTTGGATTTGATTAATGCTAGCCCTTGTGTGTGTTCGTTTTTGACATCATGTATGACCAATCGACCAAGCAACGCATCAAAACTATTCGGGTAAGCTTCAAGCCACAGCGCATAGTGATCTTGCGCACTGTTGACTTTATCACTCGCAACCAATGCTTGGCCTTTACTGATCCAATATTGTTGCGAATCATCATCCACTGCTTGATGGTTAGCTAATACGGCAAGTGCTTCATCATATTTGCCCTGTGAGTTTAATACGCGCGCCTTGAGCAGGTACATGGATGGCGTAGGTTGTTCTGCAATGGCTCGGTCAAGATAGATAATCGGGTCTTTGCCATTATCGAGTTCCTTACCCAGCATATAGTACATCAATAACGCTGGTTCGAAGGTGGGGGCCGTCGCTAACACGCTCTCAACACGCGTAAACGCATCCGTGTAATTTTGTTGTTTAACCATTAAACGCACCATTGACATCCCAACAACAGGATCATTCGGAGCTAATCCTTCTGCCGTTTCTAATGCAACTTGTGCCCGGGTTAAGTCATCGGTCGCCACTGCGGCCTCGGCCTCTAGTACATATGCTTTAGCTTCAGTCGGCATCAATGCTTGCCAGTTACCAGCAAGTTGCAGGGCTTTATCATAGTCACGATTGGCAAGATACGCTGTTGCCAAGATGGCTTGCGTCGAAACATCATCCGGTGCTGATTTTGCGGCTGCTTCCAAATCAAGAATACCGTCGAGGTCATTGACTGATAACTTTAAAATACCGATACGGGTTAAATCTACATTGTTTGTTGCGGTTTGTTCGGTTTGTTCAATTAGTACTTTGGCTTCATCAATATAACCATCTTGAATCAGTTCGTAACCCAGCTTTGAATAAAGCTCTGAATGAGCACTATCCTCAGGACTTACCCGTGCCAAAATTTGACTGGCTTGCAATGACAACCCTAATTCAAGCTGACTTGACGCGAGCATCTTTAATCCAGGGTGATTATCAGGTAAATCCGATGCGATGAATGATAAATGTTTATTGGCATTAATAAAATCGTTCATTTTATATGCAGAATAACCGGCAATGACCCGTGCCACAGGATTTAAATTACCGAGTGAAATTGATTTTTCGGCAGCGTCAAACGCCCCTTTATGGTTATCTTCTGATGCCAAAATAACGGCGTACATTTGGTTAAGTAAGGGATTATTTGGCGAGATATCGATCAGTTTATCTGCATGCACTTTGGCTTCTTCGGTATTGCCCGCTTCAATTAGTAAGCCCGTATAAGTGAACAGCGTTTCAAGATCATCGGGAGATTGCGTCACGTATTCACCCATCACTTCAAGCGCCTCGCTGCGCTTATTTTGGATGATATATAAACGGGCTAAAATGTTTAACAAATCTCGATTAGCAGGGGCTTCTTTTCTAATTTTCGATAATTGTAGTTCTGCTCCGGTTGCATCATTGGCCATGATTGTTTCATAAACAAGGGCCAAATCTCGATATACCGAGTCCGTATCTAACACTCTAATTTCGTCTAATAACGCTTTTGCTTCGTCTTTTTGTTCAAGTTCAACTAGTGATTGCAGTTTGTAAAAACTCACTTGGGCTTGCGCTGCTGCATCATCTTTGACACTGCTTGTGTCTATTGTGCTCAACCCCACAACAGTTTGATTACGCTGAAATGCTTGCGATAATAATGGGATAACATCCGCTGCAGAATAACCGAGATCACGAGCGCGGGTCAGTTCTTTTTCGGCGGAGGCGTAGTCGTTCATTTCCATATAAATTTTACCCAATAAAAAACGTGCTTGGGCGTTTTTGGGGTCGGATTGAATGGCAGCTTTGAGCTCGATGATGGCAGTATTAGCATCACCACTTTGAATGTGTTGTTGCGCTTGGGCAATATGCTCTTCTACGGATCGTCCACCACACGCCAGCATAAATAAACATAAAATTACTGTAATTAATATTCTAGTTGATTGTGTGCAACGAGAGACAAAATGCAAATGCATGACAAAATCCTTTTTGAGCAATAAATAATAATTAAAAATATAAGCAATTTACGAGTTAAGTTAAAACCATAAAATGAACTTCAGCAAGAAATCTTGCAAACTTAAATGGTATATCGGCGCATTTGCGCTTATAATTACGCCTGAATAATATCAAACATCACTTTAAACGTTCATTTTGACTTAACCTAGTGATGTTCCACATCAGGATCCTCCATGACCGATACTGTCAATTTGACATTTAAAGACCTAAATCTTCCTTCTGACATTTTACAAGCACTGGAAAAAGTAGGTTACGAAACACCCTCTCCGATACAAGCCGAGAGTATTCCATTGCTTTTAGAAGGGCACGATTTATTAGGCCAAGCACAGACCGGTACAGGAAAGACCGCAGCATTTGCATTGCCTATGTTAGCTAACATTGATGCAGATGCTAACCACCCTCAATTATTAGTATTAGCACCGACTCGCGAATTAGCAATACAAGTTGCAGAAGCATTTCAGGTATATGCCAGCTTCTCCAAAAAAATCCGCGTATTGCCCATTTACGGTGGTCAATCATATGACAACCAAATTCGCCAACTAAAACGTGGTGTTCAAGTTATTGTTGGTACTCCAGGTCGTGTCATCGATCACATCCAACGTAAAACATTGAAACTTGATCAACTCAAATTCTTAGTGCTTGATGAAGCCGACGAAATGTTACGTATGGGATTCATTGATGATGTTGAATTGATTTTATCGCATGCGCCAAAAGAGCGTCAAACTGCGTTATTCTCAGCAACGATGCCGACTCAGATCAAGAAAATTTCACAGCGTTACTTAAATGAACCTAAACACGTCAAAATTGAATCAAAAGTGGCAACAGCACCGACTATTCGTCAACGTTATTGCCAAGTTGCTGGTCATCACAAATTGGAAGCGTTAACACGTATTCTTGAAGTAGAAAAATTTGATGGCGTCATCGTGTTTGTGCGCACCAAAACAGCCACACTTGAATTAGCTGATAAGTTATCAGCCCGCGGATATGATGTTGAAGCGCTTAATGGTGATATTCCACAAAAATCACGTGAACGCACAGTTGAGCGCTTAAAATCAGGCAGTATCGATATCTTAATCGCCACAGATGTTGTAGCACGTGGTTTGGATGTTGAACGTGTATCTCACGTTATCAACTTTGATATCCCGTATGACACAGAATCTTATGTTCACCGTATCGGTCGTACCGGTCGAGCTGGACGTTCAGGTGATGCGATATTATTTATCTCACATCGTGAAAAGCGTTTATTGTTCCAAATCGAAAAAACAACCAATCAAAAAGTTGAACAAATGACTATCCCGAGTATTTCGGATATCAATGAGTCTCGTCTTGGTCGCTTTAAAACATCGGTGATTGAAGCAACTAAAGACGATTCAATTCAATCTTTGATCCCAATCATTGAATCTATTAAAGCTGAAGCGGAAGTCGACGCCGAAGTCTTAATGGCGGCTCTAGCCAAAATCGCCCAAGGTGACGAGCATTTACTTCTTAAAGAAGGGGATCGTCCAGATCTTAATGCGATGCCTGAACGACGCGAACGACGTGAACGCAATGACAGCTTCGGCGGTCGTGAGCGTGGTGGCCGTGGTGGCGAACGTGGACGTGGACGTGGTGGTGAGCGTGGCGAACGTCGCCCTCGTGAACGTACTACTCCTGATGCAGGCATGAAACGCTTCCGTATCGACGTCGGTCATGTACATCATGTTAAGCCTGGTAACATTGTTGGCGCGATTGCTAACGAAGCGAATATCAGTTCTAAAAACATTGGCGCTATCGAAATTTATGATACGTATTCAACGGTTGATTTGCCTGCTGGTATGCCAACAGAAACGAAAGACCAATTAAGTGGTACACGTGTTGCAGGTCAACGCTTAGCTATTCGTGAATGGTCTGATAAGCCGCCAGCACGTTCTGGTAAACCAGGTGGTGGCGAGCGCGCCAAACCTAATTTTGCCAAAAAAGAACACCGTAAAGGCCCTAAAAAATCAGAAGACTAATCTGATTTTTTAGGCGCAGTTTAGGATAAGAAGGATCCGACGATTATGCAGTACTTTCCAGTATTTATAGATGCTGAGCATTTATCTGTATTAATCGTTGGAGCTGGAGAAGTTGGCGCCCGCAAACTTGAACTTATCCTAAAAACCCCAGCTAAAGTCACTATCGTTTCCCCTTGGGTCAGCGATACGGTACAAACCCTGGTTAAGCAACATGGATTAACGTTACACGAGCGAAAGTTCGTTGATTCAGATATCTTTGCCCACAATATGATTTTTGTTGCTACAGATGATGGAGCTGTTAATCAGCATATTCATGATCACGCCACAGCAAACAATATTTTAGTCAATGTCGTGGATAATACGCCACTATGTAAATTTATTACCCCTTCCATTGTTGATCGTTCACCCATCATTATTGCTATGTCTAGTGGGGGTGTTGCTCCAGTTTTATTGCGCTATTTACGCCAAAAACTAGAAAGTGTTATCCCGAACAAAGTAGAGCGTCTTGGCCGTTTTTCTGAAAAATTTCGTAATGCTGTAAAATCACGTCTCGCGACAGTAACCCAACGACGCTATTTTTGGGAATCGGTATTTGATGGAGATATCGCTGAGTCTGTATTGCAAGGTGATGAAGCAAAAGCCGATGCCGATTTTGTTCGTGAGTTAGACGCATTTGCGGATGGTGATCACTCTCAAGGAGAAGTTTATCTTGTGGGTGCTGGCCCAGGTGACCCGGATTTACTGACGTTTCGTGCTTTACGCTTAATGCAAAAAGCGGATATTGTTGTGTACGACCGATTAGTTTCACCTGAAATCGTAGAATTAGTCCGTCGTGATGCAGAAAAAATCTACGTTGGTAAAGCTAAGTCGAAACACACTATCCCACAAGATCAAATCAATCAGTTGCTTGTAGACAAAGCCCTTGCAGGGAATCGTGTTGTCCGTCTTAAAGGCGGCGACCCATTTATCTTTGGACGTGGCGGTGAAGAGCTCGAAACGTTGGTCGAACAAGGGATCAGTTTTCAGGTCGTCCCTGCCGTTACTGCGGCAAGTGGTGCAGCCTCCTATGCAGGCATCCCTTTAACGCACCGTGACCATGCCCAATCTGTTGTATTTGCTACTGGGCACTTGCGTGATGATACCATTAATCTAAATTGGACGGCCTTGTCACAACCACAGCAAACTACTGTTTTTTATATGGGTATGACAGGCTTATCGATTATAAGCAAAGAACTGATAGCACATGGGATGTCACCTGATATGCCGATCGCGATTGTCGCGTCAGCAACGATGCCTCATCAAAAAGTGGTGGTAGGTACATTAACCAATATTGTCGCAAAAATTCAAGCGGCAGAAATCACCCCCCCAGCATTAATTATTGTTGGTACTGTCGTTAACTTACGCGAGCAACTTAATTGGTTTAACCCCGAGTAAATTCTGCCGATAAGCTGCTATAACCAATGTCTAATAAGCGTGAGTATGCAGGTACATTTTCAATTCAAGACAAGTATATCGTCCTTTAATTTCGGTATAGTATTGGTTTTTTTGATTGGGTTATTTTACATCCCGATTAGCTATGCTCAAACGCCTGTAACTGACATACCTGCAACTGAAACACCTGAGCAACCAACAGAGATCATTAATCCGCTCACACTGAATTATCTTGCCATACAAACCCAAACATTTGCAGCTGATGTACAACGCCAAATTAACGATTATATCTTACCTGTCACCGTTGGCGCACATGTATTAAACACACTGCAGTATCAAGCATTGAACCCAGTTACCAAAGGGCATATTTTGTTTATTACGGGAGTAGGTAATAGTGCGCAAATGCAAATGTACCAGGTGTTATCTGAGGTGTTTGTTGATGCAGGTTACAACACGA
>CAKZLI010000035.1 GCA_937125395.1 uncultured Glaciecola sp.
TAAATCCTGCCCGTGATAGGGTTGAAATTGAAGATGTAAAATAGGTTAATCACGACAACTAGTTTGACAAACACCGACATACACACAATGTAGATAAATCTCATTGGGCTAAACAAACATTTTCCTGCTTGTATGCCTCGTAAAATCACAAAGACCACTGGATTGTTATCTTGCAGTAACAGCATTCCATTGTTCACGTGAGGGTCGCGTTTTGCGCATAATGTCTGCTAGTTTAGAAAAATAAATTATCAATGGTGCAAAATTAAGATGCTAGTTGGGGTTACCGGACGGACATTTCAAATCAAGCTAAACGATACATACTTTCGTAATCCCAGCCTTCAACTTAACTTTACTTATTAAAAGTTGTTATAAAGGGCACTTTTACTCTGCTCCGGCTGTCAGAGTATTTTCTGAACTTTTAACACTCTTAATAATTCTATTACTCATAATCACTGTAGCTATTGTCATTATTAAAAATAAAATACCAAAGCCAAAGAATACATATCTATAAATAGATAAGCTTTTTAGTGCCTCTGCAGGCAAACCAACTGAGGCATTTACGGTAATTATGACCGAAAAAAACGCACCAAATAGCAAACTTGTAACTAACATTAGTAAATCTGCTACTGTGCTTTTTTCTTTAATAGCACTAAGAGTTTCATCAGTAACCAAATGATATGTTTGTTGCTTGGGTTTTATAGTCGCAGTGACTAAACCTGAATTGTTGGAGAGTAAGTTAGACATTATCTTACTCCTTAAGCCCAATACCTGAATTAGGATATTTTTTTTGCAAATCAGCAACTACTTTATTTCTGATATCTTGCATATTCAAGTTAGCAAATGCTGCAGGATTTGTTTGTAAAATCCTATCTACAACACTTTCTAGAATCATAATACGAAATTCATTATCTAATATCTGACCTGAATCTATTTCACCAAACTTAATACCCAAAATATACTCCTAAATTGAATGTAACCTTAATGCTTCAAGCAGAGGCACCAGTTTCATTAGCGCCCTGCCAACTCAACATGTTATATTTTTTAATAAAGTAGGATGTCGCAATATCTCTTATAAAAATATTTGCTTCATTCAAAGTTAATACAGCTGTCTTATTTATTTTTACGACTTCTTTAAACCCATGTCTTGAATCAAAACCAGAGATAGAAAAGTTATTTGCTACATTAGTAAATGACTTTCGTGTTGATTTACATATCTGTAAGTCAAGCTCTTCCCTTATCGCTAAGGACTCAACTGTTTCCATTATCTTATAATTGTTAATCCAGCTTGGTTCTAGATCAAATAACTTCAACAACAGATAAACATCCTCATGTTCCGTGGCTAAATTTAAAAAAACTAGCCTATCATCGTTATTCGTTCGGCACATTTGTTCTGCTATTTGATGACGTGGCAAGTCAGGCTTTCCAAGCATTCCAATGAGATTTTGATTCGGCCGATATTCAACGTCTTGTTCTTTATTCCAAAGTCTATCAATTTCCAACTTTCTGAAGTTAACGTCCCTTAATCTAGCTGCACCATTAAAAAGTGAAATCAATTCATACCCGATCTGCCATACTATTTCCAAATCTGTTTCGTTATTACAGTAAATGCTTTTCATTCGATAATCATCTACATCGCAATCCAATAAATCATCTGGTAAATTGTAAATATGAAAATAGTGACCACTACGAGAATTTGATAAGGAACATAGATCATTAGGACTACCAATGAGAAGAAATTCCCAGTCATTATTACTAAATGCCATTGAGCCTCCTTAAAATGTAACAACGCATATCATCATTTAGCAAAGGCTTCGAACTTAAACATTGTAATAGCCTACTTTATTTTGGTAATTAATTCGTGTCCGTCCGGTAAACACCACTAATTGAGAATAACGTGCCAAGGCAGTAGTGTTTCGATACCTTATAGCTTGGCATATGATGGAGCTTTAGTATAGGCTTATAAAAATAGTACTGTATGTTGCCCCATTTGAAGAAGCAAAATACAAAACTATTATCCTGCATGAACATCGCTTGTAAAGATTAAAACAGCGAATCAGGACTGATTCGCCATGTGAAAACATAGGATTTAATGGATTGTTAGGATTGAGGCGCAGCTAATGTCATGACTTCCTTTAACACATCACAAGTTAGTTTTATTTCTTCATCCGTCAGTGTTGGATGCACCAAAAACATCAATGATGTTTCTCCTAATTCTTTGGCTACAGGGAGTCTTTCTTTAGGGCGATAATCAGTGTTATCGCTCGTTAAAAGCTTGGCTTTGTTATGTCATTTTTTCTCAACGCCTTTCCCACCTGGGCTGCCGCCTTTCTTTGATAACGAATAAAACGTTTCATGTGAGTCCCATGCCGCATCGATTGTGTCCCTTCACGATGCTCATTATTTCTCACTGTAATCAGTTTATTCGCCACCTGTATCGTCTCTTTTGCACTGACTTTACCCCCTGCAAATTCAAACATCGCACCCATAGTCGCATCAGGAGACATTTCATAAAATTCACCTAATGGGGGGATATCACAATATGTTTGGTAATACGCATCCATGACCCTGCGATACTCAGCCATTGCCACTGCAATCTCTTGCGCAGCATCGCCCTCATACCCTTCATCAACTAGCATTGATAATAATGATTGATATATCGGATTTTCATCATGTTCACATTTAACACTTAAGCCATGGGACAAGGCATTGTTTGCAACCCGTTTTTTGCCTGCTTTTGACTTAGGTCCAGTGGAGCGCTGTGCGTTATTGCGATTGGCTAATAACTTTTCTAGACTGATCACGTAAGGTATCGTTTTTAAGAGTTAATAGTTCGATTTCTAAATCCAGTCGTTTGAGCATCTTTTTCTTAAAATCAAATGCATCCAAGCCTTTTTGCAAGTGACGTAGATTCTGTATATGTCGAGATAACACCACATCCAAATCATTGATTTTATCCATTCTCGCTAGCATGGCTTTGGCACGTAATGTATCGAGGCTCAATCCCCTTTCATCCATTGTTTTATTAAACACACGAAACAGTTCCGATTCTTCAGTCTCTTTATCTAAGGTATTAGCATATATGTGCTTAATGATCTGCGTAAATCCTTCTGCATATATGGATAAATTCCTAAAAAGCATAGCTTGTACTAGCTCTTCTCCCATCGCAAAACAAATGATCTCTTCTTTGTCTTTATTATGCTGTTTTAACCAGAATAAACACTCTGCAATTTGCTCTGTTAATACAATTGTGAAGGCTGATGGTGTATCGAGCTCCGTAATAAGTGATTCAAATATAAAATCAAACTCTTGCTGATGCTTCGGTTGCATTTTCACAGTACGAAGGCTGGTAAGCTTAGATAAAGCATGTGTATCAGTCATTATCATCACCTTTAGATAGATGAAATGTGACACCAGGGTTCTGTAATGGATCACCGGTGAATTCTATGCCTGCAGATTCTAAAGCATGTTTAATTTTCATGATGTTTTGAAGATTAGCATTAGGTATTCCTGAGCCCATTTCATACCTACGAATGGTAGTGCCACCGACCCCACTAATTGACGCTAAATCAGCTGCACTCATTCCTAAAATTGCTCTAGCAGCTTTAATTTGCTCAACACTGATTGACATAATTCCACTTATGGAATAAAATATTCCAATTATAGTTATTTACATAGGTATTTATAGCATGATTGAAGAATTATTTAAAAAGTTAAATGGTGCTTTTGCTAAAAACACCATTCGTGCCTATCGCAGTGACTATGAAGATTTTGCACATTGGTGTAAAAATCATGAAATTGAACCTCTCAACCATGAACCTTCAGATATGGTTTTTTATATCAAAGAAAGGTCTGTTGATCTGAGCACTGCCACAATATCTAGACGAATCACATCATTATCATCTATCTTTCGATTTTTGACATTACCCGATACCACAAAACATGCTGATGTATTTTTACAGCTTAAGAAAATAAAACGTCAAAAAGGAACGGCGCAACAACAAGCAGAACCACTAACCCAAGAACGCATTGAACAACTTCTCCCCTATTGTGGTGAAGGTAAAATCAGATTACGGAATATCGTCATGTTAAAGCTCGGTAATGAGACGATGCGACGACGCTCTGAATTATGTGAATTCAAATTCAGTGATATAAAAGTGTTACCCGGTGAACGTTACGCCATGAATTTGCGCTTTAGTAAAACTGACCAAAACGGTAGAGGTAAAGCGATACCGATTAGTAAAGAGCTTTATGAATTATTAATGACTTGGAAGGATTTGGCAGGTGATGGTTATATTTTGAGAGGGATCAATAAATACAATAACATCATGAAACAACTTACTAGCAGTAGTATTAATCGTATTGTGCAAGATATTCAAGCTAGAAGTGATATGGAAACTGAATATCCCTTTTCAGGACATTCCTTTCGAGTAGGCGGTGCGTTGGATTTATTAATGCGAGGGGTTTCGATGGAAAAGATCATGCTACGTGGGGGATGGAGTAGCGAATCAACTGTGATCAAGTATTTACGTGCATGGGATTTGATGGATGATTAGTTTCAGGATAATAACCATTTATTATCCTGAAACAGCAAAACTAATCTTGCTTCGCAGCCAGATGCATGACTTCAGAAAGTACAGAACAAGTCAGCTTTATTTCTTCTTCAGTTAGAGTTGGATGTACCAAAAACATTAAAGACGTTTCACCTAGTTCTTTGGCCACAGGTAAACGCTCTTGCGGACGATAACTAGTATTATCGAATGCTTTCTCTAAATACACCTCTGAACATGAACCTGAAAAACAAGGCACACCTCGCTTAATCACTTCATCTATGATTTTATCTCTGTCCCAACCTTCATTTAATGACTGGTTTTCAACAAAAACATAACATTTGTAAGCTGCATGTACACATTTAGAAGTACTATCACATCCTGGACATGCTGAACATTTAAAATGAGGTACACGCAGTCCATTGAGTGTCTTTGCACACTCCCAAATCGCATTTTGATTATCATTTCGCTTTTGGGTCCATGAAGGCATTTGCGTTAATTGATAGCGTCCAATAGCACCTTGAATCTCAGTCATACGCCAGTTAGTGCCAAATGATTCGTGTAGCCATCTAAAACCAGGAGGATGTTCTTTATGATAAATGGCGTCATATGACTTACCGTGATCTTTATAAGCCCACATTTTCTTCCAGAGGCTTTCATCATTAGTAGTGACCATACCACCTTCACCACCAGTGGTCATAATCTTATCTTGACAAAAACTCCAACAGCCTACATGCCCTATTGATCCGAGGGATTTACCTTTGTATTTAGCACCATGTGCTTGCGCACAATCCTCAACAATGAATAAATCATTATCGCTAGCTATCTGCATTATCTCATCCATTTCACATGCCCATCCAGCAAGATGAACACAAACAATAGCTACAGTTTTTTCTGTAATAGCAGCACTAATAGTTTCAGGTGTAATGTTTTGGGTATCAGGTGATATATCAACAAACACTGGAATAGCACCACAATTCACGATACTAGATACAGAGGCTAAAAACGTCCGAGATGTAACAATAACCACATCACCTGTTTTTATACCTAAGGCAGCGAAAGCTAAATCTAACGCTAGAGTTCCATTACTTACTGCAACTGCAAATGAACACTCAGTATAATGAGCAAACTCTTTCTCGAAACTACGACATTCATTACCTGTCCAGTAATTAACTTTGTTTGAAAGGAGTATATCTTTTGTTTTATTAGCTTCCATTTCAGAAAATGAAGGCCAAGGAGAAAATGGGGTGTTTAACATTCTTATCCAAACTTATTATTTAATTTAGTTATATTACTTTGGCAGGAGAACCAACAGCGGTGACATCAGATGGTATATCAGAAAGGACAGTGCTTCCAGCACCTATAATCGTGTTATCTCCAATCTTAACCAATTGTTTAACCTGACTACCAACACCAATCCAACATTTTGAGCCAACTTCGACACCACCAGAAAGTGACGCATTTGGGCTTATGTGGGCATAATCACCGACGATACAGTCATGTTCAACAATCGACCCAGTATTTATGATTGCTCCTAAACCTATTCGTGCAAAAGCATTAATAACAGCTCTTGGGAAAACTACGCTTCCATTCTCAATGGAAGCATACTGGCTAACTACAGCTGACGGGTGAATTAAAGTAATTAAATTAAAACCATTTTCTTGTAGCTGCTTTATTTTCTGAAATCTAATATCGTTATTACCAATAGCCACAACAGCATTATTAATTAGTTCAACATTTTTGTGGTTAAAGGCTATTAAATCAGAAGTAGGACCAAGTATTGACCAATGACCAATTGTAGTTTTATTTGGATAAGCATCATCATAGAATTTAATTGTAAAACCAAGCTGCTCAGCAATATCAGCAACTACCTTGCCATGCCCACTAGCCCCAACTATTGCTAACTCTTTAGTCATTTTTTAAGCCTTTAAACGGCTCAATAGTTACATGTCCATCAGCGCTAATGCCTTCACGAACAAACACTTTTTTTACTGTGAGTAATAAAATTTTAATATCGAGCAAAAAACTTTGATTATCGACGTACCACACATCCAGTTTAAATTTTTGCTCCCAACTGATTGAATTACGACCATTAACTTGTGCCCAACCAGTAATACCAGGACGAACATCGTGTCGGCGCGCTTGTTCGTTGCTATATAACGGTAAATATTGTATGAGTAATGGTCTTGGCCCTACTAAGCTCATATCGCCTTTTATTACATTAAATAAACCAGGTAATTCATCTAAGCTGGTTGAACGTAAAAAAGCACCAAACGGAGCCATTCGCTCATCGTCTGGGAGCAAGTTGCCTTGTCTGTCTTTACCATCGAGCATACTTCTAAACTTCATCATTTTGAATACGTTACCATTCAAACCAGGGCGGTCTTGCGTAAATAAAATGGGCGAACCTAACTTAAGCCTAATTAGTAAAGCAACAATCATTATTACGGGTAACAAAATAAGTGATGCGCTCAATGCAACTATAAAATCAAATAGACGCTTCATACAATATCCTTGAAAATATGGATAAATTTGGCAACTCCAATTTTAAGTGAAAGCTCTTTATAGTAGAAATCGCGGCCATTAATACCCATTTGAGCCCTCTTCTTATCCGTTAATAATGATAGCTTAATAATAGCATCAGCAAGCAAGACTGGATTATCAGGTTTACAAGTTACGCCGGAATTAGACTGATTAATTAAATCAGCGGCATCTCCAGAAACACCCATAACTATTGGTTTAGCCATAGCAAGACAAGCTTGAGTTCTAGATGGAATTGTAATCTCAAATAGTTCGTTATTATTTAAGTGCACTAATAGCATATCTGCTTTAGCTAGAATACCACCAACTTGTTTCATGGGTATACGGGGGAGGTAGTATATATTATTTAATAATTTAGTTTCAGAGTCCTTAATAGCTTTTGATTTAGCGACGCCATCACCAATTAAAATAACATTAAGTTTGATATCATTTTTTTGAAGTATTTCAGCAGCCCCAACTATAGTAGGCAAGCCTTGTGCAAAACCGAGGTTACCAGCAAATACTAAATTTAAATTGCCATTATCCGGTAATTTTACAGAAGTCTCTTCAAAATCATTTAGCGCTGGCTCATTACACCAATTATAAATAATTTCAAGTTTATCATTTGGCACACCTCTAGACTCGATACGATCTTTAAATCCGGGTGAAAGTACCACAATTTTCGCCGCCTTTCGATATATAAAATCACAGACTTTTCCTACAAGAAAAAGTATATTTTTATTTTTTACCATACCTGTTGCAGACAATGTATCAGGCCATAAGTCTTGTACGTCAATTACAAATGGAACTCTTTTAAACAAACCCAATAAATAAGCAGACAATGATGTCGTAATTGGAGGGTGATAACTATAAATTACATCTATCCGTCTAGTTTTTATCAAACCAATAAAAAAAGTGCTAATAGCAAAAGATAGGTAATTAAATATACGTCTAATTGCTGACCCATCATGACTTGGATATAAGGGAGCACGATGTATCGTTATTCCATCAACAATATCTTTTTGATAAGCACTGATCTTATAGCCATCGTAAACTTTTCCTCCGGGGTAGTTAGGGAAACCTGTCAAAACTTCAACTTCATGCCCTTCGGCTCTAAGAGCCTGAGCAAAAAGTAACCCTTTAAATGTAGGCTCTGGATCAAACCATTGGGTTAATAATAATATTTTCACTTAGAACCTTTATTAAAGCTAACGTCTAATATTTTTTCCACACTACTCTATTTACATAATCAGTATAGGAGTGAATTATTCTTACAACTTTATCTGCAACATTTGGCATACTGTAGTCATAAACCTGGCGAAGTAAGCGCTGCTCTCCTGCTGGTTGAGACTCTAATATATCTAATCCCTGCATAACACGCTCAGCTCCTAAACCTACCATCATTACTGATGCTTCTTCCATTCCCTCAGGGCGCTCGTGGGCTTCGCGTAGGTTTAACGCTGGAAAGTTCATTATTGAAGACTCTTCGTTAATAGTCCCACTATCAGAAAGTACTGCCTTCGCATTTTTTTGTAAATTATTATAATCATGAAAACCTAACGGCTTTAATAGTCTAATATTTTTATGAAACTCAATACCCTGTGCTTCTATTCTATTTCTGGTGCGTGGGTGAGTTGAAATAATCACCGGCATATCATAATACTCAGCTAATGTGTTAAGAGTACTTGCTAAATTTATAAGCTGTTTTGGAGAGTCAACATTTTCTTCTCTGTGAGCACTTACTACAAAAAAACTACTTTTTTTAAGCCCTAACTCTTTTAGTACATTTGATGCATCAATTTGAGTCATATAATGATTTAAGACTTCAAACATAGGGCTGCCAGTTTTAATAATACGATCGGCAGGAATTCCTTCAGCTAACAAATAGTCTCGTGCGATGGTGCTATAAGTCAGATTAATATCAGCAGTATGGTCGACTATTTTACGATTAGTTTCTTCAGGAACTCGTTGGTCAAAGCAACGATTCCCTGCTTCCATATGAAATATTGGTACTTTTCGTCGCTTTGCTGGTATGGCTGAAATACATGAATTTGTGTCGCCCAATACAAGCATTGCCTCAGGATTAACCTCTTCAAGTACTTGGTCGACTTTAATAATTACTTGACCAATTGTTTCAGCTGCATTTTTACCAGCAGCATTTAAAAAGTAATCAGGCTTTCTGACACCTAAATCGTTAAAAAAAACTTCATTAAGTTCAAAATCATAGTTTTGACCAGTATGTACCAAAATATGTTCGCAATGCTCATCAAGCTTTGCAAGTACTCGAGATAAACGAATTATTTCTGGCCTTGTTCCAACAACAGACATCACTTTTAACTTTTTCATTTTTTCACTTTTTCACTTTTTCACTTTCAACTTATTAAATTAAATAACCGCATTTTATAAAGGCATAGCGACGGTATCTGGTTTTTCTCTATCAAATATTTCATTTGCCCACAGCATAACAATTAGCTCTTCTGAACCAATATTCGTTATATCATGAGTCCAACCA
>CAKZLI010000036.1 GCA_937125395.1 uncultured Glaciecola sp.
CAATGGCGTGGCTGCTTGAGTAATGTGGTGACAACAGCTCCGGCAGAAGTATAACCACCATTAATCAGGTCGCCATCGTCTACAGCTGCCATAATCTTCTCAATCACAGTTTTGGAATGCTCTTTACCTGTCCCTGACTTCGCAATATTCAGGAAGTATAAGCTTGAGTAATTTGCTTTGGTTGTCCTGAATGAGCGACCACATACCAAGCTACAAAGGGCGAGGGCTGTCTGTACAGCAAAGCCCTCTTGCGGTGCGCGTGCTGTGGCGTTGTAATAGTTCACGATATCCGCGAGGATTGCAGGCGGGTTCAGCAAGTTGGCAGGCAAATCTTTATATTTCTTTGTCTTGCTGTTGTCGTATGCTTTTGTTTTCGTGACAATCATTTCACGAACAGCATCGATCCCTTTGCTGATGTGGATGTCATTAAAATCACTCTCACCAGCTTCGCATACTGGAAACACAGATTTCAATCCAAGTGTCTTGGCAACCATATCAGCTTTATTAAAGCCAACATTGACCAGCTGTCCTTGAATTTCAGTTTCGTGATCATTGTCTCCGGCGACCGTTATAATGCTGTTTGGATATTTCGCTCTGACATTTTCCGCAACAGACATAAGATTATTAGCGTTCCAAGCGACCGCACACATTTTTCCTGTGGCTTCGGTCACTGTCCTCGCTGTGGCGTAGCCTTCAGCGATGTAAATCTCATCGGTTTCGCCTTTAACTAGATTGTAGCAACCTTCAATACGTCCGTTGGTGAAGAAGTATTTCTGTCCAGTCTCGCTGATAAATTGAAGTGAAACAATATCTCCAGCTTCATCATATAGCGGAAGCATCATCCAGCCCTGATAATATTCCTCTGATGTGGATACGTTGGCTGTGCCATCCAATTTTTTGTTGGTGAGGTATTTGAAGTCGGCAACAGGGATGCCGTTAAGATATATCTCACGAGCTTCAGTCGCGGCTTCTTTCTGAAGCACTAGTAATTCTGCTTCGCGTCTTTCTCTGGCCTCTCGAATGGTGTTCTGATAATCAACCAGCTGTGACGATGACATGGATGACTTCTCAATCGATGACCATGTGTTGCCACTATCACTTGACCTGAAGTCACCATATGATCCGGCTAGAATAGGGCCATCGTAAAGGATGTACCATCCTGTCTTCTTGCCTCGTCTGTCATCCTGAGTTGGCACACGCACAATCGATCCTGTAAGTTCTGGCAATCCCGTTAACTTGAGACCGAATGCTTCTAGCTCACTGGCGAAATCCATGATTGCATCGTTTGGGTCGAGAGCTTCCTTTTTATAGTCTGGAAGATCTTTCCTTTGGATGTTTAATTCGATGGATTTATGTTCGGGCTTATCGGCCCAAGGATTATGTACCATGTAATTTATTCTTCTTTATTTATTTGGTCTTTGTGTCATCTAGGCGAACGACAAGTTCTTCAATTGGTTGGTCGGGCCACCACCAACGAATAGGGAAAGTTCCTTCTTCGTCCGCTCGCATAAAATCCTTACCTATTTGGCAACGGCGTCCTTTAGTGTCAAAACAGACAACCTTGTAAAATCTTTCATGATATCGAGGGTGTCGAGTTAGCCACGACGATGCTTTATTTACCCATTCCTGAAAACTATCAAATTGTTGATTTTGCTCAGCCATTTTTCTGATCTCCTCGAACGTCTTTTCTCATTAATAATCTGGTTTTGCGTACCATGTTTGTGGCATCCTGTTTTTGAATTTAATTGCTGTCATATTGCTACAGTGAGTGCACTTCGTTCGTTGCCGTCCTTTAATTTCTTCTTCGAGGTCGTGTAAATGTTCGCGCAGAGCAGTTACATGCCGACGATAGTAACTTTCTTTCGCTGCCATAAGCTGAAGCACGTAAATGGGATTTAGAAGTGCACCGCAGTCGCGACATTCGACCATAGCTTCTTTGCCGTCTACAATGACTGAGCCTTCATGCTTACACCTATCAGGGTGAAATTTCCTTCGATTATCCACTACCATTTGCCGACTAGTAATGTCGGATTTTTTTTCATCAAGTGAAATAATATTGTCGTCGTCGTCACTCATGATTTACCCTCTCTTTGGCGAACGTCAGATTGTTGAATTATCAAAACACGACCATCAGCCAAATCTATCCGCCCGTCTTGTTTTCCGTGACCACAACAACAAGCGACTGTTTCAACCCCTCCTGCATTTAAGGCGGCTACTATGTGGTGAATACACCAGTCAATGCACCTCACTTTTCCATTAATAGGCAGTAACGCTTGGTTTTCATGCGTCACTTTCCCTGCGTAGTCGTCGCATCTATTGCAATTATTCATCTATTTTCTCAATTTCAAAGTCATGATAATAAATTGTCTGAGGTTCTCCATTCATGAAGTATCTGACTTGATATTCTGTTTTTCCAATCTGATGGTGGATTGACAGTACAGTGCCAGATACATCAAGTGCCTTTACGCTCACTCTATCCAGTATGTTAATTTCCATTTGAACCGCCTTTCAGACGAACGTCTTGTGACGCTTCGCCCATCGTTGCTTGTTTCTGTTCATCAGTTATTTTCGAATGGTCAGCATAAATCCGGCCGTCTGATTGTGCGTAATGCTTTTCTTCGCAATCTTGATTTTCACAATATGGGCGGCTTTCAAATTCATCACCAAATTCTTTGTTGCAGTAATCACAGATCATTTCATCCTCCATTCATTGACAATATGTCAACAATTATTGTTTAAAAAAACTACATATTATGTAGTGCTTCAAGCTTCTCAAGTATCTCCGGCGAGGGGGTTCGATGGCTTTTGTTTGGTCTGCCATCTAACTTTTCCGCTGGGGTTTCCAGCTGCCGGACAAATCTCATGTTACATCCAAGGTGTATTGATAAAGCCCGTAAGGACATCCCCTTACTTCGTCGTAGTTCTTTGATTTGAAGTGGCGTCACTAAAATACCTTTTGGATTTTCCTGTACTTCTAGCACATCACATGGTTCAACATCCAGAAATAATTTTGAATAAAGCCTTAACGCTCTAATTAAATTACTCATTATCCTTGCGTGATCAGCCTCAAAATATGCTGCTGCATCTTTAATTGTGGCGTTTCTGGCAATGACGTGAATGCTGAGTTCCACATCAACCATAAACAAGTTTGATTTGCGGCTCCATTCTAAATACTGAGTAATTAGATGTTGTCCTTTTGGCGTGTTCTTGATCTCATCACTTACGTTATTAAGATGATAACCAAGCTTGATCATTCCCCCTGCGTGTAGCTGGTTGGGTGTAATCTTGCCATTATTGTACAGGTTAACCTCAGCTGAGAGTGCGTGATTATTCTCTGCAAACCTCGGTAACTCTGGCTTGATCTCATTCCACATAAAATCAAGCTCGTCATTTGATATATCCATTTACTTTACTCTACTGTTACTGGGGTGATTAAGCGGCTTCACGCTCATCATAAACGATCTGCCAGTCAACCACGCCAGTCTCGGCGAGGTGACGAAGCACCTTAACAGCCTCTTTGTCGGTGATGTTTGAGTTGACCTCATAAAATAAACGATCAGCTTGGTGGTCATTAAGTCCAAGATATTTTTGTGCATATTCTCCAATATCATCTGCAAGTTTACACATTAAGGTCTTTTTTATGCCTTTCTGTAGAGCATGTACCCAACCAGCAATACACGCTGTTGTTCCACAATCATGCTCTGATCTGTCTGAGCTATGTTCAGCAATAAAACTTTCCATATTAAAGCCGAGGGTTTTGAAGTGATGGTTTTCGATGGCGTCTGCTACTTTTAAAATTCTTTCTTCATTCATGATACTTCTTTCACTAATTTAAGGGGGCGGCTTACGTAGGTTGTACGCTTGCCATTTTTAAGTCCGTGCCTTGTTACTGTGGCGCGGATCGATACTTGCTGCTCTGGCTTACCTAGATCAACTGATCCGGCGTAGAAGAACAGGTTGTTCATTTCATCTTCAAGGGTTACATAAAACTTGTATCCCCAATCGGTGAGCGATCCTGATTGATATTTAACCTTCGCTTTGATCTCAATGCGCTCACCGATGTCGCCTTGATAGGCTGATGTAACGTGTTGCTCGTTATACAGCTCTCTGGTGATCCCCATGTTTGGATGGTAGGTCATTTACTTATTCCCTATCAGTATTGCGTCAGCTTCAATCGCATAGATGCCAACCAATGCGCCAAGTTGTTCAAGTTCATCTCTGTAGTCCGGCTCAAGAACACCTTGATTTTTAAACGCTATATAATTCTTCTGCGCTTCTCGTAAGTTGGTTAAAGCCCTTCTTATCGCTCTGTATTCTTTGAGTAGGTCAGGGGCCGCTGCTATGAGCTGGGCGTTTGCTTTTTGCTCTGCATTGAAATCAGGCAGAGGGGCGTCATCTTGCCAAAGTATAGAAATGACATGATAGTTACTGCTTTCTGGCATAATGCGAATATTGCCGTAAGGGTCGCCACCATCATAATCATAGTCAACTTGCCAAGGCCCGTCTGTATATCCAGTTAAATGGTCAAACATAATTAAATTCCCTGCTGCTGTACGAATTGAGAGCTGAGGTTAGCCATGAAGGTCTCATAAGAGATATTGTCATCGGCTAGTGTGAAGATTTTGAAGTCTGTGTGATCGTCATAATTTGTGTCATCGCGACAATCGAATATTTCCTGTTCAACCAGATCAATGTCATAGTCACCAAAAATGTGATCGTAACTACCATCAGGTTTCTTTGCTGTAAGAATGTAATACTGGCTCATGATGTCACCTCAGTCTTAGCGGCTGAGATTGCAAGCTTGACCAAATCCTCAGTTGCTGTGAAATCATTATCTCTGGCAGCATTCTTTGCGACCAAGAAAAGTGATCCGTAATGGTTACAGCCGTTCTTAAGAGCGTTGACAATACGTCCTTGTATAATGTCGAATTTTGTTTTGGTTGTTAATTCTAGATTTCTCATTTTATTTCCTTTGTTATTGGCGGCTCATAGAGCCTTATTTAATGTTGTAAGGGGATTTCATCACCCAACTCCCCTTGGGTTGGTTATAGCACCTGACGTTGCTCAGGCTGTGACTTATTCAATTACTCTCAAAACTTCTTAGTCTTATGCGATGCCAACCTGTAGTTGCTTAGACTGTGCGACTGGCATCTGATAAAACTAAAATGTACTCATTCTATTTTCTCCTGTTTTTAATACGCTTTGTATCATTATTGTGATTATCACTTTATAGATCATTGACAAAATGTCAATGGTATAAATGAAATTAATTGTTCATAAGTGCCTTTTGTATAGTGACTTTACATACATCATAATCTTTACTTAAACCATTATCACATACGTATCTTGTTTTCACCAGCACACCATTAAAGTCGTATGTTTTATGGACGTCCACAACTGTCATATTTCTTGTATATTCAGGACGCTTAATCATAAAATTTGTTCCAAGCGGTATATCTATATCTTGGTATGGTGCTTGTTTTATAGCCATCTTATTTTCTCCGTTCAAGCGGTTCATAGAACCTTTTAATTTATCTTGTGTATTTAGTATTAGACCAATGTTGACAATATGTCAATACTATAAACTAAAAAAAATATACAAATTTGTGACGTTGATAATAACCAGTGCCAGTATGTAGGTGAGGGAGGGGCAAGATAAACCCATTCCCCCGTTAGTGTCGTTATGACGTTTCATTTTTTTTATCCTTGTAATTCATTAGTATTTTTAGATCATCAATACCACATTGATTTAATCTCTCAGTATCTTCTATATAATCCATGAGCATATCGAGTGCCTTAACCAAATCTTCATTAGCCATCTTGTTTTTATCAGCATAATCTTTCGCTTTTTTCACCAACACCCAAGACGACATTAACAGGCTATCAATAGCTAATTGATCCTGCATATCTTCTTCAATATCATTTTTTGTGAACTCTTCTAGAC
>CAKZLI010000037.1 GCA_937125395.1 uncultured Glaciecola sp.
CGGTAGCAGCCCCTACAGCGGGATTGCATTTTGATGATGATATATTGGCGCAGTTAAAGGCCAAAGGCGTGCAAACTGAATTTGTGACCTTACACGTTGGCGCTGGCACATTCCAACCAGTAAAAGTCGACAATGTCGAGGAACACGTCATGCATGCCGAATACGCTGAAGTGCCAGAACATGTTGTTGCTGCAATCAAAGCGACCAAAGCGGCAGGTAAACGGGTGATTGCTGTTGGCACAACCTCCATGCGTTCGCTGGAATCTGCCGCTAAAAAAGCTGACGCGAGCAATGAATTAATTGTGCCGTTCTACGACGACACCAGTATTTTTATCTATCCAGGCTTTACCTTCAAGGTGGTTGACGCGATGTTTACCAATTTTCATTTACCAGAATCTACCTTGATGATGTTGATCAGTGCATTAGCCGGACAAGACAATGTAATGCATGCCTACGCTGAAGCGATACAGCATGAATATCGATTTTTTAGTTACGGTGATTCGATGTTCATTGAAAAGGCATAATCGCGTATTTCAAGTGATATTTTTATAAGGTGTGTAACCGTTTTTAGTTTGCTATAATGCGCGCCATTATTGATTAGTAGGTGATTTTGCGTGCAATTTAAACTTCTCGCCACACAAGGCAAAGCCCGTCGCGGGCAACTGGTATTTCCTCGCGGAGTTGTTGAGACTCCTGCATTTATGCCTGTCGGTACATACGGCACGGTAAAAGGCATGACGCCTGAAGAATTAAAAGATACCGGTGCACACATATGTTTGGGTAACACCTTTCATTTAATGCTACGCCCAGGCACTGGCATTATTCAGCAGCACGGTGATTTGCATGATTTTATGCATTGGGATAAACCAATCTTAACCGACTCTGGTGGCTTTCAAGTATTTAGCTTAGGCGCAATGCGCAAAATCAACGAAAAAGGGGTCACTTTCCGTTCTCCGATCAATGGAGAAAAGATTCTGTTAACTCCGGAGAAATCAATCGAAGTACAACGTGAACTTGGCTCTGATATTGTCATGATCTTTGATGAATGTACGCCGTATCCTGCGACCGAACAAGAAGCGCGAATTTCTATGGAGTTGTCTTTACGTTGGGCTCAGCGCAGTAAAGATGAGCATGGCGATAGTCCAGCAGCGTTATTTGGAATTATCCAAGGCGGGATGTATGAAGGGTTACGTGATATTTCATTAGAAGCGCTCGAAAAAATCGGCTTTGATGGTTATGCGATTGGCGGTTTATCAGTCGGAGAGCCCAAAGAGGATATGATCCGTGTACTGGATAATACTGCGCACAAATGCCCAGAAAACAAGCCGCGCTACTTAATGGGTGTAGGCAAGCCTGAGGATATCGTCGAAGCGGTTCGCCGCGGTATTGATATGTTCGATTGTGTTATGCCAACCCGTAATGCTCGTAATGGACACTTATTTACTACTGACGGCGTGGTCAAGATCCGTAACGCAAAACACAAAACAGATGTTGCTCCGTTAGATGAAAAATGTGACTGTTACACTTGTAAAAATTATTCTCGGTCATATTTACATCACTTAGACAAGTGTAATGAGATACTTGGTGCGCGCCTAAACACGATTCACAATTTGCGTTATTATCAACGTGTGATGCAGGGTTTACGTGATGCCATAGAGCAAGGGCAGTTAGATGAATTTGTCGCTGAATTTTACGCACAAAAAGACATGCCAGTGCCGGCATTAGAATCGGCATAGACAATTATTACTATAACAATTAAGGAATCACTATGAGTTTATTTATTTCGACAGCACATGCACAAGCAGCCGGTGGCAGCGCACAAGGTGGCGGTTTTGAAATGCTAATTATGTTAGCGGTATTTGGTTTAATCTTTTACTTTTTGTTATACCGCCCTCAAGCGAAGCGTGTAAAAGAGCATAAGAATCTAGTGTCATCATTATCAAAAGGTGATGAGGTGCTAACACAAGGTGGCTTGGTGGGTAAAATTACCAAAGTAACTGAAGATAAAGATTTTGTTGAAGTTGCATTAAATGAAAATAATGCGATTGTAGTACAAAAAAATGCAGTTACTGCCGTGTTGCCAAAAGGCACGATGAAAGCAGTATAAGCATCGTAATGGCTCGGATATCGAGCCATTTTTTTTATATTCAAAGTAGGAACGAGTTGTGTTGAATCAATCTCCGATTTGGAAATATTTATTAGTGTTATTCATTGTCGGTGCATCCGCTTTGTACGCATTACCTAACATCTATGGCGAAGATCACGCCATTCAGATATCTGCTGGTCGCAACGCGCAAGTGACCCCTGCGATGATCACCCGTATTGAACAGTTGCTTGTTAGCCAAAGCATTGAGACGAAACGTATTGAATATACCGATGGTAAAATTCTGGTACGCGTCAATGATTCAGATACGCAGTTGGTTGCCCGAGAAGCCCTAGAAAAACAACTCGGTGAAGATTATTTTGTTGCGATGAACCTCGCCCCTGATACCCCTGAATGGCTAGCTGCATTAGGTGGTAGCCCGATGAAATTGGGTCTGGATTTACGCGGTGGAGTGCACTTCTTAATGGAAGTGGATATGAACTCTGCAATCAGCAAAGCCACAGAAGACATGGTTGGCGATTTTCGTAGTGCATTGCGCGAAGAAGATTTACGCTACCGCACAGTAAAACAAGTGGGTGACGCGGTCACTATTCAGTTTAGAGATCAAGAAACATTGGATTCAGCACGTTTTTTCTTACGTAATCGCAACCCTGATTTAGTCTTTGTTGAACGTGATGGATTGATTATTCGTGCAACTTTTTCTGAAAATCGGTTAGTGCAAATACGTGATTATGCCGTTAAGCAAAACATTACGATCATCCGTAATCGGGTGAATCAATTAGGTGTTGCTGAGCCCTTAGTGCAAAAGCAAGGTGCAGAGCGAATTGTCGTTCAATTACCGGGTATTCAAGATACTGCAAAAGCCAAAGAGATTTTGAATGCTACAGCGACGTTAGAGTTTAGAATGCTAGACCAAGACAATGATGTGCGTGATGCTGTTAACGGTCGCATACCACCGTCTTCGATTTTGGTAAATGATCGCAATGGCGTACCACAATTATTGAATAAGCGTGTGATGCTGACAGGTAATCATATTATCGACGCTAATAGTGGTGTGGATGAGTACGGTATTCCACAGGTCAATATTTCATTGGACTCTAAAGGTGGCACCAAAATGTCACAGGGCACCAAAAATAATATTGGTAACCCAATGGCAACTGTGTTTATTGAATACAAAACAACCGGTGAGCGTGATGCCAATGACAAGCTGATTTTTGAAAAGAAAGAAGAAGTCATTTCTGTGGCGACCATTCAAGCGCGCCTGGGCAGTAATTTCCGGATCACCGGATTAGATTCACCTAAAGAAGCTCGCGATCTGTCGCTGTTGTTAAGAGCAGGTGCTCTAATTGCGCCTATCACGATTGTTGAAGAGCGCACTGTAGGGCCAAGTCTGGGTGCGGAGAATATCGAATTAGGTATGAAAGCGATTCAAGGCGGTTTGTTGCTTGTGTTGTTCTTTATGCTTATCTATTACAAAGCCTTTGGGATTGTCGCCAATATTGCATTGATTGCGAATTTGGTGATGATAGTCGGGATTATGTCAATGATCCCTGGGGCGACCTTGACTTTGCCTGGTATGGCAGGGATTGTCTTGACTGTTGGTATGGCAGTTGATGCAAATGTGCTGATATTTGAACGGATCCGCGAAGAAATTCGAGATGGGCGTTCACCACAACAAGCCATTCATCATGGTTATGACAGTGCGTTTTCGACCATTTTGGATGCCAATATCACCACCTTTATCGCAGCACTTATTTTGTTTGCTGTCGGTACAGGTCCGATTAAAGGCTTTTCAATTACACTGATGATTGGGATTGCGACATCAATGTTCACTGCGATTATTTTAACGCGTGTACTCGTTAATTTAATTTGGGGCGGTCGTCGCCTTAATTCTTTGTCGATTTAAGGAAGCCTAGAATATGCGTTTATTAAAAATTAATGACACAGTCAAATTCATGCGCTTACGAATACCTGCTTTGGTGTTCTCAAGCTTATTAATTCTAGCATCGATTGGCTCACTGGCTGTTAATCAGCTAAATTGGGGACTGGATTTTACCGGTGGTACGCTGATTGAAGTTGGTTATCCCGATTCTGCTAACCTAGAAGAAATTCGGTTAGAGTTAGACACCGCCGGGTTTGGTGATGCTATCGTACAAAACTTCGGTTCAAGCCAAGATGTGTTGATCCGGTTAGCACCACGTGCAGGCGTCAAATCAGCAGAGGTGGGTGATCAGGTCATGATCGCGTTGCGCGCTAATGGCAAAACCGTGGATATGCGTCGTATCGAATTTGTTGGTCCTAACGTAGGTGAAGAATTGACTGAACAAGGCGGTTTGGCGATGCTCACTGCGTTGATTTGCATCTTAATTTACGTCGCGATGCGCTTTGAGTGGCGCTTTGCGTTAGGCTCAGTTTCGGCACTTGCACATGATGTGATTATTACATTAGGCTTGTTTTCAATTTTGCAGTTAGAGTTTGATTTAACCATTTTGGCGGCAGTACTCGCCGTTATCGGTTACTCTTTGAATGATACGATTGTTGTGTCTGATAGGATCCGCGA
The DNA here is from genome assembly GCA_937125395.1 of uncultured Glaciecola sp. Lineage (GTDB taxonomy): Bacteria > Pseudomonadota > Gammaproteobacteria > Enterobacterales > Alteromonadaceae > Opacimonas. Next base: position 4,665 of record CAKZLI010000037.1, read on the forward strand.
AAACTTCCGTAAATTGCGTAAAGCAGATCCTGAAGAAATCATCAATATATCGTTAACACAAACGTTGAATCGAACCATTATTACATCGGTGACAACAATACTTGTCTTATTGGCATTGTATTTTGTGGGTGGAGCACTGATTCATGGTTTCTCAACAGCGTTGTTGTTTGGTGTGGTGATTGGTACATATTCATCGATATATATTTCAAGTTCAGTCGCATTACTGCTCGGTATCAGCAAGGAAGATCTTATTCCTGAAGAAATCGTTAAGGAAGGTGAAGATTTGGATATGATGCAGTAAGTATCATGTGCCATTGAGTTTATAGAAGCCAACGTTATAGTTGGCTTCGTTGTTTATACACCACGACTTTATTTTTGCCTTGGTTTTTGGCTTGATACATCGCTTTATCAGCCCGTTCTAATAGTGTTTGTTGCGTATCATTAGCTTGCATCTGTGCCACGCCCACACTTGCTTTTACGTGTAGTTTGGGATTATTCAACAAACTGCGAATGTCCTGAGCAATAAACAGTGCTTGCGTATCATTACAATCTGGGCAGACAATCAAAAATTCATCACCACCATAGCGCCCCAAAAAATCCGTATCCCGGACCCGTTTTTTGATCCTTGCAGCAACCCATTTGATGACCTTATCACCAAATTGATGGCCATGCTTGTCATTGATTTGTTTAAACTCATCAATATCAATGAAGATGATGGATAACAATAGTTGATGTCGTTTAGCACGTTCAATTTCTTCACTAAGTCGATGTAAAATATTTGATTTATTTGCGATTTTAGTGAAATTATCAGTGTTGATTTGGGCTTGCATTGCTTCCTGTTCACTCTGATCTTTAAAGATAAGCATTGCGCGAAACTTGCTGTAACTTTGAATAACCGTAATATCGATAGCCATGGGTTTTGACCCTTGTGCCGTATTCATTGAAAGTTTGTAGCTGATACTGTTGCATAGCGTGGGCTCGGATGGCTGAGCAAGCGAACGGATGATATCTTTGAGATCATAACCAGTGCTAATAAACGGATCGAGCAAGATAGCCAGATCGACCCAATGGTTGCCGATGATATCTTTGATATGCGATTGATGTTTACGCAAAGTCGGTTTTGCCGTGAGTTGTTCAAACTGTTGATTAAATTGGGTAATCATGCCGTGTTTGTTAATCGTCAGAATAGGGCGGGTTGACTGTGAATACATCCCTTTGATGTGTTGTAACAAACAGGAATTAAGATAAAAAAAATACAAGGTAATGAACAAAGCACACAACAATAAACTGCCTAAGCCAATAAACAACCATTGTATCAATAGCTCAGATGCCAACAAATGAGTGCTTTGTGTTTGTGTAAATGTATATGCATTCTCGGTGATATAGCGTTTTAATTGGTGCAAAAATTCAATAAACTCGATACTAATCAGTCCATGCAGGTTGAGGGTTGGATCGATTTTGTCTTGAAATAAGTCGGTAAACTCAAAGCTCGAGATGATTTTCTCTTGTTGCATAATAAAAGTGTCATGGTAAGACATTAAGCGGTTTCGTTGAGTATCACTGAGTACTTGCGGTAACGCTTTGGTAATTAAATCAGCATGTAACACTTTGTATTGTTCGTGGTATCGCGAATAAAACTGATAGTTTTGCACATTGTTAAACTTACCCGAGGTCGATACCCGTTCTCGGTTATGCAGAATGTGTTGTTGTAATTTGTCGAGTGTTAGTAAGGTCAGATTGACATTCTGAATTGTGTCTACCAGCTCATGTGATAATGCAGCGTGTTGGTTGTGTTTTATGTATCCGTATATAGCAAAAACAATCAAGAGCAATACCGCTAGTATACCCAGATTAATTGTTCTCGATTTAGCCAACACTGTGCTACTTCCCTATAATAAATAGATACCATGCTTTTAGCCTAACCTATACGATGGAATTTGCCATTTTATATGCGTGATCCTGTTCTTTTTTAGGCATAAAAAAACCACTAACTGAATAAACAATTAGTGGTGTATTTATTGGTGTCGCAAAGAGTGAGAATGTCGCTCACAGACACTCTCTAACGACAAGTTATTTAAGGAGTTTGACTAGCTGCTGAACAACGCGTGGATTCGCTGCCACCATTTCACCTTTATGCATAGGGTCATTACCACCAGCGTAGTCAGTAATGAGTCCGCCAGCTTCACGTATAATTAAATCACCAGCTGCCACATCCCAAGGCTTTAGGTCGCTTGCAAAATAACCATCTAGTTTACCAGCTGCAACATAGGCTAGGTCTAGTGCAACTGAACCAGAGCGACGCACATCGCCAGATTGAGCAAAAATACGCGTAAAACGTGGTAAGTAATCAGCTAAATCCGCTTTGTTTTTGTATGGCAGGCAAGTACCTAAGATAGTGCCATGTAAATCTTTGTTTTTGGAAACACGGATTTTGTAACCATTAAGTTGTGCACCGTTACCTTTAGATGCGGTAAATAAATCGCCGCGAATAGGATCAAAAATAACAGCTTGGTCGATACGACCTTTGTGCATTAATGCGATAGATACAGAAAAATGAGGGATGCCTTTAATAAAATTAGTAGTGCCATCTAATGGGTCGATAATCCATTTAAAATCTGCGTCACCTTCGACGATACCGCCTTCTTCACCAACAAAAGAGTGGTCGGGATAAGACTGTTTGATTTTTTCGATGATTGCTTGTTCAGCATCCTTGTCAATTTTGGTAGAAAACACATTATCGCTTTTAGCATTGATGGCTAAGTCATCACGATTCTCAAAACCACGGGTAATTACATTGCCGGCGCTACGTGCAGCACGTATGGCGATATTTAGCATAGGATGCATATCAAATCTCACTACTTAAATTGTCAAAGAACTCAATTCTGCCTTGCTGACAGAAAACTTGGCGTGGATTATAGCAACTTACCGGCCAAAAATCTAACGTATATTCCATTCACGACTATCAATGAACGTTCTACACTATTCAACGGCCATCGCTATGCGTATAATGCGTGTATAATTAGAACCCTTCGTTAAGTGCAGTGTCTTTATGTTAGAAAATATTCGTATCGTTTTAGTCAACACGTCACATACTGGTAATATCGGCTCAACCGCACGTGCAATGAAAACCATGGGGTTAAGTAATTTGTATTTAGTTGACCCTGTGACCCCGCCAGATGGTAAATCCAGTGCGCTTGCAGCCGGGGCGGGTGATGTCTTAGCCAATGCTAAAATCGTGAGTACACTTGCAGAAGCCGTCGCGTCATGTTCATTAGTAGTGGGCACGTCTGCGCGTTCACGGACACTCCCTTGGCCGATGTTAGAGCCGCGTGAATGCGGAATTAAAATGGTAGAAGAAGGCCAAAAAGAGCAAGTTGCCTTAGTCTTTGGTCGTGAAAATAACGGGTTATCTAACGAAGAATTACAACTTTGTCACTTTCATGTGTGCATTCCAGCGAATCCTGAATACAGCTCACTGAATTTAGCCGCGGCAGTGCAAACATTATGTTATGAAATACGCATGGGCTTTTTACAACAAGATGCTTACCCTGTTGTGGAGCAAGAGTATCCGTTAAGTGCTGATTTAGAACGATTCTATAGCCATCTTGAACAAACACTGACAGAGACTGGTTTTATCGTACAAAATCACCCTGGTGTGGTGATGACTAAATTACGCCGTTTGGTGAATCGAGCTAGACCTGAATCGCAAGAACTCAATATTCTGCGTGGTATCTTATCGGCCATGGACAAAAAGAATAACGCGTAGCTACTTTATCTTTGCAGCATAACGCAAACATTTTTAGACATTTATTTTTCTAGGACAAGCATGTTTACACATATTAGAGAAGATATTCAAAGCGTCTTTCATCGAGATCCTGCTGCGCGTAATACGCTTGAGGTACTCACTAATTATCCGGGTTTACATGCTATTTGGTGTCATCGCTTAAGCCATCGGTTATGGCTGTGGGGATTAAAGTGGTTAGCCCGAAGCGTGTCGACGTTTTCCCGTTTTTTAACCGGTATCGAAATTCATCCAGGTGCAACCTTAGGCCGACGTGTCTTCATTGACCATGGTATGGGAGTGGTTATTGGCGAAACTGCAATCATTGGTAATGACGTGACGTTATATCATGGTGTTACATTAGGCGGAACTACTTGGCTTGGCGGCAAACGTCACCCCACTTTAGAAGATAATGTCGTCGTTGGTGCAGGTGCCAAAGTCCTTGGCCCAATCACGATGGGCGCAGGTGCCAAAATTGGAAGTAACTCTGTCGTTGTTAAAGATGCGCCAGCTAATGCGACAGTGATAGGGATCCCTGGACGCATAATTTTAGCCCCTGAAGAAGATGTAGTTAAACAAAATGGCAAGCGAGCCAAAATTGCCCAAAAATATGGGTTTGATGCCTATGCTGTCTCTGTGGATAATCCGGATCCGGTTGCTAATGCAATGGGCATTTTGTTAGAGCATATGCATTTAATGGACAGTAAATTACAAGAAATGTGTACGGTTATTCAGGAAATGGGCGGAGATGTGTGTACTGAGTCATTACCTAAAATGGACTTAGGTGAGTTTGCAGCAACGGGGATCGACCCCGTTAAACCCGATAGTACAGAGGATTTTGATCCCGTTATTTAAGCTTTACAGGTGGCACCATAATACTTGAGTAATTTAGTGGGTTAAATACTTGACTAATTTAGTCGGGTAAGTAAAATATACAGTATGAATAACGTTAGGTAAGACCGTATATGAAATTGACGTCAAAAGGCCGCTATGCAGTGACAGCTATGCTCGATGTTGCATTACATTCGCAGCATGGACCAGTGTCATTATCGGATATTTCAATACGCCAAGAAATTTCTTTGTCTTATCTTGAACAATTGTTTTCAAAATTACGTAAACACGAGCTGGTATCAAGTATTCGTGGCCCTGGCGGGGGGTATCGATTAGGTAAACATGCTGATGATATCGCGGTAGGGGATGTGATTGCCGCAGTAAATGAATCAATAGATGCCACCAAGTGTAACGGCAAAGCAGATTGCCAAGGTGGTGAAAAATGTCTGACGCATAACCTATGGCAGGATTTGTCAGATCGCATCAGTAAGTTTTTAGACAGTATTACATTAGGCGAACTCATGGCTAAGCAAGAAGTTAAAGCCATCGCCAACAGACAAGATGGGCATGCAGTCGATGCTGTCATCGATAACAAGATTAATATCAGTTTTCAGTTGTAACCGGAGCACAAAATGAGCGATTTACAATTACCAATCTATTTAGATTATTCCTCAACAACACCTGTCGACCCTCGTGTTGCAAAAAAAATGACCGAATGCCTTGAAATGGAAGGTAATTTTGGTAACCCAGCGTCTCGCTCTCATCGTTTCGGTTGGGTAGCAGAAGAAGCGGTTGATATTGCACGAAATCAAATTGCAGATTTGGTTAACGCCGATCCTCGTGAGATTGTGTTTACTTCTGGTGCAACTGAATCAAATAACCTAGCGATTAAAGGTGCGGCTAATTTTTATCACAAGCGTGGTAAACACATCATTACGTTAAAAACAGAACACAAAGCCGTGCTTGATGCATGTCGTCAATTAGAGCGTGAAGGCTACGAAGTCACCTACATGGAGCCTGAGCCGAATGGCTTGGTTGACCTTGATAAGTTACAAGCCGAAATGCGTGACGACACAGTGCTCGTAAGCATCATGCACGTCAATAATGAAATTGGTGTTATTCAAGATATACAAGCTATCGGTGCAATTTGTCGTGCTCGCAAAATTATTTTTCATGTTGATGCAGCTCAATCAACTGGCAAGATAGCGATTGATTTACAAACGGCCAACGTTGATTTGATGTCTTTCTCAGGTCACAAGACTTACGGTCCTAAGGGCATTGGTGCATTATACGTTAGCCGCAAACCTCGCGTACGTATCGAGGCACAAATTCACGGTGGTGGACACGAGCGTGGTATGCGTTCAGGTACATTAGCAACGCATCAAATCGTGGGCATGGGTGAAGCATTTGCCTTAGCAAAACAAGAAATGGCCTCTGAAAATGAGCGCATTCGCATGCTGCGTGACCGATTATGGAATGGTATTAAAGATATCGAAGCTGTTTACTTAAATGGTGATTTTGACCAGCGTGTTGTGCATAACTTAAATGTATCGTTTGCTTATGTTGAAGGCGAATCATTGATTATGGCACTAAAGGACATGGCGGTATCGTCTGGCTCAGCGTGTACGTCAGCTTCATTAGAACCAAGTTACGTGTTGCGTGCCTTAGGTTTGAATGACGAATTAGCCCATAGCTCGATTCGATTTAGTTTTGGTCGTTTTACGACTGAAGAAGACATTGATTACGTCATTGGTGTGATTAACAACGGCATTGAAAAATTACGTGAAATGTCACCACTTTGGGATATGTACAAAGACGGTGTGGATATAGCGAGTGTGGAGTGGGTTCACCACTAATTAACCGATTCGTTGAATTAACAAATTTTTAGAATATTGATATCATATTGACGCTGTGTTGCAGCGTCATACTATACAAAAAAGGTAACTGTCATGGCTTATAGCGAAAAAGTAATCGATCATTATGAAAACCCTAGAAACGTAGGTGCTTTTAGTAAAGACGACAAAAATATTGCAACGGGAATGGTTGGCGCACCTGCGTGTGGCGATGTAATGAAATTACAACTTAAAATTAGTGATAGTGGTATTATCGAAGACGCTAAATTTAAAACCTATGGGTGTGGTTCTGCCATTGCATCAAGCTCATTAGTCACTGAGTGGGTTAAAGGCAAAACATTAGACGAAGCTGTTACGATCAAAAACACCGATATTGCAGCAGAGCTTGCATTACCACCGGTTAAGATCCATTGCTCAATTTTAGCTGAAGATGCGATTAAAGCAGCAGTAAAAGATTTCAAAGCAAAGAACGCTTAAGCGTTTAGCGATTGCCTTAATACGCAATCAGTTCATCAATCATAGTAAATAGATAGTTAGTATAAATAGTCAATCAATAGGGGTACTTTGTGGCAATTTCAATCTCAGATGCAGCAGCCAAACGGGCAAACGACTTTTTACAAAATCGTGGTTCGGGGATTGGTTTGCGCTTAGGTGTGAAAACCACAGGGTGCTCAGGTTTAGCTTATGTACTGGAATTTGTTGATGAACTTAACGAAGATGATACCGTTTTTGTTGATAACGGCGTGACGGTGATCATTGACGGTAAAAGCTTAGTGTATTTGGATGGTACCCAGTTAGACTTTGCAAAAGAAGGATTAAACGAAGGTTTTCAATTCATTAATCCTAATGCAAATGGTGAATGTGGTTGTGGTGAGAGCTTTAACGTATAGCGTTAAGACACGACCATTCAAATTCGTTTAACCGATTCTTCATATTCAACAAATAACTAGGTGTGCTGCGATGAATTATTTCGAGCTGTTTAATTTACCCCAAACTCTTGAATGTGATAAACAGCAACTCAGTCAAGCTTATCAAGCCCTGCAACAGCTCACTCATCCTGATAAGTTTGCTGCTGATACCGAACAAGCCCAGCGTCTCGCCCTGCAAAAAAACTCACTCGTCAATGATGGCTATTCCATCTTAAAACATCCCTTAAGCCGTGCGCAGCATTTATTAGCATTGCGCGGCATTGAGTTAAACGGTGAGCAACAAACATTGCAAGATACCTCTTTTTTAATGCAACAATTAGAATGGCGAGAAGCGTTAGCAGAAGCCGAGCAAGATGAAGATGCGTTGCATGAATTTGCAGACGACATTGAGCATGAAATTCAAACTTATCTTACGCGGTTACAGACGTTGTTTGCCGAAACTGAATTGCAAGATCACACCGATCACAATCAAACAATCGCTCAAGAAATACGTAAGCTGACTTTTATCTATAAGTTTCAAACGCAAATAGAACATCACCTCGAAGAACTAGAAGAGTAGACATGGCATTATTACAAATTGCAGAGCCGGGCTTAGCCCCTGCACCGCATCAGCGCAAACTTGCTGTTGGTATCGACCTAGGTACAACCAATTCATTAGTGGCCACAGTGCGCAGTGGTCAGACACAAACATTACCTGATAATGAGGGCCGCACGTTATTACCGTCAGTGGTTCATTACAATGGCGATGTGATCACTGTCGGATATGCAGCACAAGCACTAGCTGACTCAGACCCAAGTAATACCATAGTGTCGGTGAAGCGCTTTATGGGGCAATCGTTGCAGGATGTTCAGCAACAATGGCAGCATTTACCGTATGATTTTAGTGCATGTGACGACGACCAAATTAGCTTCACTGCTGGCGGCAATGTCCATAATCCTGTGGGTGTATCAGCCGAAATACTCCGTGTTCTTAAAGCGCGTGCCGAGGCTTCACTCGGTGACGAGTTGACAGGTGCGGTCGTAACGGTTCCTGCTTATTTTGATGATGCACAACGACAAAGTACGAAAGATGCAGCGCAGCTTGCTGGTTTAAATGTCTTGAGATTGTTGAACGAACCGACTGCCGCTGCGATTGCCTACGGATTGGATTCAGGTCAAGAGGGTGTTATTGCCGTTTATGATCTTGGTGGTGGGACGTTTGATATTTCCATTTTACGTTTGCATAAAGGTGTTTTTGAAGTATTGGCAACAGGCGGTAATTCAGCATTAGGTGGTGATGATTTTGATCACGCCATCGTACAGTATTGGATTAAGCAATGGGGCCTTGATGATGTTCAGCACAGTCAGGTTTATCGTCCATTGATGACATTAGCCAAAGCCACTAAACAAACATTAAGTGACAGTGAACAGGTATCTCAAACATTTTCTGTTGCTGGGATTGAGCATGATGCTTCATTAAGCCTGACCCAATTCAATTCAGTCATATCCACTTTAGTCAAAAATACCCTAAAAGCATGTCGTCGTAGTTTAAAAGATGCAGACGTGAGTAAAGACGAAGTTGTCGAGATTGTACTTGTGGGTGGGTCTACTCGTGTCCCTTTGGTACGTGAACAAGTTGCAGAATTCTTTGGTAAACCAGCGCTCACTAGCATTGATCCTGACCAAGTTGTCGCTATCGGTGCTGCCACGCAAGCCGATATTTTAGCGGGCAATAAACCTGACTCAGACATGTTGTTATTAGATGTATTACCTTTGTCGTTAGGTTTAGAAACAATGGGTGGGTTAGTCGAAAAAGTCATCCCACGTAATACCACCATTCCCGTCGCAAAAGCACAGGAGTTCACCACATTTAAAGATGGTCAAACTGCCATGATGGTGCACGTGTTACAAGGTGAGCGTGAATTAGTTGATGATTGTCGTTCATTGGCGCGTTTTACACTCACTGGTATACCGCCTATGGCAGCGGGTGCTGCACATATCCGAGTGACATTCCAAGTAGATGCTGATGGATTATTAAATGTTACAGCAATGGAAAAATCGACCGGCGTGAACGCACAGATTCAAGTCAAACCCTCGTTTGGTTTAGCTGAAAATCACATCACACAGATGCTCAAAGCCTCCATGAGCCATGCCAAAGAAGACATGCAATCACGGATGCTAAAAGAACAACAAGTTGAAGCAATGCGCGTATTAGAAGCATTGAATACAGCTATTGCTAAAGATGGTGAGCAATTGCTTGATAGTGATGAGCTGGCACAGTTGCAAGCAACCATGGATGCCCTTACCATAGCCGCTAAAGGTGACGATACCGCCGCCATCAAATCAGCCATTACTGTTGTGGATAATGCATCGCAAGCCTTTGCATCAAGACGTATGGACCAATCAATTCATCAAGCATTTGCCGGTCAATCGGTAAATGATATTTAATTAGGTAGAGTAGCATGACACAAATTATATTTTTACCCCACGCAGAATTATGTCCTGATGGCGCGGTTTTAGAAGCACAAGAAGGCGAAACAGTATTAGATGTCGCACTCAAAAATGGCATTGGCATTGAGCATGCGTGTGAAAAGTCATGTGCCTGTACCACTTGCCATATTATTGTCAGAGAAGGCTTTGATTCACTAGGCGAGAGTGATGAATTAGAAGATGATTTACTCGATAAAGCATGGGGACTAGAACCTGAATCACGTCTTGGTTGCCAAGCATTTGTCCAAGATATCGATTTGGTTGTCGAAATTCCAAAGTACACATTGAATCATGCGAGTGAAGATCACTAAACTAAATCAATAAAATGTTAGTGTTTTGCCGGTGTATTGCTTATAATCACGCAAAATTTAGTCTAACGACACAAACTTATAATATTGGAGCCCATCATGGCCTTAGAAAGAACTTTTTCTATCATCAAACCAGACGCAGTTGCTAAAAACGTAATCGGCGCTATCTACAATCGTTTTGAATCTGCCGGTCTTCGCATCGTTGCTTCTAAAATGGTACATTTAAGCAAAGAACAAGCGGAAGGTTTTTACGGTGAACATAAAGAGCGTCCATTTTTTGGTGCGTTAGTATCGTTCATGACATCTGGTCCAGTGATGGTTCAGGTACTTGAAGGCGAAAATGCAGTCATCAAAAATCGTGAAATTATGGGTGCTACTAACCCAGCGGATGCTGCTGCCGGTACATTACGTGCTGATTACGCTGCATCAATTGATGAAAATGCGGTACACGGTTCAGATGCACCAGAATCTGCAGCTCGCGAAATTGCGTATTTCTTCTCTGACGAAGAAGTTTGCCCACGCACTCGCTAAGCTCGCAACAGTTTGGTAAAAAGGGAGCGTTGTGCTCCCTTTTTCATTTTAAAAAAACGTCGTATTTATTTACACAGTAACATTAGGTATCACAATGACAACGGTTTCTATTTCTCCTGCCACTGACGCTGAATCAGCACCGATCAAAAAGGTCAATTTATTAGATCTGACACGTTCTGGCATGCGCGAGTTTTTCGCATCTATTGGTGAAAAACCATTTAGAGCCGATCAAGTGATGCAATGGATTTATCATCAAGGTGTAAGCTCTATTGATGACATGTCTAATCTGAATAAACAGCTCAAAGAAAAATTAAACCGTTGTGCAGTTGTTGCTGCACCTGAAATTGCTTATCAACAAAATGCATCTGACGGCACGATCAAATTTGCGTTAACTTTAGCCGGTGGACAAGAAATTGAAGCGGTGTGGATCCCTGAGACTGACCGTGCCACCTTATGTGTTTCATCGCAAGTAGGCTGTGCTTTGGAATGTACATTTTGCTCAACGGCACAACAGGGTTTTAATCGTAATTTAGCTGTCAGTGAAATTATTGGTCAAGTATGGCGAGTAGCGACGACCATCGGCTTGTCTAAAGATACCGCTAAACGTCCCATTACCAATGTGGTTATGATGGGCATGGGTGAGCCGTTGCTAAACCTAAAAAATGTCGTGCCAGCCATGGAATTAATGCTAGATGATTTTGGTTTTGGTTTATCAAAGCGCCGTGTCACCTTATCCACATCCGGAGTTGTCCCTGCATTGGACATGTTAGGCGATCAGATTGATGTTGCATTAGCTATTTCGTTGCATGCACCTGATGATGCATTGCGTGATGTATTGGTGCCGGTCAACAAAAAATACAATATTGAAACGTTTTTAGCCGGTGTACGCCGTTATTTGGACAAATCAAAAGCGAACCAAGGTAAGGTTACGATTGAATATGTGATGCTATCCAATATCAATGACAGTACTGATCAAGCGCATCAGTTAGCAAAAGTACTAAAAGATACGCCGTGTAAGATTAATCTCATTCCCTTTAATCCGTATCCGGGCTCTCCATATACATGTTCGAGCAATTCGCGTATTGACCGTTTTTGTAAGGTGCTGATGGCTGCTGGTTATACGGTCATGGTACGAAAAACTCGTGGCGATGATATTGATGCCGCGTGTGGCCAGTTAGTAGGGGATGTTGTTGATAGAACGAAACGCTTGATGAAAAAACAGTTAAAAGGTCAGCCAATTTCAGTTAAAGTAGATAACAATTAGATACCTATATAGTTGATAGGTACACTGAGGTCGATATGTTGCATGGAACTGCGTATCGAGTATGCACACTATAAGGATGATTAGGATATGTGGAAATTTGTCTTTTTGGCAATGTGGTTAGTCGTATTGTCAGGGTGTCAGACGGTGTCACACTCTACCCAAAGTATCCCTGATCCGTTGGCAGCCGCTAAGAATCGCTTAGCATTAGGCCTGACTTACCTCAAATCCAACAATTTTATACAAGCTAAATATAATCTGGATAAGGCGTTAGATTTTGCTCCACGCTTTGCCGATGCACATTTTGGTATTGCCTATTACCATCAACAAGTCGGTGAGCTGGCGTTGGCTGAAGACAGTTATCAAGTCGCATTAAATCTTGATGAAAGCAATCCTGATATCGCAAACTCATACGGTGCTTTTTTGTGTTCTCAAGGTCATTATGTGGATGCACAAACGTATTTTTTTAAGGCCATCAAAAACCAAAATTACCTTTCCACTGCGCAGACCTACGAAAACTTAGCGTTGTGTAGTCAGTCACAAGGCGATATTTTTGCGGCAATTGATTATCTCAATAAAGCACTCAATCATGAACCCACGCGGCAACAAAGCTTATATTTGTTAGCGGAACTGTATGCTTCACAAAATCAGCATGACCAGGCCCTGCAGACTATAAAAAGTTATGAACGAGTGGTCGGCCCGAATCCCGATTCAATGTTTTTAAGTTTTGATGTGGCGTTATCCCAAGGGAATGAGCAAAAAGCCCGCGGATGGTATAATGTATTATCGTCGCGCTATACGGGACATCCCAATACGTTGGTTGCCGAAAATAAACTAGCGGAATTTGTTGGTCACCGTCAACAACAAAAAGATCGCACAAATGCACAAAAAACCTCTGACAAGATAATTAAACCTGTATACCATACACTTAAGTATGGCGAGACCTTGTATCGTTTATCTCGTATTTATAACGTGTCAGTGTTTGATATCATGACATGGAACACCATCGCTCAGACCGATAGCTTACCGATAGGTATGCAACTGATTGTTAGTTATCAGTAATTTTAATTTCTGTTGTCATATTGTAAGGATAAACCACCCATCATGACAGACCATCAGCCAGAAGAAACCGTATTCGAAACCGCCGGCAGCTTATTGCTTAAAGGGCGAACCGACAAAGGGTTATCTATCCAAGATGTCGCAGATAAATTGCGTCTAAAAACAACCATCATCAATGCACTAGAAACTGATGACGTTATCCCTGAATTAGCACTGACATTCAGTAAAGGCTATGTGCGCTCGTATGCAAAGTTATTGGATTTGGATGAGACGTCGGTTATCACCTTGTTTGATCAACAGCATAGCGCTGCTGCATTGCCAGATAAAAAAATGCAAAGTTTTTCTCGAAAAGTCTCTCGAGATAGTCATGATTCACGCTGGATGTTGGTCACGTATAGTGTGATTGCTTTGGTGTTGTTGTTAATTATTGTGTGGTGGGTGCAATTCCAAGCGAAGACATTTTTTACTTCAGACAGTAATTTGCCGGCAGAAGTGGTGTCGGTTACCCCACAAGCATCGCAACCAGATGTCATAGGCATAAGCCCTACCAGTGCAGCCAATTCAAACGAGGCAGGCAATTCAACCGAGGCAGGCAATTCAACCGAGGCAGGCAATGGCGTCGATAATCCGGAACAACTCTTAACCACACAGTCGCCATTGGTCAAACCGCAAGAGTTAGCACAAGACCAGACACCAGATCTGCAACAAGAGCTAGCGACAGGCCTTGATAACAATGATGCACCAATTACTGTTGATAATAACGTCGTTGCTGAGCTTGGCTCCGGCGCTGCCATCCCTGAGTTTGTTCCTGCAGCACAACCAGCAAATGTAGAACAAGTCATGACCGTGCTGGAAAGTGCCGATGTGGATGTCGAATCTGAGTTGCGCTTGTTTGACGATGCACAAAGCTCGGTTAGCTACGCGGTTGAGCCAGTTGAATTAATATTTAGCTTCACTGCTGATTGTTGGATAAAAATTACTGATGCAACCGGCAATGATATTGCGTATGGGATTAAAGCAGCTGGGCGGGTTATGCCCGTGTCAGGCCAACCTCCGTTTAGTATTATCTTGGGGACCCCAACCGAAGTATCCATCAGCTATGCTGGTGCTGATGTCGATTTGTCTTTTTTACCGCGTAACCGAACAGGTCGCTTTACTTTACCGCTACAGGAATAAACACGATGTTTGCCGATAACCCAATTGTCCGTAGAAAATCATTACGCATTAACGTTGGCGATGTGCCAATTGGAGATGGTGCGCCGATTGCGGTGCAGTCAATGACCAATACCCTCACGACTGATGTGGCTGCAACGGTAGCACAAATCAATCAAATCGTTGCAGTGGGTGGTGAGATTGTGCGTGTATCTGTGCCTACCATGGAAGCGGCTGAAGCGTTTAAATTGATTAAGCAACAAGTGTCGGTACCCTTAGTTGCTGACATTCATTTTGATTATCGTATCGCACTCAAAGTCGCAGAGTATGGCGTTGATTGTCTGCGTATTAATCCTGGTAATATCGGTAATATGGAGCGGGTACGTTCCGTTGTTGATTGCGCAAAGGACAAGAACATCCCGATCCGTATTGGTGTTAATGGCGGCTCACTCGAAAAAGACATTCAAGAAAAATACGGCGAACCGACTCCACAAGCATTAGTTGAATCAGCAATGCGGCATGTTGATATCTTGGATAAGCTCAATTTTGATCAATTTAAAGTATCTGTTAAAGCCTCCGATGTGTTTTTGGCTGTGGGGGCTTACCGTGAATTAGCAAAACAAATTATTCAGCCCTTACATTTAGGGATCACCGAAGCTGGTGGATTACGTTCAGGTTCGGTCAAAAGTGCTGTTGGATTGGGTATGTTACTGGCTGAAGGGATTGGTGATACCTTGCGGGTATCGTTAGCAGCTGATCCGATTGAAGAAATCAAAGTCGGTTTTGATATTCTAAAATCACTGCGGATCCGATCACGCGGTATTAATTTAATTGCATGTCCTAGTTGTTCACGTCAAGAGTTTGATGTCATCGCAACGGTGAATGCATTAGAGCAACGAATTGAAGATATCCTTACCCCAATGGATGTGTCGATTATTGGCTGCGTTGTCAATGGTCCTGGTGAAGCCGAAGTGTCTGATATCGGATTAACTGGCGCGCGTAACATGAGTGGTTTTTATCTTGATGGAGAACGCCAGCGTGAACGCTTTGCCAATGATGATTTAGTCAATCAATTAGAACAAAAAATCAGAGCCAAAGCTGCACAATTAGATTTGAGTAAACGGATCAAAATCCAAGAAGTGTCTTCATAACCATTTATTGACTATACGTAAGTACATAAAGCCCCTATAATATGGGGCTTTATTTTTAGTAAAAAATGCAGTGCATTTTGTAACGTTTTTCAAAGAGAGATACGCTCGTGGCAAAGACAATTCAAGCAATTCGCGGTATGAACGATTGCCTACCAGAACAGACAGGTATGTGGCAATATGTTGAAGGCGTTATTCGCCAGACTGTAGCGCAATACGGGTATCAAGAGATACGTATGCCGATTGTTGAAAGCACTGATTTATTTAAGCGTTCGATCGGTGAAGTCACCGATATCGTCGAAAAAGAAATGTATACTTTTGCGGATCGCAATGGCGATTCCTTAACGTTGCGCCCCGAAGGAACGGCAAGTGCCGTTCGTGCAGGTAACCAACATGGGTTAATTTATAACCAGCAACAACGGTTATGGTATATGGGACCGATGTTCCGCCATGAGCGCCCACAAAAAGGCCGCTATCGTCAATTTCATCAATTTGGTGTAGAAACCTATGGTCTAGCCGGTCCTGATATTGATGCCGAAGTGATTGCGTTAAGTGCTCGATTATGGAAAGCATTTGGTATCAGTGATGTGGTACGATTAGAGCTTAATTCACTAGGGTCTAATGAGGCTAGAGCTGCTTATAAAGTTAAATTGGTTGAATTTTTAACAGCGCATGAAGATCAACTTGATGAAGATTCAAAACGTCGCATGCACACCAATCCATTGCGTGTTTTGGACTCTAAAGACCCGTCAGTACAAGCACTAGTGGCTAATGCACCAAAGCTAGCTGACCATTTAGATACAGCAAGTGCAACCCATTTTGCACAATTATGTGAACGATTAGACCAATTAGGTATCTCATACGTCGTCAATGACAAATTAGTACGTGGTTTGGATTATTATAACGCGACCGTGTTTGAGTGGGTTACCGACACGCTCGGCGCTCAAGGTACGATTTGTGCCGGTGGTCGTTATGATGGGCTTGTCGAGCAACTCGGTGGTAAAGCGTCGCCAGCAGTTGGATTTGCGATGGGGCTAGAGCGTTTGGTATTAATGCTGAAAGAGTTAGGCTTAACTGAACAAGTTGCCGCGCCTGTTGACGTGTATATTACCGCTTTGAGTGAAGATGCGGTAGTATATGCTCATACAACTGCAGAGTTGTTGCGTGATACCACTGCACTGCGAGTGCAGATGCATTGCGGTGGCGGCAATATGAAAAAACAAATTAAACGTTGCGACAACAGCGGTGCCCAAGTGGCATTGTTGATCGGAGCGGATGAGGTAGCGTCGCAACACGTTACTATTAAGAATATGCGCGGTACGGATGGGCTATCAACGGTGTCGTTGAGTGAACTGCCGGGTGCGCTAAATGCACTTTTTAACGACGAGTAATCGTTAATTATTTTCACCATTTTTTTGAAGTAGGAATATCCATGGAACAGTTCGCAACAGAAGAACAACAAGTCGAAGCGATTAAAAAGTTTTGGAAAGACAACGGTACTGCGATCATCATTGGCGCAGTGATAGGTTTAGGTAGTCTGTGGGGCTGGCGCTATTATAATGATAGTCAGGTTGCAGCGAAAGAAACGGCTTCTGTGGCGTACCAAGAATTAGTCACCACCCTTGCCGATGGCACGGATAGTGCTGATACCGATGCATTTATTGCAGCCCAAAGTAATACAGGGTATGCACCGTTAGCAAGTTTCATTGCTGCGCAACAAGCTGTTGAAAAAGCAGATTTTGCAGCAGCAATCACTCAACTAGAAGCGGCAATTGCATCGACCCAAGATGCGATATTGTTAGATATTGCCAACTTACGTTTGGCACGTGTGCGTTTTGCTGTTGCAGAATATACACAAGCATTAGCTCAACTAGACGCGGTACAGAGTCCATCATTCACTGCTGACAAAGAAGCACTGCGCGGTGATGTATTCGTCGCACAAGGTGAATTTCAGCAAGCTAGCACGGCATATACGGCCTCATTAGCCGCCAAAGATGACAACAATGTAAAAATGCGCTTAGATAACCTTGCTCAGTTGATCGATCAAACTACGCAAACAACTGGACAATAATTTATGAATGTCGGTTCACGTCTTAATCAAACACTACAAGCAACAATCCTCGGTATTAGTGTACTACTGGTATCGGGTTGTGCTGCGATTACGGATTTTTTTGCAGACGATGATGTCGTTGCCATTCGTACTCTTGCACCGATCACCAATCAAGTCGACTTGTCTGTATTATGGCAAGACGATATTGGCTCGGGTATTGGCGAGTATTATTCTCGTTTACAACCACAAATTTCAGATGACAAGATATTTGTTGCTGACCGTCAAGGTACAGTCGTAGCCTATGATTTTTCAGGCAAAAAAATATGGCAAAAACGACTTGGTGGTGAAGGTGGCTTTTTATCTGCTGGTACTTCTGCAAAATTAGCGGGTGGTTTAGCAATCAGTGTTGAGCATGTCTATGTAGGATCTGAAAACGGTCGCCTGTATGGTTTAAATCAAGCTACTGGTGAGATTGACTTTGATATTGCGGTAGCCGGTGAGATTATTGCTGCACCTGCTATTGGTGATGGCTTGATTGTGGTAAATACCACCGCAGGCCGGTTGTTTGCTTATGACTTAACTACCGGTGAACAAAAATGGATGCATGAATCTGATGTTCCGCCGTTATCATTACGTGGCACATCAGCACCGTTAGTTGCTAATGGTGGTGTACTGGTGGGAACTGCTGCGGGTAAATTACAAGTTAATATTGCTGACTCAGGTTTAGTCGCTTGGGAAGCCACCGTTACGACGCCATCCGGTGCAACTGAATTAGAACGAATTATTGATGTTGATTCGCAGCCAGTGATTGCTGGTGCCAATGTATATATAGTCTCATATAATGGCGCATTGACTGCCGTTGAGTTGCGCAGTGGTCGAGT
The DNA here is from genome assembly GCA_937125395.1 of uncultured Glaciecola sp. GTDB lineage: Bacteria > Pseudomonadota > Gammaproteobacteria > Enterobacterales > Alteromonadaceae > Opacimonas. Next base: position 22,918 of record CAKZLI010000037.1, read on the forward strand.
TATCTGGAAACGTGAATATGCTAGTTATCGCAATCTAGCCATCATTAATAACAAAATTATGGTGTCTGATATATCTGGGAATATTTTTGCATTAGACATCCGTAATGGTGTAGAGATGTGGTCGCAGTCTTCATTAAAAGGGCGAGATATTACTTCGGCCATTCTGTATGCAGGCTATATGGTCATTGGTGATGATTTTGGTGTAATCCATTTGATTGATCCAAGTGATGGAAGTTTAGCGTCAAGAATAGAATTAGGTAATGACAAGGATGAGCGTTTTTATGCGCCAGGTGTCGTTGCTAACAACACGTTGTTTGTGCAAAATGCACAAGGGACTTTATTTGCGCTGGGTACTGAATAACCCACCGCAAATTTATTAATTAAGGTAACACCATGCTTCCCGTTTTGGCTTTAGTCGGCCGTCCTAATGTTGGTAAATCGACATTATTTAATCGCTTAACAAATACCCGTGATGCACTTGTTGCGGATTTTCCTGGTCTGACACGTGATCGCAAATATGGCACTGCCAAATTTGAAGAACGCCAGTTTATCGTCGTCGATACTGGCGGTATCACAGGTGATGAGGCTGGTATCGATGTTGAAATGGCGAACCAATCTTTATTAGCTGTTGATGAGGCTGATGTTGTTCTATTTTTGGTAGATGCTCGAGCAGGCTTAACACCGGCTGATCAAGGTATTGCGGAATATTTACGTAAACAAGAAAAAACGGTGCATGTCGTTGCCAATAAAGTGGATGGTATTGATGGTGACAGTGAAAGTGCGGATTTTTATCTCTTAGGCATGGGGGCTGTTCAGCAAATTGCTGCTGCTCATGGGCGAGGTGTTGCACAGTTACTCGATTTGACGCTGGCACCATTAGAAGATACGTTCCCAGATATGATTGCGCTGGAGCCGGTACGTAATGATGACGATGAAGATGCGGAGCAACAACTGGCCCGTTTGCAAGCTCAACCCATCAAACTGGCGATTGTAGGTAAGCCGAATGTGGGTAAATCAACACTGACTAATCGAATATTAGGTGAAGAGCGTGTTGTTGTCTTCGATGAGCCTGGTACTACACGTGACAGTATATTTATTCCGATGGAGCGTGATGGTCGAGAGTATGTATTAATCGATACTGCTGGTGTGCGTCGTCGTAAAAACGTCAATGAAACAGTCGAAAAATTCTCAATCGTCAAAACGTTACAGGCGATCGAAGAAGCTAATGTGGTTTTGTTAGTCATTGACGCGCGAGAAGGGATCACCGATCAGGATTTAAGCTTATTAGGATTTGTTCTCAACTCAGGTCGTTCTTTGGTGCTAGCAATCAATAAATGGGATGGCTTAGAAAATCACGTTAAAGAAGAAATTAAACGTGAACTAGACCGTCGTTTAGGGTTTGTTGATTTTGCGCGATTACATTTTATCTCTGCGTTACATGGCACAAATGTCGGGCATTTATTTGAATCGGTACAAGAAGCCTATGCATCTGCAACCCGTCGAATCAATACGTCCATGTTAACCAAAATCATGGAAATGGCGCAAGAAGATCATAACCCGCCCCTTATTCGCTCTCGTCGAGTGAAGATGAAATATGCCCATGCGGGAGGATATAATCCGCCTGTTATCGTAATCCATGGTAACCAAGTAGAAGACTTACCGGCATCGTATAAACGCTATTTGATGAACTACTATCGCAAAGCATTAAAAGTGATGGGCACGCCGATTAAAATTGAATTTAGAGGCGGTGCTAATCCGTTTGAAGGTAAGCGTAATACTTTAACGATATCACAAGAACGTCAACGCAAACGTATGATGTCATTTAATGTGAAGAAAAAATAATAAGAGCCTACGGGCTCTTTTTTTTGCGATGTAGTCTCAATGAGCATGGCAGGCTATTCACCAAAATGTGTATTAAGTATTAACCAAATAAAGTGCTAATTGCGCATATTTAACGTACCTTTGTCATGTATACGATAGATATGATTAAACAAGGCAAACTCATTATGACTCAATCTGCTTTTTCCAACCTGCTGGCTCCTTTAGATTTAGGCTTTACGACACTCAAAAATCGCGTACTGATGGGCTCGATGCATGTCGGTCTAGAAGAAGAAAAAGGTGGGTTTGCCAAATTGGCTGCTTTTTATGCTGCGCGCGCTAAGGGCGGTGTAGGTTTGATTGTCACCGGTGGAATTAGTCCTAACATTGCCGGTTGGGTAGCACCGTTTGCTGGGCGTATGAGTAGTTCAAGACATGCCAAAAAACATCAAGTGATCACCGATGCGGTGCATGCTGAAGGTGGTAAAATTTGCATGCAGATTTTGCACTCTGGCCGCTATGGTTATCATCCACTTAATGTATCAGCTTCAGCAGTAAAATCACCGATCACACCATTTAAGCCTAAATCCCTATCTACCCGTGGGGTATACAAAACCATTACTGATTACGCTCAATGTGCTGCTCATGCTCAATCAGCAGGCTACGATGGCGTGGAAATTATGGGTAGTGAAGGCTACTTAATTAATCAGTTTTTTTGTGAGCGGACTAATTTTCGAGATGATGAGTTTGGTGGGAGTTTAGCAAATCGTGCGCGTTTGGCGATTGAAACGGTGCAACAAACCCGCGCCGAAGTCGGGCCAAATTTCATCATTATTTATCGCTTGTCGATGCTTGATTTAGTGGAAGGCGGTGCGCCGTGGGATGAAGTTGTATATCTAGCTAAAGCAATCGAAGCGGCGGGGGCAACATTGATTAACACTGGCATCGGTTGGCATGAATCACGGGTGCCTACGATTGCCACTTCTGTCCCACGAGCAGCATTTACCTGGATCACCCAGCGCATGAAATCCGAAGTCGCAATACCACTGATTACCACCAATCGTATCAACACTCCAGAGGTGGCTGAACAAGTGTTAGCCGATGGTCATGCCGATATGGTATCTATGGCTCGTCCTTTTTTGGCTGATCCTGATTTTGTGGCCAAAGCGATGCGCAACGAGTCTGACCAAATCAACACCTGTATTGCTTGTAATCAAGCGTGTCTTGACCATGCGTTTGAACAAAAACGCGCGAGTTGTTTAGTGAATCCACAAGCGTGTTATGAGACTGAATTGATTTTTAAAACCGTTGGGCAAGCCAAAAAACTCGCAGTGATTGGTGCGGGTCCTGCTGGTTTAGCGTTTGCCACTTATGCTGCACAACGTGGCCATGACGTACATTTGTACGAGCAATCAAGCGAGATAGGCGGTCAGTTTAATTACGCTAAACAAGTACCAGGTAAAGAAGAGTTTTATGAAACCTTACGCTATTACGCACGCATGATTGACGTGTTAGGTGTCCAGTTACACCTCAATACACGGGTTGATGCTGCAGCACTTGCTGGACAAGGTTTTGCAGAAGTGGTGATGGCTACAGGCATTAAGCCTCGTGACTTGAGTATCCCGGGTCACGATCATCCAAAGGTGATGAGTTATATTGAAGTGTTACGTGATCATAAACCAGTGGGGCAAAAAGTCGCGGTCATTGGCGCAGGTGGTATTGGCTTTGATATATCTGAGTATTTGGTGGAGCACGAAAGCTTAACGACAAACCTAGATAAATGGCTCAGCCATTGGGGAATTGATAAGCATTATACGACGCCGGGCTCTTTGACTGAAAAAGACATTACGGTGACGGCGCGCGAGGTCTATTTATTACAACGAAAAACCTCCAAAGTCGGGAAAGGCTTAGGTAAAACAACCGGTTGGATCCACCGTACCTCGCTGGCACATCATCAAGTAAAAATGATGAACGGGGTCAGTTATGAAAAAATCGACGATGACGGCTTGCATATTATGGTCGGCGACGAGATTAAAGTGTTAGATGTGGATCACGTGATTGTTTGTGCTGGACAAGAGCCACTGCGAGAGTTAGAACGAGAATTAACAGAATTGGCCATTCCGCTGCACGTGATAGGTGGTGCGTTCGAAGCAGGTGAGTTAGATGCAAAGCGTGCGATCCGTCAAGGCGCTGAATTAGCGGCGAAGATTTAATTCACCTAAATAACTATGCGTCTCGATAAATTCATTTGTCAAAGTACTGAGTTTTCAAAAAACCAAGCCAGCGAATTACTCAGCGCTGGCGTTGTTGCCGTTAATGCTCAGATCATCTGTGATGGCTCGACACAGGTTCATGAAAACAATACGATTACACTCAATGGTAGTGTCTTAACTCCCCGCGCGTTTCGCTACATCATGTTACACAAACCTGCCGGTACGATTTGTTCCAATGTGGATGAACATTACCCTTCGGTGTTTAACTATGTGCACATTGCTTATCCCAATGATTTGCATATTGTGGGCCGTTTGGATGCGGATACAACAGGCTTAGTATTAATGACCGATGATGGGCGCTGGTCTTACGGGATAACCCATCCTGATAAGCATTGCCCTAAGGTATATCGAGTTGGCTTGTCGCGTCCGATTGCTGATGATGTTGCCACTAAGTTTACAATGGGGATCGCTTTGCAAGGAGAGTCGCAATTAACCTTGCCTGCGTCATTAACCCTACTTTCTCCTAAAGACGTGTTATTAACTATCACCCAAGGAAAATTTCATCAGGTCAAACGCATGTTTGCTGCCGTCGGGAATCGTGTTGTGGCATTGCACCGTGAGTCTATCGGGTCAGTACAATTGGATATTACAGAAGGGCAGTGGCGTTACTTGAGCGAGACGGAAGTGCAGTCGTTACAAGCCACCACAACACAAACCACTACACTTAACACTACAACACAAACCACCACAACCTAATTCCCAAAAATCACACTACCTTGCTCGTAATGTCACCATTGGCCAATTTGGTTTTCAGGGTATCACCTGGTTGCACATCTTTAGGATCCATCACCACCTTATCATCCACAAAACTAATACTATAGCCACGTGATAATGTGGCTAACGGGCTCACTGAATTAAGAATACCGGTAACACGCGCAAAACGTTGTTGCTGCTGTTGTAACTGACCGTTCATTGCTTGATTGAGGCGTTGTTGTAGTGATTGTGATTGTTGTTGAGCGCTTGTTACACGATGCACTGGTGATATGCGTTGTAAACGATGTGCGAGTGATTGTTGACGTTGTTGGGCAAGTTGTAATCGAGATTGCAATCCATGATGAAGTTGGATGGATAATTGATCCACTCGCTGAATTTGTTGTTGCAGTCGATGTTGCGGATGATTTTGTTGCAAGCGACTCGTTAATAATTGATGCTGATAATCAAGCTGATTTAGTTTATTGCTTATCGAATGTTGTAACCGCTGTGTCAGTAAGGCAATCCCATCTTGTATTTCGTTCAGGTCTTTACTCACTAATTCGGCCGCTTGAGACGGGGTGGCTGCGCGCATATCGGCAACAAAATCAGCTATCGTTACATCGACTTCATGACCCACAGCACTGACAATCGGCAAATGTGACCCAAAAATAGCACGGGCAACGTTTTCTTCGTTAAAGCTCCATAGATCTTCGAGTGAACCACCACCACGACCGACAATTAAAATATCTACTTCCCGCCGGCGATTGGCAATAAATATCGCATTAACGATTTGTTCTGCGGCACCCACACCCTGAACTTGACTAGGGTAAACAATAACACTTATCGCAGGATTACGACGCTCTAGTACCGTCAAAATATCATGTAACGCGGCGCCCGTGGCCGAAGTCACAATGCCGACGGTACTTATTTTTTGAGGCAACGCTTGTTTGGTTTGGGTCGCAAATAACCCTTCTTGTTGAAGTTTCGCTTTGAGCTGCTCATATTGTTGCTTTAATGCGCCAGCCCCATCAAACTCTAGATGTTCAACAATGATCTGATAGTCACCTCGTGGTTCATACAGTCCGACATTAGCTCTGACTAATACGCTGTCACCTTCTTTAGGACGACGAGTGACGCGACCATTTGCGCCCTTAAACATAGCGCTTTTAACTTGTGCTTGCTGGTCTTTGAGGGTGAAATACCAGTGGCCTGAAGCGGCAGCAACAAAGTTCGAAATCTCGGCATTGATCCATACCTGCCCAATCTGAGATTTGAGCATTTGTCCGACCATTTTGTTTAGTTTTGCGACACTAAGTATGTTTCTTTGTACAGAAGATGATGAAGCCATGAAAAAAGAATTTCCTACTTTACTAAAATTTAGTTTACCTTAAACCAAAAAGTCACTACAATTACACCGCAATTAACACCCTGATACAGAAGGTTATTTGCATGCTACGAATTGCTCAAGAAGCGCTCACTTTTGATGATGTTCTCATTGTCCCTGGACACTCCCATGTGCTCCCTCATACAGCCTTACTTAATACCCGTTTAACGCGTAAAGTGGATTTAAATATTCCACTTATTTCTGCGGCCATGGATACCGTTTCTGAGGCACGCTTAGCAATTGCTTTGGCTCAAGAAGGTGGTATTGGCTTTATTCACAAAAACATGTCACCGGCACAACAAGCTGAGCATGTTCGTCAGGTCAAAAAGTACGAGTCAGGTGTTGTCTCCGACCCTGTCACCGTTCGCTCAAGCGCTACTATAGGGCAAGTTAACGAGTTAAGCCAGCGCTTAGGTTATTCAGGTTTTCCGGTAACGGATGAAGAGAATAATCTGATTGGCATTGTGACGGGCCGTGATGTGCGCTTTGAAACACATTTAGATGCCTCTATTGAAACCGTCATGACACCAAAATCTCGCTTAGTGACGGTTACTTCAGGTACACCATCAGATCAGGTTTTAGAGCTGATGCATGAACATCGTATCGAAAAGATTTTAGTGGTTGATGATGCCTTTAAACTCAATGGTTTGATCACGGTAAAAGATTTTCAAAAGGCAGAAAATAAACCCAATGCATGTAAAGACGAGCTAGGTCGTTTACGTGTAGGTGCCGCTGTCAGTGTTGGTCCTGGAACCGATGAGCGAATTGCTGGATTAATTGATGCTGGTGTAGATGTGCTATTAATTGATACGTCACATGGACATTCGCAAGGGGTAATAGACCGTGTTGCAAAAGTTCGTATTGATTACCCAGATGTACAACTTATCGCCGGTAATGTTGCTACCGGTGCAGGTGCTAAAGCATTAGCTGATGCCGGTGTCGATGCTGTCAAAGTAGGGATTGGCCCTGGTTCAATTTGTACAACACGAATTGTAACAGGTTGTGGAGTACCTCAGATTACAGCTATTTCAGATGCAGTTGATGCATTGGCAGGTACTGATATTCCAGTCATTGCCGATGGTGGTATTCGTTATTCAGGTGATATTGTAAAAGCTTTAGTTGCCGGTGCAAGCTGTGTGATGGTGGGCTCTATGTTAGCCGGCACCGAAGAAGCGCCTGGTGAAGTTGAGTTATATCAAGGCCGTTATTACAAATCATACCGTGGTATGGGATCACTCGGTGCGATGGATCAAAGCAATGGCTCATCAGATCGTTATTTTCAAGATAGCAAAAACGCAGAAAAATTAGTACCAGAAGGGATTGAAGGGCGCGTAGCCTATAAAGGACCTATCACCAATATTATTCATCAACAAATAGGTGGGTTGCGTTCAGCAATGGGCTTAACGGGTTGTGCTACAATTGCAGAACTTAATACCAAACCACAATTTGTCAAAGTAACGGCTGCAGGGATGGGCGAGTCGCATGTACATGATGTTAGTATTACCAAAGAAGCCCCTAATTACCGTTTAGGCTAACGATAGTTGGTATTTTTTTCAGGCTAGCGCAGTGCTAGCCTGTTTTGTTTATCCATACACCTAATGCACAGAGACCTATTCATGACTGCAAATATTCATTCTCAAAAAATCCTTATTCTTGATTTTGGTTCACAATACACTCAGCTTATCGCCCGCAGAATTCGTGAAATCGGTGTCTACTGTGAATTATGGGCGTGGGATGTAACTGAACAACAAATCCGTAATTTTAACCCTGACGGTATCATTCTATCGGGTGGCCCTGAGTCAGTGACCGAAAAAGGCTCTCCTCGTGCCCCGCAATTCGTTTTTAATGCAGGCGTGCCGGTACTCGGTATTTGTTATGGCATGCAAACCATGGCACAACAATTAGGCGGTGCAGTGCAAGGATCGGACATGCGTGAGTTTGGTTATGCTCAAGTCGAATCGATAGCAGGCAATGCATTGTTTGATAAGATTGAAGATCATATCAATGCATCTGGCAATGCGTTGTTGGATGTATGGATGAGTCATGGCGATAAAGTATCGGCTATTCCTGATGGGTTTGTTAAAGTCGCGCAGACAGATAGTTGTCCTTTTGCGGCAATGGTTAATGAAGAAAAACAATTTTATGGTGTACAGTTTCACCCTGAAGTCACGCATACTCGCCAAGGTGAGCGCTTACTATCAAACTTTGCATTAAACATTTGTGGCTTACAAAAATTATGGACGCCGGATGCGATCATCGAAGATGCGATTGCCCGCATTAAAGAAAAAGTCGGAGATGATGAAGTTATATTGGGATTATCTGGTGGTGTTGATTCATCCGTTGTAGCGATGCTAGTTCACCGTGCAATAGGGTCTAAGTTAACTTGTGTGTTTGTTGATAATGGTTTATTACGTCTCAATGAGGGCCAACAAGTCATGGACATGTTTGGCGATCATTTTGGCTTAAATATTATTAAAGTCGATGCTGAAGAACGATTCTTAACTGCACTCGGTGGCGAGTCTGATCCGGAAGCCAAACGCAAAATCATTGGTCATGAATTTGTGAATGTGTTTGATGAGCAATCCAAGTTACTACAAAATGCAAAATGGTTAGCCCAAGGCACTATCTACCCGGATGTCATTGAATCAGCCGGATCTGCCACTGGTAAAGCCCATGTGATTAAATCGCATCATAATGTTGGTGGCTTGCCCGATGATATGGAGATGGGGCTGGTTGAACCATTACGTGAGTTATTTAAAGATGAAGTGCGTAAGATAGGTTTAGAGCTTGGATTGCCATACGACATGTTATATCGCCATCCTTTCCCTGGACCTGGTTTAGGTGTACGTGTGTTGGGCGAAATCAAAAAAGAATACTGTGATTTATTACGTCGTGCTGATGCAATCTTTATCGAAGAGTTGCATGCTGCCGATCTATATCACAAGGTCAGTCAAGCATTTACCGTCTTCTTACCAGTACGCTCTGTTGGCGTAATGGGCGATGCCCGAAAGTATGATTGGGTCGTATCATTACGAGCCGTTGAAACCATTGATTTTATGACTGCGCATTGGGCACACTTACCGTATGATTTCTTAGGTAAAGTCTCGAATCGAATTATCAATGAAATCGACGGCATTAGCCGAGTCGTCTACGATATTAGCGGTAAACCACCAGCAACGATTGAGTGGGAATAACCCCGGTTAAATGCACTTTTATCATGGTATAGCCCATTGATTTACATAAAAAAAGCGATTAGTGCGTTTTAGTTGACGCTCAATGGCTTTTTTTTTCGATATGATATGTAAGCGCTTTCATTAAGTTTTTTATTCATTTATACTGATTACAAATAATTTACATTAGTGTTAACTATGTTCAAGAATCTACTATTAACGACAGTCATTGTCTTCATGCTCAGCGCTTGTGGTGGTGACAACAGCACAGTATTACCCAGTAATACATTGCCGGTATCAACCCCGAGTGCACCGTCAACGCCAGCTCCTTCAACACCGGCCGCTACAACGCCAACACCATCAGCACGTTCCCAAGAATTAAGCCGTTTTGTTTTTTTGAGCAGCGTAAACCGACAACTGGCCGAAGATGTTCAGTTACAGATTAATAGTGATACCATCACGGGCCGATCGCCGACTAATGTAGCTGTTAATGAGTTGATTGCAACATTCACTGTTGCCAATGCACGAGTCTATGTTGGTGATATAGAGCAAGAATCTGGTGTGACGGCCAATGATTTTAGTATGCCGGTTGCGTATCGTATCGCAGGTGATGATGGCTCTGAGCGTGACGTCACGGTTGATTTAACACGATTTACGGGGTTGCCGATCATTTATGCAAATACCCAAGGTAACAGTGAGATTGTATCCAAAGATGAGTATATTGATGGGACTATTCGCGTTGAGGGTGGTCGTTCATTTCCTTCGCTTGAAATGATGGATATGGAGATCAGAGGTCGAGGCAATTCCACTTGGTTTGGCCCACCTAAAAAACCTTATCAAATGAAATTAGCCGAAAAGGAAGAATTTTTAGGCATGCCTGAAGATAAAAAATGGTTATTTCTTGCCGAGTATTCTGATAAAACGATGTTACGTAACCGCATGGCATTTGAATTGGGCTACGTCAGTTCTCTAGCGTGGACACCAGATAGTGAGTTTGCAGAAGTATTTCTTAACGGACAATACAATGGTACGTATTTAATTACACAAAAAGTTGAAGAGGACGGTGATCGTGTTGATTTAGGTGATGATGGATTTTTGCTTGAAATTGATCAACCTGAACGCTTAAGTGCTGATGATGTTTTTTTTACTACTGATGAGTATTTGATTAACATTAAAGAGCCTGAGTTGACACGCGGCGACAGTCAATATCAATATATAACACATTACGTGAACGAGTTTGAGGATGTATTATTCAGTGCTAACTTTGCTGACCCAACAACAGGTTATGCTGCGTATATTAATATAGATAGTTTTATTGATTGGTTTTTGATAAGTGAAATAACTAAGAATGTTGATTCTCAGTGGTGGTCGAGTATTTATTTTCATGTGCTCCCTGGGCAAAAAATCAATATGGGGCCATTATGGGATTTTGATTTGTCATTTGGTAATGTTGATTACGCAGATAGCCAATATGCAGAGGGATGGTGGGTGCAACAAAATACTTGGATCAATCGTTTGTTAGATGATCCGGTATTTGCAGAACGAGTAAAAACACGTTTTAGATTTTTTAGAGATCAAGAAGCGCAATTCATTGCCAAGATCGATGCATACGCTGACTATTTAAAATATGCACAAGCGGCGAATGATCAAAAATGGCAGACATTAGGCGAATATGTATGGCCTAACCCAGTTGTCTTTGATACGCACGCTGAAGAAGTAGCCCATCTTAAATCCTGGTTTATCCAGCGTATGAATTGGTTAAATAACGCTATTCCAACGTTATAATCAGTCATGATTAGCTAAATAGCCTTAAGCTTAAACTTATAAAAAACGTAATTGCAGACCGAGACTAATCCTTGATTGGTGTCGGTTGTAGTCAATTAACGAATCACCATATCCATTAAAGTATTGAAATAATACATCATATCGATTTGTTATTGGGTAGGTGACATTCAGTTCAAGGCTGCTGAGGTTTCGACTAGTGCTGAGGTTATTGCGTAGTCGAGCCACAATGCTGACATCGTAATAGACAAATGCATAGCCAAGTTCAACTCGTCCAATAAAATCATTAATATCCGGGTTATCATCACCGAGCGGATCGTCTACTGATAACTTGTTATCCTCGGGTAATCGCCACCATGTCTTAATCGAATATGCCGAGTTAAAGTCACTGAACAATGCGGTAAAGATAACGCGATTCCAGCTACGCGAACGCAGGCCACTTTGACCATTAGATTGATGATTCAGGCCTATCTGGAATGCATTCACACGATATTGCCAAAGACTCAAATCCGCTTGCCAAGTATAAAAAATCTCAGGTTCGTAATTCGTTTCACGAAATGGTTTTGATACTTCATTATTATATACTTGCCAAAATGACTTAGCTGTAAAGCCAAAATACAACCCCGTTAGATCGGTATTATGATTTGACTGTTGTAATTCGTTAGACCGAGATTCTTGTGGACGAAAGAAAATTGGGATCTTCATACTAATTTGAAATGCCGCTTCAATATTATCGACATTGTCTTCGGTTAAATCATTGGCTATGCCGGCACTTGGATTTTTACTGTAAGACAGAGGGAGAAGATAATTTGGATAATGTTGTGCCAAACTAAACGGATTCGCATTAATCTGTTGATCTGCTTTGGTACGCTTATCAAGTACCGATGGCACCGCTTGTTGCTGTTGGTTTGCTTGTATCTCTTTACTGAGCTGAACAAGGCTTGCTCTAGCTGCTAAGTAACGCTCTTCTAAAGTAAGATTTTCTTCATCGTCTTGTGTTGGGTTGTCTTGGACGACAGGTGCCTCTTGTGTGATAGGAGCTTCTTGAGCCAGAGCGCAAAAACTCGCCGTCCAAGTAAACCAGACAATGGCGAGTATTTGATTTGTGCTAAAAAGTCTTATCGGCATTAAGCTACATCCTTGTATGTAAATGCTTACTATAGATTATAAAGCGCTGATAAACTCACTTAATTTAGCGATGTCTAAGGTTTGTTTTTCTCCAGTACGTCGGTTTTTGTACTCGACTTGCTGGTTATCTAAGTTACGCTCGCCAATCACTATACTGTGTGGGATCCCAACTAGCTCCATGTCATTGAACATCACACCTGGACGTTCTTTACGGTCATCAAACAACACTTCAATCCCTAAGGCTTGGCATTCTTCGTAGAGCTTTTCGGCGACTTCTTTAATGCGATGTGACTTATGCATATTCATCGGAATAATAGCTAGGGCAAATGGCGCAATGGCATCAGGCCATTTAATACCATATTTATCGTGGTTTTGCTCGATTGCCGCTGCCATTATTCTTGACACACCGATACCATAACAACCCATTGTTAAGGTTTCATGTTTTCCGGTTTCTGATAGTACACCACAGTTCATCGCTTCGGAGTATTTTTGGCCTAACTGAAAAATATGTCCTACTTCAATACCCCGTTTGATCTCTAATGTCCCTTGACCGCATGGTGATGCATCACCAGCTTGGACGTTACGCACGTCAGCTACATCATACTCAGGTACATCACGTGCCCAGTTTGCGCCAGTAAAATGGACATCATCAGTATTCGCACCACACACAAAATCAGCCATAGCAGCAGCACTTCGATCGACAACTATCGGCACATCTAACCCAACAGGACCAATTGAACCTAATCCACAGCCAACGGCTTTGACGACTTGCTCTTCACTGGCAAGTGCAAACGGGCTGGCAATTAATGGGTGTTTTTCGGCTTTTAACTCATTGAGTTCATGATCACCACGTAATACCACAGCAACTAAACCTTGACTGCCATCTTCAGCAACAGTGCCTAACACAATTAAGGTTTTGACGCTTGATGTGGCAGGAAGTGATAACAATTCACTGACTTGTGCAATTGTTTTTGCATTTGGTGTATCAACGCGAGTTAATGCTTGGCTACCTGTACCTTGTGACTGCGGAGCAATCGCTTCAGCCATTTCCACATTTGCGGCATAATCCGACCCATTTGAAAATGCAATATCGTCTTCACCTGAGTCAGCTAACACATGAAATTCATGCGAAGCACTTCCACCAATTGAACCGTTATCAGCTATCACCGGGCGATACTCTAAACCAATGCGTTCAAATACTCGGCAATAGGCTTGGTACATTTTGTCATACGTGGTTTGCAAACAGGCTTGAGTTAAATGAAATGAATATGCATCTTTCATTAAAAATTCACGGCCACGCATGATCCCAAATCGAGGTCTGACTTCGTCACGAAACTTGGTTTGTATTTGGTATAAGTTTAAGGGTAATTGCTTATAACTCGACACTTCGTTGCGTACCAATGCGGTCACCACCTCTTCATGAGTTGGACCTAATACAAAATCTCGATGATGACGGTCTTGGATACGTAATAATTCAGGCCCATATTCTTCCCAGCGACCTGACTCTTGCCATAAATCAGCAGGTTGAACGACAGGCATTTGAATTTCGATGGCACCGGCTTTGTCCATTTCTTCACGCACGATACGCGCGACTTTATTCAACACACGCAAACCTGTAGGCAGGTAATTATATAACCCAGAGGCAACTTTACGAACCATGCCCGAGCGCAGCATTAGTTGATGAGAGATGACTTCAGCATCGGCTGGCGTTTCTTTTTGGGTCGATAATAAATACTGGCTTGTGCGCATGGCAACTCATTCCTTAAAATAATTGCCGACATTCTACCAGTAAGCTTTCAGTGACAAAAGGTTTTAGCGTTGCGTTTTAAGGATTAATTGCTGTGATGTGTGCATTTTGATCGCCGTCGACCCAAAATGTGATATCCAGATTGTATATTTTGACGTGATACGGTTTATTGGGATTTGCGGATTGATACTCTGGTGCTTGATGGTATGCCGGTCTGGGATCTAGACCGATGATAGTGCTGATCAATGTTTGCACATCGGTAATTGTGTGTTCACTTGGCCAATTAGATGTGACCGACAACGTGCTAAGTAGCTGCATGATATCTGACGAGAAAAGCACATTTAATGTGCTACTTGGACTGCTCTGAGCATAACCACAACGGGCATCATCTTGACTATCGGCATACCTGATATACGGTTTGATATCTATAATCGGCGTATTATCAAGGCAATCCACGCCAAGGACATGTAAGCGAGTGAGTCCATTTTTGCGTTCAATGCGATCAAACTGAACCAGTGACATACCGATGTTGTTGGGGCGAAAGCTACTGCGAGAGGCAAACACACCCATTTTATCATTTCCACCCAAGCGAGGAGGGCGTATCAGCGGGCTATATTGTTCTGTTTGGGCCACACTTTGATTAAATTGAAACAAGATCCATAAATGTGAAAATGCCTCAATGCCTCTAAATCCATTGATATCATCATAGGGGGGATGCAATATAATTTGCCCAGGAATGTTACTTAGCCCAACCGATTGCCGGGGAATACCAAATTTTTGCGAAAAAGGCGTGCGTATGGTGCCAATGGGGTCAACGATAATTTGGGTTGAATCATTCGACACGGCTAGTGCTCATTGTTGTTGCAGATTGTGAGCTTGGGCTAATACTTGCTCAAAGTAAGCGACGCCTAATTGTTGTGCTCGTTTAATATTATCTTCAGGGATCGTATGTGCGTTGGGCATATTATCCAAAGCCTGAGTCAGACTGTCTTCCCGTAATAGATGAAAGATTGGAAAAGGAGCACGATTAGTAAAATGACTCGCCGAAGAAGCCGGCTCACCTTCAAATTGATATGCGGGATGAAAACTCGCTAATTGAAATACCCCTTCAAATCCTTGAGTCTCTAACGTGTGTTGACACAACATAAGACCATCAAGATAGTCATAAAAATCCAGTTCAGGCCAATCTAAAATGAATAATGTGGTGGCTGTATTTGGGTTTGCCTCTAAGTATGTCAACTGAGCGATAAATTCCGATTGAATGTCCGCCCAGTCTTTGGATTGGTTGACGTGATAATGAATTGCATTTTGGATAAATGGTTTTTGTGCAAATGGACAAAACTGCTGGCCAATGACAATTTCAGTTAACCAATGTTGAGTGGCACCTATAATAGATTGTGTCATCAGCTTATGAATGCGCTTTGACATACGCTTCAAGCGTATTTTCTATGAGACTTGCCACTGTCATTGGGCCAACACCACCGGGTACAGGTGTAATGTATCCAGCCCGTTCACTCGCATTATCAAATTCGACATCACCTACCAGTGAGCCATTTTCTATGCGATTAATACCGACATCGATAACAATCGCATTGTGCTTGATCCATTCACCTGGGATAAAATTAGCTTTACCGACCGCAACGACTAATAAATCAGCACGTTGCACGTGGCTTTTTAGATCTTGCGTAAATTTGTGGCACGTAGTGACGGTACAACCGGCAATCAAAAGTTCAAGCCCCATTGGGCGACCCACAATATTCGATGCACCAACGATGACGGCATTAAGCCCTTTAATGTTGCGTTTAGTTGAGGCTATCATCGTCATTATCCCTTTGGGCGTACATGGCCTAATAGCTGGGATACGTTGTGCTAAACGACCAATGTTGTAGGGATGAAATCCATCAACATCTTTTTCTGGGTGAATGCGTTCCAAAATTAACTCCGCATTCAAACCTGCTGGCAGGGGTAATTGAACTAAAATCCCATCGATAGTCGGATCAGTATTTAAGTTATCAATTAATGTGAGCAGCTCATCTTGCTCAGTGGTAGCAGGTAAATCGTAGCTTTTTGATACAAAACCCACTTCATCACATGCCTTGCGTTTGTTATTAACATAGACTTCTGAAGCGGGATCACTGCCCACTAACACAACGGCCAGACCAGGGGCCCGTTTTTTGGCTGCAATAGCACCAGCGACGTATTGAGCAACATCTTGTCGAACTTTTTTAGCAATGACTTTGCCATCGATGAGGTGAGCTAGCATGAAAAACCTTGAATGTACGGTATGAAGAGTAGGGTTATTGTTTCACATGTTGGCAAAATTGCCAAAAAATAAATTGACCTTGTCGGATCTAGTGGGTAATATGCGCGTCCTTAGTCGGTGAGTGGCGCAGCTTGGTAGCGCACTTGGTTTGGGTCCAAGGGGTCGTAGGTTCGAATCCTATCTCACCGACCAT
>CAKZLI010000038.1 GCA_937125395.1 uncultured Glaciecola sp.
GTGAGTAACAAATACACATACGTAGACCCAAGTCCATTAAAACAAGCCATACGTGATTCTAATCATATCGGTAGAATCTTGTTTATGTATGATGAACCTGGATTACGTGGTCGTCGAAACGGACAAACAATGTCTGAAATATTACCAGTATTTGATCTTATTAAGAAAGATTTCCATGGTGTTGAATTCGTACACATTGAATCATTCGCCGAAATGTATTGGCAGAAACAAGAAAACAACGGCAGGTTATCCCTGTACATGGATGCTGAACATATTGGATTCAATTGTTACGGTAAGTTTGAAAAGTGTGGAAACCCAGCGATAGGTGTACCAGAAGTTCACCAGCTCACTTATTTGGCTGATATTCACTCGGAAATTGTATTTTCGAATAGTGACAGTAAGATATTTTTAGTCCCTGGCGCATTCATGGGCGGAGATTTCTTCGAAAGTGAAAGCGAAGTCACGACGCAATTGGACGACTATGCGTCTGTTGCTGTTGATTACCGTGATTATGTGTCAGGTATGGGTGTTTTTATTTGGGGGGATTTTCATGACGGATATAATCAATTGTCTGGTGCTAGATCGTTACCTCTTGTTAAGGAAAAAACGCTTGAGGTTTTGAATTACCTTAAGTAGTGAGCGATTATTGTATAATATGGCATGAGTGTTGGATTTAAAATAATATCGAGAGATTCAATTCGATTAGCAACGGTATCTGCTACCAGTGCTTTTCCATTGCGCCCTATTGATAACATAAAACTCGATAGCAAATCAGACGTTTGGCGAGCAACCTCGTTGGCTGAACAAACAATTACAGCGACATGGACGGATGCTCAAAGTATTGCCGGTGTGGGTATTGTATTTAGCAATCTGATTATTGGGTCTACCGTACTAATAAAGTTATACACCAATGTCGCCGATGTATCACCAGTGTTTCAAACAGATACCTTAGTTGTTGATTTTGCAAATACCCCTCCCATAGGTTTCCCGACACTTAGTCTTGCAAGTACTCCATTTGGAGGAGGCAATTATTTTGCAAATTTTTTCATCGAACAATCTGCGGAGAAGATGGAGGTTGTTTTAACAAGCCCTGGGAATCCAGATGGATCTATGGAAATAGCTCGACTAGTTGCGGGCAAAGTAATTGGTATAACCAATGGAGCTGACTTTGGCGCAATTGTATCGTATGATGATAATATTGTGGAAAATAGATCTGATAGTGGTAATCTTGTTTCAGATACAAGTCCTAGGTCTAAGAAAATTGAATTTGATCTAGGGGATTTAAATCCAACCGATAAAGCTGCTATGCAAACTATGAAGCGAGTATCTGGCAAAAGCGTTCCCATATTTGTTTCTGCGCAAGACTTGTCTCCTGTTCTTGCTGAAAAAAATATATTTCAAATATACGGGATTATAAATAATGACATATCAATCACAACAGTGAGTTATAATAAACATGCTGGAAATTTAAGTATTACTGAAATTTAATTTTATAGGAATCATTACCATGGCCAATGGTGTATTTAATATTTCGAAAGGTGCGTTTGTTGAAAAGATCAGAGACGGCGCAACCAACGTACTTGTGCTTTTGCTACAAGCGAATGAATCAGAAGCAACTCTGGTAGACAGAGCAACAGTTGCATCGATGCTGGCAGAAGGTGGGACAACTGAAGCCACATTTACAAATTATGCGAGAAAAACTGGTATCACCGGTACTGTTACGGTTGACAATACAAACGATCGCGTGGATGTTGATATGCCTGATCAGACTTGGACAACTGCTGGGGGTGCTGCGAATAATACGCTCACTAAATTAATTGTCGCATATGAAGAATCCGCCGCAGACAGTGGTCGAATACCTTTAACCCATCACGATTTTGCTGCAACCACAGATGGGAGCGATTTAACTGCCCAGGTGAACGCTGCTGGTTTCGGTCGCGCTGCTTAATTATATATAGGATATTGAATTATGAGAACTTTGAATTTACCAGAATGGGCTAGCCTTATATGCAAAGGAAAAGTTGATTTGGATGCAGATGGAATGTATAAGGACTGGTTGGGACGTTTAAATGTCACAAAAGACGACTTAAACGTTTATTGGCTTGAGTGTGCGAAAATTTGCGCGCGGTTAGAGATTCAATTGGCGTTGGCCGGTACTGATTCGGTTGCCGATGAAGGTGGAGCGCTGTTGTTGATAATTAACGATAACAGCAAAACCAAAAACACTTGGAAACAAAAAAGCAGATCCACCAAATCTGTAAATGCAACTCCAGAAGAAGCAATTTCTCAAGATCTGATTGATGCAGGAAAAGAAGCAAATGGTCATTTCAAAAGAGTGATGCAAATTAACATTTAACTTGGTAGGATGAAGATGAAACAAATTATATTAGCAACACTATTGCTGCTCATGTTCTCTAGCGTTGCATTCGGTGGATTTTCTACACCACCTTGGCAACCAAGCCCTGGAGAAGCATCACAGCAATCTCAAGATGGGTTTGAATTATATTATAGCAATCTAAAAAACCTAGAACTGGAAATAGCGGGCACCGGTCAGGGCAGTTTGAGAGATATACCTGGGGAAAGTGATCCAGTATGGTGCTTTACCGGCATTCCGATGTATGACAAAAAATCTGGTATGCTAGTAGGTTACGCAGAAGATTGTTTAGCGGGAGTTACTGCGGATGATGCTGGCAATGTCAGCGTACTTCCAGGTTACACATACTTGCGGTTCTTTGCCCCTGGCGGTGAAACATGGGAATTGTCGGTATCCGGGAACATTAGTGTCTTGCCGACAGTTGTGCAAACTGAAACACAATGGGGGCTGCCTGTCACACATATCACAGGATCAAGCAAAAGATCTACATTGTCCAATGGTATTGTAAGTGG
Organism: uncultured Glaciecola sp.; assembly: GCA_937125395.1. Classification (GTDB taxonomy): domain Bacteria; phylum Pseudomonadota; class Gammaproteobacteria; order Enterobacterales; family Alteromonadaceae; genus Opacimonas. The sequence goes on from CAKZLI010000038.1 coordinate 2,887, forward strand.
TACAGGACCATTTAAAAACGCGCGTGGTCAGGGTCGAATATCCGGTATGGTGAACATGAGTAATTTTAATCCAGATGATGTGGAAGGTAGCACAATTGATTTTAGTTGCTTCTTTAGTATTGTAGATCTTACTTTGAGCAGTTTCAGCATAAGAGATGCTGCTGAAACGTTGTAAAAATTTATCTCCAGTGAGAGTAAACTCAAAACGGGCGGGGTTAAAATACCGTCCGTTTTGTTATGCAATCGAGATATATAAATGCCAATAACCCAACTCGGTTCTGATTCCGGAGAAGAAGGCTCCAACGATAATGATATAACCCTAACATTGCCTGCTCACCAAGCAGATGATTTCGGGATAGTGTTTGGGCTCGCAGATACTACGACTGGTCTAGTTCTATCTATGTCAGCCGGATGGACTGAATTATACAATCGCACAGATACTACTGGATCAGACAGGCAAGTAGCCTGCTGGTACAGAAAGTTTACCAGTAGTTCCGAGACCAACCCCGCGATGTCTCTTACAGCATCGTTTGGTGGTTCCGAACATGCTGCAATTCTGCACGTGTTCCGGGGCGTAGATACCACCACACCATTCGATGTTACGAATACCACTGTAGAAACTGAGAACAATACGGCAACACCTGATATTGCATCTATAACGACGGTTAACGACAACGCCGCTATCATCATTGTGGCGAGTATGTCGCATGATGATCTTGACGGATTCGGCACGATTCCATCTGGATATACTGAAGGCGAGATGCCTGCAACGGGAAGGACTACAGATAATCGCCAGATGGCTAGTGCATATAACCTCGATGTGGGTTCGGCTGGCGCTAAACTAGTGAGCACGACATGGGACTTCGATGTTACCGGTGGGACAGTTGGAGAAACGTCATCCGATACGATTGCCCTTAGAGAGCAAGCCGCAGCGGGTCAGGAAATAATTATCGGGCTATCTGCTGAAACAGATATTGGTCAAATAACTACCTGGTCTAAAAACCTATCTATGTTACAGGGCCTGGAAATTGATTCTGCAACAATAGTTTTATTAGATAAAAGATTAAGTCTAGAATTTTCTTCGGAAACGGATACTGCGAACGAATCTAGCATAAAGAAATCACTTGAAATGAATCAGTCTTTGGAAACTGATTCGGCAAACCAATTTCAAATCCCGCAATCTATAGTTGTCCAACAAACATTAGAAACAGATATAAGTCGGGAATTTGATTTATCAAAATCGCAGACAGTATCTCAAAGCATTGAAATAGATACGGGTCTTTTGACTATTCAAGAAAAGTCTTTAGCACTTACCCAATCTCAGGAGATCGACACTGCTTTTGAATCGGCAATATCGAAGATCGCAGTCATATCATTGTCAGAGGAAACAGATGCATCATTTGATATGGTCAAATTGTCGAGTGTGACAATTAACCGAGGTGATGAGACTGATACAGGAATTAATGTTGCTATCCAAAAACTCTTTCAAATTGAGCAGGGAATAGAAACAGAAATTGCATTTCAAATTGCCAGTTTAAAATTAACAAACATTGGATTATCCCAAGAAACTGATAGTTCTTTTCCCACAATTGTTCTACAAAGCGATTTGATTGCTTTGGTATCGGAAACAGATTCTGCCTTCGATACTGTCAAATCAAGTAGTGTGAATACAGACCAGGCGATTGAAAATGATACTGCAACTGAAATTACCAAGATCGCCACTTTAACATTTGGGCAAAGCGAAGAGGCTGATAGTAGTACTCAATTTACCATAAGTGTACTTGCAACACTTGACCAAGCAATTGAATCAGATAGTTCTTTCGAGATGGGTAGATTATCAAATCTGCAATTCGATCAATCTCTTGAAATCGATAGTGCACGAGTTGTTAATCCAATAAAAGAACTGACAATATTACAAAGTGTGGAATCAGATATTTCTTCAGATATAGGACGAGATAAAAGTTACCAGCTTCCTATATCTGAAGAGGTAAATATTGCATTCTTAGTGAACAAGAGTGCTAGCGTACCTGTATTTGAAGCTGAGGAGACAGATAGTGTATTTGACATTGGCAAATTAAAATCTCTCGGTGTTCCACAGGTATTGGAAGCAGATTCAGCATTCGATACCCAAATCGAAAATAGAAAAATAGTAAATATATCCACAGAAACAGATGCGGCATTATTGATGGCAACATCTGGGTCCGTTCAGATTGGGCAATCTCAAGAACTTGATACTGCCACAGTAATATTTAAACGAGTGACTATCACATTAGCACAAGTACTCGAAACGGATGTTGCTCAATCTTTCACCAAAAATTTTGCCGTAACTATTGATCGGTCAACAGAGACAGATAGTGGTCATACTTTTGAATTTTCAAAAGCCCTAGAATTTGGGCTGGCAAATGAAAATGATATCGCGTTTGGTTTTGGGACAACAATTAGCATTAATGTGGTACGAGCGAATGAAACAGATACTTCGCAAATTTTTGGCATTTCGAGAACCTTTGAAATAAATTTATCTTCGGAAAATAACAGTTCATTTGGTATCGCTCGTGCCAAGACTTTAAATGTGGACATATCGGTAGAAAGTGATTTGGGATTGGAATTAACCGTCCCTCTGTCAGTTGTTATTGGACAATCTCAAGAAATTGACACTGCGAATTCAATGTTTCAAGTTTTGAGTGTTACATTTGGCTTAGCTGAAGAAATAGACACAGCAACTCTATTTTCATTTAGTCGCGCGCTTGGGATAAATCCAGCCAATGAGACTGATGTTGTTTTAGCAATTACGAATAATCAATTAATTCAAATTTTGCTAAGTGTGGCAATTGTCGCAGCTAGCTATGATACTCCTCTTGTCGCATCCAGCTACGATGCAGGTATGTCAACATCGCTGTATAATAATACATTTAGTGCAAAGCTAAACTAAAGGACTCCCATTATGACCTGTACCGCAGTTCCCTATACCAGTGCGAAGTACGATCTGGTGATAACAACTAGTGACGTAAGTACCCCGTTGGCCAATTTCTCAGAGTTAACATTCACCATGACATCTGAATCCACTCCGGCGACTACAATTGATTTCACTCTCACAGGAGGGGGCTTGAGCGTAGTTAGTAATGTTTTAACACTACACATTCAGGATGATGATATAACCGTTGCGGACACCTATGCCAATAAATTATCAGGAATTGTTGCTGGCGAAACAGTAAAACTTACGCTATGTGAAGGTAATACATTAACGTTCTATAGTCACGTGTAAATAATGGCAACTACAGGCTACACTGGATCTATTTATTATAGCATTCCTGATGCAGCAGGAATGACTCTCCCTAATGGAGATTGGACGTGGATATATACCGTTAGAACAGGGGCATCAATAGCTGTTCAAGATATAACGATGAACGGTGTTTACCAGGCCGCGAATACCTTAAATCTGTATACATCCACAATTGGCGGTGATGCTTTTCGGTTAAACTTGAGCGGATTACACGGCACCGACGATACGGTCGGTCCCATATCGACCAATACATGGTACGTAGTAACCATAACACGTGATAGTGGCCAGCTTGACTTAAGGATGGTTCCGTTTGGCAGTACTAGCGTTACGACGGGAACTGGCCTTTCTATATCAGCTGCATACGACTCAACAGCAGGTTACCTTTTTGGTATTGGCGAGGATTTAAGTTTCCCGTTCGGTGGTGGGATGGGTGACGCGATATTTATACCAGGAGTTGCGCTGTCTGATACAGACATGTCCGATATCGCCACCGGTACTGCTATGGACTCAACTGCATGGTGGGCGAGTCGTGAGTTTCATTTAATAATGTCCGATGGCACAGACCATACTGGCAACCACACTGTAACAACACAGGGATCGCCGTCAGCATTGGCTGATCCGGTACAGTTAGTAAGGTTTACAAATCAAGCTGCTGCGTATTCAAGCGGCAATTGGCACTCAGTTCCAGATGACCCCGACTTTATTCTACCTGATGGTGATTTCACCTGGCTTTACTTCGTTAGAACGACTACATTTGGCGGGGGTTCTAGTATTTCGGGTACTGGATCGACTGACAGCGCTAATGATTTTGTCCTTATACAAGGGGGAACGGGCGATGAAGAGATTGAGTTTAATACTAATGATGCCTCTCCTACCGGCGTATTCACTGGTTCAATAGCTCTAAATAGCTGGAAGATTATTGCCGCCAAACGTAGCGGCACTTCGATGTCGGTGCGACAAGCTACATTTGGCAATGCTTCAGTAAGCGGTGGATCTGCTGCAACTTTAAACGTTGCAGTTAATTCACCTAGAGATGTGTTTATAGGTCGTAGGGGTGGCTCGACAAATCCATATCAAGGCGAAATATCAGACGTATTATTTGTACCTGGTGTGGCGATATCCGATTCTGATATTGGAGATATTGCAACAGGCACCGCATTAGATAGTTTCTCCTGGTACGGGACAAACGTTGTTTATCACTTCACAGCGTTTGCGAGTGGAACCCAGCTTGATGAAACCGGAAACCATACAACAACAGCTAACGGTACTGTTGCGCTTGTAAGTGGTCCATCCCAGCTTGTTAGGTCAGGGGGTAGTACTCCTATAAATGTTGCCATAGGATTATCAACCGAAACTGATAGCGCACTCACTGTTTCCTCACAACCTGAGACAACTGTTATTGTAGGTCTGGTATCTGAAACTGATAGTGCTCAGTCGGTTAACCTGATCCAACCCGTACCTAATAACGCTACAACAAGTTTTTCTACTACAAACTATTTTACGGTAGAGGATGACGCGGACTTTACGTATCCAAATACTGATTGGTCTGAAATATTAATACTCAGGCCGGATAGCGTTACCGGGACTCAGCAGCCTTTATCCAATGGCCAAGCATTAAATGCTGATACTAGAAATTTCGTATTGTTCGACGGCACCTTCGACTATTTAATAGATGGTGGTATCGGTCTTGAAGTACCCAACGCCACTATAGGCAACTGGTTTATATTGTGCGCTCAAAGAAGTGGGACCACAGTAACTTTAAGGAGCATCCCCGCTGGAACCACCACTGTTGGAACAAGTGGGGGGCAAACACTCAATGCCGCTATAAATCCCCTTAGTTCGAATTATATAGGCCGAGATAGAATAAGCGTTAGCCCTGACCCGTTCACAGGTGCTATATCTGATTGGTTGTTTATTCCTGGTGAAACTATATCAGATGCAGATTTGCAAAGTATGGCCACAGGCACAGCAATAGATTCATTTTCTTGGTACAGTAGCGCAGTATTCTGGGCAGTACTGCAAGGTGATACTGCCACTGATCATATTGGCTCTAAAACTATAACTGAAGTTGGCACCCTTACTCAAACTACGGCTTCTGATGATGTGGTTAGATTTGGAGAAATTGCAGTTAATGTTAACCAAGGTTCTGAGACTAATTCCGCATTTGCCATAACTTGGTCAAAATCTCTTGGTTTTAGTCCATCCGCCGAAACAGATATCAGTCAGATAATTATAGATAGACGGACGTTTGATTTTGGTTTATCCAGCGAGACAGATAGTGCGCAAGTGATCGATAGTGAAGTTAGCGTTATTGTTGAACAAGCTATTGAGACAGATACGGCTCAATTATTCAATCTTCAAAAAAACCGCAGTTTTGGTTTATCCGCAGAAGCAGATATTGGTCAGAATCTTACTAAACAAAGGTCCTATGATGTCCCTCTAGCAATAGATACAAATATATCTCAGATAGTGGTTCCGCAGGTACAGAGCATTGTCAATTTATTCCCAGCTGATGAAGTAGACATAGCACAGATAACAAACCCAAATTTTCCAACCATTAAACTATCCATAATATCTGAAATAGATACTGGGCAAATAATAACTGCGAATAAAGACATTCCGTTCTTATTTAGTATGGAAACAGATATTGCCTTTTCAAACAATCCAACTAAAAGCATACCGATATTATTGGTTGCTGAATCTGATATATCGCAGAGTTTTGATTTTTTCAAAATACTCTCATTTGGATTATCTTCTGAAGTAGATACAGGTTTTCAAGTAACTAAAATCGGTGGTGCTGCCGATATCCTAGTACTTGATAACGGCGGTATCAAAATACTAATTGATGACAGAATAAAAAACGCTACATTATCGGCGACAAGCACAGCAACAGGATTTAATGTGGATAACTTAAAGGTGGATACTAAAAACACTATCTGGCGCTCCACATCTTTAAGTACTCAAGTACTGACAGCAACATGGGGAACTGCACAAACGCTATCTGGAGTTGGTTTCATATTCAGCAATTTAATTGTTGGTTCAACAATTGTGTTAAGACTATTTGCGAATAGTGGAGATTCTCAAGCGTTTGCTCAAACACCTACAATCAATGTCAATTTTTCATATGAAGTCCCTCATGGATTTTCATCAATTGGGTATTTGAGTTTTCCGTTTGGGGGTGGGAATTACGTGTCTACTTTTTTCCCTGAATCGTCAGTCGGGAAAATACAAGCAACTGTTACAAGTCCATCAAACCCAGATGGATATATGGAACTTGCCAGATTAGTCGCAGGACCTGTCATATCTTTGCAAAGCGAATCAGATTATGGAGCGAGTGTTGGGCAAATTGATCGCACCATTATTGATAGGGCTGATGGTGGAGATCTGGTGATAAATAGAGGAGACCAATCGAAGGAATTAAAATTACCACTTGGTAAATTAACAAGAAACGATACAGCACTGTATAATAGCATCATTCGAGCGATTGGCAGAGATACGCCTATATTTGTTTCTGCATTAGGAAATAGTCCTAACAATGAGGATGTTACGTCATATCAAATATATGGAAAACGAAATAAAGATCTGGGAATATCTCCAATTTCGCATAATAGAGCCGCCTCAACTTTAATAATAAGCGAAATTTAATAATATGTGTGCTGATAATACAACGCCAAAGTCGAACGAAAGAGGTGAGGAATCCAGTGTAAATAGAACCGCACTTGGTTTCGTACAGGAGCAGGTAAAACGGCTAACAGATCGGGTAGACAGAAATACTGAAATCATTATAAGAAGTGAACAAGTGAAAGATAGATTGACTGCCGTTGAATTACAAGTAAACAAACTATGCAACCGAATAACCGTAGGATTATGGGGAATGGTTGTCACATTGATCACAGGTATTTCAGCATTGATTGTTGCAATTTGGCATATTATTCAATGGATTCAAGAGTTGATTAACCACACTGTAATAGCAGCATAAGGAAAAATGAAATGAAGATTATATTAATATTACTTATAATATTAGGTTTAAGTGGATGTGAAACTATAAAAGTTGCACAAGAAACTCGATATATAGATGCTGTGATAGAATCTGGGGAGGCTGAAGAGGTATTAACTGATATCGATTTGACTTCCTTTCAGTTGATGCGCCTGACAAGTGGTTTAAATGCATATAATTCGTTTAAAGGAAAGTGGACTAAATTTACAGATAAACCTGTTGATGTATTAGAAAAAAACATTCCTGATTTAAAAAATGATCTGAATAACTTACATGATCATTTTGTGGCAATACAAGCCGATGTCACGGAGAATTGGGACAAGTACACACTTGAGCAGCAAAAATTGCTACTCGACTATGAAATACATGTTGATAGATTAGCTGAAGGTATTAAAAAGCATTATCGATACGAACATTATGCAGAAGTACTACGCATGTCCCTACAATACGCAAAAGTTGCAACCAAGGTTGCTATCTATGCTGGGAGCGCATTATGAATGAATTTTTAGATAGCATTAGTTTTGGAGGAATTCCCAATTGGGCACTTTTAATTTCAAGCGCAATTCTCGGCACCCTATTCGCTTATTTTAGAAAATGGGCTTGGTCTACAAAAGATTTTCCGATGCTTGGAACAACAAAAGATCGAGCAAAGGCAATAACAAAATTAATAGGTTCCCTCGCAGTTTCATTAACTGTGGATATGCAAACTGGAATGAATACAACTGCTGTCATAGTTTTAGGGATTGGTATCGGACTTGCTGTTCCAGTTGAGGTTGATAAAGAGGAGCAAAAAAGACTCAAAGAGGAAGAGAATCTCAAGAGAAAAATTGAAGATGGTTCTCCAAATGCTAGGTCTCCATTGCCAATTGAAAGATCAAAGATAACAACAGAGGAACACTAAAATGAATATGCCAAAATTCGAACCAATACCAATTTTAACAAAAAATAAGAATAGTTTTGAACAATTGTGGATATTGTTAACAACAGTGAGAACTTTTAAAATGGTTGAAAATTGGCGTTTCACACTGCCGAACGATATTATAATAGTTATTCCAAAGGGATTTGTCTTCGATGGCGCATCGATCCCTAAGCCACTTTGGTTCTTATGTGGCTTACTGATACTAGCTCTTGTCCTCGGTATAATGATAAGTTGGGAGATAATTTTACTATTTTCCTGTTTATTTATTATAGCGGGTGTTACACTATCCCCCGTAGGTCTATTATTGATAGCCGGACTTGTTCATGATTTCGCTTACAGATACGGTTATTTATGGAAAGTTGAAGATGACGGATCCTACAGAAAGTATTATCACATTCGTGGAACTCGTTTGAATTATGATGAGTTGTTTCTAGATATCAATTTAAAAGTAAATGGCATGGTATTTGCGGACTATTTAGCGTCTGGTTTGTTAGCCATATTTGGAAAAATCGCCTGGACTAAAAACAGAGATTTGAATTCCCCTGATAGTTATCCAAGTGATTCAAAGTAGTATTTTTAATTAATATAAAGGTAAAAGAATATGAAGAAACTTATTATTTTCTTGTTAGCGATAATGTTTGCTTTTAGCAGTTTAGCTATAGGGCAAACTTTTTTCTCAGGAGGATCTAGTTCCAGCAGTTCAAGTTCAAGTGGTGAGATGCCACATAATCATTACGACCCATTTCATAGAGCCTATGACCGTGCACAATCTGGAATCGAGTGGCAGAAAGCATGGAAAAATAATTACAGCAAGGCAATTTCACGAGATGTTTGGCACGGTTTTCAGAAAGAGGATGGTTTACAACCGCTAGTAACGGGCATTGATTACACCACCCGTAATATATACATATTTAACTACGAGACTGATCAGTTGATCACAGTTTCTCAGGATGATATTTTGGGTTGGCATGGTAGTTTGCCGCTACAGCATACAGCGGTTAGTGCTGATGGTGAAAATATATGGGTGAGCACAGATGCAACAGACCACGAACCACCACGTATTATCCGCTTGAGCGTCAGTCGATTGGATTGGGAGGATGAAACGGTAAGGTTGAGTGTTAGGTCTAAAGTGGAGGTGGGTGCTGCTGGAGAACCAGCCACATTGCCTGCAATATCACAAGCCCCCGGCAGTACACAAGAAATTGCAACCTGGATTCAAGCAGCCATGACTCAAGTTCATGGCCCTACCTTCTTACCATTTTCTGATTTCATGTACTGGACTGAATATCCCACTGATAAGATACATTTAATCAAGAACGGTAAGATTAGAAGCGAACTAGAAAGCACGGTTCAGATTCCAGACTGGACAGAGCAGACACATGGTATATTTTTCAATTCAAGCGGTACGTTAGGATTGGGAACAGGATATTATTACGATAACAATATCATTGACGTATATGATACCAACAGAGTAACTGGTGAGCTAACCCCTAAAGCGCAGATTAAACTTGAAATAGATGTGGACGGTGAAAAGTTTATTGCGCCGTTCACTCACCTAGTTGATTGGATCGATGAACGTTACGCATACACCGTTACTATGCAACATGATGCCACTTCTGCAACTCCAACTGATGTTGATGGTTTTGTTGGTCCTAGCGTGTGGTTGATTGACGCTGTAGATATGACTGCCACTAAAGTGATCGACCAAGCCATGGCCGCAGCACAAGGCGGAATATTCCGATCAGGCTCGGATGTGGCGGTTGTAAATAATAAGCTGTACATTGCTGAGGAAGACAGTGTGCGCCAAGAGGATGTAGGGGATGCGCGTGACGGTTATATCAGCGTGTTTGATATAACTGACCGTTTAAACCCTGTATTCTTGAAAAGATTGGAACCCGGTGTTGATTTGCCAATTGGGTATAACATTGCTCATACTTTAGTCAAAACCAAGGACAATCGTTTCGTATTGGTATTCAGCTGGCATTCAGGGTGGGTAATTAAGATTGATACTTATGACGATACAGTCTCTCACATTTGGGGCCCGGATGATGGTCTTGTGATGCCACATGGCGGATATGCTGCTGGACAAATAAGATAAAGCTATAGTATAATGTTATTATGTCTCTCCTGACATAATAAAAGAGTGAGTATCTTGCCTTGAACAGCCCGACGGACTAAACATCCCCGGGCTGTTTTTTTTTTTGGATTCATAACAATTAATTCTACTTATTCCTCCTAGTTAATGTTACACAATTGTCATAGGTCAATTTAGCTATCACTTCTTGATTATCCAATGTATTTCGCATAAAATCAAAAGCTTCCCTGCTGTATATGATTGCCTCGCATCTTTCTTTCTCCCCTAATTGCTGCCAATATTTTATATTTTCTCGATGTTCATCCATTTGAGATTTTGAATACATTTTTAATTATCCCGTTGAATATTGGCTCTTATATCTTTTGAAACAATTTTTAAATATCTTCTCAACATATCAATATTTTTAACATCATCAATGCATATCATTAATAATGTCTCATCTTTACTTTTATCTTTGTCATAATATTTAATGGATAAGTACATTGCTCCATTTTCCTCATATGTACTATGGGAAAATTCCACTATGCATTTTGCTTGAGCATTTTTATGTCTAGTGAACAATTCATCCAAATCTTTTTCAATACTCTCGTTCCCTTCGACTCCTTGATCTAAAACTACATCACATTTTATAAGTTTAAGCTCTAAGTCATTAAATGTTGTCATAATACACCTCGGTTTTAAATTTTTTCATCTTCCAGTTGAACCAAACCCACCGTCACCGCGATTTGTTTTTGTTGAAAACTCTTCAACCTCAACTAGTATTGGATGCAAGATTGGGACAAAAATCATTTGGGCAATTCTATCCCCATCGTTAACTATAAACGAATCAATCCGGTTTGTATTTTTCAAAGTAACGATAATTTCACCTTGATAATCAGAATCAATCAAACCGATTGTATTCGCAAGGACTATTCCTTTCGAACCCATACCAGAGCGAGGTAATATAATTGCAGCCATACCAATATCTGCAATGTGTATCGATAACCCTGTTTTACATTTGAATGAGTTACCGGGTCTAATGCAGTTACCATTTGGTCGCAATGAATTCCCAGTGTCATCATCATCCAAACAAGCAACTAAATCTATAGCAGCGCTACCATCAGTTGCATATTTCATATTTGATTTTATTTTTTCATTTAATACTCGCATTTCAATTTTGTTCATTTCAAACCCTCATTTTCAATCGATTGTTCAAGAAATACCATTACTCGCGGTGCATCTATACAATTCCATGAATTTCTTTTTTGTATTGCTTTTTGGTATCTTTTTAACAAAACTAACCTAGGCACTGCAACAGCATCACTGTGCTCACCCAATCCTATTTTTTCCACAAATTCTAGTTCTGCTACGGTTCCGTAAGTACTATTTGGACTACTACTCATTTGTATCTCCTATTATTAACATACCAACCTTAATTAGTGAAAAAGTAACATAACCTTCATTTACTCCAAAATTTGATATGTAACCAATTTCTGCACTAACCTCTCGTCCACTATATTTATATCCGTTGAGAGTGTGAACACCTTCCTTTAAGGTTACTACATCGCCAACTTTATAATTACGATCATTAAAACGAGTTTCGAATGTTTTCCTCTTTTCTTTGATATCATCAAAATATTCCGCATGCAGCTTTAAACAATGATGATCTTTCATTTTTCATCCTTATTTGATTAATGAAAATACATTATATAACAGTAGTTTCATTATTGCAACTACTTAATCCCAATTCCTCCAATATTTTATTACTTTCTTCAATATACCAATCGTAATCAATATCATCAGGAAGTCGATCGGGCAACCGCATCAAAGGTTTAGCTTTCTCGGATAGTGCCACTTTATTTCCGCTTTTAGCATAAACAATTTCCCCTGGGACATCCTTTGCGTAATACCACCTAACAACTTTACCAAGATATTCAATATCGGTTGTATTTATTTCCGACCCCCACAATTTAACTCCGCCCCCTTTGACGTTTCTAACTGATACAAACTTGGTGATATCCTGACAATCAAGTATTGTTTTTTCAATTGGTGTTTTATTTATAAGGTACTCGCAAACAGCATCAGTGCAAATTGTAGTTGTTGGATTCTTTGCTAAACCCGGATTTGCGTAGGCACCTTTTCTTTTTGCCTTTCCGTTTTCTTTTATGGCTATATACGAATTAACATCACGGAAATGTATAGACTTGTAACCTGTTTCTTCTAGTTTGAAGTTGGTTTCGGATTCCCATTTGCTACAGATAGATTCAAGTTTATTACGATTTGACTTATGTGTTTTTATACATATCCCGTCTGTGTTTGCTGATACAACTGATATACCCGATTGCTCTAATCTTTCAATCAGCATTAGTAAGCATAATTGACCAGTTAGAGTTACCTGAATAAGTGTTTCTGGGCTATATAATTTTGACCATTTGGAATTCAGTTTTCCAAAACTACCGTTTAAATTCAACTTACCAGCATTGGAAACCATTTCATGATGATTATATTTTTTTCTCAATTTATCTAGTTTTATTTCAATTTCAACTTTGTTCATCATAATAAACCCCAAGGATTTTTTTAGCCCCTTCTAATGTTGTACTAAATCCTAGATATTTTTGCTTTCCATTTACATGAGTTGATACTTGAAATCCACTTTTATGTTTACAAATACCAGATATACCAGTTGACGAATTTCTAACAACCTTTTTTTCTAACATTTTTAATGCTTGGTATTTTTTGGTAGAATTGAACAAACGAACAAATAATTTCCTGTTTTCATTGGCCTCTTCTGGTGTATTGAAACATCCAATGTTATAGCACTTATTTTCATGAGAATACATCGCACGAAATCCATTTTTCATATCCATTTCATAGACCCCGACAAAACCTGTCTTGTTTAATTTGTAAGATCTCTTATTGTGATTTTGCTCTGTTGGGGTTGCCCATCTACAATTTCCAGGTTCATAGTTACCATTATTATTTATTCTATCTATAGTATGCTTATTTGTTGGTTTTAAACCCATATCATCTGCAAAGTTTTTAAATTTTAACCAACGTTTACAAACGGTTATACCTCTTGCACCATATAATCTATAATCAGAATGTTTTTTATTGCCGCAACGTTGTTTCATATTCTTCCAAGTAGCGTAAACAGGATGCTCTCTAACCTTAAAACCATGTACAAGTTGGTTATTTTTGTGTCTATCTTCACCAGTTGAATGTAAACTCATAAAACACCTTTATTCTAATAATTGTTTCTCAAGTATTTCAATTTCAATACCAATTCTCTGCATTTCTTTCTTATGATAAGAGCGATTATCCAAAAACCCATTATAAATATGGATAAAATCTTTATCCATATTTTCTGGACTAAGTTGTTGATTAACAATGATATTTGGATAGTATGCGGAAACATCTTTTTCAGCTATAATTTCATCATCACCAGCAACATAACTGATTGTCTCTTCATTTGAGTGGATACCACCTGCCCCAATGTTATATATCTTATCACAAATTTTAATTGTCAAATCTTTTAATTGCTGAGAAATGTCAATAGAACCCGATTCAGATATTACGAATTCACTTTGTTTAATTTGTGATAATACCCATTGCAATTGTGATGTTTGAAAGTTGATGAAATCTGGTACTTTATATTTAAAGCTGTAACCAGGGTCGATGCTATTGTGATTGGGCCATTGCCCAGTTATCTTTTTAATAGAATTGCAAATAACAGTTTCTGCAATTTGAGGATCACTCTTAGACCTTAAATCAATACCATGTTGTCGACTCATTTCCACGCGTAACTCAAGAGCCTTTGAAACACCTTGTAAAAGATCTCCAGTCGTGCTCAAATCATTTGCGCAATACCAGCGCGTGATTATTATCTGATTCGCGTCTAAATGTATATCCGGAGGAAATGGTAAGTCTTTAAGTTGTTTTGAATGTAACCTGGCTCCATATATCTTTAATGAACCTGACCCAGCAGGAATCTCGATTAAATCAAAGTGATCAATTTTAAGTTCTTCAGTTTTATATTTCTTTAGTAGCTCACGATGATAAACATTTTCAACAATCAAAGTATTACTAGCCTTGCACAACTCAGAATTTGATAAGCCTTTGGCAAATAGAGAAAGCATTGGGATATCATAATTTTTTGAGAAGAATCCAATAACTGTAAATTTATCAAGCATCCACTTTAATTTAGTTAGGTCCACCTCCTCATTGTTATACTTTTCGAATGCGATGTATTTACCAGTTGAAACTGATTGAAATAGAACTAAAAAATAATTAGGGTAACACTCTATATCAAATAGAAGTTGATGTTTTTCACCTGTTTTCTTGATTTCAAGACCAGCTTGAATGAACTCTTCGCGTGTAAAAAAATCCCATGTATGCGCTTTAGCTGTCTCAAGATCCGGCAAATAGTCTCTGTGTAGCCAGACGGGTTCTGGAGGTACTCTAACTGCCTTAACCTTTGGTATATCCTCCCAAAACATACCTATTGAATCTTTCCTCACGTATCCCGCATTCCAATAATAGCACCACGCATATTGTCACCTCTGAAATGACAAGGTTTCGGCCATGTGGTCAAATCAATTGATGTTGCTCTATTTTTTAATAACAAAAGCATATCCAAAGAGAATATACCAGAGCAATCTAACATGTCAACATCAAAACTAACACCCGTTTCGTAATTGTCAGTTGTACTTACTCGATTTTTAGAAATAAAAACCTGGTTTAACCTATTTACAAAAGGTTTTATTGTTTCTAGTCCCTTAAATAAATCTGATGGTATTTCTTTTTGATTTGAGAACCCATCTAAAAATTTTCGAATATCTGGCCATTTCTCAGCGATTAGATGGGTTTTTATCCACTTTTCACCATCATAGTGGAATGTGATACTATTTTCACATATCTGCATGCTTATAGGAGCTTGCTTTAACTTAACCAATTCTACAATGGTTATTGCGGGTAGGCTTAGTTCCATGGGAAACATATCACCAAGCCAATATTCAACAAGACAAATGTTATTCGTTGCAAATGCACTTTGTTTTGATATTAATACCGATTTAGCCCATGTATGAATAGGATTCGTACTTACAAATGGATATAGCATGGACAAGCATGATATGAGCCTTTCTCCATCTATAGATATGATTTCTCCTTCCGGAATTATGCATAGCCCGTCTTCAATTGAACACTTTATATTTGCTTTAAATTTTCCACTTTTTATATTCAAGTCTCCTTTGTTACCTGAAGAAAAGGAAATTATTTCTTCACATGAATCGATACACTTTACAAAGGATATAGCGTGTGGGTTACAATTTAAATCAATCGAAACCGGGGCGCTTATTGAAAATGTACCATTGTATGTAGTTATCCGGTTGTTTTTTATTTGCAGGTGGGTTGTAGATGATAATAGTTCATTTTTTGAAACACCACCTTTTATGAATTTTAGAGAGTCAATCATTTTTCATCCAATTTAGCGTAACCATAAAAGCCCATATCCGAACATAGGGATACTTTTGTCAATTCTATATCCGTACCCTTCAATTGCTCTGGACCAATAAAATCTAATAAATATACAGCTAATTTTTCGGCAGTCGGATCAAATGGGAGTGGTACGAAAAATTCAAATAGATCTTGAATTTCATTCTTATTAAGCTCGGGCATATGTGTGCCCAATATTGTATTCACAAGGTTATCGTTATCCTGGTACAAAAACTTATTGTCCCATTGTTTTTCAACCCAATCACATAACCTGGAAATGGCAATTGAAAAATTAATTTTATTTGCATCATTTGTCAAAACGTTCGATTGGAATGTAAAATTTATCCTGAACCTATGTAAACTATTTTGGAAATTCTCACCATTGCTAATACGATGCCCACATGTAATATCTTGATACTGGTTGGTTATTATCATAATCCTTCCTTTTTAACAACGTAGATGTTTAATTATTATAACACATGTAATTAAAAAATATGTCTAACAATTTCTGGATACTTTTTATTTGTCCACACACTTAATTGAGCAGGTACTTTTAATCTATTAACTTGTGTCAACGCTTCATCAACATTTGATGGGACCGGAGTTTGGGATCTTTGAATCCACCATGCTCTACAATGTTGAACAGCGCGCGGACTTTCCATAGCCACATATTCAGTAAAATTCGCAAGTCCCGAACAATAGGTGACTTTCAAGGATGGACGAACTGTTGCTTTAGTTTCGTGTTTTTTATATGTTACATATTGAACATTGAATGTTTCAATTCTCGGAGGTTCTTCAATTTTCTTTATGAGTTCTTT
>CAKZLI010000039.1 GCA_937125395.1 uncultured Glaciecola sp.
TCTTGTGCTTTTTTTAACGGGTAATTAAAAATTATTTTCCCTTCAACCCTTGAGCCATCACTCCTAAAAGGCGTAGCGGTAAATTGAAATACTGACTTATTCTCGAAGCTTGATTTTACTCTTGCCCAAGTTGCAGCAGTAACGTGATGAGCTTCATCGACTATAAGATGAGTACAATCATTGATTAATTTATTGAAGTAATTGCTCGTAAATTTGGATAAAGCTGACGCTGAAGCGACAATTACATTTGCTTCTAGCAATTTATCTAAATCACCTTGATCATTTATCCCATGCTTGATTGTTGCAACAATAGGATTAAGAACATTATCATCAACTAACCCCAGTTCACGTAATAATCCAAGTTGAACAAACTTGTTTTTAGTTTGTTCACGTAAAGCATCAGAAGGAACAATAACTAATGTCTTTTTGAAACGCCCAGCTACTACAATAGAGAGTATAGTTTCAGTTTTTCCTGTTCCAGTTGGCATAACCAAGGTTGCAGCAGATTTACTATCAGAGCGCTCATAGCCTAAAGCAGCAAAAATCCCTCCTACTTGAGGTGATCTTAAACCTACAGTTTCATTCTCAACACTTTCTTCTTTAAATATAAAATTAGAATTACACCAAGATGAGTAAATGTCTATTTCTAAAGCTTGTTTAGCATCAAGGGGTTGCCATGTGAGCGTGCTATTTTTTATTTTACTTTCTTGTAAATCTGCCATACGGGATGTCCTAGTTATCCGGTTGAAATCCTTTATTAATTAATAGGTTAATTTATCACTTGAATGGGACTAAAACCATAATAACCTTAAGTTATTAAGGTTATATTCAATTAAACCAAATTATCCAATTTCGCCACCAAATTTCCCTTATTAAACCTTCCACTTTCATTCACTAATCTGAAGTGGCTTTATAAAAAGTATTGCATTTGGGTTCTATCTTCCACTTTTCATCATATTAAAATATGAGCTGCTACAGAAGAATTATAAAATTATATTGCAAGTAAGTTGTTGGGGCTGAGGTGAATTTTAGGTTTTGAACAAACTCTATAAATGAGTCCTAACGAAGGAAGTTAGGGGTTATAAATTAAAGTAAATGTAATATATCTTTACATCTTCCTTGATAAGTTTGATTTAAAACTTAACTCTTTTAACTTACTTAGCCCAATTGAAGTATCAAGCTTTAGAGCATCACAGTATTGAACATATTCAAATACATTTAACTTTCTTTCACAGGTTTCTATCCTTACCACAAACTGGTGAGGCTCACCCAGTAATTTACCAAGGTCACGTACAGTTAATCCCTGCTCGTTACGAGCAGCTTTTAGCCAGTCTATCAAGGCTTTATAACGGGAATCATTTATATGCTTAATCATGGCATGAACTCTATTGCATAACCTCCTTGGCAACAAAACAGTACCAAGGTATAATGATACTTTGGTGCTTTTTTGTTGCCAATATTATATTAAAAACTAATAGTTAATGTCATCAGGTATCAGACGGCTGAGGTACACATGAATGAAGAAAAAAAAGAGATGTTCAAAGAGTTCAAGCATATGCTTGGTTCAGGAGCTCTTCGTATATTGCTTAATATTAAAATTGGGGAGCCAGGTTTGGACGGTTTAGCAGAGCAACTTCACCGTGATAATGCGCAGTTTCATAACAACAATATTAATATTGCTAAATGCTATAAATTTTTAAAGTATCAATTAGATAAATTTGGCCTAGAAGGTATTCAGCAAGTAGAAAATGATGAAATAGATTTAACACGCCTTTTCAGGTTTAAATTTGATTTTAAAATTGAGGACAGCGAAGTAAATTTCTTAATCCCTGACGCATGGGCAATATTACGTTTGCCTATTACAGAGGATCAAAGAATCATTAGATATAAAATATTTTACAATTGCACACACAAGAGCGTAGATTCAGTTAAATTATCTGAAACAATAATGAGCCTGTACCACGTTTCTCAAGGCCAAGATAAATTTGAATGGGTTGCTCCATCTGGAATTAAATTCGTTTTATATAAAGATAGAATGTTAGGGTTTAGTGAATATGCAACGGATTACCTAGAACGAAATTATGTTCAACCGTATGTGAAGTGGTCAAAAGGAGAGAAAACATGCCCTAAAATTTTAACGTTACCTGAAATAATAAATAGAGTGTAATTTATAAAAGCTTAAAAGGGTAAAAAGCCAAAACTGTAAAATCATGTTTTAATTTTGGTTAGTACTTTGTTTACATATTTTGAATGTAATTATAAAAATTGTGATTATATTGGTTTACATTTATATCAAAATTTGAGGTAGGAAGAGAATACTTGGGTAGTTTACATTTATCTGAAGCGAACTATTAGAATATATAATAATACTTGATAAATAAGGCGTTACGAATTTCAGTCACTCACTCACTCTGTTTACATAAAAAAAAACGGATTATAACGACCAGTCATGACGATCACCAATTACCCAATTGCCAAGCGCTAATTGAGGTTTGATGGTATTTTCAACTAATTGAGAACGGGCGGCATACATAAGTAACAATTCGGTTTGTTCTGTGACTTTTTCATCTTGCCAGTCATGCTTTACACACTCACGGATAGCCTCAGCCATGGGTGTTCCACCCGGTTCACGGGTCAACACTACGTTAATGCCCGCTTGTTGGAGGACGTGCTTAATCGCTGAGATAACCGTACTTTTGCCGGCACCTTCCAATCCCTCAACCGCGATAAATTTTCCAGCAGTAATCATGTAAAAACAGCTCTTTTTGTTTGTGTTAGCGCTTAAGTTGGTATTGTCTCACAGCTTGGTTATGTTGTTGTAGTGTTTCTGAAAAATAATGCTCACCGTTGCCCTTAGCGACAAAGTACAAATCATTTGTCGCTAGCGGTGTTAAGACAGCTAACAAGGCAGCTTGACTAGGTGCAGCAATGGCACTTGGTGGTAATCCATTGATCACATAGGTATTAAAAGGGGTCGCTCGACGTAAGTCAGCGCGTGTTATATCGCCATTAAAATCAGGCCCGATACCATAAATAACAGTAGGATCGGTTTGTAAGCGCATCGATTTGGACAAACGATGTAAAAATACGCCCGCAATATGCGTCCGTTCAGCGGCAACACCCGTTTCTTTTTCGACAATCGACGCTAATGTAATCCATTCATGTTGATTAGTCAGTTGAGTCGGCAAGGTATACTGAGTTAACAACTCTGATAACTGCTCCGCCTGCTTAAGTTGAGCTTGCCTAAGTATGCTACTCGCTGTCGCGAGGTGTAGATACTGGTACGTTTCAGGTAATACATAGCCTTCTTGCCAAATAACCCCATTGGTATCCGTATATTCAAACGAGTTAGGATCAAAACTGACATCTAGCGTAATATTCTGTGTCTTCTCCATTTGCGCCAGCCATTGCCATAAGGGTTGACCTTCAACTAACGTAATATTGTGTCTGACAACGTCACCTCGTTGTAAGCGTTTGAGCAGTGTATGTAAAGTTAAGTCAGGTGTAATAGCATAGTAACCAGCTTTGATATCCGCTGTATCAGGTCTTGATTTAATCCACGCCTTACGTAACATGCCACTGGGCTCAAGGTAATCTTGCTCAATCAGTTGATTAACTAAGCCGTTAAATGTGCTCCCTGTTGCCACATTGATAGTGATAGAGTCAGTATTATCGGGCAGTACTAAACGAACTTGTGCCTCTCGTTGCACTAACCAAGCGGTCAATAACAGCACAATGATACATAGCGCAAAAAAATAGCTCCATCGAGTTGCATTGCGTAAATGATGCCTCATTGTTGTTCACCCTTAGCGAAATAAGTGTCAATATGGCCTAATAACGGCGCAATTTGTGAATTGGTAAATGTAATCAACTGGTCGGTGGTGAGTGATAATGTCGCGATAGGCACAACACCACGAACAGCATTACACATAAATACTGATTGGGCTGATACTAGCGCAGTAATATCATACTCTGCGACACTATAGGGCAGTTTATTGGCGTCAAATACGTTAAGTATCATGTCCCGATAGACACCTTTCACACCGCAGTTATTTAATGCTGGGGTATGCCAGCGCTCGTCGTTATACCAAAATAAATTGGCACTACTTGTTTCAATAACATGTTGATGCATATCCAAGCACAATACATCATCGACGGACAATGCATCGGCTTGGCGTTTAAACAACACTTGCTCTAAACGATTTATGTGTTTGATGCCTGCCAACAGCGGCTGTGTACTGATATATCCTTGCGCAATTCGAATATTGGCTGCAGGGATGATTGGTGGTAACGCGGAAGTGGTGATCACTGCAATGGGTGATTGTGCGCACTGCATCGAATAGCCTCGACCACCACTGCCTCGAGAGATGAGGACTTTCACCACCGCCTGCTCACTTCCTGTTCGAGCGACACGTTCAATCGATGCGCTCAACTCAGACCAACTTGTCGAATCAATTATAAAACCAAGACGATGTGCATCAGATTGTAATCGAGTGATATGCAATGCTAAACATTCAACCTGGTAATGCTCGACCCGCATTGTCGTAAAAAAACCATCGCCATAATTAAAGGCACGGTCATTGATAGCAACAGTATGTTCAGTGTGGATATGTAATTTCATAGCGATACATTAGACAAAATCACGTGTAGATTCAACTATATATTGGACTAATAAAAAAAACGCAAGCCGAAGCTTGCGTTAGTATAAAAAGCCATGTGGGTATACAACCCAACACGCAATTAATCTGGACGTTTAAACAACAACGACCCATTAGTCCCACCAAACCCAAATGAATTACACAATGCATAAGCATGTGAAAAAGCTTGAGGTACATGAGGCACCAAGTTCAAATCACAATCTGCACTTGGGTTATCTAAGTTAATTGTCGGTGGTGCAATTTTATCACGCAACGCTAAGATGGTAAAAATCGCCTCAACAGAACCAGCAGCACCTAACAAATGACCTGTCATCGATTTGGTAGAACTGACTAGAACATCGTGCGCCGATTCTTTAAAAATCGTTTTAACAGCAGCGATCTCTGCGATATCACCAGCAGGTGTTGACGTACCATGGGCATTAATATAACCAATTTGGTTTGCATCAATAGCGGCATCATTAATGGCGTTTTGCATAGCTGCTGCCGCGCCCTCACCATCTGCAGGTGGTGACGTCATGTGATACGCATCACCTGACATACCGAAACCGACCAATTCGGCGTAAATTTTGGCACCACGCGCTTTGGCTTGTGCATACTCTTCAAGCATAACAACCCCAGCACCCTCACCCATTACAAAACCATCACGGGCTTCATCCCAAGGACGAGATGCTTGTTGTGGATTGTCGTTGTTAGTGGATAACGCACGTGCAGATCCAAATCCTGCCATTGCTAATGGGGTTATGGTTGATTCAGCTCCGCCGGCAACCATCGCATCAGCGTCACCATAAGCAATCATTCGCGCTGCAATACCAATATTATGCACACCCGTAGTACAAGCAGTCACGACATTGATGTTTGGCCCTTTTAAGCCACGCATTATCGATAAGAAACCGGAGACCATATTGGTGATTGTCGATGGCACAAAAAACGGCGATACACGACGTGGACCACTTTTTAATAATTTAGTATGATTTTCTTCAATTAATGGTAATCCACCAATCCCAGAACCAATCGCAACTCCAACTCGTGATGCAGTATCTTCGTTAACCGGATATTGCGAGTCATCTAACGCTTGGATCCCGGCGGCAACACCTAATTGAATAAAGCGATCCATTTTCTTGGTTTCTTTTTTATCAATGTATTCACTAGGATCAAAATCAGACGCTTCACCAGCAAACTGAGTGCTGTACTCTGAAGCATCAAAATGCGTGATAGGACCAATCCCAGATTGACCTGCAAGAATATTTTTCCACGTGGTAGTGACATCATTACCCAGTGGTGAAATTAAACCTAAACCAGTGACTACTACTCTTCTTTTAGCCATGGAATTCTCCGTTTTATAGACACCAACAAAAAACGGCCCATAAAGAGCCGTTTTTACATAATTCTAAATATTACGCGTCGTTGTTTGCATTGACATAGTCAATAGCAGACTGAACAGTCGTAATTTTTTCAGCTTCTTCATCAGGGATCTCAGTATCAAACTCGTCTTCAAGAGCCATTACTAATTCAACAGTGTCTAAAGAGTCTGCGCCTAAATCGTCAACAAATGATGCTTCTGATTTTACTTCTTCTTCTTTTACGCCTAATTGTTCGATGATGATTTTTTTAACGCGTTCTTCGATGTTACTCATGTTGTAAATTCCCTTAATTGACTTGGAAAAAATTTTCGCTAGTTTATTTTGCATTGTCACTAGATGCAAGCAACAAATGCATATTACGGCGTGGTCGAACCACAATTTGTTTAAATATTAGACAAAAGCACTCTATTTATCAAGGTTTTGCTGATATTCATAATGAACCGACCTACCAGTATAATTTAATTGTAGAGAAAAGCACCAACGTGCTTAACCCATATACATTCCACCATTAACATGGATTGTTTCGCCAGTGATGTAAGCCGCTACATCGCTTGCTAAAAATGCAACCGTGCCAGCTATTTCTTCTGGCGCCCCCAAACGGTTCGCAGGCACATCTTTAAATATGGCTTCTTTTTGTTCATCACTCAATACTTTGGTCATATCGGTATCAATAAAGCCTGGTGCAACAACATTTACCGTGATACCACGAGAGGCGACTTCTCGAGCCATTGATTTACTAAAACCAATCACGCCGGCTTTGGCTGCGGCATAATTAGCTTGACCGCCATTACCCGTTGAGCCAACCACAGATCCAATATTAATGATGCGTCCATGACGCTGTTTCATCATACCGCGAAGCACGGCTTTGGATAAAGCAAAAATAGACGTTAAATTGGTTTGAATAATGGCATTCCATTCGTCGTCTTTCATACGCATTAATAGATTGTCACGCGTAATACCCGCGTTATTAACCAATATACTAATGACACCATGCTCAGCTGTGATGTCTTTAATTAATGCATCAATTGCACCTTCTGCTGTTACATTTAATACTTTACCGACACCATTTTCGCCAAGGTATTCACTGATTGCAGCAGCACCAGACTCACTGGTCGCGGTACCGATGACAAATGTATCTTGATTAGTCAATGCAAGTGCAGTTGCTTTACCAATACCACGTGATGCACCTGTTACTAATATAATTTTTTTATCTGACATACTGAGTTCTCTTATACAATTATCATTAATATTGGATTAAATGTTCTGGCTGATTCACGCTATGCGAAGTTAACCCTTTATCGATCCGTTTGATAAGGCCGGTTAATACTTTTCCTGGGCCAATTTCCAACACAGTATCAACACCGTGTGATGCAAACAATGTCACCGATTCAGTCCAACGAACAGGACAGGATAATTGACGGATCAGTGCATCTTTAATTGCAGCAGCATCATCTTCGATTGCGACATCGACATTATTGATAAAAGGAATAGCCGGCGTTTGCACCGGTAAATCGGATAATAATTGCGCTAACGAATGAGCAGCAGGTGCCATTAACGCACAATGCGATGGCACCGAAACGGGCAATGGTAACGCACGTTTAGCCCCCGCCTCTTTGCACGCTGCAGCAGCCATTTCCGCGGCACGGGTGGTGCCTGCAATAACAACTTGTCCAGGAGAATTAAAATTAACCGCAGCCACTACTTCGCCACTACTTGCTTGGGCATCGGCACAAGCTTGCGTGATAGCCGCATCATCTAAACCAATAATGGCGTACATTGCACCAGCACCAGGCGCAACAGCCGCTTGCATAAACTCACCTCGAGCTTGGACCAATGTAACGCCTTGAGCTAACGTTAACGCAGCACTGCATACTAACGCTGAATACTCTCCTAAACTATGACCAGCAAACAGCTTTGGCGTAAATGGCGCTTCAGCTTGTAATGCTCGATAAATAGCAACACTAGCAGTCAACAATGCAGGTTGTGTAAATTGAGTTTGATTAAGTTGCTCGTTGGGGTCATTAGCAACAACATCCCACAAATCATACCCTAGTGCTTGTGATGCTTCTGCAAATGTAGCTTGAATAATCGGTGTATGCTGCGCTAACTCAGCAAGCATACCTAATGATTGTGAACCTTGTCCTGGAAACACACAGGCGATGGTTGATTGACTCATGTCTTAATTCCTTTCTTTAATATCGGACTAACGCTGACGCCCAGGTAAACCCACCGCCAAACGCTTCTAATAATAAGTGCTGGCCACGTTGAATACGACCATCTTTAATCGCGGCGTCTAATGCTGTTGGCACCGTTGCAGCAGAAGTATTACCATGGTGTTGAAGTGTCATTACCACTTGATCTAATGACATATTTAATTTTTTGGCTGTGGCTTTTATAATGCGATAGTTGGCTTGATGTGGTACTAACCAATCTAGCTGCGATTTATCCATATTATTGGCCGCGAGGCTTTCTTCCACTACTTCACTTAACTTAGTGACCGCAACTTTAAATACTTCATTACCTTTCATTGAGCCCCAATTAGTATGTACTGAAGCTTCATCCCCTCGCGTAGGATTACCAGCATATAACAAATCAGAATGCGAACCTGCAGCATGGATGTGTGTTGATAGAATCCCAGGCTCTTCACTCGCCTCGATGATCGTTGCACCGGCGCCATCGCCAAATAAGATCACCATTGAACGGTCATCGGGATCCACTAAACGCGTTAAACAATCAGTGCCAACAATTAAAATGCGTTTGGCCATACCTGATTTGATATATTGATCCGCAACACTTAAGGCATAACAATAACCGGCACAAGCCGCTGCCACATCAAAAGCCGGGATCCCGTCGATATCTAAAATACCTTGGATTTCACACGCTGTAGACGGAAAGGCATTCTTGCCAGACGTCGTCGCACAAACAATCATATCGATGGTAGATTTATCTATGCCGGCATGCTCTATTGCAACTTTTGCTGCTTCAGCACCCATAGTACCGGCTGTTTCGCCAGGACCGATAATCCGGCGTTCTTTTATGCCTGTGCGATCCGTAATCCACTCATCGGTGGTTTCGACCATTATTTCTAGGTCACCATTAGTGCGTACTTCGGAAGGAAAATAACTTCCCGTACCAATAAATCGTGAATACATGGTATTTGTTACTCCAGCAGAATATTTTCTATTGTTGTTTTTATCTTGGTGGGGACTTGCTGCTCGACTTCTTGCATCGCTAATTCGATAGCATGAAAGACAGCATTGGCCGAAGCATTCCCATGACTTTTTATGACAATACCCTGCAATCCTATCAAACTAGCACCATTATACTGGTCAGCTTTCATCTTTTTTAACAACCGACGAAACAGCGGCAGTGCAATAAAAGCAGATAATTTGTGTAGCCAGGATGACTGTGCTGCATGTTGAATTTCGCTTAATAAAAACTTTGCAATGCCTTCACTGGTTTTTAAGGCAATGTTACCGGTGAAGCCATCTGTAACGATCACATCCGCTTTTGCAGTAAATATGTCATTACCTTCTATATAACCAATGTAATTTAACGAAGCGGTTTGCGCGATCAATGTGTCAGCTAACTTAACCTGTGCATTACCTTTATTATTTTCTTCACCGACATTCAATAATGCGATACGCGGGTGCGGATTATTGGTTAAATGTTGCACTAACACAGAGCCCATGACAGCATTTTGAAATAATGTTTCAGCGTCATGGCTAACGTTGGCTCCCAGATCAAGTAACCAAACAGGCTGTTTGTCTTGAGTTGGCAGTGAGGTAATCAGCGCTGGGCGATTAATCCCTGGTAAAGTGCGTAAAATAATCGAGGATAACGCAAATAACGCGCCGGTATTGCCAGCACTGACGCAGGCATCCGCACTGCCGGATTTGACTAATTCAATCGCTCTGCGCATTGACGCATCTTTTTTGTGGCGCAAGACAAAGCTTGGCTTGTCTTCCATCGTGATCACATCTTGACAATGATTGATGGTGATTCGACTAGCTAATTCAGGTTTGAGTTCTGTGCAAATAGAGGTGAGTTGTACTGCGTCACCACAAGCGATGATGTGTAAATTGGGGTGAGTTTGTAGTGCGTTAATCGCACCAGCAAGAATGATTGGGGGGCCAAAATCGCCCCCCATAGCATCTAACGCAATCGTTAGTATAGGTGTCATGTAATTGGCTTAAGCGCCGATTACTTTTTTACCCATGTAAAAACCGTCCGCAGTCACGTGGTGACGACGGTGAGTTTCACCTGATGTAGAATCAACAGATAAAGTTGCACCTGTTAATGCATCATGTGCACGACGCGTACCACGTTTAGAACGTGTTTTACGATTTTTTTGTACTGCCATAAATTACTCCTGGTCTCGCTTAAGTTCTTGTAAAACCGCAAATGGGTTTTGTCGCTCTTGCTCCGGTTCGAGTATACCGAACGTCATATCTTCTTCTTTAACTGAACACGCATCCTCTGCATGGAGCGCAACAATAGGTAAAGAGATAATCAATTCATCCTCAAATAATTGTAGCAGATTCACTTGTCCATGTTCGTCTACTTCAACCGGCTCGTAAGCCTGTGGTAACTCCAGTTCGTCAATGTCAGACCCCTGCACGGGTGTGAAACAAAAATCAACGTGGACTGGTTGCTCTAATAGCGAGTTACACCGTTGGCAGATAAGTTGTGCGGTAGTGTCTAATGTACCGTGAAACAAAGTAAGACTCTGCGCGTCTTTTTCAAACTTGGCCTCGACAGCCACATCAGCTGCACCACTGACAATTACCGAATTCCATCTAGGCATATCCGCCGTATTAAAAACACCAGAATACTCTGAGCGTTTATTCGCACTTTGGACAGGATCGATTGTTTTAGGTAATTTTACTTTCTGCATAACGCGCGCATCATATATATTTATCTCTTAATAGTCAAAATAAAATAACGGTTAACCCGCTAATTATTGGCATTTATGTAACATATCTTTATTATACAGCAAAGATTTAATAAAACATCGCTACAGTGACATTATGCCCAGACTAATTTTAGCCTCATCTTCCCCCTATCGCAGAGAGTTACTGCAACGACTTGGTTTACCATTTACGTGTATTTCTCCTGATATTGACGAAACGGGTTTGCTCAATGAAGGCCCTGAAGCCTTGGTGCGTCGCTTAGCAAGAGGTAAAGTGGATGCGATAGCCAAGATGCATCAAGACGCAATCATCATTGGTAGCGATCAAGTAGCAAGCATTGGCAAGTCAATATTGACTAAGCCAGGGAACAGCAAAAATGCGTTAGCACAATTACAATTATGCTCTGGCAATACGGTGACGTTTTATACGAGTTTGCATGTATTGGATGGCACTACCGGTCAACAATATTCTACTGTTGAGCCATTTGTGGTGGGTTTTAGAGAATTACAAGAAGCGCAGATTTTGCGCTATATTGAACTTGAACAACCGTTTGATTGTGCTGGGAGTTTTAAATGCGAAGGACTTGGCATTACTTTATTTACTCATCTTAGCGGGCGCGACCCAAATGCACTAGTCGGTTTACCCTTAATTGAATTAACTGGTATGTTACAACAACTTGGCGTAGACCCGTTAGGCCCACAGTTATAAGTGGCTTAATAATTCCATAGGTGATGAAATTATGCCCTTGGGTAAATGTTGCAGTAACGCATCCGTGCTATGCACTCCGTAATCAACCCCTACCCGATCCATACCGATGTGCTTAGCCATTTGTAAATCGTAGGTGGTATCACCTACCATTAAACATTGTGCCGGTTTAAGCCCTTGGCGCTGTAAAATTTGTACCAGCATATCAGGATGTGGTTTTGAATGCGCTTCATCAGCGCAACAGCTGTCACTAAAAAAATGCCCCGTTTGTGAAGATTCCCACGCACGGACCAAACCGCGTCTTGCTTTGCCCGTTGCCACAGCTAATGTAAAATGTGGTTGTAATGCCGATAACAAATCATGCGCACCATTGAACAACGGACATGGTGTACTGTCTACTGATAAAAAAATGTGTTTATATGCATCAACCATACGCGCGATAACGGTTTCATCAGTCAGTGCAAATAATTTGGCAATAGCCGGAGCTAAACTGATACCTATAATATGTGCAACGGCGTTATCACTGGGGATCGGTAAATTACATTCTTTAGCGGCAAGCTGCATGCAACTAATTATCTTCCCAGCAGAGTCCATAACTGTGCCGTCCCAATCAAAAATAATACATTGATACTGAGATTTCATTGCAACACCTTCATGATGTTATTCAGTTGGGCATCATACTCAGCCTTGAAAGTGACTTGCTCAAGTGTGAATGGATGAATAAACGATAAGCTATATGCATGTAAAAACAAACGAGTCAAACCTTGACTCGCCAGTGTCGCATTGCCAACTTCGTCTTTGTACTTAGGGTCTCCACAAATAGGCATACCGGCATGTAAGCAATGCACTCGAATTTGGTGTGTACGTCCAGTAATCGGGGATGCTTCAACTAACGTCGTTTGAGCCAATGATTGCAATATCCGGAAACGCGTCTCACTGGGTTTCCCCTCCGGAGAAACATTGACGATTCGCTCACCTGATTTAAGCACGTTTTTTTGTAATGGCGCCTTCACCTTAAAGCGATTGGCCGGCCATTCCCCCCAAACCAGAGCGTGGTAGCGTTTTTGCATTTTCTTTTCACGCAATTGTTCGTGCAAGTGACGCAAGGCGGAGCGTTTTTTTGCGACTAACAAAATGCCGGAAGTATCACGATCAATTCGATGCACTAACTCCAAAAATTTAGCATCTGGACGAAGCGCTCTCAATCCCTCAATCAAACCGAAGGCTAATCCACTACCACCATGCACTGCTAAACCTGACGGTTTATTAATAACCATGATGCGGTCATCCTCAAAAATAATAAAGTTTTGCATTGAAGCTACTCTATCTAATTTGATGTTAACCGGTGCTGGTGCGTCACTCACGCGAATGGGTGGCAGACGTATAAGGTCATGACCTTGTAATTTGTACTCGGGTTTGATGCGTTTTTTATTTACGCGAACTTCACCTTTTCGTAATATCCGGTAAATTTTACTCTTGGGGACACCTTTGAGATGCGTCATTAAGAAATTATCGATGCGTTGACCTGATTGATCAGGTTCAATTTCGACGAATGTGACTTGCTGGAAAGATTCTGTATTCATAACTGCCTATTTTACCTGATTATTATAGATTATGTACGCTTTATTTGTTGCAGAAAAGCCACAATGGGGTGATAATAAGCTTAGTTGGATACCTGAATGCACAAAATCAGCTATCAACCGTGGAATTAATTGTAGATTTTATACCCAAACAGTCGGGTTCGATGTAAAAAAGCATCACCTTTAATCCAGATGAGCACGAAGTACGGTAAGTATGCCCCTTAGCTTTATGAATTTTTATGACGTTGTAATTTACACATACAACATAAATTCATGAGCACATTAAGTCAGTTAGCATCACGTATATTTATGCATTTATAAAACAATTGTGCAGACATAAAAGAAAAGAATTTTACAATTACGTTAGTACCAGTCCGATTAAGCATGATGAGTATTTACTCAGCGTCCGACCAGCCTACCTACGTAATTACTACAATAAAACATGCCTTAGATATGGCCACAGCAAAGCTTGTCAACGCGCACTCCAGGTGCACTTTACGCTTATGCTTACCATTATTTTTGCTTGACTGCATTCATTGCAGGGTCTTGTTTGTCGCTCGAAGAGAGCCCTTTCTTGCTTGTCCGCACCTAAATATAGAATGAATTAACAATGAAAAGAATGTTGATTAATGCTACTCAATCAGAAGAGTTGCGTGTCGCCCTAGTAGACGGTCAAAAATTATATGATCTGGATATCGAAAGCCCTGGTCATGAGCAAAAGAAAGCTAACATTTACAAAGGCACCATTACCCGCGTAGAACCGAGCTTAGAAGCGGCATTTGTCGATTATGGCGCTGATCGCCATGGTTTTTTGCCATTAAAAGAAATTGCCCGTAACTACTTTCCTAACAACTATACCTTTGAAGGCCGTCCAAACATTAAAGACGCGGTAAAAGAAGGCCAAGAAGTAATTATCCAAATAGATAAAGAAGAACGCGGTCAAAAAGGCGCAGCCTTAACGACGTTTGTATCTCTTGCGGGTAGTTACTTAGTATTGATGCCAAATAACCCACGTGCTGGCGGTATATCACGCCGCATCGAAGGGGATGAGCGTAGTGAATTAAAAGCCGCATTGGACCAATTAGATTTGCCTAAAGGCATGGGCTTAATCGTCAGAACCGCCGGTGTAGGTAAATCATACGAAGAGTTATCTTGGGACTTACAAGTACTGTTAACTCATTGGGAAGCAATTTCAGAAGCGGCTAATGAGCGCCCTGCTCCATTTTTGATTCATCAAGAGTCAAACGTCATTGTGCGCGCTATTCGTGACTACTTACGTCGTGATGTTGGCGAAATCATTATTGATAAGCCCTCTATCTACGAACAAGCCTTACAGCACATTGAATTAGTTAGACCTGACTTTACCAGTCGGGTTAAGCCATACGCGGGTGATGTACCTCTGTTTAGTCATTATCAAATCGAAAGCCAAATTGAGTCAGCCTTCCAACGTGAAGTACGTCTTCCATCAGGTGGTTCAATTGTCATTGACCCAACTGAGGCACTCACCTCTATTGATATCAACTCTGCTCGCGCAACAAAGGGTGGTGATATTGAAGAAACGGCATTTAATACAAACTTAGAAGCGGCTGACGAAGTAGCACGTCAATTACGTCTGCGCGATTTAGGTGGATTGGTTGTTATTGATTTTATCGATATGTCGATCAACAAACACCAACGTGAAGTTGAAAATCGTATGAAAGATGCGGTTAGTGGCGATCGTGCTCGTATTCAATTAGGCCGCATATCACGCTTTGGCTTACTTGAAATGTCTCGCCAACGTCTTCGCCCATCACTTGGTGAATCGGCGCATAATGTCTGTCCTCGTTGTGCTGGTCACGGTAATATTCGTGGAACAGAATCATTAGCCTTATCGGTTTTACGTATCATCGAAGAAGAGTGCATCAAAGATAACACTGGCCAAGTTGAAGCTCAGCTTCCGGTTGATGTCGCTACGTATATTCTTAATGAAAAACGTAAAGTCTTGCGCGCAATGGAAGAACGTAACAAAGTTGATGTATTAGTATTACCTAATCCTAATTTATCAACTCCCAATTTCCAAATCAATCGTCGTCGTCCAGAAGATAAAATTACCGGTATCAGTTACACGCTTGAGCTTGCTGAATCAAATGAACAAATTCAAGATGCAGCCGCCGCCGTGCCAACCAAACGCGAAGAACCAGCACTAAAAGGCATGCTAGCGCCAAAAGCTGCACCAAAAGCAGCTGACAGTAAAACAGCGTCTATAGGAATCATTGCTGGTTTCATTGCTTGGGTTACTGCATTGTTTGCAACTAAGCCAGCACCAAAAGCAAAATCAAAAGGACCGGCTCGCAACAATCAACGTCGTCAAGGCCAGAACAGAAATCGTAACCGCAACCAACGCGGTAGAAATCAATCTGAACGTGACGACAACAAAGAGCGTAATGGCACGAATGATTCGCGTAATACCAATGCTAAAGACGGTAACGCTAAAGATGGGCAACGTCGTCCACCGCGCAATCGTAAACGCACTGAAGGGCAAGATAGTGTTACACCAAATGACACTAAACCAGCTCGTAAGCCACGTAATCCAGCACCGGGTCAAACCGATACGGAAGCAAAAGAAGCACCGGTACCTAAAGAACGTCGCAAGCGTAGAGATAATCGTAAGAATGTACGTATATCTGATGAAGTGGTTGATACCACAGCAGCGGCAACCGTTGCTAGCCAAGTCGCTGTTGTGGAGAATAATGCATCGGATGCCGTATCTGCAACGGTCGCGGCAGACGTTACTAAAACGGTAGATGCAAACTCAGCGGGTTCAAGTAATGTTAACGTATCGGATAGCACTGCCACAGAGCAACCTGAGAAAAAATCTCGTTCACGACGTACACCACGTCATGCCCGAGCAGCAGGTCAAAAGCGTAAGCAAGATGAGTTAGCGGCAAACGAAGCGAATGATTCTGCACAAACACCTGCAGATACCATTCAAGCTGCAGCGACAGTTTCATCTGATGCAAATATTAAACCGGTTGTTTCAGCTGTAGTTGCTGCGTCTACTGACACTGCAGAGGAGGAAGCTCCAATAGCTGCGGCAGATAAAGTCATTCATGAGCAGCTGCCATTAGAAGAAGCGGTAGTTGAATCGCCAAGTGGTGCAGAAATTACTGCCATCGTAGAAGAGAATCAACAGATTGCCCTGAATATTGATGCTGACCAAAAAGCCGATAATAATGACGAGAGCATCAGCAACGCTGCCCTTGAAGTGGAACGTAATAAGTCACTAGCGGAATCTGACAATGCCGTCGTTAAGTCTAACGATGCTATTCAGGCTACATCAGAAGCGATTGAGCAATCTAAAGCAGATCTAAATGTAAATGTAACTGAATCTAATCCTGTTACAACAGACGCGGCAGACGCGCCCAAGGCAGTCACAAAGCCACAGGCTACCAAGTCAACAAAATCTGTGAAAGCACATGCTTCTCATCCCACTGCATTGCCACAAACACTGGCACAAGAGATTGGTGAGATTACCGTTACTTCACGAGCAGATGATGCCCGTCCAGAATACGTTAAGACAGCCAAGCGTGCAGATATGACAAGTGTGACATCGCGTGTTTCGGCTCCGACTACGTTACCGGCGAGTGTTGACTAAGTAATCATGTCAACAGGGTGCGTGTTTAACGCACCCATTAAAAAAGCGGTTAACATTTACATCAATGTTAACCGCTTTTTTGTTGCATTCAGACTAACCAATGACAGTCCAATAAACCAGATGTGAAAATGGGTTTGCTACCACATCAAATCATCAGGTATTTCATAATCGCCATACCATTCATCATCCTGCGCATC
Source organism: uncultured Glaciecola sp. (assembly GCA_937125395.1). Taxonomy (GTDB): domain Bacteria; phylum Pseudomonadota; class Gammaproteobacteria; order Enterobacterales; family Alteromonadaceae; genus Opacimonas. The sequence goes on from CAKZLI010000039.1 coordinate 17,049, forward strand.
AGTTTGCTCTGTCTCAGGGACATCATCAGCACGATACACAATCGCTTCAGGATGACGCATTGCAATCTTATCAGCCACAGGCACCGGTATTAACTCATAACCATCATTTAATTTAGCAATGGCTAAACGAGCTTGCGTTATCAGTTGATGTGTCGCTTGGTTCACATACAAACGCTTAACCACATTCGCGTCGGTAAAGTTAACCACAATGTCACCTTTATCACGCGGTTGTTTGTTGACGTCAATCAATTGCTTCACTTGTGCGAGCACTTCTTTGGCTTCGCGCATCTTGGCTTGTTCTTTGGCTAACTCTGCGTCTTTGGCTTGTTTAGCAGCTAGTGCTGCTTGTACATCAAGTTTAGCCTGGTCAACAACCACTACTTTTTGTGTTTGTTGAAGTTTTTTTGCTTTGTGCTTTTGTTGTTTAATTTTTTTAGCGGATTTTTTATCCGCCAAACCTGCTTTGAGTAATTGGTCTTGGAGCGACGCCATTAACTTATTTCCTATGCCTTTGGCGTAGCTTTAGGCTTCGCTTTTGTGGCTGTTTTTGTTTTAGCTTTGGGTTTTGCTTTGGCTTTAGTTTTAGGTGCTGGCTTCTTGCGCTTATCATCAGCCACCCACTTACCATTTTGATACCAAGCAGACCATCCCGATGCTTTACCTTTTTCGGCTTCAGACATGACATATTGTTCTTTGGTTTTTCTGCTATAGCGCACAATAGTCGGTTGACCATCTGGATCGGCAATCGGTGCATCCGCTAGATAATAAAACTTCGGCGAAATCCGATCACGATATTCTTTTAATTCAGCAACTAATGGTGCACGGGTTTCTCTTGATTTAGGGAAGTTATGTGCTGCCAAAAATATCCCCGCTGCACCATCACGTAACACAAAATGGGCATCAGACTGGGTGCAAGGTAACTCTGGCAAAAATACCGGATCTTCTTTCGGTGGCGCAGCTTCACCACTGCGTAGCAATTTGCGGGTATTCTTACATTCGTCATTAGTACAGCCAAAATACTTACCAAATCGACCGCTTTTCAGTTCCATATCGCTGCTACATTTGTCACATTCAATCAACGGACCTTCATAACCTTTGATCTTAAATGTACCGGTTTCAATTTCTGTACCAGGGCACGTTGGCGTATTACCGCATACATGCAGCTTACGTGTTTCATCAATTAGATAACTATCCATCGCAGTGTCACATACTGGACAACGATGCTTGGCACGCAATAATTCTGTTTCTAAATCGTCTTCATCCGCAACTTTAACCGCTTCATCCCCAGGGGTAAGATTCATGGTCTGAGTGCAACGCTCTTTGGGTGGTAAATTATAACCTGTACAGCCCAAAAATACGCCCGTAGATGCAGTACGAATATTCATATCACGACCACAGCCTTCTTTCGGGCAGGTCACATTGACTGGCACAGCTGAATTGAGCGCCATACCGCCTTCTTCTGGGTCTTTTTCAGCTTGTACAAGCTGTGTGTAAAAATCACCATAAAAATCGTTTAGCACGTCTTTCCAGCGTTTTTCGCCATGTGCGATATCATCAAGGCGTTGTTCCATCTTCGCCGTAAAATCAAATGACATTAATTCTGAGAAATTATCTGTAAGACGGTCACATACAATCTCACCCATTTTTTCTGCATAAAAACGCTTCATATCAAGACGCACATAACCACGATCTTGGATGGTAGAAATAATCGAGGCGTACGTTGAAGGACGACCGATACCGCGTTTTTCTAATTCTTTAACCAAGGAGGCTTCGTTAAAACGAGCAACCGGCTTTGTAAAATGTTGTTTAGGATCAAGCTGCTGTAGCGCTAAAACATCACCAGGCTTAAGATCTGGTAGCAACAAATCATCATCATTTTTGCGTTTGACTTGCGGTTGAACACGCGTCCAACCGTCAAATTTTAAAACTCGACCTTTAGCGGTTAGCTCATACTCACCAGCTTTGACGCGTAATGTCGTAGAATCATATTTAGCCGGTAACATCTGACATGCTAAGGTTTGTCGCCAAATCAATTCGTACAAGCGCTGTGCATCCCGCTCCATATCACCTAATGCTGCGGAAGTTAGCTTGACATTAGATGGGCGTATCGCTTCGTGCGCTTCTTGAGCCCCTTCTTTTGCGCCATAACGGATAGCGTTTTCAGGTAAATAATTAGCACCAAATTTATCTGTGATATATTCTCGAGCAGCATTGATCGCATCATTACTCAAATTAGTCGAATCGGTACGCATATATGTAATATGCCCTGCTTCATAAAGACGTTGAGCTAAGGTCATGGTTTTTTTAACACCAAAACCAAGACGCGTTGACGCTGCTTGTTGTAACGTAGACGTGATAAATGGCGCACTTGGACGTGAAGATGACGGCTTAGATTCACGCGCTACAACTGAATATTGTACTTGCTGTAATGCCTTAACGGCTGTATCACTCTGCGCTTGGTTAACTGGTTTGAATGCCTTGTCATTATGCTTCGCCACTAACATGCGAAGATCAGTGGTGTCATTGTTGACCGATGTTTGCTGTAAATCGGCATGAATATCCCAAAACTCTTCCGGTTGGAATGCTTTGATTTCACGTTCTCGTTCAACCACTAAACGAACCGCGACGGACTGAACTCGACCTGCAGATAAGCCACGAGCAACTTTCTTCCATAACAATGGTGAGACCATAAAACCAACAACACGATCCAAAAAACGTCGAGCTTGTTGAGCGTTGACTCTATTGATGTTTAGTTCACCAGGGTTAGCAAATGCATCTTGGATGGCCGACTCGGTAATTTCATTAAACACCACTCGTTGGTAGGTTTTTCCTTTTGTGCCAAGTAACTCTTGTAAATGCCAAGCAATCGCCTCACCCTCTCTATCCAAATCGGTTGCAAGATAGATGGTGTCAGCGTCTTTTGCTAATTTTTTGAGTTCGGCAACAACTTTTTCTTTGCCTATTAATATTTGGTAATGGGCATGCCAATCATTTTGTGGGTCAATGCCCATGCGATCGACTAGCTTTTCATATTCAAACTGACGTAAATAATTTGATTTTTTCTTATCAGTCCAAGTCTTTAATTCTTTGGCTGGTTTTTTGGGCGCAACATTGCCAAGTGCCTTGGTCGGTAGATCTCGAACGTGACCGACAGAGGATTTCACAACAAAATCTTTGCCTAAATATTTATTTATTGTTTTCGCTTTTGCTGGCGACTCGACAATAACTAATGATTTTGCCATATATAAAGGTAATCCTTTGAAAATGTTTAAAAAATTGACACTTACAGATATGCCCTGATTACTAAAAGGACCAATATCACCTATTTAAGATATATCGATAAACTGCATATAAAACAAGAAAATATTCATACTTACCCAAAACATAATATGTAAGTGTTTAATTTATATGGTTTTTTTGCTAAATAAGGTTTGCGCTACTCTGTAATCATAGTCCATAATATCTCGCAATGTAGTACAATAATATCGAACACCGCGGTTGTTATAAGCTCTGCACATTAATCTTAGCGACCCTGAATGTCAATTATCAAAACAGTTTATAAGGTAAGTTATGCAACATGTTGAAATGAATTTCGATGGCTTAGTCGGTCCAACACACAATTATGCAGGCTTGTCCTATGGTAATGTGGCTTCGCTGAATAATGCAAAAGGCGTCAGTCAGCCAAAACAAGCTGCGCTACAAGGCTTAGTCAAAATGAAAACCTTAGCCGATTTGGGAATGCATCAAGGTGTATTAGCCCCTCAGGCTCGCCCAGATCTATCTGTTCTTCGCCGTCTTGGTTTTACTGGTAACGATGCACAAGTGTTAAATAAAGCAGCTAAGTCAGACCCGGTCATTTTATCTGCTTGTTATTCTGCCTCATCAATGTGGACAGCCAATGCCGCCACAGTCTCACCGAGTGCCGACACGAGCGATGGTAAAGTGCATTTTACACCTGCTAATTTAACTAATAAATTTCATCGCTCAATTGAACCCACTGTCACGGGAAATATATTACAAGCGACGTTTGCCGACCCAAGTGTGTTTATGCATCATCAGCATTTACCCGAGAATGATCATTTTGGTGATGAAGGCGCAGCGAACCATACTCGTTTTTGTTCAGGTTATGAACAATCAGGTGTTGAGTTTTTTGTTTACGGGCGCACAGCGTTTGATGCATCCAAGCCGATGCCAAAAAAATTCCCTGCACGACAAACACTTGAAGCATCACAAGCGGTTGCTAGATTACATGGTCTAAACGCAGATAAAACGGTTTTTGCATTACAAAATCCTGACGTCATCGACCAAGGTGTTTTTCATAATGATGTCATCAGTGTGGGCAACCAAAATGTATTGTTTTATCACGAGCAAGCGTTTGCCGAGACACAAACTGTTTTAGATGAGATCCAGCGTAAGATGGGTGATACTCCAATGCACTTTATTCATGTGCCTAGCGAACAAGTTTCCATCAATGATGCCGTACGTAGTTATTTATTTAATACCCAAATAATTACCTTACCCAATGGTGAAATGACGATCATTGCGCCGATGGAATGTCATGAAAATGTTGCTGTACGTCAATATTTAGCACATTTAATTACGCTCAATACGCCCATCAAACAAGTACAGTATATTGATGTCAAACAGAGCATGCAAAATGGCGGTGGTCCTGCTTGTTTGCGCCTTCGAGTGGCACTTAACGCCACGGAACTGAATGCGATCAATCCGGCAACTCGACTCACCAATGCCAAGTTTGAGCAGCTCAATCAATGGGTCAATAGCCATTATCGCGATGAACTAGCAATCGCTGATTTAGCTGACCCAAGTTTGCTGTTGGAATCACAAACGGCATTAGATGAATTGACGCAAATATTAAACTTGGGCAGTGTTTATCCTTTCCAATTGGGCTAATTATTTGTAAAGTGTTGAGTATAACAATAACAAAGGTGTCCTAATGACCGAACAATTGTCAGATTCAACACAAAAATATTCACTCACTGCAAAAATCTTTATCGGCATGATTGCCGGTGTCATCGTCGGCTTTTTGTTTAAGCTATTAATGGGTGAGGCTGGCGATATTCAATTTGCTTTATTTGGCATCGATGTCTCAATTAAAGGTTTGTTTATTGATGGCATTTTTTCTGGCTTGGGTCAGATATTTATCGCAAGTTTAAAAATGCTCGTTGTCCCGTTAGTGTTTGTTTCATTGGTGTGCGGCACGAGTAGCTTGTCAGACCCCAGTAAATTAGGACGCTTAGGCGGTAAATCCGTCGGGTTGTATATCATGACGACTGCGATTGCCGTTGCAACAGCCATTGCGATGGCATTATTGATTGCGCCAGGTGAAGGTCTAAATCTAACCACTGACACACAGTTTGTTGCTAAAGAAGCGCCTAACTTAGTGCAAGTGTTCGTGGATATGTTCCCTTCCAACCCAATCGCGTCGATGGCACAAGGCAATATGTTGCAAATCATTGTGTTTGCCGTGTTATTCGGTGTGGCTGTATCCTTAGCAGGCGATGCTGGGAAACGAGTCTCAGCAGCATTCAATGACATCAATACCGTCATCATGAATATCGTAACAATTGTTATGAATCTAGCACCTTATGGTGTATTTGTATTGATGGCAAAGTTGTTCGCTACCATAGGCTTAGATACCATCTTAGGCTTAGCTAAGTACTTCTTTTTAGTGTTTGGTGTGCTGGTTATGCATGCATTGATCACCTACCCCATTATTCTAAAATCATTAAGTGGCCTCAATCCGATAATATTGTTACGTAAAATGCGCAATACAGCATTATTTGCATTCAGTACATCTAGCTCCAATGCAACGTTACCTATCACCATGGATACCGCTAAAAATCGTCTTGGTGTGAAACCGACAGTCTCAAGCTTTACGATCCCATTAGGTGCAACCATCAATATGGACGGTACCGCTATTATGCAAGGCGTAGCAACCGTCTTTATCGCGCAGGTCTATGGTGTTGATTTGTCGGTGACTGACTTTTTAATGGTTATTCTTACAGCGACCTTGGCGTCAATTGGCACCGCAGGTGTTCCGGGTGTGGGGTTAATAATGCTAGCAATGGTGCTACAGCAAGTTAATCTTCCGGTAGAAGGGATTGCCTTGATTATTGGCGTGGACAGATTACTCGATATGACACGAACAGCCGTGAATGTTACGGGTGATTGCATGGTCGCGTGTATTGTGGCTAAAAGTGAAGGTGAACTGGATATGGATACCTACCATGATATGGAAGCAGGTGTCCGTAGGGATGTTGATTAACCCCTATTTAATGTTTTTTAACGGTTAGCTGATAAGCCTGGTCGATTCAGCTAACCGGTTAAGTTAAATAAATACGTTTAGATAATTAAGGACACTGCGTGGCGGCATTCAATAGCGCAGTAGATTTTAAGTATTCTTGCCCCTGCCCTCGAATAACCGGCGCGTCCAAACTCTCTGATGCTTTGTGTACTTCTTCTAACACTATGGATGTTTGAGCAAGATTGGCTTTCAAATAGTTAATTGCATTTTCAAGTGTGTACGTTAATTCATGTACTTTAACCATATCCAAAGCGGACAATTTATCAGTATTGAGTAATGCAGATAGCTGTGCATTGTACTGTTTGATGTTACATAAAGCGGTTGAGATATCATTTGCTGGTAAGGCCGGAAAATGAGCATACTGCTCATCTGCATTTGCGTTAGGAATAATGGCAGCGCTGATTAAAGCTAGGGTCAATAATACGTTCTTCATTGTGTGTCTCTCTTAACATTTGTTTTTACGTTTCTTTTTGATTCAGTGAATAACCATCTAATCAAAAACAATCTAAATGATAATGATAATGATTATCATTGCAAGTGATTATTCAATAACTCAATGTAAAAACTCTGCAGCCACTACTTTCGCGGCTTTTCTAGCAGGATAAACCGTTGCTAACACACTTAACAACAGCGCAATGCCCACCGTTACAAGCACATCAAACACATGTAATTGTGTCGGCAAAAAATCAATAAAATAAATATCGCCCGATAATACTTGTGTGCCCACAGTGGTTTCAAATAAACGAATAATATCAGACAAATATAGACTCAATAACATACCTATCACTGTTCCACTGAGAATACCTAAAAACGCATTGTACAGACCTTGCAAAACAAACACCGTCGCAACAAAATCGGCATTTGCTCCCATCGTCTTTAAAATTGCAATGTGGGATTGTTTATTTTTCACCGACATCGTCAGCGATGACAAGATATTAAATGAGGCGACAGCAATGACCAGTAATAACACGATATACACAATAATTTTGACTAACTGTATATCTTGATACAAGTGGCCATGCGTGCGCGTCCAATCAGAAATATACACCGCTTCAGGATAATCATAACCAATACTATAGGTAAGCTGTGCAGCTGCAAATACATCGTGGTAGTACAGTTGAATACCTTGTGCATATTGCGTGATCCCCGCGGCGTTATTTAATGCAGCAAGAGACGTTAATGCCAATAATTTATCCGCCTCCCCGCCGACATTTATAGCGCCAGCAATATATGCGGTAAATACCGTTGGTGCGGCAAATTGATTGACGTTGATACTGGATGAACCCACTGTATTGGCAGGCAAAAGCAGCTGTATCGTTTGACCGGGCGTTAATGCATACTCTTCGATGATCCCTTTGCCTAAATAAATAGGCACAGCGTTATCTGAGTCGAATTGATTCAGGTTAGTATTAAATGAGGTAAATGGTGTCACATACTGCCACAAAGGGTGCTCTGTCTGGGTTAAATCTAATCCCGTTAGACTCACGCCATGCAGCGCCGTATTTATTTGCAGCAACGCGGTTTGGTTCGTGTATGCAAACACCGCTTTCACTTGTGGTTGCTGCGCGATAACCGCTAACCCATCTTGGGTCGTCTTTAGCCCTTGCGTGTCTACCGCAAACAACTCCCCATGCGGAATGGCTGAAAGTATCCGTTGCTGCAATTCACGTTCAAAACCGTTCATAACAGACAATAACAAAATCAATACAGCGCAACCTAAACTTATCCCAGCGATCGACGCCGCTGAAATAAACGACACAAAACGTTGATCTTGTTTATTTTTACGAAAACGAAGCGCTAATGTCCAAGCAAGTGATATCCCCATTATAATCCTGCACTCAAGTGCCCTTGCACTAAGCGATATTGAGTGTCTAGTTTTGCAGCAAGGCGTAAGTCATGAGTCACAATTACAGCTGCAAAGCCATGTCTGGATTTAAGTTTGGCAATGAGACTATATATCTCTTCACCTGTTGCATCATCGAGGTTTCCGGTTGGCTCATCAGCCAGTAATATTTTGGGAGTGTTTACCAATGCACGAGCAATCGCGACACGCTGACGTTCACCACCGGATAACTGCGCCGGAAAATGTGCTAAACGGTGACTTAAACCAACCTCGTCCAGTATTGTTCGTGCTTTTTCACGCGCGACTTTATCACTCATACCACCAATTAAAAGAGGCATCGCGACGTTTTCTAATGCACTAAATTCGGGTAACAAGTGATGAAACTGATAAATAAACCCAATATCTTGATTGCGAAGAGACGCCATCTGCGCATCGGTATTATCAGCAATGCTGTGACCGTCGATGTTGATGTTACCAGAAGTCGGGGTATCCAGACTGCCCAAAATATGCAGCAACGTACTTTTACCTGAGCCAGAAGACCCAACGATAGCGACATGCTCGCCTGCCTTTACCGATAAACTCACATCATTTAAGACGCACACTTCTTGTTCACCATCTTGGAATGTTTTGTTGATATGTTGTGCTGTCAATAAACTCATGGTTAATGCCGTCTAAACTTAGTAATAGTGATAAAAAATAATCACTTATTGTCAAATGCCTAGCCAGTAAATACAAGCTATTTATGGCATAACATTCATGTACGCAAACAATGACAGCATAACGATACATAAAAACAAATATTAGTTTGCAGTCTTAATCGATTAAGTTTATGCTCTGTGGTATAGTATTAACGTATTTTTAACATAACTAGGACATTGCATGAACACTGGAATAAAACCACGTTTATCTTTTTGGCAAGTCTGGAACATGTGTTTCGGCTTTTTTGGGATCCAATACGGCTTTGGTTTACAGCAAGCTAACTTGAGCCCCATTTTTACGTATCATGGTGCATCATACGATGAACTCCCTTTGTTATGGTTGGCTGGCCCGGTTACGGGATTGCTGATTCAACCATTAATTGGTGCGATTAGTGACCGAACCTGGACGAGCTTTGGCCGTCGTAAACCGTTCTTTCTATGGGGTGCACTGATCGGAAGTGTCGCGGTGATGTTTATGCCCTATGTACCTGAGTTATGGATGGTTGTGGGGTTATTCTGGATCCTTGATGCAGCGATGAACACAGCGATGGAACCGTACCGTGCAATGGTGGGTGATATGGTCAATCGTGAACAACGTCCATTCGCGTTTGCTTTACAAACCTTTATGATTTCTGGTGGCCAAATCTTGGCGAGTCTTATGCCTGTCATCATGCTGTTTTTTGGTGTATCGGCAGTAACAGATGGCACCACTATTCCTGATATTGTGAAATATTCTTTTGTCTGTGGTGTGATTGTGATCATGATAACGGCGATATGGTCGTTTATGAATACGCAAGAATACCCACCAGAGGATATTCCAGCTTTTAAAGCTGCTAACAAAGGCAAAGTCTTATCCAGTGTATTACCTGATCTATGGTCTGCTTTAAAAGACATGCCTTTATCATTACGTCAATTGTGGTGGGTCAAGTTAGTGACTTGGTTCGGTCTACCGCTAATGTGGCAGTATTTGTCTCTATCAATAGCCTATCACGTGTACGATGCCCCTACTCCTGATGCGTCTGGTTTTGCCGAAGGTACCGCGCAAGGCGGTACTGCTTTTGCAGTTATGCACATTACCACCTTAGTAGTGTCGTTCTTTATAGCCAAAACTATCCATAAATTTGGTGATAATAAAGTGTATGCGGTTTGTCTTGCGATTGGTGGTTTAGGCTTCTTATCGATGCAACTGACAACCGATTTATATATGACACTTGCCTGTATGGCATTAGTTGGTGTGGGTTGGGCTGGTGTGATTACTGTACCGTTTATCATGTGTGCCAATGTGGCTCCAGCAATGCGCATTGGGATTTACATGGGCTTGATCAATGCGATGATTTGTTTACCGCAGATCATGGAAATGCTCAGTATTGGTTTGATTTATGATTCAGTACTCAGCGGTGATCCCCGTAATGCCCTTGCCTTATGCGGATTATTATTCTTAGTCGGTGCAGCATTAGCCTTACGTATTGACACATCAAAAGACACATTAACCAGTCAACAAAACGAAGAAAAGCAACAGGAACAACAAGCATGAAATTAGCAAGTATCCAACGTGAATGGTGGAAAGAAGGCGTGGTATATCAGATTTATCCACGCAGTTTCCAAGATTCAAACGGTGATGGTGTGGGCGATCTTCGCGGCATCATTAATCGCCTAGATTACATTAAAGATCTAGGGGTTGATATTATTTGGTTAAATCCAATTTACAGCTCACCCAATGATGATAATGGCTATGATATTTCAGATTATCGTAACATTATGGCTGAGTTTGGCGACATGGCTGACTTTGAAGAGCTTCTTGCAGGTATGCACGAACGCGGCTTAAAGGTTGTAATGGATCTGGTAGTGAATCACTGTAGTGATGAGCATGTTTGGTTTCAAGAGGCCAAACAATCTCGTGATAATCCTTATTATGACTATTTCCATTGGTGGCCAGCAGAAAATGGCACTCCGCCTCGTCGTTGGAGTTACTTTGATCCTGAAGCGAATGCATGGTGCTATAACGAAGCGACAAACTCGTATTACTTGCATTATTTTGCGATTAAACAACCGGATTTGAATTGGGAAAACCCCAAGTTACGTGCTGAAATTTATGACATGATGCACTTTTGGTTTAAAAAAGGCATTGACGGTTTCCGCATGGACGTCATTACCTTTATCTCCAAGCATGATGGTTATCCAGAGTTTGAAGAAAAGTATCAAGGGCAAAAGATGATTGATGCGTATGCTCAAGGTCCTCGTTTGCACGAATACTTGCATGAAATGAACCGTGAAGTATTACAGCATTATGACATTATGACGGTTGCAGAAGGACCAGGAACACACACGGATAATGTATTGAATTTGGTCGATGCGGATCGTCAAGAGCTCAACATGAACTATCATTTTGACCATCAAGGGATTGGTGTTGGCGATCGCTTTATCGTCAATGATGATTTCCAAAATCTGGTAAAATTCAAGCAGGTGATGTCTGATTGGGATACGGCGTTAGCAGATAAGGGTTGGAACACGATTTATTTCGGTAACCATGATTTTCCTCGCATGGTGACACGTTGGGCCTCTGATGCCCCAGAACATCGTCGTAATGCATCCAAAATGCTAACAACGTATTTATTAACGATGCGCGGTACACCTTACTATTACATGGGTGATGAGTTAGGTATGTCCAATATCAAATTTGATAATATCGAAGATTATAAAGATATTATGACGATTAATTGGTATAACCTGACCAAAGAAGAAGGCGGCGATCTGGATAAGTTTATGGAGTCTCATAAACTGTGTGCGCGTGATAACGCACGTACGCCTATTCATTGGGACGATAGTGCACATGCTGGTTTTACAACAGGTACACCGTGGATCCAAGTCAACCCGAACTATGTTGAGGTTAACGCTGCGGCGCAAGAGCACGACCAAGACTCTGAGTTACATTATTTCCGTACGTTAAATAAATTACGTAAAAATAATCTAACACTGATTTACGGCGCTTATGACTTGTTATTGCCTGAGCATACTCAAGTCTATGCGTACACGCGTACATTGGATAATGAGTCTGTCTTAGTGTTATTAAACTTCTCAGATACACCTGCATCAGTCTCTCAAGAGCAACTAGGGACTATTGTGCTAGCAAATGCTTCAGTGATGTTAAATAATATGCCGAGCATTACGCTAACGAATACAGCCATTGAGCTAGCTCCTTATCAAGCGTTGATCTTGAATGTATCTATGAAATAATCGATACATTACAGGATGTTGAAGCCACACAATAACTCTATTTGGAATTTACTGTGTGGCTTTTTTATTGCCTAAACTCTAAACAATCCACAAATTTAATCTTTAAGGTAAGATATATCGTACATAAAATATGGTATATTCCCGTTCAAGATTATCAGCCCAATGAGAGAAGTATGGCATCGACGTTTTTATTTGCCCCATTAGCACCACCGCATCAGCAAGCAAACAAACTTGCAGTTTTAATCCTTTGTGATAATACCAAGGCACGTATTCAGTCCATTCGTCAAACCTTAGTATTGCATGATGCAATATCGACATCGATAGAATTTAATGGTGTGTTTATAGAAGCAACAGAAGCATTAGAATCTGAGCCTGATAGTATGATTGAAGAGTTAATTGCTTGGTTTCAAGAGCATTCATTACCGATTGAATCAGGTGTGTTAACCATTTTGAGCCATGGGATCACAGTGTCAGGTTACCCTATCGGTCAAGCTTCAAACGCGATGCTAAGTAGTGACGTGATCCCATATACGTTTTTAGAAAAAACCGACAAAATCATTTCTCTTCTGCCCTCGAATGCGATTTTAAGTATGCCTGAAACGATGTTGCAGTAAACCAGATGCGTGACGACTAGAGCGCACCAAAACGCGTTTCATTGCCTTGTTCAGGACTGCGTGGCAAAACCATCGCTAAGGCTAATGAACAGCAAGCGAACCCTGCCCCGATATAAAACACCCATGCAGGTGAGGTTAACCACAAGACCCCTAATAAAGCAGGAATGACTACTGCTGCGATATGATTAATGGTAAAGCTCACGCTAGCAGTAGCGGCAATATCTTTGGGATTAGCAATTTTTTGAAAATAGGTTTTCATGGCTATCGCCAATGCAAAAAACATATGGTCAATCACATATAGCGCCCCTGCTACATATTGATTTTCGACCCAAGCATAAGCAATAAAAACCCCTATCAATCCGATATACTCAAAGACCAAGGCTTTGCGTTCACCGACATACCCAATCCACCGACCAATTTTAGGTGCAAAAAAGAAGTTAAATAAATAATTGATCATGAACAGTGCGCTAATTTGAGCAACACTGTAGCCAAATTTCTCGACCATTAAAAAACCAGCAAATACCATAAAGATTTGACGTCGTGCACCACTAAAAAATACCAGTGCATAATACAGACTGTAATGTTAATGACTGGTTGATAGTTTCAAAATAATGAAACCCTATCGACATGATCACTGTCGTAACATACAAACCTATTACCGTCGGGAAAAAGCCAGTCAATGCGACCCCAATACAGGTGATAAGTAGCGCTAGCGTCGCAAACAATTGCTCTTTGATAAACAACAACACATAAATAGCAGTAAAGGCTAAAAAGCCAGGAATTTCGCGTAATGATTGTAAGATACCGATTTCTTTACCGGTGAATGCTGCTCGTTCGATGACAAAATTATTGAGTAACACTTGCCAAGTAGAAAAGACTAATGCCATACAAAAAATCATAATAAGTAGAAAATTTTCTGGTGTGTATACTCCTTGTTGTTCACGACTTGCTAGCGCATTATCAGCACCCATTGAAAATTTACGTATTGTTTTAAGTAATCGCTTCATGCCTTTTGCTCTGGTCTTTTGTTAGATATACTGGAACTACTGTTAAATCATTATACCTGAATAGGTGACAATATGAGTCAATCAAATTTTCAACAAAAAGATCTCACCGGTGTGTTGTTTTTCAACGCTTACAAAGACAAAGACACTCAGCCTAATTTTAAAGGTAAAATAACCATCGAAGGTAAGGAGTACTCGTTAAGTGCGTGGGAGCGCAAAGATAAGAATGGGAATAACTATTATTCATTACAAGCTACCTCACCTGATGAACAACAAGCCAACGCACAAAGTAATATCGACCGATTAAAATCAGCGGTATTTGCTGATAAAACCAATACAGCAGCACCGGATTTTGATGATGATGACGATGGTTTGCCATTCTAGGCCACTTAATATTGAAAGAATGCCTAGCTACATTTACACATCAATCAAAAAAGTGCCAATTACTACTACAAGTGTATTGGCATCAGCAGCGGGTTTGATTACAATATTGCAAATTTTTATAGAGTAATAATAATGACGATGTATGTTGTGGGACACAAGATCCCTGATTCAGATTCAATTTGCGGCGCATTAGCCATCGCGTATCTTAAAAACCAAATAGGTGAAGAGGCAATCCCTACTCGCTTAGGCGATGTCACTCCTGAAACTCAATATATTTTAGACCGTTTTGGTTTTGAGGCACCTGAGCTTAAATTAAGTTACGCCGGTGAAGAAGTTTATATTGTTGATCATACTGAGAAAACTCAAGCTCCTGATGATATTGATGAAGCGACTGTTGTGGGTGTCGTTGATCATCATAAACTCGGTGATTTAACCACTTCTACCCCGTTAGAATGTTGGATCCGTCCAGTGGGCTGTAGTAATACCATCGTTAAAATGATGTATGACTTTTACCAAGTTGAAATCCCGCCCGCCTATGCCGGCATTATGATGTGTGCGATTTTATCTGATACCGTTATTTTTAAATCTCCCACCTGCACGACGGCCGATATCAAATGCGTTGAAGCATTAGCAGAGATTGCCGGTATCGAAGATTACAAAGCCGTCGGTATGGAAATGTTTAAAGTTAAATCCGCCGTTCAAGGCACACCTACTCGCGATTTAGTGATGCGTGATTTTAAAGACTTTGATATGCATGGCAACTTAGTGGGTATTGGTCAATTAGAAGTGATCGATTTATCTGTGTTTGATGAGATCAAAGCCGATTTAGCTGCTGATATTATTAAGTTAAAAGAAGAAGGTAATCGTCATTCAGTCATGTTGTTATTAACAGATATCATGAAAGAAGGCTCATTGATGCTGATTGCTTCGGATGATCCTAGCCTCATCGCTGGTGCATATGGTGTGACTGTTGAAAATGCTGAAGTCTGGTTAGATGGCGTGCTTAGTCGTAAAAAACAAGTCGTACCGCCTCTACAAGATGCGTTTGCAAAATAATTAAGCGCCAAATTTCAATATAAAAAGCTGCTAACAGTCTGATTGAATCATGATGACGTTAACAGCTTTTTTATTGTCCGGCTGAATCCAAACCTTTATGCGCGGGAATACTGAGTTTTCGGGTGATCGCTAATCCACGTACAATAAACGTTAAGCCCCCCCCAATGACCAATGCAACACCTTCACTAAATGGCGTATAAGTAAACAATACACAATAACTCGTCGCCCCTAATAAAGACGCGGTAATATAGATATCCCGCTGAAAGACCACGGGTACATCATTGACAATCACATCTCTGATAATGCCGCCAAGACAAGCGCTGAATATCCCCATAATTACCGCTACGGGAATATCCATGCCTAACGATAAGGCTTTTTGTGCGCCTAATACGGTAAATAACGCCATCCCTAATGCATCGGCCCACAATAACGCTTTAGATCGTTTAGAAATATGTTGAGCAGTAAAAAACGTCAGTATCGCTGCGCCACTACAAACCAAAATAATGTAATAATCATTTAACCAAAACACAGGTACGTCTAATATCGTATCGCGCAGTGTACCGCCACCGATACCTGTGATACATGCCATAAAGATAAAACCAACAATGTCCAAGCGATGGCGAGCCGCCACCAACGCCCCTGATATAGCAAAGGCGATAGTCGCTGCGATATTAGTCAGTAATAATAAGGTTAGCATGGCTTGATTTTATTCATTAATACTTCTCGGGGTTTTAACCTAACTTTGTATAGTAGTTTAACTCTTCTTATTAGCATCAACATACTTAATAATGCCAAAGATAGTAAAGGCAAGCTTGAACCACTGCTTGATGACGCTTGTGCTACAGGCTCTGGCGTAGGCGTCACTACTGTAGGCGCAGCAGTGACTGTTACATTGACTGTATCAGTATTGGATAGTCCATTACTATCAGTTACCGTCAATGACACCACAAAAAACCCCATTTCAGCAAAGCTGACTTCAGGATTGATTCCGCTAGCACCATTGGACCAAGTATAAGTAACAATATCACCTAAAAACGCAGTGGATGCGCTTGCATCTAATCCAATACTGGTACCTTGTGTCACGCTAAAGTTTTCACCTGCATTAGCAGTAGGTGGCGGTATAAAACGTTCAACTGCGTTTTTACGTGTACGATACCAGTTACGCCCTGAGCTAAAGTCATACAAGCGATAATCGCTCTGATTAGCCCAACCCGCAGGTCGGTCTGCAATCAGCTCATGCTGATTGGTGACATTACGTAGATCATTCTCAATTAAGTCGTGGACGGATTGGATGTACGCAACGGCATCTGCTTGCACCATCAATCCTGGTTGTGAGACTAGCTGATGGGTATAAGTGGTGAACAGATGTAAATATTCTTCGATTTGTAAAATCTTCGTAACCAACGGCGGAATATGAGAACTATTACCAAAACTCGCCGTAGATTGCTCACCTGAATCATCCATCAGTAAAGATGTGCCCAAGGTGTTATCGGTATCATAAGGAATAAAATGCAATACTTCTTGCTCATCAATATAAAACAAGTAGTTATTAGCATTACCCCAAAATCCATCCCAATGCCCCAGCACCGCTTCAGCTGCCATAGATTTTAAAAACAGCTCCATATTAATATGACGAGTAACATAATCATGAAACTCCGTGCCCTCAAGTTGCGTAAAGTTGGTAGCCAAACGCACTAGCTGTTCATGTGCCTCGTCAAACTTACTGCCCTTGCCTTTATATTCAAAACTCGCATCATCACGATCAGCTACACCATCCCAATCTGCGGTGATACGCGAAAACAACGCAGGACCAAACGTTTTATAATTTCCTTGCCACAAAAAACCACTGTCATTATCACTGGCAAAACGTTTATCGATATATTCTTTGCGATTCACACTTTCATTTAGGCGATAAATGCCAACGTACAGTGCTGCAGCGTCGCCAATTTTCAAGAACACTTTGACATGGCTTGATGAATGGGCAGTAAAAATACCAAAATTTTGCATAATACGATTCGATAACGGCTCTCTGACAAACGTAGAGTCGTCCTTAAAGCGTTTTAGTTTTAACGCAGCAATGCCTTGTAAAGCTTGATCATCAACAAACTCATCAAAATCCAAGGTGTAATTTGCTTGGATCACATTACCGCTACTATTAACCGGTAACACAAAGCTTGTGTTGCCACTGAGTTTTACCCCAATATTGTCTAAGGTATAGGTAACACCCAGATGCACATATTGCATAGTAGCACTAACTTCATTGCGTGCACTGGCAGTGGATTGTAACAACAGATCCCATTGAGATTGGCTGAAACTAATAGTAATAGCAGATAAGGTATTATCATCATGCCAAAATTGGTGTGAGGCATCTTCTAAGAAGTCGGTTGATTGCTGGGCTACAGCATTGTGACTAACAGATAATATTAGTATGGCGGTCATTGCCATACAAAAGGAATAGATTGGGGTCAATGTCATAGCTGTGCATACTCTTATTATTGAAGCGGGATTTTGACACTAAAAAACACAGAGTACAATCACCATCACCTAACTTGAGATACTGCAGAGTTCACTGTGGTAATAGCAGCCAAACTTTTCAATAACGCGTCCTAAAATGATTAATTTTGATACAGATATGTCATATCAAACCAAAGTAGTATGTTTATTAAATATATAATTTAATTTATTTACAACCTAAATTAACCGTATTTAATCTATTCTCGTCTAATTTATACATTAAATTTAATAATATACAAACATTTGGTATATGAATTAGTTTTTTTGTTGTGCTATAAACGAGAAAGTTATAAATCATAACTATTTAAAAGCATAAACACTATGTGGAATGAAATATAAAAGGAAATATTATATGAATAAAAATACAATGAAATTAGCAATCACGGCTTCTGCCGTTGCTTTAGCTTTAAATTCTAATATAACAATAGCGCAAGAAGCCTCTTCGAATGTTGAACGTATTGCAGTAACAGGTTCTTTAATCAAACGTACTGATATGGAAGGGCCTTCACCGCTCACGTCTATTGATGCAGACCAAATAGCGAACAGTGGTGTTACAGATTTAATCAGTTTATTCACTAAATTACCTATCTCTGGCCAAGGGACTTTTTCAACTCAAGGTAATAGCAGTGATGACACTGCTAATGGTGGTTCAAGTGTTTCATTACGTGGTTTAGGTGCTGATTCGACATTAATTTTAATTAATGGTCGCCGTGTGTCAGTTTCTCCATTTGCAAAAGGCATCGATACCGCGTTTGTTGATATTAATAATATCCCACTATCAGCCATTGCTCGAGTTGATATTCTAAAGGATGGCGCCTCAGCCACATATGGTTCAGATGCTATTGCAGGTGTTATTAATGTCGTATTAAAAGAAGATTTTGAAGGCGTTGAAGTGTCAGCTAAGCACGGTACTACAGCCGATGGTGGTGGTACGGAACAAAATGTTAGCGTCATCTTTGGTAGTAGCACTGAGAAATTTAAACATACCTTTATATTAGATTACTCAGATCGAGAAGAAATTTTATATGGTGATCGCAGTTATTCAGCATCGGCAAATCAATCAGCCCTGCGTCCAAATGATGCTGATGCTGTTGATTTTAGAAGCTCTGCGGGAATTCCAGGAACAATTGCACTAGCATCTGATCCAACCAATAGAATCATAGACGAATTTGGTGCAGACCGATGTGCTGAGCAAGATATTGACCGCGCAGCTGCTATATGTCGCTATGACTATGCACCAGTTATGACCATGGTGCCTGATGCTGAACGCTTTAGCTTTAATTACCTAGGCCGTTATGAAATTGATGACAGCACACGTGCATTTGTTGATTTTAATGGACAAAACTCTAAGTCTATCGTTCGTGGTGCAGGTAGCCCTAGCTTCAATGAATTATTCATGGACGGCGATAATGGTAATCACCCATTTGCCGATGCACCATCACATCCGTTTTATCAACAAGATTTAACCATGCGTCGCCGTACAGTCGATATTGGTAACCGAGAAAAACGTGTTGATACCGATTATTTCCGCACCATCTTAGGTCTACAAGGTGAAATCAGCGATTGGAATTGGGAAACAGCGTACAGCTATATCAAGAGTGAATCAGTAGAACGCGGAGTTGACGGTTTTCCAAATTCAAGACGTGTTCAAGAAGCAATTGACAGTGAACTATGGAATCCATTTGAACCATCAACTAACACTCAAGCTGCACTAGATTATATTGAAACCACGACTACTCGTGTTGGTAAATCTACGAGTAAATCATATGATGCCACTATCTCAGGTCCATTGATGGAGCTTGCTGCTGGCGAGGTAATGTTAGCAGTAAAAGCAGAATATAGAGAAGAAGCAATCAGCGATAACCCGGATGATCAATTCTTACGTGGTGATATTTTTGGTACAGAATCAACTGCAGCTAATGGTGAGCGAGATAGTACTGCTTTTGCAGCAGAGTTGGCGATCCCAGTCACTGATAATTTAGAAGTACAATTAGCTGTGCGTCATGAAGATTACAGTGATTTTGGTACAACTACCGATCCTAAAGTATCATTTTTATGGTCACCATTAGATACATTATCTTTTCGTGGTTCTTATGGTACAGCCTTTAGAGCACCATCATTGCATCAGTTAGGTTTAGGTAGAACAGATGAGTCTCCTAATCTGATCGACCCAATACGCTGTGCAGCAGTTAATCTAGGTTGTGAGCCAGCTGAGTACACTGCTGTGTTTGCAGGTAATCCAGAACTGGGTCCTGAAGAGTCTAAAAGTTATAATTTAGGTATGATTTTTGAAGTAACTGAAGATATAGATTTTTCACTTGATTACTACAGTTATGATATTTCAAATATCATTGATTCAGATACACAATTTGTTATTTCTAACTTTGGTAGTAATGGCGCTATTGTTGAACGTATCCCTACTTCTGATCTAGCTGATCCAGGTGAAGTTGTTAGAATTTTTGATTCATTCCAAAACATCGGTGATTTAGAAACCACAGGTTTAGATTTTGACCTTGGTTATAAATTAGCGTCAGACGTGGGTGATTTTAAATTTGGGTTTGTGATGAACTACGTGCTTAAATTTGAAGAGTATCGACCAGGTTTAAACGACCAACGTCGCTTAAATTTGGAAGCGGGTGATTTTGAACAACCTGAAATTCGTCATACAACTTCTGTTGATTGGAGCCTGAATGATGTTAGTGCAACGGTTGCATTAAATTATATCGGAGAGTTTGGTGGTGATGCCGATTCTGGATTTGCAGATAAAACCATTGATTCAATGGCAACAGTTGATGTTGTAATAAACTATCAAGGTTTTGAGAACACAGCGTTAAGTGTCGGAGCAACAAACTTGTTTAACGAAACACCACCTTTCAGCCATCATGAGTTTGTCGGTTATGTCAATTCGATTCATAGTGGTCAAGGTCGCTTCGTATATGCAAAAGCATCTTACAAGTTTTAAATACTGAATTAATATTATTTAATAAATATTACAACTATAAAATCCTCCATTATTGGGGGATTTTTTTATGCCAATTACATATTTAAAGAATTTTAGATACAAAAAAACACCAAATCAGTTGCTAAAGGCTAGCCTTTAAAACCGAACTTAGTGTTTATTGTTGCTGCGGGGTATGCAGCATATAAATGGCGGAGTGGACGGGACTCGAACCCGCGACCCCCGGCGTGACAGGCCGGTATTCTAACCAACTGAACTACCACTCC
>CAKZLI010000040.1 GCA_937125395.1 uncultured Glaciecola sp.
CCATTTGGACAGTACGGACGCCAATTTGATATTGTCAATGTTCATCAACATTGGTTAGCTGCTGAACAATCTGGCACCGCACATCCGTTGGATGAATACTGTATGGCTTGGGCTGCCGCTAAACAACGCCGATTTTCTCCGCCACAGCCTGACCCACGAAATGTCTTATCAACATATGAGTACGCCTATCATTTTGATGCAGGCGCGTACGCAATGTTTTTAAGAAAGTATTCAGAACAACGAAACGTGAAAAGAATAGAAGGTAAGATAAAACACAGCCAGCTTAATCCTAATTCAGGATTTGTCGACGCCGTTGTATTAGATAACGATCAACTAATCAAAGGGGAGTTATTTATTGATTGTTCTGGTTTTAGGGGCTTATTGATTGAACAAGCGTTAAAGACAGGTTATGAAGATATGTCTGAATATCTGCCGTGCAATAGCGCTTGGGCAGTGCCATGTGAACTTAAAGACTTCACACCCTATACTCGTTCAACAGCTCATACAGCAGGTTGGCAATGGAGAATACCATTGCAACATAGAACTGGTAATGGTCATGTGTTTAGCAATGAGTTTATATCGGAACAAGAGGCATTAGACACTTTGATGCAAAATCTTGATGGTGAACCATTAGCTGACCCTCGGTTATTAAAATTTACAACGGGAAGACGAAAACGGTTTTGGAATAAAAATGTAGTGGCAATCGGCTTATCAAGTGGCTTCTTGGAGCCATTGGAATCGACCAGCATTCATTTGATCCAAGCAGGCATTGCCAAATTACTCGCGCTGTTTCCAACAACAGATTTTGACCAACATGTTATTGATGAGTACAACCGGATCGCAATTAATGAATTCGAAGCGATTAGAGATTTTTTAATTTTACATTATAAGTTAACTGAGCGAGACGACTCGGAAATGTGGCGATATTGTAAGAACATGCCTATCCCAGAAACCCTAGAAAGTAAATTGCTGCACTTTGAGAGCTTTGGAAGAGTGATAAAAGGAGAAATGGATTTATTTGCTGATGCTAGTTGGCTAGCCGTTTATATTGGTCAAGGATTGCGTCCAAAACAACGTGATCCGTTAATGTCTTATCGCAACAGTGAGGGTGATGTTTGGCTAAGTAAACTGCACCAAGCATTACACCAAGCTGCCCAACAACTTCCGAGTCATGCAGACTATATTACTAAACACTGTCGATCCGACATAAATTTTATGTCGTAGTTAGTAATATTACATTCTCTCAATCACCGATTGGCGACGTATCAAGCTTGGCGTATATTTACGTTGAATAGTGGGATCGATGGTTTGCTGCTGAGCAGACTGTATTGCGATAGTTGCAGCAGCTTGGGCCATCATTGAAATAGGATACCGCATAGTTGTTAGTTGAGGCCTTGCATCTCGCGCATACACTACATCATCAAAGCCGACTACAGATACATCTCTAGGTATATGCATACCTTGGTCAAGCATAAAGTTCATTGCTCCAACAGCCATCGCATCATTATAAGTAACTAAGGCCGTAAATTTGGTCCCACGCGCCATTAGTGATTCAACAGCTTGTGCCCCGCCTTCATGAAAAGGCGGCGCGTACGCAATTGCACTATTAGGTAATTTAACGTTGTGACGAGTCAGACAAGATTTGACTCCTTTCAAGCGTAATTGTGGGTCGTCAATCTCAAAGTCACTATTGATGTAAGCAAACTCGCGATGTCCCATCGAAAAAAGATACTCCACAACCAATTCACTTCCCATTCTGTTGTCTAACCACACGCACCGTTCCTCTAAACCTGGTACTAGTCGATTGATCAGAACCAGTCCGGGGCAGAGTTCAGAGTATTTTAATAAATCTTCATCACTAATGACTTTAGAATGAAGCACCATCGCACTGACTCTGTGATCTAACAAATGTTCTATTGCAAGCTTTTCCTTTGTTACATCGTTGTGGCCCGAAGTAATAAAGGTTTGCAGGCCCATTGATTGACATAATTTCTCTATGTGATGCGCAAAAGTTGCCATAAAAGGATCGAGTATTTCAGGAACTAAAACACCTAGTGAGGTAAATTTATTGGTGACAAATGCCCTTGCGGCAAGGTTTGGTCTATAACCCAGTTCATCCATAATACGCTGAACATGAGCGCGTTTTGCGGGCCCTACTTTCGGGCCATTGTTAATAACACGAGAAACGGTTGCTTGGGAAACATTAGCCGCTTTTGCAATATCTTTAATTGTTACCATTTCAGAGTGCAAACTACATTTGTATTGAATTTAACTGATAGTAGCTCATAAAGTGCTTTACAGTCAAAGGGAAAACGATTACCCTAATTCAAATGTTAACAAACGGTCAAAAATATGTTTGAACTATCCAATGACCCACATCGCCGATACAATCCACTACTAGATGAGTGGGTACTTGTATCTCCACATCGAGCAAAGCGCCCTTGGCAAGGTCAAAACGAAGCTGAAGATACATCGTCAAATCAACCTTATGACGAGACATGTTATTTGTGTCCTGGAAATATGAGAATAAATGGTGAGCAAAATGAGGAATACCATTCTACATATGTGTTTGCCAATGATTTTGCAGCATTAAAACCCAACACCCCTTTTGGTGAACAGCACGATGGATTGTTTACAAGCCAGTCAATTCAGGGGGAGTCACATGTCATCTGCTTTAGTCCTGACCATAGCAAATCCATGGCGCAGTTATCTGAGAACGAAATTGTCGCAGTAATTAATACTTGGCAAGATTTACTAGAAAAACTATCGGTTAAGTATCCTTGGGTTCAGATTTTTGAGAATAAGGGCGCTGTAATGGGATGCTCGAACCCACATCCGCATGGTCAGGTGTGGGCACAATCCCAAGTACCTTCATTAGCTTTGCGCACTGGAAAACAGTTATTGCAATATTATGCGAAAGAGCAAAGAGCGCTATTATTGGATTACGCTGAACAAGAACTTGCTCGCGACGAGAGAGTGGTATGTACTAACAAGGATTGGGTGGTTGTAGTGCCCTATTGGGCAGCATGGCCTTTTGAAACCCTGCTGTTACCTCGTTTCCCTGTGCAGCATTTGCACAACTTAACGGTGCAACAGAGCAACTCGTTAGCCGCAATTTTGAGTCAAATCACGATCAAATACGACAACCTATTTAATACTTCCTTTCCTTATTCAATGGGTTGGCACGGTCAAGTATTTGATGGTGAAGAGCACCCAGAGTGGACTTTGCATGGGCACTTTTATCCACCTTTGTTGCGCTCCGCCACGGTTAAAAAATTTATGGTGGGGTATGAAATGCTTGGAGAGCCTCAAAGGGATATTACACCTGAACAAGCCGCAGCATTACTAAAAAATCAGTCAAGCACTCATTACCGAATGGCAAGGGAAATGCGATGAATAAAACTACATACTCGGCATTTGCAAAACATTTTAGTCATTTGCCACAAGTTACCGCTTTTGCACCTGGCAGAGTAAACCTGATTGGTGAGCACACTGATTACAATCAGGGATTTGTCTTTCCGGTAGCACTAAACAAAGGAACCTATGTACAATTGTCTCTACGTGATGATATGCAAGTCATCGCAATAGCAAAAGACATGGACAATCAAGAAAACAGGTTTTATCTGAACGACATACAATTTGATAATGATATGCTTTGGGCAAATTATGTTCGTGGTGTTTTTAAGCAGATTAATCAGCACACGCAGCGAATTACCGGTGTGAATATTTATATTTACGGTGACCAACCAAGAGGTGCTGGTTTAAGCTCTTCTGCGTCTATGACTGTAGCCCTTATCAAAGGTCTTGTCGATTTGTTTGGTCTAGAAATGGATGGTAAGGAGGCTGCAAAAATTGCGCAAGCAACAGAGAACACATTTGTCGGTTGTGCGTGTGGCATTATGGATCACCTCATCAGTGCTTTAGGAATGAAACATAAAGCACTCAAACTTGATTGTCGCAACCTCTCCGTAGAATATGGCAAAATTCCTGACAGCCTTGAACTCATGGTGTTCAATTCAAATGTTAAACGCTCCTTAGTTAGCAGTGAATACAACATTCGACGCGAACAATGTGAATCAGCGGCGCTCAAACTCAACACAAACTCACTGCGCGATGTAACTATTGAGATGCTCGAGTCCAAGCAAGATGCGTTGACAGATGTAGAGTTTCGAAGAGCGAGACACATTGTTAGTGAAAACATTCGC
>CAKZLI010000041.1 GCA_937125395.1 uncultured Glaciecola sp.
CCATTTGGACAGTACGGACGCCAATTTGATATTGTCAATGTTCATCAACATTGGTTAGCTGCTGAACAATCTGGCACTGCACATCCTTTGGATGAATATTGTATGGCTTGGGCTGCTGCTAAACAACGCCGATTTTCTCCGCCACAGCCTGACCCACGAAGTGTCTTATCAACATATGAGTACGCCTATCATTTTGATGCAGGCGCGTACGCAATGTTTTTAAGAAAGTATTCAGAAAAACGAAACGTGAAAAGAATAGAAGGTAAGATAAAACACAGCCAGCTTAATCCTAATTCAGGATTTATCGACGCAGTCGTTTTAGATAACGATCAACTGATCGAAGGAGAGTTATTTATTGATTGTTCTGGTTTTAGGGGGTTGTTGATTGAGCAAGCATTAAAAACAGGTTATGAAGATATGTCTGAATATCTGCCGTGTAATAGCGCTTGGGCAGTGCCATGTGACCTTAAAGACTTCACACCCTATACTCGTTCAACAGCTCATAAGGCAGGTTGGCAATGGAGGATCCCATTGCAACATAGAACTGGAAATGGTCATGTGTTTAGCAATGAATTTATATCTGAACAAGAAGCATTAGACACTTTGATGCAAAATCTTGATGGTGAACCATTATCCGACCCTCGATTATTAAAATTTACGACGGGTAGACGAAAGCAATTTTGGAATAAAAATGTGGTGGCAATCGGTCTATCCAGTGGTTTCTTGGAGCCATTGGAATCGACCAGTATTCACTTGATCCAAGCCGGCATTGCTAAATTACTCGCGCTGTTTCCAACAACAGATTTTGACCAACATGTTATTGATGAGTACAACCGGATCGCAATTAATGAATTCGAAGCGATTAGAGATTTTTTAATATTACATTATAAGTTAACTGAGCGCGATGACTCGGAAATGTGGCGATATTGCAAGAATATGCCTATCCCAGAGACTTTAGAAAGTAAACTACAACACTTTGAGAGCTTTGGAAGGGTGATAAAAGGAGAAATGGATTTATTTGCTGATGCCAGTTGGTTAGCCGTTTATATCGGTCAAGGATTGCGTCCAAAGCAACGTGACCCGCTAATGTCTTATCGCAATAGTGAAGGTGATGTTTGGCTTAACAAACTGCATCAAGCATTACAGCAAGCTGCCCAACAACTGCCAAGTCATGCAGACTACATTGCTAAACATTGTCGCTCTGACATAAATTTCATGTCGTAATTAGAGCTTTTACATTCTTTCAATAACCGATTGCCGACGTATCAAGCTTGGAGTGTATTTACGCTGAATAGTGGGATCGATGGTCTGCTGCTGAGCAGACTGTATTGCAATACTTGCAGCAGCCTGGGCCATCATTGAAATAGGGTACCGCATAGTTGTTAGTTGAGGCCTTGCATCTCGCGCATACACTACATCATCGAAACCAACTACGGATACATCCCTGGGAATATGGATACCTTGGTCAAGCATAAAGTTCATTGCTCCAACAGCCATCGCATCATTATAAGTAACTAAAGCCGTAAATTTGGTCCCACCCGCTATCAATGATTCAACAGCTTGTGCCCCACCTTCATGAAAAGGTGGCGCGTAAGCAATTGCACTGTCAGGTAATTTTACGTTGTGACGGGTGAGACAAGATTTGACTCCTTCGAGGCGTAATTGTGGGTCGTCAATATCAAAGTCACTATTGATGTAAGCAAACTTTCGATGTCCCATCGAAAAAAGGTACTCCACAACCAGTTCACTTCCCATTCTGTTGTCTAACCACACGCACCGGTCCTCTAAACCTGGTACGAGACGATTGATCAAAACCAGACCAGGACAGAGCTCAGAGTACTTTAATAAATCTTCGTCACTTATGACCTTAGAATGAAGCACCATCGCACTTATTCTGTGATCTAATAAATTTTCGATTGCAAGTTTTTCCTTTATTACATCATTGTGGCCGGAAGTAATGAAGGTTTTCAGGCCTATTGATTGACATAATTTTTCTATGTGATGCGCAAAAGTTGCCATAAAAGGATCGAGTATTTCAGGTACCAAAACACCGAGTGAGGTAAATTTATTGGTGACAAATGCCCTTGCGGCAAGGTTTGGTCTATAACCAAGTTCATCCATAATGCGTTGAACAAAAGCGCGTTTTGCAGGGCCTACTTTGGGGCCATTGTTAATAACACGGGAAACTGTCGCTTGGGAAACATTTGCCGCTTTTGCAATATCTTTAATTGTTACCATTTCAGGGTGCAAACTATAATTGTATTGAATTTAATTGATACTAACTCAAAAAGGACTTTACAATCAATAGGAAAACGATTACCCTAATTTTAAATATTAACTAAGTGTGATAATATGTTTGAACTATCCAATGACCCACATCGCCGATACAACCCCTTACTAGATGAGTGGGTACTTGTATCTCCACATCGAGCTAAACGCCCTTGGCAAGGTCAAAACGAAGCTGAGGATACATCGTCAAATCAACCTTATGACGAGACGTGTTATTTGTGTCCTGGAAATATGAGAATAAATGGTGAGCGAAATGAGAAATACCAGTCTACCTATGTGTTTGCCAATGATTTTGCTGCGTTAAAATCCAACACCCCGCCTGCTGAGCAACAGGATGGACTGTTTACAAGCCAGTCAATTCAGGGGGAGTCACATGTAATCTGCTTTAGCCCTGACCATAGCAAGTCCATGGCTCAGTTATCTGAGAACGAAATTGTCGCAGTAATAAAGACTTGGCAAGATTTACTAGAAAAACTATCGGCTAAGTATCCTTGGGTTCAGATTTTTGAGAATAAGGGTGCTGTAATGGGTTGCTCGAACCCACATCCGCATGGTCAGGTGTGGGCACAATCCCAAGTACCGTCATTAGCTTTGCGCACTGGAAAACAGTTATTACAATATTATGCGAAAGAGCAAAGAGCGCTATTGTTGGATTACGCTGAACAAGAACTTGCTCGCGACGAGAGAGTGGTATGTACTAACAAAGATTGGGTGGTTGTAGTGCCATATTGGGCTGCATGGCCTTTTGAAACACTGCTACTACCTCGTTTCCCCGTGCAGCATTTGCACAACTTAACGGTGCAACAGACCAACTCGTTAGCCGCAATTTTGAGTCAAATCACGAGCAAATACGACAACCTGTTTAATACTTCCTTTCCTTATTCAATGGGTTGGCACGGTCAGGTATTTGATGGTGAAGAGCACCCAGAGTGGACTTTGCATGGGCATTTTTATCCACCTTTGTTGCGCTCCGCCACGGTTAAAAAATTTATGGTGGGGTATGAGATGCTTGGAGAGCCCCAAAGAGATATTACACCTGAACAAGCAGCAGAATTACTCAAAAATCAGTCAAGCACTCACTACCGAATGGCAAGGGAAATGCGATGAGTAAAACGACATACTCGGCATTTGTAAAACATTTTAGTCATTTGCCACAGGTCACCGCTTTTGCACCTGGCAGAGTAAACCTCATAGGTGAGCACACTGATTACAATCAGGGATTTGTCTTTCCAGTGGCTTTAAACAAAGGAACCTATGTACAATTGTCTATTCGTGATGATATGCAAGTCATCGCAATAGCAAAAGACATGGACAATCAAGAAAACAGGTTTGATCTGAACGACATACAATTTGATAACGATATGCCTTGGGCAAATTATGTTCGTGGTGTGTTTAAGCTGATTAATCAGCATACGCAGCGAACTAGCGGTGTGAATATCTATATTTACGGTGACCAACCACAAGGCGCTGGTTTAAGTTCTTCTGCGTCTATGACTGTAGCCCTTATCAAAGGTCTTGTGGATTTGTTTGGTCTAGAAATAGATGGCAAAGAGGCTGCAAAAATTGCGCAAGCAACTGAGAACACATTTGTCGGCTGTGCGTGTGGCATTATGGACCATCTTATCAGTGCTTTAGGAAAGAAAAATAAAGCACTCAGACTTGACTGTCGCGACCTCTCCGTAGAATATGGTAAAATTCCTGACAGCCTTGAGCTCATGGTGTTCAATTCAAACATTAAACGCTCCTTAGTTAGCAGTGAATACAACATTCGACGCGAACAATGTGAATCAGCGGCGCTCAAACTGAACGCAAGCTCACTGCGCGATGTAACAATTGAGGTGCTCGAGTCCAAGCAAGATGCGTTGACAGATGTAGAGTTTCGAAGAGCGAGACACATTGTTAGTGAAAACATTCGC
>CAKZLI010000042.1 GCA_937125395.1 uncultured Glaciecola sp.
ACACCAAAGAAGCCGAACTCTGCATTACGTAAAGTATGTCGTGTTCGTTTAACCAACGGTTTTGAAGTTTCTTCATACATCGGTGGTGAAGGTCACAACTTACAAGAGCATAGCGTGGTATTAATCCGCGGTGGTCGTGTTAAAGATTTACCAGGTGTTCGTTATCACACAGTTCGCGGTACATTAGATTGTGCTGGTGTAAGTGATCGTCGCCAAGCCCGTTCTAAATACGGTGCAAAAAGGCCTAAATCTTAACGGTTCTCCGTTAGTAAGGCCAAACTATTAATATTATAAGTTTTGGGATATAACCTGAAATTTCTACGGAGAAATTAAGATGCCAAGAAGAAGAGTTGTAGGACAACGAAAAATCCTACCAGATCCAAAGTTCAAATCAGAACTACTTGCTAAATTCATGAATGTCGTAATGCTCGACGGCAAAAAATCAACAGCTGAAAAGATCGTTTATGGCGCGCTTGATATTGTTGCTCAAAAAACTGACAAACCTCATCTAGAAGTATTCGAAATTGCGCTAGAGAACATCCGTCCAACTGTCGAGGTTAAATCTCGTCGTGTTGGTGGTTCAACATACCAAGTACCTGTTGAAGTTCGCCCAATTCGTCGTAATGCACTAGGTATGCGTTGGTTAGTTGAAGCTTCGCGTAAACGTGGTGAAAAGTCTATGGCTCAACGCCTAGCTGCTGAGATGTTAGACGCATCTGAAAATAAAGGTTCTGCGGTCAAGAAACGTGAAGACGTTCACCGTATGGCTGAAGCCAACAAAGCGTTCGCGCATTACCGTTGGTAGTCTGAGGTAGTTATGGCTCGTAAGACTCCTATTCAACGCTATCGTAATATTGGTATTGTCGCGCATGTTGATGCTGGCAAAACCACTACGACCGAGCGCGTATTGTTCTATACCGGTATATCTCACAAAATTGGTGAGGTTCATGATGGTGCAGCCACTATGGACTGGATGGAACAAGAACAGGAGCGAGGCATAACAATTACCTCCGCTGCAACCACCTGCTTTTGGCAGGGGATGCAGCAACAATTTGAACAACATCGCATCAACATTATTGATACTCCAGGACACGTAGATTTCACGATTGAAGTTGAACGTTCTTTACGAGTATTAGATGGCGCTGTTGTCGTATTCTGTGGTTCATCAGGTGTTGAGCCACAATCAGAAACAGTTTGGCGTCAAGCTGACAAGTACCAAGTTCCACGTATGGTATTTGTTAACAAGATGGACCGAGCTGGGGCTGATTTTGAACGAGTTGTTGATCAAATTCGCAACCGTCTTGGCGCGCAGTGCGTGCCTATCCAAATGAACATCGGGGCGGAAGAACGTTTCGCCGGTGTCATTGATCTGATAAAAATGAAAGCAATCAATTGGAATGAAGCTGATAAAGGTGCAACTTTTACCTACGAAGCGATTCCTGATGATTGTCTTGAACGAGCTCAGTCTCTACGTATAGAGCTGGTTGAAGCAGCTGCAGAAGCCTCAGATGAGCTAATGGATAAGTATCTTGAAGGTGAAGAATTATCCGAAGCCGAAATCAAAGCAGGCTTGCGTACCCGCACGCTAAATAATGAAATAGTCCTAGCCACATGTGGTTCTGCTTTTAAGAATAAAGGCGTTCAAGCCGTCTTAGATGCTGTCATTGAATATTTACCCTCGCCGGAAGAAGTCAAGCCTATTACCGGTATACTCGATGACAAAGATGAAACCGAAGTGATACGCCCTGCACGTGACGATGCGCCATTTGCTGCATTAGCATTCAAAATAGCAACAGATCCCTTTGTCGGTACATTAACGTTTTTCCGCGTTTATTCAGGCGTAGTTAGTACCGGTGATACTATTTTTAATCCGATTAAAGGTAAGCGCGAGCGCATTGGTCGTATCGTACAAATGCATGCTAATGATCGTGAAGAAATAAAAGAAGTCCATGCCGGTGATATCGCTGCGGCAATTGGCTTAAAAGACGTCACCACAGGCGATACCTTGTGTGATGGCAGTAATAAGATAATCCTTGAGCGTATGGAGTTTCCCGAGCCGGTGATCTCGATTGCTGTTGAACCGCGCTCTGTGCCTGATCAAGAAAAAATGGGCATTGCCCTAAACAAATTAGCAGCTGAAGATCCGTCGTTTAAAGTGCATACTGATGATGAATCTGGACAGACGATCATCTCTGGTATGGGTGAACTTCATTTAGATATTATTGTCGATCGTATGAAGCGTGAATTTAGCGTACAATGTAAGGTCGGTAAGCCACAAGTTGCATACCGCGAGACCATCCGTTCGAGTGTCGAAGTGGAAGGCAAATTTGTCCGTCAATCTGGTGGTAAAGGTCAATTTGGTCATGTATGGCTGAAAATGGAGCCACAAGAAGAAGGGGCTGGCTACGAATTCGTTAATGCGATTGTGGGCGGTGTAGTGCCCAAAGAATTTATCCCAGCTGTAGATAAAGGTTGCCAAGAACAAATGCAATCTGGTGTATTAGCGGGTTATCCCATGTTAGATGTTAAAGTCACATTGTATGATGGTTCTTATCATGATGTTGACAGTTCTGAAATGGCGTTTAAAATTGCTGGGTCTATTGGTTTCAAGAAGGGCGCATTAGAAGCCTCTCCTGTGCTATTAGAACCGACAATGAAAGTAGAAGTAACTACTCCAGAAGAGTGGATGGGTGATGTTGTAGGTGATCTTAATCGACGCCGAGGCATGATCGAAGGTATGGAAGAGGGTGTAGCAGGTATCAAGATTGTTCGTGCTAAAGTGCCACTTTCAGAAATGTTTGGATATGCTACAGACTTGCGTTCTGCAACGCAAGGCCGTGCGTCCTATTCGATGGAATTCTTTAATTACTCTGAAGCGTCAAGCAATGTCGCCCAAGCAATTATTGAACGACGTCAATAATCTTAATAGAGAGTTCGGTCCGGTCTAATTCATTTATGGGTCGGGCTTTTTAACTAGGAAACGAGAAAAATGGCTAAAGAAAAGTTTGAACGTAATAAACCCCATGTAAACGTTGGTACAATTGGCCACGTTGACCATGGTAAAACAACCCTAACAGCTGCAATCACTTCTGTATTGTCAAAGACATACGGTGGTCAAGCACAAGCATTCGATCAAATCGATAATGCCCCAGAAGAGCGCGAGCGTGGTATCACTATCTCTACATCACACGTAGAATATGACACACCTTCACGTCACTATGCACACGTAGATTGTCCTGGACACGCCGATTATGTTAAAAACATGATCACTGGTGCTGCGCAAATGGACGGTGGTATCTTAGTTGTTGCTGCTACTGATGGTCCTATGCCACAAACTCGTGAGCACATCTTGTTAGGTCGCCAAGTTGGTATTCCTTACATGATCGTATTCATGAACAAATGTGACATGGTTGATGATGAAGAATTACTAGAGTTAGTAGAAATGGAAGTGCGTGAACTTCTTACAGAATACGAATTCCCAGGTGATGATTTACCAGTCATTCAAGGTTCTGCTCTTAAAGCCCTAGAAGGCGAAGAGAAGTGGGAAGCTAAGATCGTTGAGTTAGGTGAAGCCCTAGATTCTTATATCCCAGAGCCAGAGCGTGACATCGACAAGCCTTTCATTCTTCCAATCGAAGATGTTTTCTCAATCTCAGGTCGTGGTACAGTTGTAACCGGTCGTGTTGAGCAAGGTATTGTTAAAGTTGGTGAAGAAGTCGAAATCGTTGGTATCAAAGATACCGTTAAAACGACTTGTACTGGTGTTGAAATGTTCCGTAAATTGCTTGACGAAGGTCGTGCAGGCGAGAACGTTGGTGTACTTCTACGTGGTACTAAGCGTGAAGATGTAGAGCGTGGTCAAGTACTAGCGAAGCCAGGTTCAATCAACCCACATACTAAATTTGAAGCTGAAGTATACGTACTAAGCAAAGATGAAGGTGGTCGTCATACACCATTCTTCAAAGGTTATCGTCCACAGTTTTACTTCCGTACGACTGACGTAACAGGTGCTGTAGAGCTTCCTGAAGGCGTAGAGATGGTAATGCCAGGCGACAACTTGAAATTTGTTGTTGAACTGATTGCGCCAATCGCGATGGACGAAGGTTTACGCTTCGCAATCCGTGAAGGTGGCCGTACAGTTGGTGCTGGTGTTGTAGCTAAGATTCTATAATCTAAG
>CAKZLI010000043.1 GCA_937125395.1 uncultured Glaciecola sp.
AGTAATAGAGTCCGTAATGCTCCTAAACCGTCAGTGACATTGGCTAGATCATCCGCTGCCGCGTTATATCGATTCTCGATGGAGAACGACCCAACGAATGCGTTAATTGTGGCCGCGTCCACGGTGGTACCTTCAATTCGTACTATGTAGTCTGACCCCGTCGAATAATCAGCGTGCACACTAGTGTCGATGGTTATCAGATGGTTGCCTGTTACACCGTCATAATCGATAGCTATCGTTGCGCCGTCGGTAGATATCTGTGTAAGTCCACCGTCTTTATGTACTTTAATGTCGGCATCAGCTAAATTAGTAATAGTAACCGATGCGCTCGGATCGTCCGAGCTGAACGTATTAAACGGCATCAACACCGTGCTGTCTTCTGCAAAATCTCCAAAATATGGAATCATAACGCGCCCCCAAATGGCCCTAAAAATATTCGTCTCTTGGGTGTAGCTACCACACCTCCGCCAACTCTCTCAAACGCTCCTATATCCCATGTGACCCCACGTGGATTATAGGCTATATCTGTTTTTTCAAGGTCAAAACCTGTTCTATCATACGCTTCGTATTCAGTGGTTAAATCAGCACCGGCATCTTCTAAAGCGCTACCGGAGGCTAACGACCAATCGTCACCTGCATGGTTTGTGAAGTCTCCCGATACAACACTAGTAACTGAACTACCACCTGGAACGATTGATGCATCACTACCGTCTGTTGCGTTATCACTACTATCGGTCGTGTCGAAATGGTTAGCTAACGGTTGACCATAAGGCGTAGTACACCCGAAGCAAACGTTGTTTCTAACGTCGAGACGTGTCGACCCACCCGCACCTGTTCTTATTATCCCGTTTGTACAATCTATTATCGTATTGTTATAGGCTTGTTGACTCTTATAATTACCTGATTTAATACCTGTCACGCAGTCATATATTAAATTATCACAAGCAAGAAACGCATTAGACCCGCTAGCAATATCAATCCCTATTGCTGAAACACCAGCTGAGGTTATAACACATTTCGTTACTATCACATCTCCTGATGAACCGCTTAAAATCTGAACCCCGCGTGATCCTGATGAATGTGTATTCTCAATTTCAAGACCTTCTAATATTACACCCTCTTGAGCAATCGATAAAACCCCACCGAAACTCTTAGCGCCTTGGAGCTTAAAACCTCCCCCAACGACCCCGCCATGTCTACTCCCTTCTGCTACGTAAATACGAAGGTAGTTAGAACTATCATTCGTAGTCCATCCGGTTATGGTGAAACCGTTCTCCGTAAGTGTACCACCTTCACATATTAACGTATGACGATCACCGTCCGATACTAAATTGGTAGCTTCGGCTGTCTGCCAGGCTCCAAATGTAGCATATGCCGCATTGGTGCCAGTTAAGGCGTTAGTGGTCCCGTTGCCACCCGATGATGCAGGATTTAGATATCTAATTATGTGCGCCATTAGCTACCACTCCCCTACAGTATCAATTTCGATATCATAAGAATCTAACCGCCATCTGAACGAGTTACTATTTTCAAATTTAACTGAAATATATCGACCACTGACTAAACAGTCGTTTCGTACTGTTGAACCGATTACATGAGTCATTGTGGTATAAGTCGGGTCTTCATAAGGGTCGTTTTGACTCCCGACCATCACAAGCACCTCGGTTCCTTGAGAGCCTGTAATACGCGGTCGAATACCTTTGACGATCTTAATATTCTCAGCTTTTCCGAAACTTAAACCACGCCGTTCCATCCATGCCGATGGTGTCACACCATCAAAACTCAAACTTGAGTCAAGTAAAAATATCTTATTTGTGGAACCCATCAGTACACGTGACAGCGATGGTACCAAATCCGGTGAGTTCCAAGCGGTATTATCAGTAAACCACGGATCAGGGTCTTGTGCCCAATTAGCATTTAAACCCTCATTAATCGGTCCGTATGCCGCGCAATGTATGTCAGGCATGACACGTAGACTTGTGGTTTTATCCACATAATTGTAAACAATCGCACGATTCGGAACATTAGAGCCCACCATGGCGAAACATATGAAAACCTCATTAAAAAACGGGTTTTTGAATACAAAACTCTTATCAAAACTTTCAATATCAATATTTTGAAATAACCAACGACGCATAATTTTATCAAGAACCGATGTACCTTGCACACCATCATGCACGACGATATCATTATTTGTAAGAACCAAGTGATACCCGTCAATCTCTACAATACAATTACGATTCATTGCGCCGGACACACCGAGAACCTTTTGATTGCTAAAAACGAACGGGCCACCAGTAAAATCAAGCCTCCACACTGATTGCTCTTTATAAATCATAAACGAATCACGCAATTGGAGGCCGTCAACAATCGGGTCAAATCCTTCAGCTATGTCGAACTCACCCGCATCATTAGTCGGGTCGGTCTCATCCCATGATGTAGGTAACGCACCAGGCACGGCAGGGTTTGACCATTTAACCATAAATGGGAAATTTCCAGACGGCTTTGTTATATTCAGAGCGATAAGAAACTGTTTATAAGTTCGCATCGCTTTACAATATGTATTAGCCGGCCATGCATCTAATGGAACGAATTTATTCGATATGTTTAAATCCCAACTTTGAGGTACATCAGTGGTGTTACCAGGATTTAAAACCGGTATACCTCCAAGTGTGGCGGATGTCCATTGATTAGGTTGTGCCGAATAATCACCCCCACTCGAACGAGTCAGATCGGTATGCGTAATTACACCACCGGTTAATACAACCGTTGAAATTTTATTAAGACTTGCGTATATCCAGTAACGATTCGAATCGATGAACACAGGTAAGATATGGTATGGCGTAATCGTTGCACCTTCATACACTTGCCCATGCCCTAAGAATTGCCCAGCATACCCATCAAGAAACCTAATATTTTCCGCAGATGTGAACGCACCTAACGGCATTTCATGATCACTTAAATCACGATTTAACCCAATTGATCCAG
Organism: uncultured Glaciecola sp.; assembly: GCA_937125395.1. Lineage (GTDB taxonomy): Bacteria > Pseudomonadota > Gammaproteobacteria > Enterobacterales > Alteromonadaceae > Opacimonas. Next base: position 2,989 of record CAKZLI010000043.1, read on the forward strand.
CGTTAGGTACATTTATTATCATTTTTCGCGTGATACCTTATTATTTTTTTCCCATGAACGCAGAGCACCCATACCGAGCATAGCAAGAACTAACTGATATAATCCGTCAGACTCGATTTTAGGTAACGTTGTAATTTCCGGATGTTGTATAGTTATATACCATGCGGCCACAGGTTCGCCAATGAATGCCCATAATAAACCGAGTCCGCACACCCACCCGATAAATGGGCGCCATCCAGCGACAAAGACATTTTTATGTGCCGCTTCGGTTTTATTAACTTCAATTTGAGCTAGCGCCTGAGCATTCACAGCGTGCATAAGTTCTTTTTCAAGTTCTTCCTTAGCACGTTTCCGCTCGTTACCGTTCGGGATTAAATCTACCAATTTATTGATGATTGGGGTAACTGTCGGTGCGATTAGATTCCACATTATTGCATACCCACTATATTAGAGTAATTGATCAACAATAAGATGAAATTAACTCCGGTTAATGCAGTAGCTAATTTCATCCATCCTATTACATTTGTGTAAGCGTCTAATAAATCTTTTTCGTTTGACATTTTATAATAACCCTCTATTATGTAACCAAGCCACTAACGCAACGGATGAAGCGCCAATTATATACAATACTCTGTGTACCACACCTTTACCAACTTGTACGTACATTCTATTAACGACCATGTTTGCAGCTTTAATTGCTGCTTTATCAGTCATTTCTTGCATTTGTTTTTCATCTATTTTGCATTTTAAGGAAAACATTATATAGCACTCCTTATGCCATAGATTTTAAAATCGCCTGAAAAATTATTACCAAGCTGGGTGCGTATTTGTATACCTGTCAGAACTCCTACAGTTCTACAAGCTACGTTAAATTTAGCATGACTGGCAGATGGTACATTTGACGTATACTTCATATCTCCATCCACTATGTGTTGTAGAGAATCTTCAGGGTCGTCAATATACATTCTCATCCTGGTTGCTTCGGATGTAGTTTGTTGCACCGCACCCATCAATAACCCTGTGGTTTGAGATGTACCACCGGCGGGTGATTCAGCACTACCCACTAACCCCGCTATAACCGTAGAGTCATATACCCCTGTAGTGACATAACTTCCACCGACTCTCATCCTTATAGCAAACCTATCATTAACACCAGATACAAGCGTCATGTTTTTACCTAAAATCACAAACGCCTCATACGTGCCGTTAGTCCACTCTATATCGTGACTAGTTACACCAGAAGCCGTCGACGTAGCTAATAAATTCCACCCAGGGGTATCAAGTGTCATGTCATTATCCGCCACAGATATCTGACGATTCGTTGACGTGGTAACATTAGATATATCAAAATTTATAGTCTTACTGGTGTCACCATTTGCTCGAATAGTTAGATTATCATCGTCAATAGGAATAGTCTTATTATTTAAAATATTGGATGAGTTAACAGATATAAGATTACCACTCTGATTTGGGAACAAAAAGGTTCTGGTTGTGTCACTTGAAATATTAGATAGATCAAGCTTAACCTTTTTGGTGTTATCTGTTCCGTCGATTAACGTATTCTCATCGACGTTTAACGTGCCAGTCCAACTCGCTACTGAACCGTTATTGCCAAATAATTTTCCGGCATCGCCAGCAACAACAGGTATAGACGAAGAAAACGACTCGTTAATTACAAACGCTGTGGTGGCCAATTGTGTAGTATTTGTAGAAGGTGCAGCGGTCGGTGCGGTCGGCACACCTGTTAATGCAGGGGAAGCTTTTGGAGCTTTCAATGTGTCGAGACTATTTAACTGAGTCTGGATAGCACTAGTTACACCATCGATATAATTCAATTCCGTTGTCGTTGCTGTCACGCCATCGAGTTTATTAATCTCAGCGGTCGTAGCTGTTACACCGTCCAGAATATTAATCTCAGCGGTCGTAGCTGTTACACCGTCAAGTTTATTTAATTCGTCTTGAGTCGTTGTGATGGCACCGGTAATATTCGGAAAAGTGGTTAATAACGTTGATTTAATACCACGTAGGTGATCGTCACCCTCTTTTTTCGGGTCGCCGTCCGTTGGGTTCGTATTAACCAATGAATCTATAAATGCGAACGTTTCTAAAGCCATTAGTTGTAACTCCCGTCATTAATATTCCACCCACGTCCGTCGCTCAATAATAACCCTGTGTCAACTTCGGCAGTAGTTCTCGACTTAACGCGTGTCTCTTTATCAAATACTTCCTGTAGTGATTCTTCGTATAAAGGCTTCCAAATCTGCAACTCTTTCATGTTTTTAGTATACAAACACAACTGCACCATCGAACCGTATAAATACAAATCAGGATGTTGATCAAGAAGCCAATTTGTAGGCATAGCATCACTAAGGATGATCGGTTTGGTATACCGGAATGTAAACGTGTAAGCACGGTCAGCCACATAATCAAAAGCGATATTCGCGCCGTCAATTGTGTAATGCTCTGGTGAACCTGTTGAAATTGAAGAACCTAGAATCAACTGCTCAGGTAATTTAAAAACTACTTCATCACGTGGTTCCCACTCAGTAATCCACAAGAATCTTCGCTCGTAAAAATCCGATGGCAACGGTATATATCGACTACCAATCGTAGCGACTAGTTCCGTGTCGACTTCCTGCAAACGTGATTGCAAAATCGCATTAATTTTAGATTCGGCGAGTTTGATAAAATCAGGTATAGCACTGGTTAAATCGGTTCTATGTGACCAACCAGCGATTGAAGTCTGTAACTCTGAATAGGTCGTGATTGCCATTATTTAGGCTTCTTTGAGGTTTTCGTCAAATCTACCGGTTCGACTGTCTCTTCACCGAGGTCACCATAACCACCAGCACGCGCGATTTTTTCACCTTCCGCATCTTTGACAGTCACACAATCGTTCAGATCGCCCCACCCTTTAGGGCCATATAACGCTTTTGGATATTCTGCTCTCATTATCAAATTCTCCTTAACTTAAACAGATGCGGGTTTGTGTCACTTAACCACCCGCATCTATCAGGTGTGTTACTTAACCGTCAGCGTGTACGCGACAGGCTATTTGTGGACGAATCGCTTTCTTACCATATAGCACATCCAAACGGCAAGGAAGGTTATCGTTATTGATATCATAATCACGAACGATACGAATACTAATACCGTCGTACACTTCACGCGCACAAAAATCAACACCTTTGGGTTTGATCAAATCCGCAGTGGCGAATGTAAACGCATCTTTATGATATACCAACGAACCGCTATACAAACCGTTAGCTGCCGCACCAACCTTTACAACCGCACCGTTATTTGTTGGCGAGCCTGTAACATTTTGACGTGCACCACTGGTTACAATAGCGGGTGAAATAGGCATATCACCTGAACCTGAGTAATCCGCAGTAACAACAAATGTCTGCAATTTGCCGGTGTCAGTTTTGGTCTCAGGATGCACACGATTACAACCAGCAAAGGTGACAATGTCACCTTCCAAGAATGTAGTACTTCCTGTATCGACTGCTACCACACTTCCAGCTTCCGAAGCACCGTTAACAAGATAGCCTGTGGTCTTAGCCGCTGTACCAGTTTGATGATCATCTGCAAGTGTAGATTCAGAGAACATCATACCAGCGGTGCGTCCCATGAAGCCCTCGCGATACTGCTTCGCTACTTGGGTGCTATCTTGGAATAAACCTTTCAACGTATCAACAAGCGCGATGTTATGGTCTGTACTGAGTAATGCGCAACGTTTAGAATCCATCGGCGCTAGGTTATCGTTCAGTTGGCCACGACCTTGCATGATATTAAGAAACGTTAAAGCCGACCCATCATTATCAACGATGTTGTAAACTTCTTTACGCATGTTCAAAACATCCGCTTCGATGTTCGCTGCTAACACAGCCATCGCCGGTTCTAGGATACGATCCGCAAAATCTTGTAAATCGAGGGTTAACTCAGCACTTGAGAAATTCAAATCCACACCTTTCTGTGTGGTAACCTGCAATGTAGTGGATTGTTCTACAGTATCTTGTGTACTGAGTGTTGCACCGTCTCGAATCGCGTATTGATTCGGTAAGCGAATTTTTAAATCACTACCGATCTTTGCGCCTTCGACAGCGTATTGTTTATCATATTGACGATTGATGCTACCGACAAAAGTGAGTTTTTGGTGCAGGATTGCCAACGCTTTGCGGGTGACCGCCGTTGGTGTAAGAATTGTATTAGCCATTTCGTGATTTCCTCATTTCAAGTTCCATCCAGTCATCTATACCCATTTTATCGTTTTGGGCAACAACTTTAGACTTCTTACCAGTGATTTTCGTCACAGGGTTTGCAGCCTTTTTAGATGGTGTTATAGGTTTAGTTTTTTGTGAAACTTTAAAACCAATTTGTGCCATGTTTATTAGCTTCATAATTCGAGGATCAACTTGTGCAGCTTGTAAATCTGCGGTTGAAAATCCAAATTGTGATGCTGCAAAATCATTTAACTCGTTAGCTTTTACCGGCGACCAGTCCGATATGTCTCTACTTAAAACTTCTTCACTTTTTGCCTTGAGGTTGGCTAGTTCTTGCTCCTGCTTAGCTTGGAATTCGTTCTGTTTCGTATTTAGATCATTTGCAGTTCGATCACGGATATCCTTTAACTGCTGATATCTCATGAACAATTGTTGCGCTTGATCTGGGTCTTGCTGCTGAAACTGTGCCCAGTCCACACTCTCAAAATCTTTCAACTGTGAGTTTAAAGAATGCACCTGCGCGACTGTTTCCATATGTTCCTGGGTAAAACTTTGTTGATCCTGGAACCGCTGCTTCATTGTTGCAAGTTCATTCCTGTCATGTGACAATGAAGTAGTCTTTTGTGTATAATCGGCATTTAGCATCACAGCTTTTTTCACTTCCGCTGGGAGTTTATGCGTCACTCCATCAATCTCAACGTCAAACAGTTCAATTTCTTCCTGATCTTCGGTTTCTTCAGATTCAGAATCGTTCGCCTCGGTTTCGTTCGCTGAACCTTCAGGAGTCAACTCCTCAGATTCGGTTTCTTCGACTTCAACGTCATCAATTATTTCTTCATCCATGATTACACATCCTTATAGAATAATTTATTTTCTTTGACCATCTCACAGACAATCACGAACGGTTCTAAACGCACGCTGTCCGTAACTTCCTTATAATCACCGATGATCCACGCACGTGTGTATATCTCCACATGTGTATTAACCAACGCATTCAACTGATTAACCGATGTGATCTTTTTCATGAGATTTTCTCCCAATCTTCAGCGAGAATGTCGGCTTGCGCCGGTATCCAACCAGGCTGCATTGAACCCGTAGCTGTCATAATATCGATATGAGCATTAATCGTTACGTCACATGTCAACCCTACAGCACCGTATGCAGACGTTTCACTGATCGTTTCGTGACTACTACTCTTAACAAGCATCAACCACATACCTTTACGATTCCATCCTTTGCGGGTTACTCGTTTACCTGATTTTAAAGCTTCTAACGCTTGTCCGAAATTCATGATTGCACCTGTTGTAGAGTTTGTAAAATAAGTTGTTGCACTTGCTCGGGAGTCATACCGTCTTGCTGCACCTTGATCCGATCCGTCTCGGCTTTGTATTCATCAATCTGTACTTTCCTTACATCCACAGATTTATCCGTTTTCAATTCTTCATTCTCTTGTTGTAACTGTTGTAAAATCTGTTGACCTTCTTGCATTTGCTGTTGCAGCTGTGTCATTTGCTGTATGAGCATCTCAGGGTCTTGTTCTCCACCCTGACCGTCTTGTAGCACAGCTTTAACTTCAGGCGGTAACACAGCCTTAAATCGTTTCGCTATATCATCAGCACCTGGCCAATCCAGGTTACTGGCTAGTAGATCACCCATAATCTGTGCAGCTTGTGGTTGCACACGAATCAGTTCCATCATCTGTTCCGCAGACTCTTGACGTTTCGTTGTGTAACTCGGCCCAACGTCCATTACAATATCGTACTTACCGATGGTCAAATCGTGTATGTCATCAAGCTGTACGTTCTTAGGTTCTTTATCATCTTCACCGAGAATACGAATAATTCGACCCTTCGGATAATAATGTGGTAGCAAATCCAGAATTATGCGGCCACAATGCTTAATTGCACGTGTGAGATTATCTTGAATATGGAACGTACTGGTGTCACCTTCGCGTTGTCGCGCCAAGATAGCTTTACCGCTCGTTTCGTTACCTCTGGCACCCATCGATGCGTCGAATATACCTGTGGTGGATTTAATATCATCGTTCGCATTCATAGACTCTTGCAACGCACCGGCTGGTACACCAGCAAACGGTTGACGTTGTGGTGCGACATCACCGTCGTATTCGATGAATGCGAAATTCTCTACGTTAGAGCGTGTCCATTTTTTCAGATCAGTATTGAACGCACCCTTTTTACCAACATACGGCGCTTTAGGTGCCAAGGCTACCAATTCAGTCGAAGCAGTACGCCAATAGTTAAAATTGCGTTGTGCATCCTTGGCGTCACGGATCAAACTGCGGAAAAAACGCTCACCTTCCACATTGATTTCTTCACCATAAACTGGAACGATTGGGATATATGAACCTTTCCATTCCATTTTTTCAAGAACTTCAGCGCCAGACATTATGTACTTCATGACTCTAAAACCACGACTCATACGTTGATTAACCGGCGCAACACCGACTGCTGTATATTCCTGATGCATCTCAAGATATGTTTGCTTATCGAGTACCACACCATCAGACATCAGGTATATTTCTCGCTCTACTTCTTCACGTGTCCAATATTCTGCAATCTGAACGCTATCCTCGTCCATCCATTGCTTATCCGTTCCCATCGCTTCCCAGTCGACAACATCCTCACCTTTATATTTTTCCTTGAAATCTTCCTTACTCATCCGATCCACAATGAAACAATAATTCCAGTTTCGGGAATCTTCTTCAGTAGCGTTATGATCTGGGTAAACACTAAACGGATTCGCTACACGCTCGATACAAATATCCTCGTCGAATGAATCCTCGTGTGCGTAATCCACATCTACACGAATGTAGCCGAATCCTGCCGACGTGGCAAAATCGACCGCTGTGTCATAAGCTGCGGACGCGTTGGATGTGTATTCAATGTTACGAATTAAACCATTGATAATCTCTGATGTTTCCGGATCGCCCTTAGAATCAACAGGGCGAGTTTTGATAGATGGTTTATTTTGTCGAGCGTCATTAACAACCTGCCGAATAATTGCCGGCAGTTTATTGATTGTTAAACATGGTCGATTTTTTTCTTCACGTTGTTGGCGCACAGCTTCGGGCCATTGCTCGGCAAGCCGTGAGAATCGAAGATCATCAATCGCAAGTTGTCGGTTATCTTCAAACGCATCCTGAGAGAGTTTAAATCTCTCTTTCGCTTCTGTGATTATATCTTTATCGTCTGCGTCCACAGTGTCATCGTAGCTAGTCATCTGGTCAATCCATTAAGTTATTCATCTATTTACCCCATCCATCCGTTATTACCCATATCGACAAATTCGGTCGAGGGCTTCATTCTGGTATTAGCTACGTCAAAGCCGGAGTTCACCAAATAACGCATTGAATCCATTAAGTGATCATTTGATTTAACAATCTTACCTTTCTCATCGCGTCGATACATTCTTATCTCAGCCAAGAAATTACCGAGCGTATTAAACACCTTCAATTGCCCATTCGATAGTTGTTGCCATGTTTCATACAACCCTGCTTCCACCGCGTTCTTAGCTGTTTGCAGATTCAAACCAAGATCAATATAATTATTCATCAACTGTTGACCGTCTTTTTGCCCACGACCACGTGCGGCAGGGTCAATCACACCTTGAATCCAATCACCACGGGATTTTATACCCTGTGCGTGTATGACAGGTTCAGCCTGACCGACATAATATTCTGAATACAAGTAACGTGTAGACGTCTCTCTATCGATTGCGGCCCACAACGCAGCGGTACGATTCCATCCAACATCGAGCGCATATACACGCGGCCAATGCTCGGGAATCTCAAACGGGGTGATTAAATATGTGGACTCAGGTACAGGATATATCGCACCCGCACCGAGTTGTGGCACACCCTTAGATCTAGCATCACGCTGGAACGGTGGTATTGATTCCATAAGTTCCACTTTCGCTTCATCTGATAGATGCGGTACGTCATCCCATGTGGCCATGATGACGAATTTACCGTCAATAACAGAATCTAGTGTGCCCTCAGGCATGAACGCAAGCACCACGTCGGACATCCCAAGTAATGGTGTAAACGTTAACATCATGAGACCGTCGTTCGTCATGGTTCGGAGTAAGCACTCTGAATACACATCAAGTGGCGGTTCTTCATCGAGTAGAATCACATCTTGTTCGGTGCCTTGAAATGCCTTACGACCCTGATCGTATGATTTAAACGTTACGGTGCTGATTCCACCGTGCACGCTTCGCACTGTGACGGTCTCGACCGTATCAGCCACCCCACCCGCTCTAGTAGTTTTATATATCGAATCGGCCGGAAGCAACCCAGTGCCCCACGCACCGACTGGGCCGAGTAATTTATCTTGTAGAATCTCTCGAACGGTTTGTTTCGTGTCACCAGCGATCCAAGCCTTAATTGGTTTATCGAATCTACGTCCAGGCCACCACACGGGGTAATCGCCGGTTAGATGCATGACTAACTCATATAAACCTACAGATTCAGTTTTACCGATCCGATTTGCAGCGAGCATTAATCTTTGACGATATGATTTACCCGCAGCGAAAAATTCGATATGTTTTGGATAGAGTTCTCGACGAAGATCACCCGTATCTGGAAAATACTGTTTGATCTTCATTCGTTCAACGCGTCGATTAATTTCTTGGATGACTCGGATCAGTTCTATATTCGTTTCGCGTGCGTCGTTCATTTTGATATCACACGGAGATGATTTATGAGCGATTCTTTACGTTTTTCGAGTTCTTCGTCACTTAAATCATTTAACTCTTTGATTCCATTTAGATTTAAGTCTTGAGAGTCGCTCCAAAGCTCTGGATGACGATTCTTAAGCCAGAATTTAGCCGCCTCAACGTTTGGAGGAATCGATTTTAAGAAGGGTGTGAGCGTCACCACGCCTTTATTATTTGAAATATGTACATCGGGTACAGAATATCCGACGGCGGCCTTATACAGCGATTTAACCACCTTTCCGTCTGCTTCGCATTTTCCACGGTTTAACGAATCATATAATTCGGGATCAGCGTCCAGTTTTTTGGAGAACGCCGCCGCAGTCACATTCATCGCTTTGGCAATGTCCGAATTTTTTAAACCGAGTAGAGCGAGTTCGTAAACTTTTTCTTTATCCATACGAATAATTCTACATGCAAAAAATATAAAAGTTGCGGGGTTTACCAGGGTTTTCTCTTAACTCGTTGATTCCACAATAACATCGACTACTGTATACCCCTGTAGGATTTACCAGGGTATTTTATAAGGGTATTGGCTCTGGCTCTATCTCTCCTTTATATTTACCCCAGTAAAGTAATAAATATTAGAAAGAGGGTGAAAATTATGGTTCAAGGTAGAAACGGTATGTAAAATCTGTGGATAACTCTTGAAACGCCCACCAGTAAACGCTTTCCGGCCGATTTTGAATGGGGGTAAATGTGGGGTAAAGGGGTAAGCGAAAAGTGACTTAACTCATTGATTTTAAAAGCGAAAAAAGATCGACAGAGATATATATAATTTACTGGGGTATTCGGGGTATTCGGGGTAATCAATCAGTATGGTGAAACATCATGATTTTAAAGGTGTTTTCCTCGAGAGGTTTCACAGGGACGTTTCACGACGTATGTTTCACGCTCTTCGAGGATTCTTCAGGAATATATAAATTCTTCGGGGGAATTTTTCAGAAGAAAAAGTAGTAAAAAATTGTATGTAAAATTATAAAAATCGCCCAAATTTTTCCAGGAATTGGGTCAGTTTCTTTCTGCATCCACATATAAATCGAGTATTTTCTAGCCATAATTATCACCTCCCCATTGAATTTTCTAACCGTGAAAGCATGTCGAAACTGTTAATTCCTGTATCAGATTCTAACCGCTTCATGACTGACGTTAACCGATTTATATCGTATAATCGCACTTCCATGTGATTGCCACCGACGAATGTGAACTTAATTGCGGTCGACTCAGGAAACCCACGAAAATACACAACATTATCCATGTTGATAACTTTATTATCAATTTTAATCCATTTCATTTTCTGTACCTCTCAACTGTTATAA
>CAKZLI010000044.1 GCA_937125395.1 uncultured Glaciecola sp.
TTAAATCCTGCCCGTGATAGGGTTGAAATTGAAGATGTAAAATAGGTTAATCACGACAACTAGTTTGACAAACACCGATAACCTTCAGCGTTAAATTTAGTTTTGCTACCCACCACCCACAAAAATTCACTTCTTGCCCGACTTCTTATCCAATGACAACTGACTGCTGTACTTTTGCTTGCAGTATGACGCAGCATCTTTTTTACTGTTAATAATCCGTCCTCCGTTATAACCGTTTGCCAAGTATTATCACCAATACGATTGGCGAATGCGTCTAAAACTCGCCTTGTTTTCTTAAGCGCATTTTTTTCACATTGGCTAACAAACGTTACCATCATGACTTGTCACTTCTTTTCTTTTCAACATCCGGATGTGTTGCCAATGCAATCGACTTTACTTGATCAAACATAAAATCTAAGGCTTTATGCTCTGTAAATTTTTGTAGGACTTGTTGTCTAAATTCTTGTTCTGTCGCCCCTTCTTTAGCGCAGATAAATGCCCAAGGTAAGACAATTGCATCCTTTATCATATCGGCAATATCAAACACCAACGCCCCACGTCGAGTTTTACCATGCATAACAGCAAAACCATGAGGAATACCCAATACCCATAAACAACTTGCAGCAAGCCCATATGCTAAATAATTGCCATGATTTAAAAAGTCATTCGCTATATCTGTACTTTGGTGCTGGCGTTTAAAATCCTTATTAAATGTATTGTGACCAGCATGCTTATAAAGCACTTTAGTTAACTGCGCTTCAGTTAACATTAATTCTGATGGTTTACTTGCTAATGCTGTTCGAGAAATAAATTTATCTAACGCATTTCTGATGATTGGTTCTTCAACATTAAATCCTTCTACTTTTAAATCTTTATCTTTTTGCCATACTTGATATAAATATTTGATACGTGCATCTTGAAGTTGTTTAGCAGCCTTTAGACGTTTAGAGTCATCGAACCAAAAGGACATCCAACCTTGTAAATATTCAGTGGGTCGATATTCACTTTGAGGGGTAAACCACTCAACTAGTTGTTCAGTTTCATTCGCCATATATAGTGGAGTACCACCGCCGCCACTAAACCCAACTAACACGCCAGCTTGCGCTAACATACGCATAGCTGCCTGTGTTATAGATGTCCCATTTCCAAGTAAAAGCACCGTGGTATTGGCGATAGGAATATTGAAGTATTGGTTTTCTTTTTTTTGTTCCGCCAAATAGAGAACTCGGCCGTCCTTTTGCATTACCCGGCAATATTCAAGGTAATACATATTTGCTCGTTTAGAATGTAATATTGATTTTAAGTCACTCGGGGATAAATCGTTCAAGTTACATCCATTGTAATTTGGTCATTGACCTCAGATTAGTTCTTTAAACTATCACATCTATTCATGTGTTACTTTCTAAATTTAGACAAAAACTATTTAAAACAAACAGTCATTCACTACTCTTCTAAGATCTCTCGATAACTATCCAAATCAGGACAGCTACACACCAAGTTACGATCCCCGTAAACATCATCGATACGGTTCACTGATGGCCAGAACTTATTACGAGCTACCGCTGCCACTGGATACGCTGCGAGTTCACGCGTATAGCTGCGCTCCCAGTTAGCATCACAGATATCAGCTAGCGTATGCGGCGCATTGTGTAATGGATTATCAATCGCATCCCACTCACCTGATTGCACTTTACCAATCTCATGACGAATACCGATCATCGCTTCGATAAATCTATCTAGCTCAACTTTGGCTTCAGATTCAGTCGGCTCAATCATCAAGGTACCCGCGACTGGGAATGACATCGTTGGTGCATGGAAACCATAATCGTTCAAACGCTTAGCCACATCCATCTCAGAAACGCCTGAGGCTTCTTTGAGTGGACGTAAATCAATAATACATTCGTGAGCGACACGCCCATTCATCCCTTTGTACAAAATAGGATAATGCGCTTCAAGTTGCTGTGCGACATAGTTAGCATTTAATATTGCCACTTCTGTTGCACGCTTTAAGCCTTCGCTGCCCATCATTTTGATATACATATAGCTAATCGGCAATATTGATGCACTGCCCCACGGCGCTGCGGATACCGCACCATTACGAGCATCAGATGCACCTAACTGGTCGCCTGTACCACCGGCAACCACTTCCACTTGTGTATGATTAGGTAAAAACGGCGCTAAATGCGCTTTAACACCAATCGGGCCCATACCTGGACCGCCACCACCATGTGGGATACAGAATGTTTTGTGTAAGTTTAAGTGTGATACATCTGAGCCAATTAAGCCCGGAGAAGTAATCCCCACTTGCGCATTCATGTTCGCGCCATCCATGTATACCTGACCACCAAATTCGTGGACGATATCACAGATCTCTTTCACCGTTTCTTCATACACACCGTGCGTCGATGGGTACGTAATCATGGCACATGCTAGGTTATCAGCGACTTCTTCAGCCTTGTTGCGTAAATCCACTAAATCCACGTTACCCGCTTCATCACAGTTGACCACGACCACTTTATAACTCACCATTTGCGCTGATGCAGGGTTAGTCCCGTGCGCTGATTGCGGAATTAACACCACATCACGATGATCATCACCACGGCTTGCATGGTAGCGTTTAATCGCTAACAAACCGGCGTATTCACCTTGTGCACCTGAGTTAGGCTGCATCGACATCGCATCATAACCGGTAATATCAATTAACCAATCTGATAACTCGTCGATCATGGCTTTGTAACCACCGGCTTGTTCAATTGGCGCAAACGGATGTAATTGACCAAACTCAGGCCAAGTGACGGGGATCATCTCCGCGACTGCATTGAGCTTCATCGTACATGAGCCTAATGAGATCATAGAATGGTTCAACGCTAAATCTTTGTCTTCTAACGATTTAATATAACGCAGCATTTCAGTTTCTGAGTGATAGGAATTAAACACATCATGCGTCAAAAACTCACTTTCACGTCCCAAGCTATCCGGGATACCATGCGTCCCCGTTTGCGTTAACTGCGCATCAATCTGTGCAATGGTCTCAGCATAAAAACCGGTATCTGCTTGAGCACCTAAGAATACCGATAACAAATCCGCTAAATCTTCACGCGTTGATGTTTCATCAAACGCAACCGATACCGCACCCTCTAAATCAGTGCGTAAGTTAATATTTAATGCTTGAGCGGCAGCAATAATGCCCGCTTTATCCGCCACATCCACCGTTACCGTATCAAAAAACGTATTGTGACGAACGCTAACGCCTTGAACAGGACCTTCCGCACTAGCCGTATTTAACGCCGTTACGAAGATATTCGCCAAACGATGAATACGTGATGCAATTTGTTTTAAACCAATAGGACCATGATATACCGCATAAAATGACGCCATATTCGCTAGTAAAACTTGCGCCGTACAAATATTGGAGTTAGCTTTTTCACGACGGATATGTTGTTCACGAGTTTGCAATGCCATACGCAAAGCAGGACGACCGCGTGTATCTTTAGACACACCAATGATACGACCCGGTAATGAACGCTTGTAACTGTCACGAGTAGCAAAAAACGCCGCATGTGGACCGCCATAGCCCATAGGGACACCAAAGCGCTGCGCCGAACCAAAGACCACATCAGCGCCTAGCTCACCAGGCGGCTTAATCAAGGTTAAACCGAGTAGGTCAGTCGCGACTGTTACAATTGCTTTGTTAGCTTGTAATGCACTAATGATTTCAGCAATATCGTTAAGCTCACCTTCTGTACCCGGGTATTGTAACAACGCCCCAAACACATTGTGCTCAGCAGCATGAATCGCATCACCATAAATCACTTCAAAACCAAACATATCCGCGCGCGTTTGCACCACGTCTTTGGTTTGAGGGTGGACGTTGTTGGCAACAAAAAACGCATCGCATTTTTTATTTTTAGACACACGCTTGGCTAATGCCATTGCTTCAGCTGCCGCTGTCGCTTCATCTAACAACGAAGCTGAGGCTAGCTCCATGCCAGTTAAATCAATCGTGGTTTGTTGGAAATTCAAAATCGCTTCTAAACGACCTTGCGCAATCTCTGGCTGATAAGGCGTATAGGCCGTGTACCAACCTGGATTTTCTAATACGTTACGCAAAATCACGTTCGGCGTATGCGTATTATAATAACCCATACCGATGAAAGAACGTTTGATTTGGTTTTGACTAGCAATGTCTTTTAACGCAGCAAGGGCTTGCACTTCGGTAAAGGCTTCACCGACATTTAACCCTTCCGAGCGGATGCTCGCAGGTACAGTTTGCGTCATAAGATCGTCTAAAGACTCTGCGCCCACCACATCAAGCATTGCTTGAATTTCAGGACGGCCAGGGCCAATATGGCGACGGATAAAATCGTTGTGTTGCTCAAGTTCATTGAGTGATACGTTACTAAATGGCATAAGTTAAGCGCTTCTTTGAATTAACAGTTTCTAATCGCAGTGCATCAATCAATGATCCCTGCCACCAAATCTAATCGCATCTTGTCCACGGCAAACAGACAAGACGCCATCGTTATTTTATGTTCGAGACTTACTCGTCTTCGATACTTTCTGCATATCCATCTGCATCTAACAAACTTTCTACTTCACTTTCATCTTCGATTTTGACTTTGAACATCCAACCATCACCGTATGGGTCAGAGTTGACAAGCTCTGGTGAGTCTTCTAAGTCTTCATTCACTGCGACGACTTCGCCCGTGATCGGTGCATATACATCTGAAGCTGCTTTGACTGATTCAGCAACGGCAATATCATCACCCATTGCAATTTCATCACCTTCATCAGGCAGATCCAAAAATACCATGTCGCCTAATAACTCTTGGGCATGTTCAGTAATACCCACGGTAAAGACGCCGTTACCTTCTGGACGAACCCACTCGTGGCTAGCTGCATATCGTAATTCTGCTGGAATGTTGCTCATAATCGTTCCTAAATGTTGGTTTGTTTGTTCTACCTAATGCAATCTCTGTGTGTCGATATTGCACTAGGCATTCATTAAATGTTTATAAAATGCTGCTTATAAAACGCTTTTGCCGTTACGCACAAAACTGGGCTTAACTACGTCTACTTTAACCCACTTTTTGCGCATTTCAACCTCGGCATGCTCAGTGACTGTGTTCGCAACACGAGCTAGGGCGACTGAATGCCCCAGAGTTGGCGAAAATGTCCCAGAAGTAATAATTCCTTCACCACCTTCCACGGTGACTTTTTGACCAGCGCGTAACACGCCTTTTTCATGCATCACCAAACCGACTAGCTTGTCAGTACCCGCTACTTTTTGCGTAGTTAATACGTCACGACCAACAAAATCACGATCGCTTGGCTCCCACGTAATTGTCCAGCCCATGTTGGCTTCAAGTGGCGAAATCGTCTCGTCCATATCTTGGCCATACAGGTTCATACCGGCTTCTAAGCGCAAGGTATCACGTGCACCTAATCCACAAGGCGCGACACCTAAATCTAATAATGCTTGCCAAAAGTCAGCCGCTTGTTCGTTCGGGACCATTATCTCGTAACCCGCTTCACCGGTATAACCGGTAGTGGCAATAAACAAATCTTCTGCTTGCACGCCATAAAAAGGCTTCATGCCGGCAACGGCTTCGTTTTGCGCTGCGCTGAATAACTGCGCAGCTTTGGCTTTTGCATTGGGACCTTGCACCGCAATCATCGCAAATTCATCACGCTCAGTAATGGTCACTGAAAACCCTTCGGCTTTCGCCGCTAACCAATCTAAATCTTTTTGCTTAGTCGCAGAGTTAACTACTAAACGGTAGTTAGTATCGTCGAAAAAATACACAATCAAGTCATCCACCACACCGCCGGCTTCATTTAGCATCCCTGAATATAGCGCCTTGCCTTTGTCTTGTAACTTCGCCACATCATTGGCCAATAAATAACGTAAATAGGCTTGCGCTTGTGGGCCTTTGACATCGACAATCGTCATGTGCGATACGTCAAACATACCGGCATCACGACGCACTGCATGGTGTTCCTCGATTTGTGAACCATAATTAATTGGCATATCCCAACCAAAAAAATCAACCATCTTAGCGCCCGCTTCAAGGTGTTTTGCGTGTAATACCGTCTTATTTGTCATGTCCATGCCTATTGTTGAGGTTGAAGACCCAATGTCATTTTATGCCCAGATACTATCTTTGACAGGCACCAAAATCTAATTTGAAAGTTTAATTTATATATAAGTTTTTTAAATGTATACTCAATCCAATATCAGCTTACCTTATATTTACAATCTTCCTGAATGAGGACAAATAGATGCAACAACTCTCTTTGGATGCCGTGCGCATGTTTGTCACCGTGCATGATATGGGCGGCTATGCCAAAGCCGGTGAAGTCATAGGTCGCTCCCAGCCCGCGATCTCACTACAAATTAAAAAACTCGAAACCCAATTAGGTAAAAAACTCTTTACCAAATCCGGGCAACGCCACGTATTATCGATTGATGGCGAGTGGTTTTTGCCCCAAGCCCGTGAGCTGTTAGCCCTCAATGACAAGATCTTACAAAGTGTGCAAGCTAATTCTCTCAAAGGGCGTCTGCGTTTGGGGATCCCTTCTGAATTCGCCTCAACCTTGTTGCCTAGTTTAATCGGTGAGTTTTCACAGCGTTATCCTGATGTGTCTTTGGATGTGACCTCTGCGTTATCACGACATCTGTTGTCTAATGCTCGAAAGGATGACTTTGACCTAGTCTTGGCACTGGTGCCGCCTGACCAACCCACCAGCGGTGAAGTCATTCGCAAAGATGAACTGGTGTGGGTGGGCGATGACTCCTACCCCATCAAACCTGATATGTTGTCATTAGTGCTAGCCCCAGATGGTTGTGTTTATCGTAGCCGTGCCATAGAGTTACTCAAGCAACAAACCCAAATGTGGAAAATTCGCTACACCAACCCTGATTTATATGGATTAATTGCTGCCATGCAACAAGGTCTAGGAGTGACCCCTTTAGCGCGTTCGTCCGTTCCAGAGTCGCTGCAAGTCATTCGCAGTCCTTTGTTACCTAAATTAGGCAAAATCAACATTTGTTTGTTTAACTTTGATACGCAGCATCCGGAAGTGAGCAAAACATTATCCACATTTATTCGCCAACGTTTACGCGCAAAGTCCTAGTCAGCACATCACAGATTCGCTACACTTGAATGGGTAATAATTTGGATCTGACCCTTTTTATCATTAACCATATGGAGAAACGGATATGGCAAAAGTAGCAGTGATTTTAGCAGGATGCGGCGTCTATGATGGCGCAGAAATTAATGAAGCGGTGCTCACCTTATTACACCTCGCCAAAGCCGATGCGCAAGTGCAGTGCTTTGCCCCTGATCAAGACCAATTCCACACTATCAATCATATGACCGGTGAAGAGATGCCTGAGACGCGCAATGTCATGGTAGAAGCATCACGGATCACGCGTGGCGATATCCAGCCACTCACCGCCCTCAATGCCGACGAGTTTGATGCGTTGATTGTCCCTGGTGGCTTTGGTGCCGCCAAAAACTTATGTGATTTTGCACTCAAAGGCACACAAGCAACTATTAACAACGCCATGTTTGATGCCTGTGCTCAATTTGCCAAATCCAATAAACCTGCTGGTTATATGTGTATCGCCCCTGCCATGATCCCAATGGTGTATGGCGCCGATGCCAAGGTCCAAGTCACGATTGGCAATGATGCTGACACAGCTGCTGCCATCACCCAATTAGGCAGTGTGCATGTCAACTGTGCGGTAGATCAAATTGTGATTGATGAAGCACACAAAGTCGTGACAACGCCTGCGTATATGTTGGCATCTAATTTAGTAGAAGCAGATGCGGGTATAGGCAAGTTGGTGGCGGCGACATTAGCAATGATTTAATTGGCAAATTCGATATTATGAACCATAATGTGTATATATATCATAAAATATACACATAGGTGCTATATGAGAACCAATATCGTTATCGACGACCAATTAATAGCTGAAGCGCTTAGCATGACAGGTCTACGAACCAAAAAAGAAGCAGTTGAAGAAGGACTAAAAGCCTTAATTAGACAATCCAAGCAAGCTAAAATTAGACAATTACGCGGTCAGCTTAACTGGGAAGGCGATTTGAATGACATGAGATCAGCCAAGTGATATTGGTTGATACTAGTGTTTGGATTGATTATTTCAACGGGTCCAATAGCTTAGAAACAGATTTATTAGATGACGCCTTAAGCAATAATGAGGTTGCCATCGGAGATTTGATCTTACTGGAAATACTGCAAGGTTTTCGGTCTGATAAAGATTACCATTTGGCAAAAGATCACCTGAGTTCTCTGCACCAATTTAACTTGTTAAGTACTGAACTAGCGATTAGCTCAGCTGACAATTATAGAGTGTTAAGAAAAAAAGGAGTGACGATCCGAAAATCTGCAGACGTTATTATTGCTACTTTTTGCATTGAACATAGACTCCCGTTACTATTTTCTGATCGTGATTTTATTCCTTTTACTCAGCATTTAGCATTACAATCAGTGACTAACTAGCCATAACATTACATTAACAAGAAGAACCATTATGCCCTCAAACCTTAATATCTTAAACAGCCTCAAAAAAGCGGGTTTACTCATCAGTTTACTCGTCAGCAGTATCGCGATGACTGCTGGGATAAGTGCTCCAGCATTTGCCAAAGCCGGTGCTTCAGCCCCCACCAAATCAGCGCAAGAAGGCCAAGGCCCTTACACGCGGTTGATATTACGTGGCGTCAATCTAGTCAGTGGCGAAGGTGCACCAACCAGAGGCCCAGTCGATATCGTGGTGGAAAACAACATCATCACTAATATCGTTTCTGTGGGTCATCCTGGTGTGCCCATCAAACTACAAGGTCGCCCTGTCGCCGATGCCAATACCAAAGAAATGGCCCTAGAGGGCTATTATGTATTACCTGGCTTTGTCGATATGCATGGTCACATCGGTGGCTCTGCTGATGATATTCCCGCTGAGTATGTATTTAAATTATGGCTAGCACATGGGATCACGACAGTACGTGAACCGGGCAGCTTTAATGGCCTCGATTGGGTCATGGACCATGTCGAGCGCTCCGCACAAAACACCATAGTCGCACCGCGCATTATTCCCTATCTTGGCTTTGGTATGGGCAGTGATAAACCGATTTATAATGCCAAGCAAGCCCGTGATTGGGTCAAGGCTACCAAACAAAAAGGCGCTAAAGGCATTAAGTTTTTTGGGGCGACGCGCACCGTCATGGAAGCAGCGCTACACGAAGCCAATCAACAAGGTCTTGGTACCATGATGCATCATGCCCAGCTCAACGTAAAAAGCATGAATGCACTGGATTCTGCTCGTTTAGGCTTAACCACGATGGAGCACTGGTACGGTTTGCCTGAGGCGTTATTTAGCCAACGCACCATTCAAGATTATCCGTCTACTTACAACTACAATGATGAACAACACCGCTTTGCTGAAGCCGGTAAGTTGTGGGCGCAAGCTGCTAAACCCGGTTCAGATAAATGGAATGCGGTACGTGATGAGCTCATCGCATTAGATTTCACTATCAATCCGACCATGACGATTTATCAAGCCAGTCGTGATCTGATGCGTGAGCGCAATGCACCATGGCATAAAGAGTACACGTTACCGACCTTGTGGAATTTTTTCACCCCATCGCGTTACGCGCACGGCTCATATTGGTTTGATTGGGGCACGGCTGAAGAAATTCAGTGGCGTGACAACTACCAACAATGGATGGCGTTTTTGAATGATTTTAAAAATCACGGTGGACGCGTGACCGCAGGCTCTGACTCAGGTTATATCTACAAAATCTATGGCTTTGGTTATATAGCTGAGCTGGAGTTATTACAAGAAGCCGGCTTTAATCCGTGGGAAGTAATTCAAGCAGCCACACTTAATGGTGCTCAAGCCCTAGGCTTGGACGATCAAATTGGCTCCGTCACCATTGGCAAAAAAGCCGATATGGTGATCATCAAAGAAAACCCCATTCACAATCTTAAAGTCTTGTACGGTACAGGCCATTATCGGTTAAATGATCAAAATGAGCCGATCCAAGCAGGGGGGGTGGATTACACCATAAAAGACGGGATTGTCTATGATGCAAAGGCATTGTTAGCGGATGTTCGCAAGATGGTAGCTAATGCTAAAGTAAACACTGCCAAATCAAATCAACCGCAACAAGACTAACCGACATATAATAAAAACCCCCTAACCTCTTATTGACGCTAGGGGGTAAAGTGTCTTTTCTTTGTTAAACTAGGTTAAATTCGGTTCAATTAAATTTGTTTAGCGAACAGCGGCTAACTAGGATGCTTGCATTATGGTTAGCTCCCGGGCGAGCAATTTATGCGACATAAAATGCAACAACTCCGTCTCATGCTCCGAGCGTTCTCCATCAATTCCCGTGATCCCCATTCCTATTTCCATCACGTAATTGGCATCAAAATTCAAATCGTCAGCAAGGTGTTTCAAAAAAACACGCTCCTCTCCCGCTTCAGAAGCAACCCGAGCCTCATGTATCGCTTGAGTTAAAAATGCATCTTTGCAGATCGGACTTTGCCAGTTTAAAGCCTCAATAACCTCTTCCAAATAATCCTGTTCGGTTAGGCTAACCATTCCATCAACTTGATAAAGTAATACTGCGGTCTTTATTAACGCTTCATTAAAACGTTGGTTGGGAGATAATTGCATCACTGACCTCTCTTGTAAGGGTATTATCTATTTTATTTTGCTCAACAACTAACTATTACTGACTTGTGTTTATGACCACAAGCGAACATGAAAGTTGCATTAACTATAGGCAGAAAGCCATAAATATTGATAATTTATCTGCCACATTTTTAACAAAATAAATAACATTTCATTAACATATTGATGTGTATCATGTTTTTATTTAATTTCCCGCTCCAGGGGCAATTGCTGTATTTTCAATATCTTGTAAAACGTCTAAATTAGCGAGTGCAAGCTGACAACCTTGATGACTAAATCGCGCACCTTTTGAGCAATCGACTTGCCATTGACGCAGCACATATGCTGCCACACAGGCTCGCACCGGTACTTCTATCATCCCATCAACCATGCCATAGTCCATTTCTACTGCCACCCCAGAAGTAAGACTCGGGTGCGACACTAGCTTTAGCGTAACAACATGATTAAATTGCTCATCCTGCTGAGCACGTTCTTGGGGATTAATTGGTGCATCATTATCGAGAATATGCGTAAATCGGGTGCATACAAAATCACGAAACGCTTGATGCATTCGATCAAACGCACGGACATGCCAGCGGTGTCCATTGTTAATCAACGCATGTGGCACAATATCCCGTTCTCCCTCCCCTGATCCCATAGACACATAGCGACACGTGATCATCGACCCTTGATGGATCGCTCGCATTAAGGCAGCAATGATATCCGTATCAGGATGAATCAATCGCACCGCATCAAAACATTGCTCAGAAGCTAACGTGCTACTTGCAATACCATTGCCAAAGCCCTGGGCCAATGCCGTTAATATCTGTTGTGGTTCATGTACAAACACAGCGGCAAAATCATCAGTGCGATAATATGATTTGGTTTGCTGTTGTAAACGAAGATTGTCCGTTGCAATGGCTTTGTATTGCGCAAAATCACGAGTAGCCGCGGCCAAACCAGTCCGAAAACGCGCAATTAGCTCACTACGAGAGATATGGCCAAAGTACTGTAAACTAAAATCGATGAACGCCAGCCGCTCTTTTTGAGCATGCGGTAGAGCATCAACTTGTTGTCTTAAGGTGCTTGAATAAAGTGGATTAACTAACATACTGCGAATTCCTTAACTATAAACAAATACCGATGAAGGTATACGCATATTCAGTACACCCCCGCAGCATGAAATAATTGTAAATGTACATCAACCAGCGCATCAATATCTCGTTGATACCCGCCACCAATGACCGCTGCAACAGGCACACCATATTCAGCGCATTTAGCGTAGACTAATTGATCACGCGCCAGTACGCCAGCGGTACTAATTGATAAATGCCCCAAATCATCATTGATATGTATATCCACACCCGCATCATAAATAACCGCATCTGGGCGAGCTTGGACAAACGCTAAATGCAGCGCACTGTCGACCACATCCAAATATTCTGCATCTTGAGTGCCTTTGGCGATCCCAAAATCCATATCTGAAATTTGCTTGCGGTGAGGAAAGTTTTTTTCGCCGTGCAGCGACACGGTGTATATTGCAGGATCATACTGGGCAAGTTTGGCCGTCCCGTCGCCTTGATGAACATCACAATCAAACACTAACACCGAATCAATCCCCGGTTGTTGTAACATTGTTTTGGCTGCAAGATACAGATCATTGACCATACAAAAACCAGAACCAAAATCTGCAAAAGCATGATGGTAGCCTCCCGTTAAATTAAGTGCTTTGCCATGCTCTAATGCAAGTTGCGCAGTCAAAACTGTGCCTGCGGCAGCTGTTAATGTGCGTTCAATTAATTGTGTTGACCATGGAAAACCGATCCGACGCATCGCTTTAGGATCCAATGAACCATTGCATAATTGAGTAATATAAGTCGGATCATAAATCGACTGTAACGCAATGGGGTCAAGAGGCTGTGGTTGATGAAACCAATCCCGACTAACACCACGATGGATTAACGCATCGTAGATCCCTTGGTATTTTTCGATGGGAAAGCGGTGCCTAACCGGTAAATCTAGTTGCGAATAGATTGGGTGAAAAACAAGTGGGATCATACGGTTACTCGGTTTTAACATTGACAGTATCAGTCTGAAAACACTTAGAAAATCAGCTACAACTGCGTGATGTCTTTTGGTACGAGAAAATCAAGATACCGATCACTGCGATGACCGGTCAAGTGCTTGACGGTGTGATGCCCAATCAGCCAAGACGCTTTAGTGATTTTTTGATTTGTTTTTTGAGTTGTTTGTCCGCGACGGAATTTATGCTGTTATACAAGGCTTTAGCTTCGGTTTTTAGCCCCATCGCTTGTTTGATATTTGCCTTGCGGTATGTTGCCCAAGCTAAACTTGGCATCCCTTCGGCAATCTGTGCGTTGGCAATATAATTATTCAGCGCCATTAACCCTTCTGGATAAAATGATTTGGCCAAAATCGCTGTCTTACCTACTTGATATTGCGCAGAATAATAACGTTCAGCACTTTGTGCATCATCATTTTGATAAGTAATTTTACTTAACAAATCCATAGCTTGTGGATAATCGGCTTGGTTTTGTTTTAACATCCCCATCATAAAGAGCATATCCGCATCATCGCCAAATTCAGTTAAGCCTTGGGTAATTAACAGATCCAATTGCTGGGTATCATCTTGATCCGCCGCAATCATAATTTGAGCTTGCAATCCGGCGGAGGGATCCAGTGCCGTGATTGTCTGCGCTACGATTTTGGCTTTATCAATATCCCCACCGGCAATACCGGGTGCTTGTACATAAAATGTGAGCAACCCTTGTTGATAAGCGACATTATCTGGTGCTAGTTGCGCTGCAGCACTAAAACTATCCAATGCTTTAGCAGCATAACTCATCGCTGTAAACACACTATTGCCCGCCTGCATCCCCATAATTTGACCACGTAAAAAATGCATCGGTGCATCTTCAGGAGCTTGTTTGTAGGCTTGTTCAATCCAATCTTCCGCATCATCCAAATCCACATTCATGTAGACTTGCGCTAATTTGAGCTTAGCTGAGAGGGTTGATTCTTCGTTTTTATATAAAGCAATTGCTTCATCCACATTGCCCTCGGCTAGAGCGAGATCACCTTGCTGACTATCGGCGTGACTGGCCCATGATGCAAGTACTATGGTGCTAATAATGGCTGTTGTTATTTGTTTCATTAAATATCCCTATTGTGTTAATGCTAGTTAAGTTTGTTGGATGATACGTGCATCATTACTGGCTTAGCAAACAGCACCCAAAGGTAAGCAATATTAGGAGTGTTTATTTACGCATTTTTATCATCGTATTCAGCACATTGTTGGCTAGTTTGCCATAGGGTGGAGCCAGTAACTTAATCGTAGAAAAAGACGCTTGTTTAAACACCGGTCGTAACTTAGAAAACGTTAAAAATCCCTCATACCCATGATAGTGACCCATACCACTTGGACCGATACCACCAAATGGCAAATCGTGCTGAGCAACATGGAACAATGCATCATTGACCGAGACACCGCCTGACATGATGTTTTCGATATAAAAATCAGCCAACTGGTTTTGGTTAGTAAATGGATAAAAGGCTAATGGCCGGTCTTTAGACACAACATAATCAACGACTTCTTGCTTATCTTGGTATGGCATTACCATGAGTAATGGACCAAAGGTTTCACGGTTGCCGATGGTCATCTCTTCTGTCGCATCCAAAATCAACGTTAATGGAAATTTACGGATTTCAGGCTGCGGGTCTTGCCCATTGAGGTTAATCACCCGAGCCCCTTTACTCCGCGCATCTTCCACCGTAGCATTAATACGGTTAAACGACACCTCATCAATCAAAGAAGTATAATCTTTAGACGCAATATCCGGCACGTGCTTCTTAGTCCATTCAGTTGCAGCAAGGATAAATTGCTCAAGCTGTGACTCATGTACAAATAAATAATCGACATTGGTACAGATTTGTCCGGCATTATATTGTTTGGCAAACATAATGCGTTCAACACCTTTTTGTAGATCATAGTCTGGACATAATACTGCGGGCGATTTGCCCCCTAATTCAAGAGTAACAGGCGTGAGGTTTTTGGCGGCATTGGCCATGACTTTTCGGCCCGTAGCCCCTGAACCTGTAAACATTAAATGATCAAAGGGGATATTAGAAAACTGCTGACCTACCGCACCGGTTTCATCAAAAAACTGTAGCTTTTCTGGACTAAAATATCGTGGAGATAAGTCCATCAGTAATCGACACAAATGACGTGAATTCTCCGACATTTTAACCATCGCGCGATTGCCAGCTGCAAACGCAGCAGATAGCCCCATAAACGATAAATTAATCGGGAAGTTCCACGGAATAATTAAGCCAATCACACCAATAGGTTGCGGGATAACTTTGTTTTTGGCACCAAAGAACATTGTGATATCGACATGGCGTTTTTGGACTTTCATCCATTTTTTTACTTTTTTCTTGGCTGAAATAATATCGTCTACCGCGACCAAAATCTCCGCTAACATCGACTCATGCATCGATCGGTTTCCATAGTCTTGGTTAATCGCATCGACAATAGCGGTTTGATTTTCCATTAACATGGCTTTGAGCTGAGTTAAATGCTCGCGTCGCTCGTCAAGTGACTCATTAGGATGTTGGTCAAAAGCGCTGCGCTGTAATTTAAAGTGCGTATGTAAATGTTGATAAATCGAATCAGCATCTGTGCTGTCATAACCAAGATTTTGTGTGCCCGATTGCATCTCCGCTGGCTTAATTGCTGCTGGGTTATCTGGCGTATCCGTGGCTGTATTGTTCACTTCGTTATCAAGCATCGCTTTGTCCTAAAATTATATTGTTCATAGGCATTTATACATTAATTCTGCATGCACACCAAATAAAACAACATTTATTTAACAAATACGGATTTATAAGCGAATATATTAAAGAAGGGGCTTTTATTACCGCAGTCTAATCAACAATAACTAGACTGCGGCATTAAAAAAGTGGAAGTTGGCCGATAAGCCGGGTTCTGTCTTGGACAATCATTCGTCTAGGCCTGCAATCGCTCGCAGGCTCAAGCAACCTACCCGTCTCCGATGCGGGTCGCACCATGGAGACCTATTTGGTCTTGCTCCGGGTGGAGTTTACCTTGCTATGCACTGTTACCAGGCACACGGTGCGCTCTTACCGCACCCTTTCACCCTTACCAGCTATTGCCTAAACAACCGCTGGCGGTCTTCTCTCTGCTGCACTTGTCGTCGGTTTAACCCGCCCAGGCGTTACCTGGCACCCTACCCTATGGAGCCCGGACTTTCCTCCCCCTTATAACAAGTATAAGGCAGCGATTGTCTAGCCAACTCCCACATGCATTGTACTCGGTATAGGCTATGTTTACTATGAATGAATGCGTTTTAGTACATAATAAATATCATTCAAACAGACTTCACGCTTGGGGACTCTTAACTCTACGCTCGGGGTTTCTTAAATGTATGTAACAGTCAGGGTATTTTCATCTCACAACCTGTTTACTTGGAGTTATAACCTGTATAATCACTCTACTATTATTTAAAAAGTAAATGTATCTATGAAGCCTTACGCCAATCTCCCAGAATTAATCGAGATGTTACAAGCAGAAATTCAATCACTCCGTGATACTGTCGCGACCTTGCAAACACCCCCGACGAGCGTGAATGAAGAAATCATCTTTAAATATATCGATACCAGTAGCACCGGAAAAACCAAAGATTTTGTTCGTTCATTAGATATTCGCTCAGACCGAGGCTCGTTATTCTCCTCTGGCGATGTCACTAAATTAATCCAAAATGGCGCGGATGATATAGCGCCAGAATTGTTGGCAATCGCAAAAAAAGTTGTCAATATCAAAAAGAAAAACAACATACCACGATGAAAAGTGCTATGATGTTTATCGTAGCTATTTTGTAGCAACTAAATTCAAAGTCTGATTTGTAATGGTGATACCAAATCAGAAATTTTATTTTTCACCATGAATAAAGAGTATATTATGAGTAAAGGTACAGTTAAGTGGTTCAATGCAGATAAAGGTTTCGGTTTTATCACTCCTGAAGACGGTAGCAAAGATTTGTTTGTTCACCATTCAGAAATCCAATCTGGTGGCGGTTACGCTACATTGAACGACGGTCAAGCGGTAGAGTTTGAAGTTGGTCAAGGCCAAAAAGGCCCATGTGCAAATAAAGTTGTTCCACTTTAAGCTTTAGCACATTATTAAGTGGTTGGAGAGTTCACTCTCTAACTACTTTCTTCCCCCTCCATACCCACAATCGTTCATTCCCTTTAGTACAGTAACAATTCCATCAAGAACCATTTAGCAGACATAAAAAAACCAAACACAAATACCTCTATATCTGTGTCTGGCATGCATGAGTAAAACTTACTCTGGTAATATTGCGTTGTGATATATGTTTTGCACATCATCACAATCTTCGAGCATATCCATGAATTTTTGGAACATTGGTAAATCTTCAGTACTGATTGAAGCATCCACTTGCGGTAAAAATGTAATCTCTTCGATTTCGATTTCTAGTGCTGGAAACGACTCATGTAATGCAGTCTTCACTTTAAAAAACTCCGTGTGCGGTGCTAAAACTGTAATTTTACCGGCATCGATTTCGACATCGTTAACATCCACATCCGCTTCCATCAATGCTTCCAAAATCACATCTTCATCATCCCCGCTAAAACCAAACACGGCACAGTGATCAAACATGTGCGAGGCGGTTCCTGGGCTACCAATCTTGGCATTACATTTAGTAAAGCAATTACGCACATCGGTGATTGTCCGATTTGCATTGTCCGTCAAACAATCAACGATCACCATACAGTTACCAGGGCCAAACCCTTCGTAACGTGACGGTGAGTAATCTTCGCCAGCACCACCGACTGCTTTTTCTAACGCTTTTTCAATAACGTGACCTGGGACTTGGTCTTTTTTTGCTTTTTCAATCAAGCGCTTCAAGGATAAGTTAGTGTCTGGGTCTGGTCCACCGCTTTTAGCGACCACATAAATCTCTTTACCATACTTAGAATATACTTTTGTTTTTGCGCCTGCCGTTTTCGCCATTGCGTTTTTACGGACTTCAAATGCTCTTCCCATACTAATACTCTTCTTTATTAATTGCTGTTAATCGGAATATACCGTTATTGTAACGTGAATCGCGACTATCCTCTAGGACAAATAGCGTTTATGGAATATGCTGAGATGCAAGATATGCGTGTGACTGCATCTCTTGTAAGCGTGATAAGCAACGTTTAAATTCAAACGCCAATCGCCCATCTACATATAAATCTTCTAACGGTGATTCAGCCGAAATAATTAATTTAACATTGCGCTCATAAAACTCATCAACCATGGCTATAAAACGCCGTGCGATATCATCCATACTCTGGTCCATCTGCTCGACATTCGCTAACAGTACCGTATGATAAATACGACTGATCTCCATATAATCACGCTGTGAGCGTGGCCCGTCACACATTGCTCGATACTCAATCATCAGTACCCCATCAGCGTGACGTAACGCCGGTATTCTGCGCCCTTCAATATCAATGGTTTGATTATCAGTTCCGATTTCAGGTGCTAGTTGAGTAAAGTAAGCATTTAAATTAGTCGTGGCTGCAGCATCTAACGGATAATGATAAATCTCGGCTTGTTCTAATGTCCGTAACCGATAATCAATGCCACTATCAACATTCACAACACGCGTATTTTGATTGATTAACTCAATGGCTGGCAAAAATCGGGCTCGCTGCAACCCATTACGATATAACTCATCGGGAATGATATTAGAGGTGGCAACCAAGACAATACCACGCGCAAACAATGCTTGCATTAATGTGCTCAGAATCATCGCATCGGTGATATCCGACACAAAAAATTCATCAAAACATATCACACGAGTCTCTGCCGCAAGTCGATCAGCAACAATTTCAAGCGGATCTGATTGACCCGCTAGGGTTGTCAACTCTTGATGGACGCGGTGCATAAACCGATGAAAATGAATGCGCATTTTTTGTTTAAATGGCAAACACTCATAAAACGTATCAACCAAATAGGTTTTGCCTCGCCCCACGCCACCCCAAAAGTAAATACCTTGAATACTGGGTTTAGACATCCCCTTACCAAACTTGGCGCGGATCTTTACTCGCCATTTGAGTTTTTTGGGCGGTGAGGTTAATTCATCATATAAACGCTGTAGTTCTTGCACAGCATTTGCTTGTGCCGGATCATGTGAAAAACCAGATTGGGTAAGGTCTAGCTGGTATTTTTCCCAAGGGGTCATTGTGGAGATATCTGGCACTGAGCATCCTGTGACTAAAAAAATTCATACATATATCGTGTATCTTACAATGTTTTTCCTTTATTATAAATATGATACTCACGTAGCAAAGATATGTTGTACAATGTTTGCTATAGTTTTCCTTGGCTTAATTCAGGTTGTAAAATATGCAAGAAATCATCATCTACATTGCTTTATTAATTGTTGGCTTAGTAATCGGTATGGTCATCGCTAAAGCGTCATTTTCCTCAGACCGTCAGTCCCAACATCAAACCGTCAAAGCAGAGCAAGAACAAGTTATGTTGGCACAATTACGTAACCAACTCAGCGCAGCAAAAGAGTCAATGTTAGTCGTCGAATCACAAACTGCTCAGTTACAAGACCAACTGACTGAGTTCGATTACATTCTCTCCAGCTATGAAAAACAAGAAGAACAACCAAAAATTACGTTCTTTGGTGAACATGCTTCCCCTTACTTACGTATGAAGGATCAGTCTAAACGAGAAAAGACGAATACAGAGTCTCAGCCACGTGATTTTTCTAGCTCTAGCTCAGGTTTATTTAACGGCGTCGAAAAATAATCCATATCAAGCGGAACTAAACCTCGTTGCTCCGACTCTGTTAAGTGAAATAACCGTAATATTTTTCTTTGCAACAGGAGCATGATTATCCATGAAGTTATCATTTAAACGAGTGGCCGTTGTTTGTACTTTTATCAGTGCAACATTACTTGTCAATTTACCCGTTCAAGCTACCGCATCGGCGGGTTTTCCATTCTTTTCATCAGCGAGTGATGAAGTCCCTTCTTTAGCACCAATGCTTGAATCTGCAATGCCTGCGGTAGTGAGCATTAACGTAGAAGGCACTCAAGTCTCGCGCCAACGTGTGCCAGAGATGTTTCGTAACTTCTTTGGTGGACAAGGTGAGCAAGTCCAAGAACGTCCATTTAGAAGCCTTGGCTCAGGTGTGATTATTGACGCCAAGCAAGGGTATATCGTTACCAATGCGCATGTCGTTAAAGACGCAGATGAGATATTAGTGACGTTAACTGATGGTCGTGAGTTCACAGGCACTAAGCTGGGTGAAGACGAGCAGTCAGATATTGCACTACTCAAAATCGAAGCCAAAGAGCTCACCGCTATGCCGCTAGCTAATTCTGATAAATTGCGTGTTGGCGATTTTGTTATTGCGATTGGCAATCCGTTTGGCTTATCGCAAACCGTGACTTCTGGTATTGTCAGTGCACTAGGGCGCACAGGAATTAACATGGGTGGGCTAGAAAACTTCATCCAAACTGATGCTGCGATTAACCGCGGCAACTCGGGTGGTGCACTAGTAAACCTTAAAGGTGAACTGGTAGGGATTAATGCTGCGATATTTTCCCCTGGTAGAGACGCCGGTAATGTGGGTATTGGTTTTGCGATCCCTAGCAACATGATGAAAAATCTCGTTGACCAAATCAGTGAGTTTGGTGAAGTCCGTCGAGGTCTATTAGGCATCATTGGTAACGACGTTGATGCGGGACTGGCTGAAGCATTTAACTCTGATGTCAACAAAGGGGCGTTTGTTGCTGAAGTCACCCCTGATTCAGCTGCCAAGGCAGCAGGCATTGAAGCGGGTGATATCATTACCGCAATTAACGGCAAAACCTTAGGCAGCTTTGCCGAACTGCGAGCCAAAGTATCTAGCATGGGTGCTGGCGCTGAATTGAGTCTAACGTTGATCCGTCAAGGTAAAGAAGTCAATGTCGCCGTGATCTTAGGCGATGCCGGTGACACAGCCAAAACAGCTGCTCAAATTCATCCTGCGTTTACAGGTGCTACATTTGAAAATGGCACTGACATCAGCGGAAATGCAGGTGTGCTCGTGTCTGACATAGAAGCTGGCAGCCCAGCCCTACGTTTTGGATTACGCAAAGGTGACGTCATCATTGGGGTTAATCGACAACGGGTGAATAATCTGGTTGAGTTGACCAAGCGCTTAGAAGACAGTGATGAGCAAGTGATGGCAATTAACATTAGACGTGGTGAAACAACACTCTATTTGGTTATCCGCTAACGCTCAAGTCATATAATTAAGCAAAACAGCCGATATTAAACTTTCGTTTTGTGTCGGCTTTTTTATATTCGGTTGCATGTGATACACTGCGTTCACTTATTTTTTGATTTATATGGCTGTCGTTATGCCCGGACAACGCATTCTTTGGTTTTTCTTTCGTTCAATCGTTATCGGTGCCATTGTTGCTTCATTGATATTACTCTTAGTACCTGAATTGCGCCAAGGCAGTGGTATTGATTTTGATCGGATATTTCAAAGCGAACCTGTCTCAAATCGCCTTTCCCATTACGATGCTATCTCACGATCAGCTCCCTCAGTAGTCAATATCTATAGCGTCAGTATCGAGTCTAATGGTCTTTATAGTAATACATCTCGTGAACGCACCAATCTAGGCTCTGGTGTCATTATGACTGAGGATGGCTATATCTTAACGTGTCATCATGTGATCAATAATGCATCCAGTATTTATGTCGCGATGCAAGATAGCCGTTTATTTGAAGCTCAGATAGTCGGTTATGATTTATTTACTGATTTAGCCGTACTCAAAATCAGTGCTGATAATCTGCATGCAATTCCCAAACTGGCTAATCCCAACACACGCGTGGGCGATGTGGTGATGGCCATTGGTAATCCTTATAATTTAGGACAGACCATTACTCAAGGTATTGTGTCGCGAACTGGGCGCAATGGCTTAGCCAATTATGTTGATTTTATTCAAACAGATGCTGTATTAAACCAAGGCAATTCAGGTGGTGCATTAGTAGATTCAGAAGGGTATTTATTGGGGATCACCAACGCTAATTTTAAAACCTTTGATGCACAACGACGGATAAGAGATGTAAATGGCGTTAATTTTGCGGTGCCGTATGAACTAGCGGATCGCGTCATGTCAGATATCATTACGCATGGTAAAGTCACCCGAGGACAACTCGGCTTTGCTGGAAATGAATTTCAAGGGCAAGATGGCATCATCATATCGAATATTGTGAGTGGTAGCCCTGCAGATTTAGCAGGATTACAAATCAATGATATTTTATTAGCGATTGGTACCCAGCCTATCATTGGCGCTTCTGATGCCTTGGATATGATTGCAGAAACACCACCCGGTACGGTGCTTTTACTCAAAATCAAACGTCAAGACCGCTTATTGACTATTCAAGTTACTGTCGGAGAGCTAACTTTATAAGCCAGCTCATTGTGCTAATTAGCTCAATCGACAAACGCTTGAGCAGCGACCCACTTCTCATAGGTTTCTACATCTTGTAAGATAGCGGCATCAAGCTGATCAACCCATTCATGCACATTTTTCCACCACGTTGGATGGTCTCCTTGTTGGATCTGGTTCGCGATCTTTTGGATACGACTCAGTCCAATTGAACTAGCGGCTCCCTTGATCTTATGAGCTTGTGAGCACACATCATCTTTATCTTTGGCAGTTAAGCTGATGTGTAAGATATCCATATATTCTGGGATCTTGTCCTTAAACACACCTAAGCTGGTGATCACCATTTCATGACCAATTGTATCCACTAAACTATGAATAAATTCCAAGTCCATCGTATTGTTTACTGGTTTATTAGTATCTGCAGCATTGATTTCAATCGGTTCAATCGGTGCATCATAATTAGCAAACAGTTCATTAAGCACTTTGATGACACGGGATTTTTTAATGGGTTTAGCGATTATGTCATCCATACCATTTTGTAAATACTCTTCCCGCTTTTTAATCACATTTGCAGTTAGGGCAACGATAGGTGTCTGCATCACTAAATCTTCTTGAATGACAATATCAGCAACATCAAAGCCCGTCATATCTGGTAATTGAATATCTAATAAGATTAAATCGTAGGTCGTGGTTCGGATTTTTTCAATCGCCTCCCCCCCAGTCATGGCGACATCGACATGTTGACCGAGTTTTTCTAATAACGCCTTCGCTACCATCACATTGAGTTCGATGTCTTCAACTAATAGAATATTAAGGCCTTGTACTTGCAACGCTTCACGCACACGTGGCTTCTTGCTGATAGCCATAGGTATATCGATGATGAATTGAGTCCCTTTACCCAGCTCTGATTTAACCTCTATCGTGCCCCCCATGCGATCGACCATTTCTTTACAAATAGCGAGACCAATCCCGGTACCTGTGGCAGATTGGTGATCAGGGTGATCAACTTGATAATACATGGCAAAGATTTTATCAATGTCTTCCTGAGGGATACCGACTCCAGTATCAGCGACTTCAAATCGTACATTACTGGTTTTATTATCTGGTAATACTTGTGCAGATACGTCTAACGTGACATGTCCTTTTTGGGTAAATTTAATCGCATTAAACAACATATTCCACAGAATCTGACGTAAGCGTGTTCCATCAACCTCTACATATTCAGGTACCGGTTGATGGACTTTACTCACAAATTTAAGCTGTTTATCCGCGGCTAACAACTCGATGACACTGCTTAACTCATCGGTAAATTTACTCAATGAAAAGGTCTTGTAAGACAGCTCGATTTTATCACGGTCAAGCTTATCTAAATCGATAATATCGTTAAAAATATTCCCTAACGTAATGGCACTTGCATACACGGTACTGATCCAGGTGAACTGCTCGTCCGTCAGCTCTGTATCGCGAAGCATCCGTGATAAACCGACGATACCGTTAAGAGGGGTGCGCAACTCATGGGATATCGTAGCAATAAATTTGGTTTTGTCTTTACTGGCTTTTTCTGCGGCTTTTTCAGCTTTCATCCGTTCAGTCATATCTCGACCGAATGCCAATAAACCCAAACGACCACCTTCGTGATCAAAGAATGGTACCTTGCGCATTTCAAAAAATCGGCGTTTGCCATCTGGAAACCGTAACCAAAGTTCTTCGGTCACACTGATGTTTTTTTCGAGTACTTCACTATCCGAGCGCACGACTTCAGTTGCTAACTCTTCATCGTATACTTCGTGAGGGGTGAGACCTAATAACTGATCTTCGGTGCGTCCAGTGAGTTCTTCAGCCACTCGATTACAACCCGCAAATTGCCCTTCTTCATTTCTAAAATAAATTAAATCAGGTGATGCATCAATTATTGAGCGTAATAGCGTTGATAAGCGGCGAGCCTGGATCTCTTGTTCGGATTTTTCGCGAATTTCGATCTCTAGCGCTTTGAATACTTTTTCACGTTCAAGCTGGGCGTCTTTGCGTTGCTCAATCTCAAAGTTAAGCTGCTTAACATTATTTTGTAACTCACGGTTTAATAAAATATCTTCTTCTCGCAGACTCTCCAACTCACCGATCACTTCTTTTAAATGGACTCGAGATAGCTCAAGTTGTTTAACCAACTCACTAAAAAAATACAAAATCCAAGGAGCTGATAGCATGGTCAATATAATCGCACTGACAAAATCTTCAATCTTGGGAGTATTGCCTAAACTAGTGCGGACCATATAAGAGCCGCCGATAGTGAACAATAAGGTGATGACGACAAACAACAAGCTTAACTTAACAGTTCCATGGTGTTCGACAAAGCGAGAAAAACGAAACGCCCATGAATGTGAATGAGTAGATAGTTCTGTATGCATAACAACAACGCAGTAAACAAAGATGGTGGAATTATATCAATCTATAGTAATGAAGTAACCTGCTAATTTTTTGTGAACAACACCTAGTTGAACGCACCAAAAAATGCATAACAATGAAAATAACCGGACATAAATATGCAAAATGTTAAAAAATGTAACGTATCCAATGAGGATGAAAATTTTGTTTGGTCGCATCTGCAACCACATTAAATAATTAAATAAAACCAATAAAAACAGTCAAGTCACTGTTTTATAATGATTTAATGAATCAACCAAAAACTTGCTATTGAGGATATACAAACTAACATTTGATCTATGAGCAACAAAATAGTATTTTGTTTAATCTACCAATATAGATTGCATAAAAATTCTAATATCTGCTGGTTGCCGAACACGACAATGACGTCATTTGTTAACGCCCTACAAAGCATTACAAGTTCATGGTTTTTATGGATAGAACCGCTAAATGAACGCTTCTATTGACAGTAAGAAGCTTTTTTTTAAGATACATACAAACTGATGTTATCAATAACATCAGCGTGGTTTTTGTCGTTTTATTTTTTATATTCGCCAATGCAGGCAATGCGTCGAGCACTGCACTGATTGCGCTCATAATGTGGAGAGAGTCCTATGAGTTTATATCATTCAACAGATTCAAAAGATAACTGTGGATTTGGTCTGATTGCACATACCCAAGGCGAAGCAAGCCATCGCTTAGTTACGACGGCGATTGAAGGCTTAGACCGGATGCAACATCGAGGTGGGATTGCTGCTGATGGCAAAACGGGTGATGGTTGTGGTTTATTAATTGCTAAGCCTGATTCGTTTTTTCGAGATATTGCCGCTCAAAAACAGTGGCGTTTAAATGATAATTATTCTGTCGGCATGGTCTTTTTATCGCAAGACCCTGTTTTGGCGCAACAAGCGCGAACTGTATTAAATGAAGAGATCACGCGTGAAACTCTCAGCATAGTTGGTTGGCGAGAAGTCCCTGTTGATAAATCTGTCTTGGGTGAGTTGGCTTTATCTGGCGTACCTCAAATCGAACATGTGTTTGTCAATGCGCCGAGCGGTTGGTTAACGACAGATATTGAGCGCCGTTTATACATGGCCCGTCGTCGTGCTGAAAAACGTTTGGCTGATGATGTTGATTTTTATGTGGCCTGTTTGTCTGGATTAGTGACTGTCTATAAAGGGCTGGTCATGCCAAAAGATCTGCCTGCTTTTTACGCCGATCTAGCAGATGAGCGCATGGCATCAAGTATTTGTGTCTTCCACCAACGCTTTTCAACCAATACACTGCCGCGCTGGCCACTGGCTCAGCCGTTTCGATACCTTGCCCACAATGGTGAAATCAATACGATCAAAGGTAATCGGGATTGGGCTTTGGCGCGGATGTCTAAATTTTCGACACCGTTATTACCTGATCTAAAAGACGCGGCCCCGTTTGTGAATACCACAGGCTCGGATTCGTCCTCACTGGATAACATGCTTGAGTTGTTTTTGGCAGGTGGTATGGATCTGTTTCGCGCAATGCGCTTACTTGTGCCACCGGCATATCAAAACAACAGCACGATGGATGATGACCTGCGTGCATTTTATGAGTTTAACTCAATGCATATGGAACCGTGGGATGGCCCAGCCGGTATCGTCTTGACCAATGGCCGCCATGTTGCCTGTAATCTTGACCGGAATGGTTTACGTCCAGCCCGTTATGTCATCACTCACGATGGGTTAATTACATTAGCATCCGAAATCGGTATTTGGGATTACGCAGAGACCGATGTAGTCGAAAAAGGCCGTGTCGGTCCGGGCGAAATGCTAGCAGTTGATACGCTTGAAGGTAAAATATGGCGTTCAACCGAAATCGATGATGTACTCAAAAAACAACACCCATACAAAGAATGGCTGAATGAACATATCCGTCATTTAACACCTATTGAGCAATGTGACGCCCATTTAATTGGACAACGTGCATTTGATGATGATCGCATGGCGGTCTTCCACAAACTCTTTAATTATTCGTACGAAGAGATCCAACAAGTCGTCAAAGTCCTAGCTAAAGATGGACAAGAAGCCGTTGGTTCTATGGGTGATGACACGCCAATGGCTGTGATGTCTTCTAAAGTGCGTACGATGTATGATTATTTCCGTCAGCAATTTGCACAAGTTACCAATCCACCGATCGATCCTCTGCGTGAAAACCACGTCATGTCATTAGCGACCTGTATTGGTCGTGAGCAGAATGTATTTAATGAAACCGGAGGGCATGCTGATCGGGTTATCTTTAACTCACCAGTGTTGATGTACACCGATTTACGTCAACTGCGTAACCTTGACCAAGAACATTACTATTCAGAAAAAGTATCGTTAAATTACTTACCCGATGAAGGCTTAGAGCATGCCATTATCCGAGTTTGTGACGAAGTTGAAGCCTTAGTCCGTGATAAACGCGCCGCCTTTGTTATTTTATCTGACAGAGATATTGCAATAGACCGTATCCCGATACCTGCCGCTATGGCAGTGGGTGCTGTACAAAAACGATTGGTAGAGCAGCAATTGCGTTGTGATGCCAACATCGTTGTCGAGACCGCATCAGCTCGTGATCCGCATCATTTTGCAGTATTGATTGGATTGGGTGCAACGGCAATTTATCCGTTTTTAGCATATGAAACCATTGAGCAATTAGCGACTAATAAAGAGCTTGATAACACGCCAATGGAAGCGATGTTGAATTACCGCAAAGGGATCAACAAAGGTTTATTCAAAATCATGTCCAAAATGGGCATCAGTACGGTTGCCTCTTATCGTTCATCAAAGCTGTTTGAAGGAATTGGGATCAGTGCTGATGTCATGCGATTGTGCTTCCAAGGTGTGGTGAGTCGTTTGCAGGGGGCAAGTTTTGAAGAATTCCAGCAAGATGCGCTCAATAATCAGCGTATTGCATGGTTAAAACGCAAGCCGATGAGCCATGGTGGATTGCTCAAATATGTGTATGATGGTGAATATCATGCATACAACCCTGATGTTGTTAAGTCTTTGCAACAAGCGGTAGTCAGCGGTAACTATGAAGATTACAAAGTATTTTCTGCATTAGTTAATGACCGCTCGCCTGCGCACCTACGTGACTTATTAGGCTTTAATTTTGCTCAGCAAAGTATTGATATTGATGAAGTTGAATCAGCGCAAAGCTTATATTCACGCTTTGATACAGCCGCCATGTCAATGGGATCATTATCGCCAGAAGCCCATGAAGCTCTTGCTATTGCAATGAACCGCTTAGGTGGGCAATCAAATTCTGGTGAAGGTGGCGAAGACCCAGCACGCTTTAACACTGAAAAAAATTCAAAAATAAAACAAGTTGCCTCTGGGCGATTTGGTGTGACCCCGCACTATTTGATGAATGCAACCGTCATTCAAATCAAAGTAGCACAAGGCGCTAAGCCTGGTGAAGGTGGTCAGTTACCGGGTGATAAAGTCAATAAATACATCGCAGAACTGCGTTATTCGGTGCCGGGTGTTACATTGATTTCTCCGCCACCGCATCATGATATTTACTCAATTGAAGATCTTGCACAGTTGATTTTTGATTTAAAACAAGTCAATCCAACCGCTTTAATCTCAGTCAAACTGGTCTCTGAGCCAGGTGTCGGCACGATTGCAACCGGTGTGGCTAAAGCCTATGCTGATTTGATCACGATATCAGGTTATGACGGCGGTACAGGCGCAAGCCCACTAACGTCTGTAAAATATGCCGGCAGCCCATTTGAGCTAGGTTTAGCAGAAACACAACAAGCCTTAATTGAAAATGGATTACGCCATAAAGTGCGGGTACAAACCGATGGTGGTTTAAAAACCGGTATGGATGTTGTCAAAGCAGGATTGTTAGGAGCTGAAAGTTTTGGTTTTGGTACCGGCCCAATGGTTGCTTTAGGTTGCAAATATTTGCGTATTTGCCACCTCAACAATTGTGCGACAGGTATTGCGACACAAGATGGTAAATTGCGCGAAGACAACTTTATTGGTTTACCGGATATGGTCATGAATTATTTTAAATTTGTGGCTCAAGAAATCCGAGAGCTCATGGCATTGTTAGGTGTACGTAAATTTGACGATCTGGTTGGTCATACTGAATTGTTACACTTGATGGACGGTCAGACTGCCAAACAAACAAAACTAGATTTATCTCCGTTATTGCACAAACCTGAAGCGGGTGTTCACACCAAGTTATTTTGTTCAGAGGTTACCAACACGCCTATGGATAATGGTGATTTAAACAAAGCGATGGCACAAGCTGCGACACAAGCCATCACGGATAAACAATCCATCACGTTACGTTATCCAGTAAAAAATACTGACCGTTCTGTTGGTGCCACTGTCTCAGGCTTAATTGCACAACAGCATGGTAATCATGGTGCTGAAGATTTTCCCATTACTGTCCATTTAACGGGCACTGTTGGACAAAGCTTTGGTGTTTGGAATGCAGGTGGTCTGAACATGACTTTGGTAGGCGATGCAAACGATTATGTCGGTAAAGGGATGACCGGTGGTGAGTTAGTTATTTATCCAGCACATAATGTAACATTTGATCAACATGGCTCGGCCATTATGGGTAACACCTGTTTGTATGGTGCAACCGGCGGTAAATTATTTGCGGCAGGTCGCGCTGGCGAACGCTTCGCTGTGCGTAATTCAGGGGCTATCACGGTTGTTGAAGGGTGTGGCGATAATGGTTGTGAGTACATGACGGGTGGTATCGTTGCGATCTTAGGCAGTGTAGGAGTTAACTTTGGCGCCGGCATGACAGGTGGTTTTGCGTATATCCTTGATGAATTGAACGACATTGAACAACGTATCAATCCAGAGCTAGTTGATGTCTTAGGCATTGAAGATAAAGGTATCTTGTCTGAGCATTTACGTGGATTAATCAATGAACATTATGAAAAGACCGGTTCAGCTCACTCGCTAGATTTGCTGTCTAACTTTAGCGATGTGCTTAGTTCGTTCCGTCTTATTAAACCCAAAACCAGTGATGTGAAGAATTTATTGGGGCATATTAGCCGCTCCAGTGCTGAACTTCGTGTTCAAGTACAATAAAGTAGAGGTGTATTATGGCTAAAAATGTATACCAATTTATGGACGTTGCGCGCATCGATCCAACCAAAAAACCCATTATTGTTCGTAAAGAAGAATTTGGTGAGATTTACCAACCTTTGTCACAGTCACAAACCGAAGGTCAAGCAGACCGTTGTTTGGATTGTGGTAATCCGTATTGTGAGTGGAAATGTCCAGTACACAACTTTATCCCACAATGGTTAGATTTAGCCAATGAGGGACGTATAATTGAAGCGGCAGAGTTATCACATCAAACCAATTCACTTCCCGAAGTATGTGGGCGTGTATGTCCTCAAGATAGATTGTGTGAGGGCGCTTGTACCTTAAATGACGATTTTGGAGCAGTCACGATTGGCAGTATCGAAACCTACATAACAGACACTGCTTTTAAGATGGGCTGGCGTCCAGATATGTCAGGTGTGGTCCCTACTGGTAAGCGTGTTGCTATTGTCGGTGCCGGTCCTGCTGGTCTGGCGTGTGCCGATGTGTTAGTCAGAAACGGAGTGACCCCAGTCGTATTTGATAAGTATGAAGAAATCGGTGGGTTATTAACATTTGGTATTCCATCGTTTAAGCTCGAAAAAAATGTCATCGCCCGTCGCCGTGAAATCTTCACCGATATGGGCATTGAATTTCGTCTGAATGTCGAAATTGGTAAAGATATTCCATTCCAAGAACTCGTCGATGAATACGATTCCGTATTTTTAGGAATGGGAACCTACAAAGCTATGCAAGGCGGCTTTGCACATGAATCGGCACCTGGTGTATTTGAAGCACTGCCGTTCTTAGTCGCCAATACCAACCGTGTGATGGGCATCGAAAAATCACCGACTGATTATATTGATATGAGCGGTAAAAAAGTCGTTGTCCTTGGAGGCGGTGATACCACTATGGATTGCGTGAGAACCTCTATCCGTCAACAAGCTGAATCGGTCACCTGTGCATACCGTAGAGATGAAGCCAGCATGCCTGGTTCACGCCGTGAAGTGGTTAACGCTAGAGAAGAAGGCGTTGAGTTTCAATTTAACTTGATGCCCTTAGACATTGCGGTAGATGAAAATGGCAATACGATTGGCGTGCATATGGTCAAAACAGAAATGGGTGCCCCTGATGCAGCTGGACGAAGAAGTCCTGTCAAAGTAGCTGGTTCAGAACATATTCTGCCTGCCGATGCCGTTATTATTGCCTTTGGTTTCTCCCCTTCTCCAGCTCCTTGGTTTGGAGATTTCGGCATCATATTAGATGAAAAAGGCCGAGTCCGCGCACCTGAGCATGGTCGTTATGCTTATCAAACATCTAACCCAAGCATTTTCTCCGGTGGAGATATGGTACGTGGTTCGGATTTAGTCGTAACCGCGATTGCCGAAGGGCGAAAAGCTGCGGATGGCATGATGGATTATATGGGGGTATAAGCATCGCTCAACCGATTGGTTCGGTTAAGCCTTACATTTAAATAGGTCCTACAGTATTTAGGCGCAGCGTTATTATCCAATAGCTCTGCGCCTTTTTTAATTGTGGCACTGCCTTTGCTTTGTATTGATTAGCGACCGGTTTACACCAAACCAGTCAAAAATATGACCACGATGT
The DNA here is from genome assembly GCA_937125395.1 of uncultured Glaciecola sp. Lineage (GTDB taxonomy): Bacteria > Pseudomonadota > Gammaproteobacteria > Enterobacterales > Alteromonadaceae > Opacimonas. The sequence goes on from CAKZLI010000044.1 coordinate 31,327, forward strand.
TGTGGGGGAGCAAAAATGGAATTAGCAATCATATTAACCTTAGCGATGATCGTAATGGCGATTACTGTCATCAAATTAAGTCAACCGGATATCAATGTGCCATTTCAACGAAAATCACAATTGTTTACCTCCGTTGAACGTTCTTTTATCCAGTTATTAGAACAAGCTGTAGGGCATGAGTTTAGAATTTTATGCCGAGTCAGGTTAGCCGATGTACTCGCACCACGCAGTCAATCCAAACAAGCTAAAGCGGCACTAGCCAAAGCTTGTACCAAACAGCTCGATTTTATCTTGTGCGATAAACACGATATGACACCATTAATCGCGATTGATTTAGTCAGTAACAAAAGCAAAGATCACAAAGAAGGATACAAAACCCAACGCGATTGGTTTGTCTCTAGTGCCTTAGAGTCAGCCCATGTTGCCCATATTCGCATCAAAGTAAAACCGGGTTACACTATCAATGATGTACGAGAGTGCATAGAGTCAAAACTTGTTGAGTATCGTAAACAAAAAACCAAGCAACCTATTATCTCAACCCAAAAACGTCCAACCAGGCCAACACGTCCATTGCAATCAAGCCGTCAACCTGCAAAACCAGACAATAAGCAAGTCGCGGCATAATGTGTATTTGTGATATGATCATCGGCATTATTTACACTAGACAAGAAAACGCAATTACATGAAATTTTTAATTCTAGGTGCGATGGATCAAGAAATCGCCCTATTGACTAAATCATTAGCAAATAGCCATATTAGCACTGTCGGTCACCTTGAGTGCCATACCGGAGAGTTTGCAGGACACGAACTCATCATCGCTCGTTGTGGAATAGGCAAAGTCGCTTCTGCTTTGGCTGTCGGTGTATTAGCACATGAATTTAAGCCGGATGTGATTATTAATACCGGCTCTGCAGGTGGTTATGCCAAATCCTTAGCCGTGGGTGATATTGTTATTGCTGATGAATTGGTGCAGTTTGATGTTGATTTAACTAATTTTGGTTATACGCATGGTCAGCCGGCAGGTATGCCTGCGCGTTTTAACTGCGATAGCAAGCTCATTGCAAACGCATTAGCACAAGTCAAAGCGATGCCTGGTATCAATGGGATCAAAGGATTAATCGGTACTAGCGACAAATTTATCTGTGAAGCAGCCGATACGCAACACATCGCAGGGTTATTTCCTGAAATAGCAGCAGTCGAAATGGAAGGTGCGGCCATTGCACAAGCGTGTCATATGCTCAATATAAAATGCTTAGTGATCCGCAGTATTTCGGATTTAGCGAATGAAGCCTCAACCCACACATTTGAAGAATACTTAGAACAAGCCGCTAAACACTCGGCACAATTGGTCATGGCAGTGATCACGGCTGCATAATTGTTGATCCCATTAGACCACTTAGCATGGCTCAACCATCCTGCATTTATCACGTGGGTAACATTGAGCTGTGCGCTAGTACTCGAACAGTTAGTCACATGGCGCAAAGCCATGCATCCATTAGCCGTCATGGGGCTGTTGTTTACTCGTTTAGGAACACTACTTAATCAGCAAGCGACGCCACTGTACAGTATATTTGCCTTGCTCTATGCCAGTGCCCTGGCTTTACCGTTTGTTGCGATTTGTTGGTTTATTATTGAGATTGCCGAATTTAAATCTGTACTCATCGGTCTGATATTGTGGGCATGCTTAGGTCAATACCAAGTTCGCCAAACAGCACGTCGCATCTGCCTGTATTTGACGCAACACAAAAAGCAACTGGCCAGAGATACTCTAGCCCCTTTTGTATTGCGAGACACTGAGATATTAACGCCACTAGGAATTGCTAAAGCTACAATTGAAATGTTGATTTTGCGCCAGGCTTACCAACAGATTGTCGTCATATTTTGGTTTGCATTGACCAATATATGGGTTGCCTTAGCCTATCGGCTTTGCTATGAATTAGCATCGTCTTGGAACCCTAAACTACTGATCTGGCAACGTATTGGTGCATGGACTCATCTATTTATTCAGCTCATGCAATGGCCTGCCATCGCATTGTACACTGTGATGGTTGCGGTATTTAACCCGCAAAAATCCATTCTACCGTATTTGTTAAATAGCCCACGTATTACTCCTGGAACATGCTTGTTAACCGTCTATGGTAAGGTGATTGACGCTCAATTATCCGGTGCATATCGCTACGCTGGTGCTACCGTACGACGTGCCAAAATTGGGACCAAAACCACCGTCAAACTTGATCACATCCAGCGCACATTACTGGTTCAAATATTATGGATGCTTGCCTATGTGTGCTTGTGTAGTATGATCACTTGGGCGATTTTTGAAGGTCAATCTTAATGCAAGTTGCTACTCACATTCACGTTATTATTAACCTCGCGATACCTGTTCTGGTGTGCTTTAGTGTATTGTGCCTGCAACCTGTACATGCAGAGCAACCCGGACATGCTGCGCAAACGGTGCATTCACCCAGTACAACCAGGATCATTACGCTTGCACCGCATCTAACAGAATTGGTTTATTTATTACAGCAAGATTCACATATCGTTGCTGTCAGTGATTATTCAGATTATCCAGCTGACGCAGCCCGTCATCCATCAGTCTCGAGTTATACAGGGGTTGATTTTGCAGCAATATTAACCCTAAAACCAACGCATGTTATTGCTTGGGAAGGCGGTAATAAGGCACAGGATATTGCCAAATTACATAGTTTAGGACTCAATGTACTGAGCATACCCATTCATAATTTGGATGACATTGGGGGCGCATTGATAACACTAGGGCAATTTTTGGATCAAGGACACACTAACAATGATCCCAACCAACCCAAACAGCTCGGACAATCATTAGCTCAAGCATATGTAACGCAACTGAATGCATTGAGACAACAGTATCGACAACGCCCACAGCAATCAGTCTTTTATTATTCTTGGCCAACGCCGTTAATGTCTATTGGCAAAGGGGCTTGGGCAAATAATGCGCTGGGGGTATGTCATTTACGCCATATTTTTGCAGACTCACCTGTTGCATATCCTCAAGTGGCATTAGCACAGGTCCTGCGTGAACAACCAAATTGGCTGATCAATGTATCCAAAGAACCGTTTGAGGATATTGCGCAATTTTGGCAGCCACATCGTTCAGTATTAGCGGCCCCCATTGTCCAACTCAATCCGGATTTACTGCACCGCTTTACCCCCAGAATTCTCCAAGAGATAAAAAAAATGTGCACGCTCACTGAAGGGGCAACACCCCATTCGTTATAGCAGATATCTAGCAGCAACATTATGCTGCAAACAATGATATATTATGGTTTCACTTTAATTCAGTCACAAGAGCGTTAGCGTATTATGGAATTGGATATCACAACCCCTGCCATGTTATTTCCTGCAATCAGTTTATTACTACTGGCTTTTACACAGCGTTTTTTGGCGTTATCTAGCTTAACTCGGCAGTTTTCTCAAAACCACGAACACAGTGCGGTGATGTTACAAATCCAAAATTTTCGAAAACGCATTCGATTAATCCGCTGGATGCAAGAAGCCGGCGTGCTGAGTTTTTTCTTTTGTGTGTTGACCATGTTGTTCATTTATACTGATTACATGTGGATAGCGAATTGGGTATTTGGTTTAAGTTTAGTGTTATTGCTGATTGCATTGACCTTGTCTGTACGCGAGATCCACATATCGATGGAAGCGCTCAATGTCCACTTAAATCAAGTGCTCACTGAACGCAAACTTCCGAAAACTGACGACTAGCGCTAAACCGCGTGAAACATCAAGGTGCTCGACACGGCAGCTTGCCATTTGGCTAAACACCGATCACGTACTGACAATTCAATTTGCGGGGTAAAGACCCGCTCAATGGCTTTTAACTGGCTTATTTCTTGAATATCAGCATACAGCCCTAAGTGTAATCCAGCGAGGAAAGACGCCCCTAGTGCCGTTGACTCCATATTCGTTGGGCGATGAATATCGACTTGAACCATATCAGCCAAAAACTGACACAACCAATCATTGGCGACCATTCCCCCATCTACTAATATACTGGTGCTGTGCATACCGTCTTGTTGCATGGCCATGAGTAAATCATGGGTTTGATAACAGACAGCTTCAAGTGCTGCGCGTGCAAAATGAGCGTTCGAAGTATCTCGCGTCATACCAAAAATCGATGCTCGCGCATTCGGTTGCCAATGCGGCGCCCCTAAACCCGCAAAGGCCGGAACAAGCACAACCCCATGGTCGTACTCTAGCGATTCGGCCAATGCTTGCGACACTTTGGCATCATCGATGACTTGGATACCGTCACGTAACCATTGCACGTTTGCACCTGCGGTAAATATTGAGCCTTCCAGTGCATAATACGTTTCTCCATTCAGCGAAAAACCAACCGTAGTGAGCAGTTTGGATTGCGAAGCTAAAGGCGTTTTACCTGTATTTAATAATGCAAAACAACCGGTCCCATAGGTGCTTTTAAGCGCACCTTGGGCAAAACCGCATTGACCAATTAATGCCGCTTGTTGATCCCCAGCAACACCAGCAATAGGTAATTGTTGGGCAAATAACCCAGGGGCGGTGAGACCAAAATCAGCCGCACATTCCAATACCTGAGGAAGCACTGATTGTGGGACATTAAACCACTCACACAATGAAGTATCCCAAGCCAGATCATGAATATTAAACACGTTAGTACGCGATGCATTGGTGGTATCTGTGACATGCGATGCACCTTGCGTTAAACGCCAAATCAAAAACGTATCGACGGTACCAAACGCCAATTCACCTTGTTCAGCCCGAGTTCTGGCACCTTCAACATTATCGAGGATCCACGCAATTTTAGTGGCAGAAAAATACGGGTCGACCAGTAAACCTGTTTTTGCTGTGATTTGTTCAGCTTTATCTTGTAACGCATGGCAGGTATCTGCGGTTCGGCGATCTTGCCAGACAATTGCATTATAAATAGGTTGTCCGGTAGCACGATCCCATACTAATGTGGTTTCACGTTGGTTGGTGATGCCAATACCTAATACCTGAATATTTGCCTCAGCAGCTTGCTGTAATACTTGTTGGCATACCTGTAACGTGGTTGCCCAGATCTCTTCAGGATCATGTTCAACCCATCCATTCGCGGGGTAATATTGTGTGAACTCTCGTTGCGCTGAGCACAGTGCCCGGCCTGCTTTATCAAATACAATTGCTCTTGATGAAGTAGTGCCTTGATCAATGGATAATATACCTTGGGTCATAAACCTTCCTTAAAATGCTGTCGGCACTTGACAATCATGCGACATGTAACAAACTTATAACACATTCAATTGATTAATTTCTTAATAATATTGTATTTTTTGTGTGGTTTGTATTAAATTATATGATAAATATGAAAATTAGTAAAAACAGCCACATTTCGATTAGGATATTATGAATCTACGGACTACCAATCTACGTAAACTCAACGAACAAACTTTTGATGTGCTCATTGTAGGCGCGGGAATAAATGGTGCCGTGAGTGCCGCAGCGCTATCCAAAAAAGGATTGAATGTTGCCGTCATTGACCAAGGTGATTTTGCTGGCGAAACCAGTTCTCATTCGTCAAATTTGGCATGGGGTGGGATCAAATACCTTGAATCACATGAATATCGATTAGTGAACAAGCTATGTAAAAGTCGCAATCATTTGATGGAAAGTTATCCTTCTACCGTGCAAGAGATTCGGTTTTTGACTACATTACAAAAAGGCTTTCGGTTTCCTGCTTGGTTTGTCTACGCAGGTACCTTGTTATATTGGTTAATGGGACGTCTATTTACTCGTTTCCCTGAGTTCTTATCCTCCTCAGCTATCGAAGCACGTGAGCCGGTTATCGACACTAGTAATGCCCAAGGCGGATTTGAATATTCTGATGCATTTTTACATGATAATGACGCACGTTTTGTATTTAACTTTATCCGTGGCGCCATGGATAACGGTGCAACAGTAACGAACTATGTCTCAGCCCAACAAGCAGAGTTGAACGATAAGGTATGGCGGATTCAAGCACGTGATGAGATTACTGGCGAGCTAATTAATATACACGCAAAGAGCATGATTAATGCTTGTGGCCCATTTGCTGATGGTTTTAACAACGTACTCGGCGTGCAGACTGACCATCATCATGTGTTTTCTAAAGGCGTGCATTTAATTGTGGATAAGTTAACCACAATTGATAAAGTGCTCGCGTTTTTTGCTTCAGATGGGCGCTTGTTCTTTGTGATCCCAATGGGTCAAAAAACCTGTATTGGCACCACCGATGATCATGTGCAATCACCGAATCCTATTGCGACTGACAGCGACCGACAATTCATCCTAGATAACGTCAATGCATTGTTAGATTTAGCCCAACCATTAACCCTTGATGATGTCATCGCAGAACGTTGTGGCGTTCGCCCCTTAGCTGTCCAAGGTCAATCTGATAATGCAGATTGGGTCCAGTTATCGCGTAAACACGCAGTTGATGTGAACGAAGACAAACGTCTAGTGAGTATTTTTGGTGGTAAATTAACAGACTGCATCAATGTCGGTAATGAGATTGCCCAGACCATTGCCGAACTCGATCTGCCATTACCAGAGCCCGATGCTAAATGGTATGGTGAATCCAGTGCAGCACACAAACAAACGTTTTTAGAGCGAGCACGATTAATTGGTTTAGATGCGCTTACTCCTAGCTATTCTTCCGAAAAACTATCGACCCGCTTATGGCGCCGTTATGATATCAACGCGTTACAAATTATCGATGAAATTCAACGTGATCCTCAGCAAGCAGAGCAGTTAATGCATAACGCTGAGTATATTCGAGCCGAGCTGCATTACGCCGCACGACGCGAGATGATTACCAAACTGGATGATTTTTTACGCCGCCGTTCCAAAATATCCATGGTACTAAGGACATCCGAAATATTGAGCAGTCCCGGCTTATTGGAAGCCTGTGAGATTTTATTTGGTGATGAAGCCCAATCCAAATTAGCTGAATATAAAGCTTACATCACCACGACAGGTAACACGTATTAAGCGAGTGTGATACGTGCAAATTTGCGTTTGCCTACTTGATATACCGCTTCACCAGCTGCAGTCAATTGCTGTTTAGGATCATCAAGCTTATCGCCGTTGATCTTAACAGCCCCTTGCTTGATCATGCGCATGGCTTCTGAGGTAGAGGATACTAAGGCTGCCTCTTTGAGCAATGAGGCAATCCCGATACCACCGTCTGTTAATGACACCGTCATTTCTGGCATATCATCAGGAATGGCATTTTTTTGAAAACGTTGGATAAAATCTTGGTGTGCTCCTTCTGCCGCAGCATCGTCATGAAAACGTGCGATGATTTCTTTGGCAAGGGTGATTTTGGTGTCACGCGGGTTCGCTCCGGCTGCCACTTGTGCTTTTAACGTCGCGATTTGCTCAATCGGTCGAAAGCTTAACAAATCAAAGTAACGCCACATCAACTCATCCGAGATAGACATGATCTTACCAAACATATCGTTAGGTGCATCAGTGATCCCTATGTAGTTATTTAATGATTTAGACATCTTTTGTACGCCGTCTAAACCTTCAAGTAATGGCATCATTAACACGGTTTGTTGACGTTGACCTTGTGATTTTTGTAGCTCACGACCCATTAATAAATTGAATCGTTGATCGGTACCACCAAGCTCAACATCTGACTCCAATGCCACACTGTCCCAACCTTGTACCAATGGGTACAAAAATTCATGGATAGCAATAGGTTGGTTATTTGCGTAGCGTTTTTTAAAATCATCTCGCTCAAGCATACGTGCGACAGTTTGACTCGCAGCAAGCTTGATCATCCCAGCAGCACCAAGTTGCTCCATCCACTCAGAATTGAATCGAACTGTGGTTTTGGCGGGATCAAGGATTTTGAACACTTGTTCTTTGTAAGTTTCGGCATTCGCCAACACATCTTCTTTTGACAAGGGTTTACGCGTGACATTCTTGCCCGTTGGGTCACCAATCAATCCAGTGAAATCACCAATCAAGAAAATAACTTCATGACCCAGTTGCTGAAAAGTGCGTAATTTATTGATCAATACTGTATGACCAAGATGTAAATCAGGTGCAGTTGGATCAAAACCTGCCTTAATTTTTAATGGCTTACCTTCTTTCAGTCGCTCGATCAAATCATCTTCGATGAGAATTTCGTCGCTTCCACGTTTTATTTCATTAAAGGCGTTTTGCCAATTAGACATCAGTATTCCACTTAAGGTTGGTATTTATGGGAACATTTTACTAGTCTGTGAGTCAGATTAAAAGTCTTAACGTATGCTAATTAATGCTTATTCATATTTAGTCATACTATGTAAATCAGCAGCTTTGGTTAACTTACACTAGAATTTAACCAGTATTAACGATATTCTTAACGTATTAAACAAAAGCAGAGGTTTGTTGTGGTTGCTCAAACAATAAAAACACTCCCTAGACCACACAAAATTTCGTTGGTGGCTTTATCTATTATTGTGTTTATTTTAACCATTAGCATGTTGTTCAGTGCTGATGCTTCCCGCCATGCAACTTCTCAAGTCTTACAACCAGGGATTAAATATCCGATAGCGTTGAGTTTAACAGATGAACAAATCCTGACTGCTGAGACAAATAGTCTCGACGCGCACAATGACGCCACTTCTTACCGTGTTCAATCTGGCGATAATCTAGCTAACATATTTAAGCAGGTTGGTTTATCAGCGACAGATACCTACTATGTTTCACGTGCTGGCAAACATGCCAAAAAATTGCTAAAAATGATGCCGGGTGATTTTCTTAATTTTATTTTTGATGAACGTGGCAAGCTCAATACTTTAACTTATGAATATTCCGATACCGAAACCTTAATTATTCAACGTAAATCCGATGATGAATATCACTCCGCAATTGATATCGCGAAGGTGTACAGCAAGCTCAGTTTTGCACAAGGCGAGATCGAGTCTTCCTTTTGGAATGCGGGGATCAAAGCCGGTATGACCGATAATACGATCATGCAGTTAGCCGATATCTTTGGTTGGGATATTGATTTTGCAATGGAAATCCGGGCTGGCGATACATTTAATGTCATGTATGAAGAGCAGTTTGTCAACGGTGAGTTTATTGGTTATGGCGATATCTTAGCCGCTGAATTTGTTAACCAAGGCGAAGTTTTTCAAGCGATTCGACACGCTGATGGCAGCTACTATGCGCCGAATGGTCGTAGCATGAAAAAGAGTTTTTTACGTGCGCCCGTTAATTTTAGATACATCAGTTCTAACTTTACCAAAAAACGCTTTCACCCTGTCCAAAAACGCTGGAAAGCTCACCGTGGAACAGACTATGCAGCCCCTACCGGTACACCGGTTGTCGCCGCTGGTAAAGGCCGTGTAATTAAATCGACTTATGACAAATACAACGGTCATCATGTATTTATTCAGCATGGTGATAAGTACGTGACTAAATACCTGCATTTTTCTAAGCGTAAAGTCAAAAAAGGTGACATCGTTAAACAAGGTCAGGTCATAGGCTTGTTAGGTGCAACAGGACTGGCTTCTGGTCCTCATTTACATTATGAGTTTTTGGTTGATGGTGTGCATCGTAATCCACGTACAGTACAACTTCCTAAAGCAGCACCGATTGATAAAAAGCATAAACACGCGTTTATGCAACTGACCAAAGCACAACTGAGCCTACTCAATAATAATAAACGCATCATGCTTGCGCGTATTGATTAGGCATTGCGATGGCACTGTACATAGGGATCATGTCTGGGACAAGTTTAGACGGTATCGATGTTGCGTTGGTGTCGATTGAAGGAGATAACACCTTACCAATCATACGGTGTCGTGCTGCGCGTACCACCCCTTTCTCGAGTGCATTACTAACTGATTTACAACAAATGATGATCCAGCCTGTACAACATGTTGCTCATGTAGGTGCAGTTCAAAACCAGCTTGCACACGAATATGCATTAGCCGTCAATCAGCTATTACATGATACCCAATTTGATGCATCAGATATCCATGCTATAGGTTGTCATGGACAGACAATTTGGCATGCACCTGATGCCGATTCTCCGTATTCGATTCAATTAAATAACGCAGCCTTACTCGCTGCTAATACTGGTATTGCGGTCATTGATAATTTTCGAGCCAAAGATCTCGCTTTGCAGGGGCAAGGTGCTCCCTTAGTGCCTGCTTTTCATCATGCCCTACTGCATGATTTGCACAGTGATCGTGACGATAGCCATGATCAGCAAACCCGCGCGGTCATTAACATCGGTGGAATTGCCAATGTGACTCTGTTACCAGCTCAAGGTCTGATAACCGATGTCCTAGGGTTTGATACCGGTCCAGGTAATACATTGCTTGATACTTGGTGCCTACACCACACTGGCCAAACCTATGACAAAGACGGTGAATGGGGGGCAAGTGGCAACGTCGATAATGCTTTGTTACAGCAAATGCTGAGCGACCCCTATTTTGCCATAGCAGGACCAAAAAGCTCCGGACGTGAATATTTTAATCGTGATTGGGTCTTGCACCACATTATGGCTATTTGTGCAGATGATTTGGCTCCTTGTGATGTGCAAGCTACGCTCGTGCAATTAACCGCACACACCATCGCTCGGAGCCTTCACCATGCAAAAAATGAGACAGCACCGCAATCCATAGCAGACTCACAATGGATTATTTGTGGTGGCGGCGCGCACAATCCATACTTGATGCTTGCACTCAAGGCTCTAGCACCGTCCAAGACGCACGTTATTGACATGCAAACGCTCGGTATAGACAGTGATGCACTTGAAGCAATGGCATTCGCTTGGTTAGCATTTTGTTATGAACACCGTCTGCGTGCTAATTTACCTCACGTTACAGGTGCCCAACGACCTGTCATTCTTGGCAGTAAAACACAGCATGACTAAGCAGATACCACCTACGCAGTACTCGTTGACTATTTTGTCGCGCGATGCACATGTGTACGCAACACTCTTTACACAATTACTCGCTGCAGACCCAACTATACCGGTTACTCTTGACTGCGTTGCTTGTGACCCACATGCAATCAATTCGGCGCAAGCTAAGGGGACGCATATTTTGCTGGCAGATCCTAATATAGCCAGTCAGGTGATTGCGTCTATGCCTAACTTGCAATGGTGTCAGTCCACTTGGGCAGGCAATGCGCCGTTATTAACCCATCCTAAACAGGATTATATGTTAACTGGCGTTAAAGGCATATTTAGCCAACTCATGAGCGAATATGTATTGAGTTATATATTGGCTTACATTCGTCAACATGATGCTTTTGCTCAGTTACAAACGCAAAGCCAGTGGCATCCACCAACGCTAACCAGCATGACTGAGTATACGATTGGCATTATGGGTATGGGCAATATAGCACAAGGCATGCTACCGGTATTTGATGCATTGCAAGCCAATGTAATTGGGTTAAGTCATTCCGGCAAGACACTCACTAGTCATCCACACTTAACCATGTACTCCAGCGAATATAAGGCTGAGTTCTTGACCCACTGTGATGTATTAGTTAATTTGTTACCCGAAACCAAGCAAACACAAGGTTTTATCACGCATACTGATTTAATGTCACGCCATGCACAGCGACCCTCGAATTCACGCGGTTTATTGTTTGTTAATGCCGGTCGTGGCAGTGTGATAAGTGATGAATGCGTCTATCGTAGTTTGCAAGAGGGACTGTTAGACCAAGCGGTGTTAGATGTGTTTAGCCAGGAGCCTTTGCCCAGTGACAGTCCATTATGGACTCATCCACAGGTTAAAATAACCCAACACACAGCGGCAATTTCAACGCCCGAACGGGTGATGAGTGTGGTCAGTGACAACCTGACGTTATTTATCAATCATCGCCCACTTAATTTTACATTGGATCCGATAACAGGATACTAGACACAAGGTCATACTGATGAAATATCATGCTACAGCACGCACACACTTCCCGACTTCGATTTATCTAGCTGCATCTTCACTGTGCATGCGTCGAATTAGTTTTTTGATTGGCTTATTCTGCATGACACTGTTTAGCGTCAGTAATAGCTATGCCGTTGCAACAATGCCGCCACCAGATCAATTATCATCGGCTCAACAATACCCACCGGCATTAAGCATTAGTGCGGTAACGCCCAGCGAACACAATGCTTTTTTTGCTGCGCTAACGCAGTTGTGTGGACAAGCCTTTACTGGAAAATTAGCCGTGGATACCTCAGGGAGTGACCGTTTTGCTGATGCCACTTTGCTGATGCATGTTCGAGAATGCTCTGATACACAAATAAAAATTCCTTTTTTTGTTGGTGAAGATGCATCTCGTACGTGGGTAATAACCAAAACCGGTGCCGGGTTACTGCTAAAACATGATCATCGCCATGCTGATGGCAGTCATGATAGTTTAACCATGTATGGCGGTCATACACAAAGCGTCGGCTCTGCACATACCCAAGCTTTTCCGGTAGACCATTATACCCAAGCATTATTTATTGAATTAGGCTATCCGCAAAGCTTAACGAACGTCTGGGAAGTGTTTATTTATGAGAAAACATTCACCTATCGTTTAACCCGCGCTGGTTTTGAATTTAAAGTAGAATTTGATTTAACCCAACCCGTTCAAGCCAACATGCAACCTTGGGGTCATCGTTAATCATACGATCAAAAAAGCCATCTAATCATGCGCTGACGTCATTCACGTCCGTTACATTATTAGATGGCCTTTGCTATAGATATAGCGCTAATACTTAGATTGAGAAGCTAGAACCACATCCACAAGTTGTCGTTGCGTTAGGATTATTGACCAAAAAACGAGAACCTTCTAAGCCTTCAGTATAATCGACAATACCGCCAACTAAATATTGCAAGCTCATTGGATCAACGACCAATGTCACTTCGTTTTTTTCAATCGTCATGTCACCTTCGTTGACTTTTTCATCGAACGTGAAGCCATATTGAAAACCTGAGCAGCCGCCACCGGTTACATACACACGTAACTTAAGTTCTGGGTTGTTTTCTTCTTCAATTAGCGTTTTTACTTTACTTGCAGCCGATTCTGAAAATTCGATCGGGAGAGCCATTTCTACAGTCATAACAAGAATCGCATCCATTTCATATAATAAATCAATTATCTAATACTTGAGTAAATTCATCAAGTATTAGGTGCAATTAAATCTGCCCAGAGAACGGTCTGTGTAAAGCTATCGATCTTACGTTTCCATTGATATACATCGGTTGATATCGTTATCGAATTGGCAACAAATCCCTCAGGTAACTGAATCACATATTGTTTTTCCAAAAAATACTGATAGCGATAGCGCATAGATTCATCCGTATTCTCAATAAATACCGATCCGCTGAATAATGTAGGCAAGGCTAAGGTTGTTGCTTGGTCGGCAACAATCCCTTCAATCGTGATGTTTAATGTACCATTGATCACCGATTTGAGCGCGCGGCCTTGCAGTAAAAGCAGATCAAGCAAATAATGCCGTTGTTCTGGTAAACGGTGTAACTGCAATTGATGGATTGCAAATGGCCCTGCTTTTTCATTTTCGCCAAGAACAAGTTGATACAGTTGGATTTTTTGTTGGAGCGCTTGATTCTCTTCCAATAACTCGAGCATGCTTTGCTCGGCTATTTTTTGAGCGCTGTGCTGTACCGCAATATCGACATCTAACTGACTCAACGCTTGATTTAAACGATGATTTTCGGCTTGAGCATGAGCCAGAGAACCACTTAACTGTGCTGTCTGTTGTCGGTTTTCTGCTTGCTGAAAGGTAGCCAGTTGATAGCCGATAAAGAGCATGCCAATCAATAAGCCAACGATTAACGCATAAAAGCGGAATGCACTGGCACTTTGCCTAAATCGATACAAATCCATGCCTAGTCCTATTTGGTTATCAAGTAATATGCAACATTATGATATTATGCCATTTATTGAACTAGTTATTCACTAGAATTACCGTTAAAAACAGAAAATATTCTATGCTTGATGCGCTGCGACTCACATTATCTTATCCAAAAACCTCATGGCAATTATGCCTATTAGGGGTCATCGCGGGTGTTTGTGCAGCCACCGTTATAATCATTTTTCGTTTATCATTTCAATATATCCAACTGCATCTGTTACCTGAACTGGGTGCGTATGATCAATTAACTTGGTACGCACGTTTTGCCCTCCCCTTTATGGGCGTTCTTGGGATCTATCTGGTCGCTTTACTTACCGGACGAGAACATTATCGACTAGGGATCCCTTTTGTTATTCACCGTTTTAAAAATGACTACGGATTAATGCCATTTCGTTCGAGTATCAATCAATTTTTTGGTGGTATTTTTGCACTTGCTAGTGGTTTTTTTGTTGGTCGTGAGGGCCCATCCGTCCATCTTGGCGCGGCAGGCACCAGTTTTGTCGGCGATGGGTTAAAACTACCGTACAATTGTATCCGCATATTAGCAGGTTGTGGAATTGCTGCGGGTATTGCGGCGTCTTTCAATACCCCCTTTGCTGCCGTGATGTTTGTAATGGAAGTTGTCATGCGCAACTATCGCATACATATTTTTATTCCGATTATGCTCTCTGCAGCAATCGGTTCGGTCATGTCACGTTTAGTCTTTGGTGAAGGCACTGCGTTATTATTTTTGTCGTTTGCTGATCTCGACAAAATCATTTTTGTTTATCTCATCATTTTTGGTATGTTCCTGGGGGCACTCTCAGCATTATTTAACCATCAATTGATGCAAGTCATGCAACGCTGCCAGCATATGAGTATGCCATTGCGCTTCGCGCTTGCTGCTGCCGTCACGGGCAGTATTGGTATTTTTTTACCGCAAGCAATGGGAGCTGAGTTTGAAGCTGTGCATATCTTGTTTGACCAAGAAGTCAGTATAGGTGTGCTGATTGGGATTTTAGTCGCTAAGTTTGTTTTGGCTATGGTCGCAATTGGGCTTGGGATCCCTGGTGGGATCATTGGTCCAGTAATGATTATCGGTATGTTTTCAGGGGCTATCCTCGCCTATCCGTTAGAAACCCTGATAGGTACCACCCAACACCATGATAGTTTTGTACTACTCGGTCTAGCAGGTATGTTAACCGCCGTGTTGCATGCACCTTTAGCTGCCTTGAGTGCCGTAATGGAGCTTTCCTACGCACCTGAAATTGTCCTACCAGCAATCTTAGTGATTGTGCCAGCGTATGTTGTCTCTAATCAGGTATTTAATAATCGTTCGATCTTTATTCGTCAAATGGAATTCCAACAGCTCAACTATAAACTCGCTCCGGTGATCCAAAATTTGCAACGAACCGGTGTGCTGGCTTTGTGTCAACAACCCGTCCAGCAATTTACTGAATCTGAACATAGCGCAATGCTTGAGTATCTCCAAGAGCACCCTACAGACTTGTGTATTTATCAAAGTCAGCAGCCGACTGAAGGGAGCCTTGAATTGCACAGCGAACACATCAATCAAGCAGGAAATCATCCAAAAACGCATCTAGAAAGTACATTAACCTGGTACTTAGTTGAACCTGATGTGCGGTTAACGAAAGACTCACAACCTGTGCTAACGACACGTTTACCTATATTTTCGTATCAAAATACCTTGGGTGAGGTGTATGATGAGTTACAAGGACGACGCAATGGTGCAGTGTTGATCACCTGCCCCAACGCGCATAAAATCTATGGTGTTATCACATGGAATGCATTGCATAGCTATTTGTTTCAATTGGAACATTAGCCGTATTTGATTTGTGCTGACGGCATATAATCACATCTATTTAGACAGTACAAAGAGAGCAAGACATGACTTTATTATGGGTAAAAGCCTTACATATCTTTTTTATGGTAGCGTGGATGGCAGGGATCTTTTATTTACCCAGGCTATTTGTTTATTTTGCAGAGAACCCTGAACCAGCGACACGAAACGTATTTAAAGTGATGCAACGGCGGTTATGGTTTTTTGTGGCACCATTTGCTTTGTTAACACTGATATTCGGTATTTGGCTAATTGCTATTTATGGGATGGATTGGTTTGTCGCTTCGACCTGGCTGCATATAAAACTAGTCCTTTTACTTGGCCTATATGGCTATTACGGCTATCTCTACACAATAATGCGCGATCTTGCCAAGGATCAAAATATCCGTTCATCGCGCTTTTATCGGTTTTTGAATGAAGCACCAGTATTGGTTTTATTGGCCATTGTTATTTTGGCCGTCGTTAAACCATTCTAATTGATCAGGTAAATACCCTGCTAATACGCCACTTAATTCAATGTATTGGGTTAATGCTCCAGGTAAGGATGCAAAAATTTGCGGTAACGCATTAACCAATGCGGCTTGTTGATCCTCTGATTTATTGGACAAGCTCAATGTAACATCAGCAAATGTAGTAAATAACGATAAGCAATGACTTAATGTTTTGCTGTGTATCGCTTGCTCTGCTTGTGGCATATACTCCCAAGCCGCTTGCCATTGTGCTTGCTGAGCAGCATGTACAAACAAAACCCCTTGCAAAAATACGGCATAATCAGGACTTGTTTGTGCCGTCTTCGCTATACTGCTCTGCTGTGATTGAAACTGCCAAGCGTGACTAAACCCTAACTCGGTGTTTTGAATATCTGCTAATACTTCAGCTAATGCATTCATCAATTCATGTGTTAAGAGCACCAAATCTGACTGTTGTGGTACTTGAGCGTGCTGCTCAAACACATACCCTAGCCAAGTTTCTGGCAAAGGTATTTCTGGAACACAGCCAATGGCAAACAGCATTCCATGGATTTTGTGGGGTGGATATAATGTATCTTGCCATAACGATTGTTCAAATAGTTGTTGCAATGCGTTCGGCAGATAAGATTGATTCATAATGCGAGTGGTTCGTTTGTTGTCAATTGTGCGCATAGTATGGCATAGTAACTTATTGACATAAAACAACAAAAATAAAATATCATGTCTAAACAAAAATCGTCATTTTCCGGACTTTTAGTTACTGCAGCCTTTATTGGCCCAGGTACAGTTACGACTGCCACTATCGCGGGCGCGCAATTTGGCTACGGTTTACTGTGGGCGTTAGTATTTTCTGTATTTGCCACCATCATCATTCAAGATATGGCGAGCCGAATTGGCATCGTCAGTAATATGGGCCTTGCCGAAGCATTGCACAAAACCATTGCTCAACCGTTATTAAAGTTATTCATGGTCCTGTTGATCGTTAGTGCTATAGGTATTGGTAATGCAGCATACGAGGCAGGCAATATTACCGGTGCTGCGATTGGGCTGGCGTCAGTCACTGATATTTCACTAACTACATGGATTGGACTCATCGCAATCATTGCAGCAATAGCATTGTTGTCAGGTAGTATTCGCTTCGTTGAAAAGGTATTAATTGGCCTTGTGTTGATCATGAGTATTGTCTTTATTACAGCTTTTATCAGTAGCGGACCTGATATGAATGCATTGTTTAATGGCATAACCAATATCAACGTAGATGCATCAAACGTGACAATGATTATCGCGCTGATTGGAACAACCATCGTTCCTTACAATATTTTTATGCAATCTAGCTTGCTGGCTACATCTGATAACGAGCAACATTTATCTCCACAGATTTTAGATAATCGTGTCAAAAATGTGCTTAGTTTTTCTTTAGGTGGATTAATTACTATCGCAATATTAGGCACTGCTGCCAGTACTTTTTTTGCTCAAGGTATCGCCGTTAATGCCAGTAATCTAGCCTTACAACTTACGCCATTATTGGGTGAGTTTGCCACGTTATTTTTTGCTATTGGATTATTTGCAGCAGGCTTGACGAGTGCGATCACGGCACCGTTAGCGGGTGCTTATGCGGTGACTGGCGTATTGGGCTTACCCACATCGCCCAAAGAAGTTGCGTTTAAAATCGTGGCAGGTATTATTTTAATTGCAGGTGTGATTGTCGCATTTAGTGGATTCAAACCGATTGCTGCGATTATCTTTGCACAAGCTACCAATGCATTGCTGCTGCCCGTGATTGGTATATTTTTGCTGATCGTCGTAAACAACAAACGTATCATGCGCCAACATACCAACGGCATAACGAGTAACCTTCTAGGCTGGAGTATTGTGCTCTTCATTATAGGATTAGGCGGTTATAAGTTGTGGATGCTGTAGCGCTCATTTAAGCGCTAAGCCGTGCCACAACCTCTTCGAGCATCGCTCTTGATACACCAAAATTTAAACGGAAAAATTGCTCATTCCCAAAATCCACACCCGGTGATGGCCCTACTCCACGTGCTTCACACCAATCTTGGACATTCTTAGCTGCCCCCAAATCTAATTGAGATGCATCAACCCATAACAAGAAGGTAGCGGGTGCAGGAAGTGCTCTTAACCCATCAATTGCATTGATGGCGTTAGCCAAATAATCACGATTGCCAATTAAGTAATTACGCTGAGCAGCATGCCAGTCATCACATTCGGTAAATGCCGATTGTGTTGCCACTAACCCCATAATATTCACCCACGGCACTATGCCTCGCGATGCAGCATTAAACGCATTGCGCAGTGTCACATCAGGAATGATCGCAAACGATGTGCCTAATCCGGCAATGTTAAAGGTTTTGTTCGCTGCCATTAAGGTAATAGAACGATGTTGTAATTGGGCATGATTACCGGCGGGTAAATGGGTCAGTTTATCGAGGATCAAATCACAATGGATTTCATCTGAACATAAGATTACATCATTATCAGCGCATATCTGTGCAACACGATCAAGCTGAGCTTGCGACAACACACTGCCCACCGGATTCATCGGATTACACATGATAAAGAGCTTGGCTTTAGGATCTTTGGCTTGCACCTCAAGTTCCGCAAAATCCAGCATCCAACCGTCATGTTCTTCTACTGTGGCAATATGCACAGGCGTACAGTCGTTAAACGCCGGTGCAGCTAAAATTGGCGGATAATTAGGGGTTTGGATAAGAACTTTATCACCCGCTTGGCAAAACGCACGGATCGCCACATTAAAGCCAGGGCACACGCCGGGCGTCCATACTATCCAAGACGGTTGGATATCCCAGTTATATTGACTCTTACACCAACGCACGACGGCATCATTAGCTGGCGTATATTGTGCCGGTAAATGATAGCCAAGCACACCATGTTCAATCTGAGTATGACACGCTTGCTGAATTGCAGGTGCAATTTTAAATTCGGTATCGGCGATCCACATTGGCAATATGTCTTTGCCTTTGTATTTTTCCCATTTACAAGAGTAAGTACCCGAGCGGTCAACGCGTTCATCAAAATCAAACATCAATGTGCTTCCTATTATTAATCTTACCCAAGTATATCGTAAACATTGCAGATACATTACAATAAGCTTAATTTAATTTATGAAGAGACTTAACCATGGCTAACCGTGGCGTAAAAAATAAAAAATTCCGTGAAGATTTTGGTGTATTCATCTGCGAACATGTCTTAAACGACAATGCTAAAGTCCTGCAAGTCACGCGTGATCTCGAAGGTGACTGGCAATTTACATGTGGCGACGATGCAGCCGATGAATCCTCAGATTTACATCTTGTTGCGGTTGGCGACTTGATTCAAAAAGATATGAGTTTGAGTGACGCAGTTGTGCTCGAGCCAGGACAAGGTATCGAACGCGCTGCCACTTACAAAGACTGGGAAAGTTTTACCCTAGAGGAATAAGAGGAGTAACAGTACGATGACAACGACAACCAAAACTATCATGCTCATCAGCTTAATTTTACTGGCCTGTGTCTGTTATTATATCGGCACAGTAAAAGGTGCAATGGCATTTATTGCACTGGGTGTGCTGCTTGAATTAGGCTTTTGGATTGGACTGCTTAAAAAAAAAGGCCGCTAATGCGACCTCTTTATAAACTTTCCTAAATCTATTCAGATTTAGTTTTTTGGAGCACGACCAGCGCGTTTACGTTCGTTTTCAGTTAATAACTTCTTACGAATACGAATGCTCTCTGGCGTAACTTCAACTAATTCATCATCATCGATAAATTCAAGTGCTTGCTCTAGAGTATAAACAATTGGCGGCACAAGCGTTTGTGCTTCATCTGTACCAGATGCACGAACGTTAGTTAATTGCTTACCTTTAAGGGCATTTACGGTTAAATCGTTTTCACGGCTGTGAATACCTAAAACCATGCCTTCATACACTTCAACACCATGACCGATAAACATGCGGCCACGCTCTTGCAAGTTAAATAACGCGTTAGTTAAGGCTTTACCCGTTGCGTTAGCAATCAATACACCATTCTTACGTGTACCGATATTACCGCCTTTATGAGGACCGTAGTGATCGAATGTATGATACAACAAACCAGAACCAGAGGTTAATGTCATAAAGTCAGTTTGGAAACCAATTAAGCCACGGCTAGGTACAACGAAATCAACACGTGTACGGCCTTTACCATCTGGAGACATGTTGGTCATTTCTGCTTTACGCAAACCAAGTTGTTCGATGATAGAACCTTGATGTTGCTCTTCAACGTCAACCGTCATTGTTTCAAACGGTTCCATTAGAACACCGTCTTCTTCCTTCAAAATTACTTCTGGACGTGACACAGCTAACTCGTAACCTTCACGACGCATGTTCTCAATCAAGATACCTAAATGCAGTTCACCACGACCTGATACGCGGAATTTATCCGGATCGGCCATTTCTTCTACGCGTAAAGCAACGTTATGAACTAATTCATTTTGTAAACGCTCCAGAATGTTACGTGAAGTAACAAACTTACCTTCTTTACCAGCAAATGGAGAGGTATTAACTTGGAAAGTCATAGTAACTGTAGGCTCATCAACTGATAAAGCGGGTAACGCTTCTACTTGGTTCACATCACAAATCGTATCAGAGATTTTTAATTCGCCAAGACCCGTAATAGCGATGATATCGCCTGCAGCAGCAGAGTCTACATCGTGACGGTCAAGACCTAAGTAACCTAATACTTTACCGACTTTACCGTTACGTTTTTGGCCTTCGGCATTAACAATAGTGACTTGTTGATTAACCTTAACTGTACCGCGAGTAATTCGGCCTACACCGATTACACCAACATATGAGTTGTAATCAAGCTGCGAGATTTGCATTTGGAATGCACCATCTTGGTCAGCATCAGGAGCTGCAACACTACCTACGATCGTTTCGAATAATGGGGTCATATCTTCGCTTGGAACGTCAACATCGTTAGTTGCCCAACCGTTGATTGCAGAGGCATAAACCACTTGGAAATCTAACTGGTCGTCAGTTGCACCTAAGTTGTCGAACAAATCGAATACTTGGTCGATAACCCAATCAGGACGAGCGCCTGGCTTATCAATTTTGTTGATAACAACAATTGGCTTAAGACCTTGAGCAAACGCTTTTTGCGTCACAAAACGCGTTTGTGGCATAGGCCCTTCTTGTGCATCAACTAATAGTAGTACTGAATCAGCCATCGACATAACACGCTCTACTTCACCACCAAAATCGGCGTGTCCAGGGGTGTCTACAATGTTGATACGGTAATCATTCCAGTTGATTGCAGTATTCTTAGCTAATATCGTGATACCACGTTCTTTTTCGATATCGTTAGAATCCATTACACGTTCTTCAGCTTCGCCACGCGACTCTAAGGTACCTGATTGCTGTAAAAGTTTGTCAACAAGGGTAGTTTTACCGTGATCGACGTGAGCGATAATCGCAATGTTACGTAATTTTTCAATTGAGGTCTGGGTAGCAGACATGTAATGTACTCTCTTTAAATAAAAACTCGGACGTTGGCGTTTTATTCCATCTGTACATAACTAACAATAAACAGAATACACACCAACGTTATCATGGGCGCGCATTCTACAGGCTTATTGCTCAATAAGCTAATTTTTCAATCAAATAAATACATTTTTGGGTTAATCAGCTGCTTCTTCAGCTGGAATACATAACACCTCGCAATGCACCTTAGCTAGGACTGCTTCAGCAGTGTTACCTAAGAAAAACGCACTCAAACCTGACCGTCCGATTGTACCAATTACTAATAGGTCGGATTGCTCTTCAATACACGTGTTTGCAATAACTTGATCTGGGTTACCCTGCACAACCATGCAATCCTCATCCGGTATTGCGTAAGTTTGCGCAAACTCTTGCATTGCCGATTCATGATGCTTAATGACATTATCGAGTAATTCTTCGTATCCAAATGCAGCAATCTCAAAACCAACGGTCTGAATGGGTGGATCATAAGCATGGACAAATTTAACCTGTGCATCATAGTGAGCCGCTAACCATTGAGTCATATAGACAAGCCGCTCATTTACTTTGGCATGCTCGTCATCATGCGTGATTGGATCAATCGCCACAACAATAGATTGATAGTCAACGTCTTCATCTGATACCAACCACAATGGTCGTTTTGCTTGTCTAATACACTGACGGTCAGTAGGTGTATGAAAAGGATTAATCTCAGATAAGTCGTCACTTTTTCGTTTAATCACTAGATCAACAGCCAATGTATCGCCAATTTCATCAATCGCATCAGCAATATTAGGGGCAAAAGATACATGCCCTCTACATGGACATTGTGTTTGATCAAGTGTGGCGATTAAGTCGTTTATCAGCGTTTCTTTATTCGTCAGCACATGTTGCCTAAGTTGGCTGAGATCATGCGCAGAAACAAAATCAGCATATTGCATTATCGGGTCATAAGTGGATGTCAACAAATGCAGCTTTGCGCCAGTTTGCTTCGCTAAACGCTCCGCCTTATCAAGTGCAACATGGGTACTGTGATCCGTATTAATCGTCGCCAAAATCGTATGTATTGGGTGAGCCATAAGTCATTCTCCGTTAAGCAGACATAATCTAGTATAGATCGTCGAGGTAAAACTATATTGATCAAGAACAAATAATCCATGAGTTGTATAGCGATCAACCTAATAATGTTATACATTGCTTTGTGGCAATGAGCTAGGCTAGATAAATAATCTAGATTGCACCTTTTTAGTGCCGTCCGCACCATTATGGAGCAAAAAGGCTGTGCATTTAATGTAGGCGAGATTAGATGAATTGCTACACATCAGATTTTTACTGACTTGTGCAGATAAATATTCAATGGCATATAATTTGCTTTACTAGTGTTAATCATATTATTCACTTTAAACATAAGTTAACGACTTATGTATTTTTACTAATAAATTGGAGACAGCGAATGTCAATTGAAAAGGCGTTAGAATTCATCAAAACCAGCGAAGCAAAATTTATTGATCTTCGTTTTACCGATACCAAAGGAAAAGAGCAACATGTATCGATTCCTACTCATCAAGTAGATGAAGATTTTTTTGAGGAAGGTAAAATGTTTGACGGCTCTTCTATCGCAGGATGGAAAGGTATAAACGAGTCAGACATGGTCTTAATGCCAGACTTATCTACACTAGTTATTGATCCGTTCGCTGAAGAAACACAAATTAACGTGACGTGCGACATACTAGAGCCAGCGACGATGGAAGGTTATGAACGTGACCCTCGTTCAGTTGCTAAGCGCGCTGAAGAGTACCTTAAATCTACCGGTATTGGTGACAAAGTATTAGTTGGACCTGAGCCAGAGTTTTTCTTATTTGATGATGTGCGTTTCCATACTGACATGGCTGGGTCGTTCTTTAAGATCAATGCTGAAGAAGCAAAATGGAATTCTGGTACTAAATACGATGATGGCAACATGGGGCATCGTCCTGGTGTGAAAGGCGGTTATTTTCCTGTACCTCCTGTTGATTCTGGTCATGATATCCGCGCAGCTATGTGTATGGTAATGGAAGAAATGGGCTTGACAGTTGAAGCGCATCACCACGAAGTTGCAACGGCTGGTCAAAACGAAATCGCCACTATGTTTAACACAATGGTAGCTAAAGCTGACGAAATTCAAATCTACAAGTATGTTGTGCACAATGTTGCGCATGCTTATGGTCAAACAGCAACCTTTATGCCTAAGCCACTTGTCGGCGACAATGGATCAGGTATGCACGTTCACCAATCGATATCAAAAGATGGCAAAAACATCTTCGCTGGTGATAAATATGCGGGTCTGTCTGAAGAAGCATTATATTACATTGGTGGTACAATTAAGCACGCACGTGCAATCAATGCCTTTGCCAATGCATCGACTAACTCCTACAAGCGTCTAGTTCCGGGATTCGAAGCACCAGTAATGCTTGCATATTCTGCGCGTAACCGTTCTGCTTCTATCCGTATTCCACATGTAACGAGTGATCGTGCACGTCGTATCGAAGTGCGTTTCCCTGACCCAACGGCAAACCCTTATTTAGCGTTCACCGCGTTATTAATGGCTGGTCTTGATGGGATCAAAAACAAAATCCACCCTGGTGATGCTGCAGATAAAGATCTGTATGACTTACCAGCAGAAGAAGCAGCATTGATCCCAACGGTTGCAAGTTCATTAGAAGAAGCATTAGCAGCACTTGATGCTGACCGTGAATTCTTAATCCAAGGCGGTGTGATGACGAATGACATGATTGATGCCTACATTGAGCTTAAGCAAGAAGAAGTTGAGTTACTGAATACATCGGTTCACCCTGTAGAATTCGATATGTATTACAGCTGCTAAGCCAATCGGGTTTGCACTGTCAATATGACAATCTAAATTAAAGCCTGCGATTGCAGGCTTTTTTATGTAAAACGATAGCTTACTGCACCTTTTTGGTGCATAGTGAATAATATGAATATGTCTTTTGATAAAATGTTTGATCACTTACTCACTTCTATTTTAGTGATCAATACCCAATTTGAAGTACAGTATGCCAATCAAGCGACCTTGAGTTTTTTAAAGACTGGGCGCAAACAGATTTATGGCAGAGTGCTTGCTGACTTTTTTTTATTTTCTTCATTAGACAACACTCGCTTTCATTGGGCTATGACGCAACATGAAAATTTTAGCGAAAATGAAGTTGAGGTATCTTTACTCGATGAAACTGTTTTAGTCGTTGATATTGCTGTCAGTTATATCAACCATGACAACCATGATGCGTTATTGATTGAAGCCAAGCATATTGACCAGCAGCGCAGGATCAGTAAAGAAAACCAACAAATGGCGCAACAGCATGCCGCTAAAGAATTGGTTCGCGGCTTGGCGCATGAAATCAAAAATCCGTTAGGGGGAATTCGCGGAGCTGCACAGCTCTTAGCGATGGAACTGACTAATTCGGATCAACTTGAATATACCCAAATGATCGTTCAACAATCCGACCGATTGCGTGAATTAGTCGACCGCTTATTAGGTCCCAATTCTTTACCCCAATGTGCATGGCATAATATTCATGCGCCGATTGAAGCGGTTTGTCAGTTGGTAACTGTCGATAATGCGTTTAGTGTCGATATGGTGCGAGATTATGATCCGAGTATTCCGGATGTGTATATTGATGCACACATGATACAACAGGCCTGTCTAAATATTATCCGCAATGCACTGCAAGCGTTAGAAGAGTCAGATACCCCCGCGCCACAAATACGCATCAAAACTCGCATCGCGAGACAACAAGTCATCATGGGAAAAAACGTTGCCTTGTGTGCGGTGTTGAGCATTTATGATAATGGCCCAGGGGTGCCAAAAGCACTGCAAGATACGTTATTTTATCCTATGGTGAGCTCCAAAACACAGGGTTGTGGATTAGGTTTATCTATCGCTCAATCGCTAGTTGAGCATCACAACGGCAAGATTGATGTCGAGTCGCAAACAGGGCGCACTCAATTTTCAATAACGTTACCGATTAATTCTAAAGGAGCCGCTGATGAATAACGAAGCAGTCTGGATCATTGATGATGATAGTTCGATTCGCTGGGTGCTCCAAAAAGCCTTAAACACGGCTGATATCGCCTCTTGTTGTTTTGAAAACCCGCGTGATGTGCTGTTACAGTTACAGGCTGGACAAGTACCTGAAGTTATTATCAGTGATATCAAAATGCCACAAATGGACGGCTTATCTTTGTTAAATGATATCCACGCGCAATACCCTGATTTACCCGTTATTATCATGACGGCACATTCGGATTTAGATTCAGCAGTGAATGCTTATCAATCGGGTGCGTTTGAATATTTACCTAAACCGTTTGATATCAACGAGGCGGTTAGCTTAACGCAACGAGCTCTTGCTCATGCTCAAGAAACCCAATCAAGCAACGCGCCACTATTGGATCAAGTAGAGCAAGTGCGTTCAGAGATCATCGGTGCAGCACCGGCAATGCAAGAAGTCTTTCGGGCTATTGGTCGTTTAGCTCGCTCAAGTATATCGGTGTTGATCAATGGTCAATCAGGAACAGGTAAAGAATTAGTGGCACATGCACTACACAAGCATTCTCCCCGCGCCAAAAAACCATTTATCGCATTAAATATGGCTGCTATTCCTACCGATTTAATCGAATCTGAATTATTTGGGCATGAAAAAGGGGCATTTACCGGTGCCCAATCCATGCGCAAAGGCCGTTTTGAACAAGCCAATGGCGGAACATTATTTTTAGATGAAATTGGTGATATGCCACTGGATATTCAAACGAGATTATTGCGCGTTCTTGCCGATGGGCAATTTTATCGGGTAGGAGGCCATGAGCCTGTATCAGTCGATGTTAGGATCATTGCAGCAACCCATCAACATCTAGAACAACATGTTACAGATAATAAATTTAGAGAAGATCTGTATCATCGCCTGAATGTCATTCGGATCCATATTCCTGCTTTAAATGACCGCAAAGAAGATATTCCATTACTAGCAAAACATTTTTTACAACGAGCCGCCAATGAACTTGAAGTAGAAATGAAAGTGCTCGCACAAACCACACAAGAGCAATTATCTCAACTTGACTGGCCGGGCAATGTTCGACAATTAGAAAATGTTTGTCGCTGGGTGACCGTGATGGCCTCATCTCAAGAGGTGTTACCCTCGGATTTACCTCCTGAGCTATTTAATACACTTTTGCCAGCGCAACAATCAATGAGCACAAGTCATACCCCTAATGCTGCTTCGGACATTGACATAGCAACATGGCAACAACAATTAGCCAATTGGACAGATGAGCAACTTGCGCTAGATCAGGATGGAATTTTAAATCACGCGGCGTATGAATTTGAAAAAATTATGCTTGAACGCGCATTAATACATACTCACGGGCACAAGCAAGAAGCGGCTAAACGTTTAGGTTGGGGTCGCAATACGCTCACTCGAAAATTAAAAGAGCTCGATATCCAATAAGTCCCTACTCTTGCATCGACAAGACCCTTGCTAAGGTTTGGTTAACATGCCCGAGCCAAATTGGACAAAATAGCCCTGCGTAGAGTTTATTAATTGCCACTAATGCACGTTTTTGTGCGTCCTTAGCATTAGCAGTACCTAATGCTGCATGATGCAAGTCATAGTAGGTATCGAGAATGCCTAATAGTTTGGCACCGTCACAAATATCAGTCTCAACCAATCCCATTGGATAACCACTGCCATCACAACGTTCATGATGCTGCATAATGATTTTTCGTGCGTCATTCCATGCATCCATATGTTCTAAGAACCGTGCACTTTTATACACATGTGATTTCATCAGTTGCTGTTCTTGATGACTCAATTGAGCTTGATTGACTAAGGCAGGTGGCATAAACGCCATACCTACATCATGCATAAAACACGCAACACTGAGTTGTTCTGGTGCGATGGGTTGGCCAGCCTGTATATTAATCAGATGGGCTAGTTGTGCAATCTTGTCACCACGCCCATGTAGTGCTAACACCCGCTTTTCAATTGGGTGCATCAAATCTCTAAAAAACAACATATCGGCTTTCAAGTGAGGGGCTAAATCTTTGGGGATGCCTGATTTAGTCAAGCTCGCTTGATTGAGGGTATCGATACTCTTGGGTTTGCTTGGTACTTGCCCCATTAACACGTTAGCAGCAGCCGCTAGGATCATTTCATTTTCGGCATCGCGATGCGGCTGAACCTCTTTTATGTGGCTAATAACCTGATCAAGTTGCACATTATCATACTGCGTGTGGCCATCTTGAATGCACGTTTTGACAAACTGCTTTACCTTATCCATGCTTTGTAACACGACATCCGACATATTACTGGTGTAGGCGATATGACCTTTACGCAACATATCGAGTAAATCTTCGACGTGTTGCATAAGTGGTAACAGGGGCGCAAAGCCCACTAATCCTAAATCACCTTTAATCGTATGCAGCTGTCTAAATAATGCGCGTTGTAATTCGTTATCCTCAGGCTTGATCTCTAATTCTATTAAGGTTTGCTCACAGGCCTCATAGAGCTCATTAATCTCTGCCATAAGATCATGCAATATATCTTCTTCGGTATGGTCATGGGTAAAGCGTTGCATAGTATGTCATTCATCAGTTAATCATAAAATGTTATCGGCTATTTAAAGAAAAAATTTACAACCTCACTTGCTCTATATCGAATCACTTAGTCCTATATAAACTGGCTTTTACAGGGTATGTTCAGGTATACTTGCGCAAATTTTTTTTTGAGCGAACACGTGTTAGCCTTAATCCGAATCCCATTATTACTCGTGTATTTTATTTTAATGAATACACTGTTGCTGTTGATCTTTATCACCCGACCTTTTCATCATAATAGCGTTGCACTTGCCGGAAAATGGTATGCATCGATGTCAAAAATAATGGGGGTAACGGTTATTGTTGAAAATAAAGACGTCATTAACCCTGCTGAAACCTATGTATGTATTGCTAATCATCAAAACAGCTATGACTTGATGACTATCTGCAAAGCGGCATTTGCGGGTGTGATTACCGTAGGTAAAAAAAGCTTAAAATGGATCCCTTTCTTTGGCCAAATCTATTATTTATCCGGTAATATAATGATTGACCGAAAAAACTCAGGAAAAGCTCGAGACACCCTAAAACTGACTGCTAAAAAAATCCTCGAGGGGAATTTTTCGGTATGGTTTTTCCCGGAAGGAACGCGGAGCTATGGCCGTGGTGTATTGCCTTTTAAGACCGGCGCGTTTCGCATTGCAAAAGAAACCAAAAAACCGGTATTAATGCTATGTGCGAGTAATACTCACCAACAAATCAAGTTAAATCGTTGGGATAACGGTACCGTTATTGTGCGATTTTATGAGCCTGAAAACATGGATGACAGTAAAGACGTCAAACAATGGTCTGAGTATTTTCATGATAAAATGACGCATCGATTTGATACATTAAACGCTGATGCTGATGCATTAAACCAGCGCAATCAAACCTAATTAACCAGAGATATCCTATGAACATTGAAGAACGTGATGAATGGCTAGCATTTACTGATGAAATCCTAGCTGCACTACTTGCCGATGGTAGCGACCCTAAGGCAACCTACACGATTGAACACCATTTAGTTGGTGATGACTTTGATATGCTAGAAAAAGCCGCTGTTGATGCGTTTAAGGCCGGATTTGAAGTCACTGATGCTGAAGAGATGGAACTAGAAGATGGTGATATTGTGCTGTGCTTTGACGCAGTGATTGAACGCCCACTTGACCGTGAAGCACTAGTTGCTGATTTAGATAACTTATTACAAATATCAGATAAAAATGAGATTTTGTACGACGGTTGGGGAACAGAGTTTATCGAGCCTAACCATTAAAAATCATTATTATCAATAATCCCATGCAGTAGACAAAATTTGGTGATTTCAAAACCTGAAGTAAAACCAAATTTTTTGTAAATATTGAGGCGGTGCGAATGCACTGTCTTGACTGCAATACCAAGATCAAATGCAATATTCTTAACATTGTTTCCTTTGGCTAATAATAAAAACACTTCTGCTTCTCTTGGATATAACCGATTAAACGTTTCCAAGGCTTGCTCCGCTTGAGATAATTTTGACATCATATTATTACTAAAATAGTTTTCACCATGCGTGATCGTCTTAAGCGCCTCGAGCAATAACTCCGATGCTTCTCGTTTATGAATAAACCCATTGACTTGATATTTTTTAGCTTGCTGCAGATATAGGGCACTTTCATACATACTAAGTATGACTATTTTTGCCAAGGGATTCATGGGTTTAAACTGTTCAATTAAACTAAATCCATCGATATCACTGTCTAAAGAAATGTCAGTAATCAAAATATCTGCTTGCTGTATTTTGCTAGAAACTAGCGCTTCTTCAGCACTTGAATACGAACCAATAACATTATATTCGTCTGACGTTTCAATAATTCGTTTAAAACCATCACGAACCAGCTGATGGTCATCAACCAATATAATATCAAACACCATCGGTCTTATCTCCTTATCATCTTACAATGGGATTTTTATGTTTATTACAAAACCGTTATGCTGTGTAAAGATACATACCCCATTGAGCGTTAACACTCGCTCATAAATACTATTTAACCCGAACCCACCTGAAGGCGCTATCACGTCATTTGAACTGGTGCCATTATCACTTAAAATAAGGTGAATAACCTGCCCCTCCAGCATCAGTTCAATCGTAAATATATTCGCATTAGAATGTTTTAAAGTATTGTTGACTGCTTCTTGGCAGATCCTAAATATGGTGGTTTCTATATGATCGTCAAGCTTCTGCGACAGACTCATATTAATCGAATACTCAATATCTGACAGAGCGAGTTTTTCGCGGAAATAATCTCCCTCAAGTGTCTTTGATAACCCATATTTATCGAGCGTTGCCGGGCGCAGCCAATGCATAAGTTCATACACACTACTGTAAATCATGTCGGCATCTTGTTTAAGAATAGAAAAATCTTGTTTATCCGATTGCTCTAATAAATAAATCGATGACTTGAGCACGATAAGTCCTTGTCCTATTTCATCATGTAATTCTTTAGATAGATATTTACGTTCTTGCTCTTGGATATTGATGATTTGCTGGCTCAGTTTCTGCATTCTCTCCGATGCGTCCATTAACTTTTTATTTTGTGTCTTTAAGACCTTATTCGCGGATATGTTTTTTTGGTTAATCGAATTGTTCTCATAAATAACAACACTAACAATCATTGATATCAATAAATATGTCACTAAAAAAGGTTCATAAGCTAATAATTTGTCACTGGCACCATCAAATAGCATACCAAACGCTAAAGTCACGATGATAATAGAAGTTAACATACCGCCGAGCCAACCATACTTAAAAGCAAGTAATATGAGTGGAATAATGAGTGCAATTCGTAATAAATACTCAAGGCTAGGATCGAATTGAAATAATAACGTTGTGACCATTAATACTAAAAATAAATTTATAAAAAATGATGTATTATTAGCAAACCATCGGTCATTATTTTTTGTGTATAGCCACTTAATCAACAATGCTATGGCAATAATATAAAATCCAACTAAATAACCTGATATTTGTATCGCCACAAAAAATTCAATATAGCGTTCTTGTGGCATCAGTGAAAAGAAACCAAATTCAAAATAGGCAGGAATAATTAAATACAAAAAACGGTATAACACGCTGAGAATAATCAGTCCCATTACCCCTTTACTCGAAAATACATCATCAATATATTTTTTATAAAGTATAAAGACAATCGCACCTGACATGACTTCCATTGCATAATACAGAAAAAATGTTGTCACCATATCAAGATCAATATTAGCACCAGAGTGAACATGTAAATGGTAATAGCTGTCTGATCCAATAATGGTGCAAAATAAAAATAAACACCAATAGCGAAACGGGAGAAAAAACAATAATGCAACTCGGATACCATGCGGAAAATACCAACTAACTAGCTTGTCATGAAACTGATATTGAAAACTCAGCCAAAGCAAAACATAACCTGCAATATATGAAAATATAGCGAGCAAACCTATATACACAGATTTTTTTAAATAGATATGTTGATTCTCGCTAAACACTTAGCATTTCCTATGAATATAAAATTAATAATGCTGTTAATTTAATTTTATACTAACGCGTTTGTGCTAAAAGTCCATTAGGAGTTTTTCTTAGATAAATTAATAGATGACTGGGTAAGGCGCACAAAAAAACCTGAACAGATATTACTATCTCGTTCAGGTTTTTATACGTTAGTAAGTTGAAATGAAGTTACAAGGCGTCAATCGTCGCACGTTGCTCAGCAAGCTTCGCTAATTGCATCTCCATATCCGCAAGCTTAGCTTGTTCTTTTTCGATCACCGCAGCAGGTGCTTTACTCACAAAACTCTCGTTGTTGAGCTTGCCAGCGGTTCTAGCGCGATCTTTTTCAATCTTCTCAGCCGCTTTAGCAATCCGCGCTAATTCAGCATCTTTATCAATCAAACCTGCCATCGGGATCAATAGTTCCATACCACCTACCATAGCAGCGGCTGAAGCAGGTGCCTCTTCGCCATCAGCAAGGACAGTGAAGCTTTCAATACGTGCAAGCTTAGTCAATACCGTTGCAACATCATCAAAACGGCGCTGATCCTCAGCACTGACATTTTTGGCTAATACCGTGAGTGGTTTATTCGGAGAAATATCCATCTCACCTCGGATATTTCGGATACCGACCGTACACTGTTTTAACCATTCAATATCACCCGCGGCCTGACTATTACGCTTGCTCTGGTCATATTGCACAAATGGTTGAACCATAATGCTAGTGTCAGTGCAATCAACCGCAGTTAACGGCGCAACACGTTGCCAGATTTGTTCGGTAATATACGGCATAAACGGATGCATTAAGCGCATCAACTGCTCTAATGTATTGATTAGGGTATGACGGGTTCCGCGTTTTTGGGCTTCGCTCGTATCTTCCGCATTGAGGATCGGCTTAGATAATTCTAAATACCAGTCACAGAATTGGTTCCAAGTAAATTCATACAGACTTTGTGCCGCCAAATCAAACCGATACTCATTCATTGATTTTTCAACATCATGGATAGTCTGTTGGAAAGTATCAATAATCCATTCATCGGCTAATGATAGAGCTAACTCGCCACCGTCTTTACCTGAATCAAACTCTTCAGTATTCATTAATACAAAACGAGATGCGTTCCAGATCTTATTACAGAAATTACGATAGCCTTCTACTCGTCCCATATCAAAGCTGATATCGCGAGAGGTTGATGCCATCGCTGCGAACGTAAAGCGCAATGCGTCAGTACCATAGGCATTAATGCCTTCTGGAAATTCTTTGCGGGTGCTCTTTTCGATTTTTTTAGCATCTTGCGGATTCATCATCCCCGAGGTGCGTTTAGCAACTAATGGCTCTAATTCAATACCATCTATCAAATCAATTGGGTCAAGTACGTTACCCTTTGATTTTGACATTTTATCGCCTTTTTCATCGCGAATTAGGCCGGTGATGTAGATATCTTTAAACGGAATTTTGCCCGTAAATTTCTTAGTCATCATGATCATACGCGCCACCCAGAAAAAGATAATATCAAATCCGGTAACGAGCACTGAACTAGGTAAAAAAGTCTCAAGCTCTGGCGTTTCTTCAGGCCAGCCCATAGTTGCAAATGGCCATAAAGCAGATGAAAACCAAGTGTCTAGTACATCTTCATCCTGACGTAACACAACATCATCAGCAAGACCATGTTTGGCACGCACTTGTGCTTCATCACGTCCGACATAAACATTATTGGCTTGGTCATACCATGCTGGGATCCGATGTCCCCACCATAATTGACGAGAGATACACCAGTCTTGAATATTGTTCATCCACTGGTAATAGGTCTTGTTGTAGTTTTCTGGGACAAAACGAATTTCGCCACTTTCGACCGCTTCAATCGCTGGCTTCGCTAAGGATTCAACCGCAACATACCATTGATCCGTCAAATACGGTTCAATGACCGCACCAGAACGATCACCACGTGGTACTTTGAGTTTGTGTTCGTCGATTTTGACCAGTATACCGGCGGCATCTAA
Source organism: uncultured Glaciecola sp. (assembly GCA_937125395.1). Lineage (GTDB taxonomy): Bacteria > Pseudomonadota > Gammaproteobacteria > Enterobacterales > Alteromonadaceae > Opacimonas. The sequence goes on from CAKZLI010000044.1 coordinate 65,210, forward strand.
ATCAGCTACGATTTGCTTACGAGCAACAAAGCGATCTAACCCACAATATTGCTCAGGCGCTTGCTCATTGATTTTGGCATCATCGGTTAAAATATTGATCATTTGTAGGTCATGACGTTTACCCATATCATAATCGTTAAAATCATGAGCAGGCGTAATTTTGACACACCCCGTACCAAACTCAGGGTCAACATAATCATCCGCAATAATCGGAATTAATCGCCCGGTAATCGGTAGTTTAATGTCTTTACCGATATAGTCTTGATAGCGTTCATCTTCTGGATGTACCGCAACGGCTGTATCACCTAACATGGTTTCTGGTCGGGTAGTAGCAACAACCAATTCTCCACTACCATCTGCTAGTGGATAGCGCATGTGCCACATGTGGCCATTTTCTTCTTCGTTAAGTACTTCAAGGTCTGATACCGCAGTTAACAGGACTGGATCCCAATTAACTAAACGCTTACCGCGATAGATAAGGCCTTCTTCATGCAACCGAACAAACACTTCTTGCACAGCATCAGATAACCCTGCATCCATCGTAAAGGCTTCACGCGTCCAATCTGGTGAGGTACCTAAACGACGCATTTGCTGGGTAATGTTACCACCAGATTCTTTTTTCCAATCCCAAATTTTATCGACAAACGCCTCACGCCCCAAATCATGGCGGGTCTTACCTTGTGCATTCAATTGACGCTCTACGACCATTTGCGTTGCAATACCAGCATGATCGGTACCACATTGCCATAAGGTATTATCCCCTTTCATGCGATGATAACGAGTCAATGCATCCATAATGGTATGCTGAAACGCATGCCCCATATGCAAATTTCCTGTTACATTGGGCGGTGGTAGCAATATGCAATAAGGTTCGCCGTGGCCAGAAGCTTTAAAATAGCCTTTGTCTTCCCATGCTTTGTAGCAGGCTTGTTCGATGTCGCTAGGATTAAATGTTTTATCCATCAGTACTCTCAGTTAGGTATTACTTAGTCGTTAACGCCGAAGCGGGGAAAAATTGCATGGCACATCCAGCTTGCTTGAAATAGGCGTAACGAGTTCGGGCAGCGATTTTATCAGCCTCTGCGACAGGAACAAAGTCGTAAATCGTATGATATCGCTCAGGATTAGGAATTTGGGCCCCCGCAAGATTGATGACAATACTGCGAAGGGCTGTTTGATTCGCCCATGTAATCTCGACTGGAGCGCCACCACTAGGGCCTTCTCCAACCAAATTATGTGCGATGAAGCGTTCCGGCGGATGCTGCCATAACAATTCGCTAAATGCTTCAGCATCTGCTTGTTCTGTGCATAAAACCGTCAATCGCTTTTTTTCAGAATAGCATTTTGCGACAAGATCACAGGCTAACATGGCAATATCATTAGCCTGAGGGTCATCCGAAAGTTGATAAAAATGCGCTTGTGTCATATTAATCTTCTGTCACTACACCAGCTCGGTTCATCAAAAACTGAGCAAGCATGCTCACAGGACGACCTGTTGCGCCTTTATTAGCACCGCTGTTCCAAGCCGTACCGGCTATATCCATGTGCGCCCAGTTATATTTTTTTGTAAAACGCGACAAGAAACAAGCTGCGGTGATAGTACCTGCACCTTTAGCCCCCAGATTCGCCATATCGGCAAATGGTGAGTCAATTTGTGGTTGATATTCATCCCATAGAGGTAAACGCCATGCACGATCTGAACTTTGTTCAGACGCATTGAGCAGTTCATGTGCCAGTGGGTTATGGGTCGACATTACGCCAGTAGCATGATGCCCTAACGCAACAATACACGCTCCCGTTAATGTCGCAATATCTACGACACAATCTGGCTCAAAACGCTCTACATAAGTCAACGCATCGCATAATACCAAACGACCTTCAGCATCGGTATTGAGCACTTCAACCGTTTGTCCAGACATCGTCGTGAGAATATCACCAGGGCGATAGGCATTAGCATCGGGCATATTTTCACAACCCGCAATCACACCGATGATATTTAACGGTAAATTTAATGCCGCAACGGTATGCATGACACCCAACACAGAAGCTGCGCCACCCATGTCATATTTCATCTCATCCATGCCAGCACCAGGCTTAATTGAGATACCACCTGAATCAAAGGTTAACCCTTTACCAACTAATACAATCGGCGCTTGATCCGGCTTGCCACCATTGTGCGTGACGATACTCATCATCGACTCATTAACCGAACCACGCCCCACTGCTAGGTATGAATTCATTTGTAATTCAGCCATTTGGGCTTCATCGACAACAGCAGTGTGTAAACTTGGATATGCTTCACCTAGTGCTTGAACCTGCTCCCAAAGATATTTTGGATTACAGATATTAGGCGGCATATTAGCGACATCACGCGTCACTTTAACACCAGCAGCGATTGCCATGCCATGCTCTACGGCACGCTCACCAGCAGGCAGTTCTTTGCGCGTGGGCACGTTAAATACCATCTTACGCAGTGGACGACGAGGCTCGCCTTTTTTAGTTTTTAATTGCAAAAATGTGTACAGGCTATGTTGCGTAGCTTCAACCGCTTGACGAACTTTCCAATACGTATCGCGACCTTTAACATGTAATTCAGGTAAAAAACACACCGCTTCCATCGAGCCGGTTTCATTCAATGTTTGGATAGTCTTGGCGAGGATATCTTTGTATTGACGCTCATTAAGTTCACGCTCTTTGCCACAACCTACAAGTAAGACACGCTCACTTAATACATTCGGTACATGGTGCAACAATAACATTTGTCCGGCTTTACCTTCGAGATCACCACGACGAATTAAGTTGCTGATATAACCTTCACTTATCTCATCAAGTTGTTCCGCAACCGGCGTCATTCTGCGGGGTTCAAACACACCCACAACAATACAAGCACTGCGTTGCTTCTCTGGACTGCCACTTTTTACACTAAATTCCACGTTGAATTCCTCGAAATAACTTGCAAAAAGACCTAGTTTACTTAAAAATTTAGCTTTCGCCACTAAAAACAGACGTTTTCTACACTAAATATTATGATTATATTCCGCTATCTCTTGAAGGAAACGTTTAAATCGCAATTTGCGATCTTCTTTATCCTAATGGCTATTTTTATCACTTTACGATTCGTTCGTGTCCTTGGCGATGCGACTGATGGTGAAATCCCAGCAAACTTAGTATTCGGTTTTTTAACCCTTTATTCTCCGGTGCTCGCATCGCTTATTTTACCAATTAGTTTTTTCTTGGGTATTATGATGGCACACGGACGTTTGTATGTTGACTCTGAGATGACTGTTTTACAGGCTTGTGGGGTATCACAATGGTACGTCACTCGGGTAATGTTATTGCTTGCTATTGGCTTAGGCTTATTGACGGCGACAGTCACCATGTACCTTGCTCCACTTGCCGTCGAAAATGAATATCAATTACGCGAAAAAGCGGGTGCTGAGGCCGGTATCTCCGCCATTATTCCTGGGCGCTTTCAACAAACAGGTAATGACAAAGCGGTGATTTTTGTACATGAAGTACAAACCCAAGAAAACCAGCTCACCAAAATATTCTTATCCCAAATCGATGCCGACAACGCTGACAAAGTGCGCGTTATCTATGCCGAAGCTGGCACTATTGAGGTATTACCCAACGGCACACAGTTATTGGTGCTGCTGAATGGACAACAATATGATGGCAGCATTGGTCAACAAAATTATCAAGCGGTTAATTTTGATGTGTACCGTATCCAAATCGGTGAACAACAAACCGAATCTATGCGCAGAAAAGTAGCAGCCCTACCGACTATTGAGTTAATCGGTGACAATAGTTTTGAGGCTATCGCTGAATTACAGTGGCGCATTGCGATCCCTCTTGCGTTACCTTTTTTGGTGTTGATCGCAGTGCCCCTATCGAAAGTAAACCCTCGACAAGGTCGATTTGGCAAACTCTTTCCAGCGATCTTAATGTATTTGGGGTATTTTTTGTTATTAATGGCCGCAAGACGCGCCTTAGAAGATGGTAAGATCCCAGCTGGTTTAGGTTTGTGGTGGGTACATGGCATTATCTTGTTTATTGGTGCAACATTGATTTCACGGCAACGCCCCACCGGCGTTAAAGCTCGTGCACTATTGACCAAAGCCAACACTTCTAGCAATACGTCTTCTGGAGATGCCTAATGTTTAGCATTATCGATATCTATATTGCGCGCACATTACTCGGCACCGTATTCGTCACCTTATCAACGTTGATTGGCTTAAGTGCATTAATCAAATTTGTTGAACAACTCCGCAAGGTCGGTGAAGGGGATTATGATTTAATTGTGGCTGGTATGTTCGTACTATTTAGCTTACCGCGCGATATTGAACAATTTTTTCCAATGGCAACCTTGCTTGGTGGTCTAATTGGGATGGGATTACTGGCAAGTAATTCAGAGCTCATCGTAATGCAAGCTGCAGGAATGAGTAAGTGGAATATCATCCAATCGGCGATGAAATGTGCCGTTATCATGGTCGGTTGCATTATTCTTGTTGGTGAATACGTTACCCCTGTTAGTGAAGCCAAAGCCAAACAAATCCGCAGCGAAGCTTTATCAAGTGGCAAGTTATTTACGGCCAACAAAGTGGTCTGGACGAAAGACGGTAGTGATTTTGTGAGTATTGGTAATGTATTTAACCAAGAAAATTTAGGCAATGTGACTATTTACAAATTTGATGATGCACTTAACTTAACGCAAATCGTGGCCGCTCGCAGTGCTGAATTTGTGGATGTATCTTGGGCCTTACAAGATGTACAAATTACTTATTTTAATGAAGAGAGTATTCGTACCAATCGAATCTCATTAACTGAATGGCAAGCAGCACTCACGCCAGATAAGCTGTCGGTGGCAACGGTTAAACCCGAAGCGTTATCTATTCAAGGGTTATATAGCTATGTCGAGTACTTAGAAAATAACCAACAAGATGCTTCTCGCTATGAATTGGCAATGTGGCGTAAAATAGTGCAACCAGTATCTGTCTGTGTGATGCTGTTGATGGCATTTTCGTTTGTGTTTGGTTCGTTGCGCTCAAGCACGATGGGCTCGCGGATTATTATCGGCACCTTGACTGGATTTAGCTTTTTTATTGCGAATGAAGTATTTGGCCCATTTGCATTAGTCTATAACTTACCGCCATTGTTAGGAGCTTTGGTACCTAGTATCTTATTCGCAGGGATTGCAGTGCTGTTATTGCGCCGTCAGTAACACGCCGCTTAGATTAGATTAGCGCCAAGATTTATGATCATTGGCGCTTTCAGTTAACACTAAGATTTCGGTTTGGGCGACGAGATCTTGCAATGACTGTTTTTGTTTTGGCTGAAACAACACCAGTATCGTTCCTAGCCCGCCCAAAGAACATAACAAGCGTAACCACAAACGCCCCATTGTCATCGGTGTATCAGTCGTACTGAACATGCGCATGCGCCAGGCTCGCATCCCAATGGTTTGGCCTCCTTTTGCCCAAAACCACAAAAAGAATAAGATGATCCAACCCGCTACCCACACTTGCACTAGCGTCATGAACACTAAAGATTGACTAAGAAAGTCACTAAAATGCTCGATGTGCTGCCCGATTAACCCGCGAGCATGCAATATGGTTAATGCCACAAGAATAATTAATCCTGCACACATTCCTACTGCAATAGCGACCAGCGAATCATAAATCATGGCTGCAATGCGACGCATAAATCCTGCACGAGGATAATCTCTTTGTTTTGGTGGATGTTTTTTACCCATGAGCTTATTCATATAATCAATATTAATGGCCATATCTTACCTTATCCAGTACACAAAAGTCAGGTTAAAGCATTAAACGCCAGATTATGTGACAAAATTGCTATAAAACACTTGCACCATTCATTGAGGTGGTTATAATCGCACTCCAATTTTCAGAATCTAACGTTATCACGTGACGCTAGAGACACTTTTTAATGCCGGTGTGGTGGAATTGGTAGACACGACGGATTCAAAATCCGTTGCAGCAATGCGTGGCGGTTCAAGTCCGCCCACCGGTACCAAAATAACAAAGCCCCGACTCGTAAGAATTGGGGCTTTTTTATGATAACCTCGCAGTGCCTTTATAATTTATTCGATGTTCGCCAATTCATCTAAATAAATCATGACTTCTCGGCTTGCTTCTTCCATATTAATTAAAGATTGAGCAGCCTCTTGTTTACGCTCTTCTGCAATATACATCAACGCTTGTACACCCATCGCATGCACATCACTGTGTGGTTTATCTAATTTATTAAACGCGCTATGTCCTGCATATTCCTGACGGCCATTGGATTGATACCACTTTCCTAAGCGACACATCGTATGATCTGCAAATTCACTGATGCGTTTATTACACAATCCATAAATAACAGCATATATTTCACTTTTCCAAACGATATGATCAAGCTTTACTGTTTGAATAAATGAACGATGAGAACTGTTACTAATTGTCGCTTTCATCGAACTACAACATTCAACAATTGAGCCGTAGTCTTGGTTCAATTTATCAACGCCTTGCGACAACGTATCATTATTTCCACGAATATCATCGACTGAATCTACGGCCCCCTTGGTGGCAAAAATAATGCTATTAACCAAATCTGCCACTTCACTGGCTGATTTATTGGTTTCATTAGCAAGCGTCCGCACTTCATCAGCAACAACACTAAAACCGCGTCCAGCATCCCCTGCTCTTGCCGCTTCAATAGCCGCGTTTAATGCCAGTAAGTTAGTCTGATCCGAAATACTGGTGATCGTCGCTACAAATTTATTAATATGATCGGCTTTATCTGATAATCCTGTAATGTTGGTCGTCATGCCACCCATTTTTGAACTGAGATCATTCATCGAGCCTGCGATTTGAGTGAGGGATGCAGATGAAACATTAAATAATTGATTGATGTTTTTGAGCGAGTCATTTTGTTGGTCAATTTTTTGGAAAGAATCCAAAACCGTGCTTCGGATCCCTTCAACTTGCTTGAGCGATTCAAGCATACAAGTAACTAATTTGCGTTCATAACTGTCAGGGGAGTTTTTTTCTTGTGCGGCAGCTAGTGCTTCAGCCCGTAATTGCTCATTACACGCTTGTAATTCCGCCACTTCTTGAGTGAGAGATGAGACTGACTGCGATAGCGTGTGTTTTTCAGATTGTATCTTTTGGTAACTTGCCGACAAGACAAACATAATTAGTCCTTTAAAATATGTGTTAACACGAATCTGCTGTATGCGTTCGTTGTTAATCTATATCGGCGTTAGTTAAGCATTCTTTATGCTCAAATTACTCTTCTTGAGGCATGATATCCTTTAATCCACCGGCATTGATCACGTTGGTAAAACCCGCCGCTTGTAACTCAATGGTCGATTTTGCTGCGCGCTTCCCTGAGCGACAATACAGCACAATGGAGGCATCTTTATCAATTCTACTGGCTATTACTTTATCTAATAATTGTGTGTTTTGCATATGCAGTGCTTTAGGATGATGCCCCGCTGACCACTCCCAATCAGTTCTTACATCAATAACAATTGCTCCTTTAGCAATGGCAGCAAGTCCTTTGGCTGTATCAACTTCTTGAGCGTTAAGCGAATAGGAGAAGAGAATAATAGAACAAAAAGTGACTATATTTAACCAACGCATGATAATTCCTTGTGAGAATGTTGCTATTTTTTTCGTTTTAATATCGACTAATGTAGACCCATTTAGTACGAAATAGTTGCAAATTGATTATTGTTCATCACTAAAAATAGTAATCTGGCAGACATTAGATACATTTAAACGGTGTCAATCTCAGGGCATATAGTTATCATATGGCATCTTATTATATTTATCAATTTAACCAGAGACTGCTTTTATGAGCCCATCGGACGTTTCAGCAAGCTGCGAACAAAAACCAACATTACACCGAGCACAATACCAAAATATTGGTTTGATTCTAGGCCCGCTTGTATTTGTCTTAATGATGCTGTTGGATGCACAACAATCTACCATGCCAATAGCAGCATGGCGTACCGCAGCAATCGGCATGTGGATGGCAATTTGGTGGGCTACGGAAGCTATTCCTGTCCCAGCAACCGCATTTATCCCTTTAATCACCTTTGATGTACTGGGCGTAGCATCAATCAAAGACGCAGCAGCAGCCTATGCAAACCCGATAATCTATTTGTTTTTGGGTGCGTTTGTATTAGCGATTGCCGTGGAACGCTGGCAGCTTCATAAGCGCATCGCATTGGTTATCCTATCCAAAACCGGCACCAATGGTAACAGTCTTATAGGCGGCTTTATGGTCGTCGCTGCCGTGTTATCCATGTGGATGACTAACACTTCGACCACCATGATGCTGCTGCCCATCGCTTTGTCTGTGGTGACCGTCATTGCAGAAAAAGTGGCAGGATTATCGGACAAACAAATCGCGCATTTTCAAGCAGCGATGCTATTAAGCTTAGCCTATGGCGCAACTATTGGCGGGCTAGCAACCTTAATAGGTACACCGCCCAATGCATTATTGGCTGCGTACCTATCACAAAGTCACGGGATTGAATTAGGCTTTGCTCAATGGATGGCCATTGGTGTGCCAGTATCGATGGTGATGTTGCCAATTGCTTGGTTTGTGTTGACACGAATTTCGTTTCAAGTGGATATTCAAGCAGATGCAAAGGTCGAGGCACATTTACAACAACTCAAATCTGAATTAGGCCCGATTTCTTCTGCTGAGAAGCGTGTCGCATTGGTGTTTTTAGGGGTTGTGCTCGCTTGGATGTTACGCCGTCCAGTTACCGAGATGCTCGGAGTGACAGGCGTTAGTGATGCCATGATTGCCATTACCGCTGCCATATTATTATTTATTATTCCGTCGGGTGAAAAAGAACAATACCAGCTGATCACTTGGCCTGATGTGACCCGCTTACCTTGGGGCGTGTTGATATTATTTGGTGGAGGATTAAGCTTAGCTTCTGCAGTTTCTAGTTCTGGACTAGCCTTATGGTTAGGCGAAACAGTGTCAGCAATGGGCACATCTCAGCTGATATTATTAATCATATTAACGACGGCCTTGGTCATATTTTTAACTGAATTGACTAGTAATTTAGCCACTACGGCGACATTTTTGCCGGTCATGGGTGCCATTGCAATCCAACAAGACTTATCACCGCTAATGCTCAGTGTGCCGATTACCCTAGCGGCAAGCTGCGCCTTTATGTTACCTGTTGCTACGCCGCCCAACGCTATTGTCTTTGCATCAGGCATGCTGACTATTCCACAGATGATCCGCAGTGGTTTGCTGCTAAACTTAATTGGATTAGTGCTATTAACCTTAGTGGCAATTTGGTGGGCACCGTTTATACTGAATTAATCGCACCTTAATCGCATTTTAATCGCACTTTAATCTCACTTTAACTATAACTCGATATTGGAAGCCGTTAAGTAGTCAGACTCCTGCATTTATTGATACATCAATTGACAGGAGTCACTATGAGCCTTCTAAAAGTTAACGTTATTAACCAAATGGACTCGCCTATTTGGGTGGTGATCGCCGAAAACCAATCCCATATTATTTCTAGCAAAACGCACCGTATCGCTGAAACCGAATTTGAGCAATACTATCGCTTTATGCTCAGTGGTAATGTCACCAGTCCCCTCCCTGAAATCCCTGTTGACGCCTCTTATCAAGCAGAGTCAGAGTACAAAACTAAGTTGCGCCAATATTATGAAACACACCAAGAAACTACCTATCAATGGAGTGGGTTTATTGAAGCCGGTGAATTAGAAATTGCCCCGCACAGCCATAACTTATTTACGCGCAAAGGTGACGAATCACTCTATTATCTTTCGGCGCGCAGCACAAAAATGACGGTGATTGCTGATGCAGTGCCGCGCAGTGAGCCTGAAATCACAATTGATAACTCCGGTCATATTGTTGAACCTGAGCCCGTTAAACCGCCTCAGCCTCAGGTCATTAATGCTAGCTCTAAAGTATTTTTTAAACACGCAAAGAAAGTTATCGGTGATCCACAAACGCATTTAAACTGGCCTTGTGCCACGATTGGTAATACTGGCGGAGCAGGGCATATTATTAAGCCTTGGTCTGGTGCGTTAGCCAATAATAGCCTTGTGCGTATTTTGACAAAAGATCGCACCGTTGCCAAAGATGGCTATCATCACATGTATTGTAGTGATATTGGCAATGTGTATTACGACAAACAACGCGCCAACAAAAAACAACAATGGAAAATCATGAAAACCAATGCCAAAACAAACAGTCCTGGAAAGGATTTGTGTTACGGCGATACCGTCAAAATTGCCAATGGCAAATGGTCTAAAGCGAATTTGGGCATTAATGGTAAATGGTGTCAGTGCGTGAATGATGACTCGACGGTGTGGGTGCTGGTTAAAAAGCCGTGAAACTGATTTATCTACTCAATGGATGATCGCTGGTAAGGTTATTATCAGCGATCATTGAGATCTCCAACACTACAAAACTGGCTCTGGTGCCCGCACATTCCCTTCCATCAAGACCCGCGCTGAACGACTCATTACCACTTTTTCAACTTGCCATTTAGCATCCACCAATGACGCACTTGCGCCCACTTTTAAGGTACCGGATGGATGGCCAAAAGTCACTGACTCAATTGCACCACCACCGGCAGCTAAATTCACTAGTGTCCCAGGAATGGCAGCCGCTGTCCCTATCGCTACCGCAGCCGTTCCCATCATTGCATGATGTAACTTGCCCATCGATAAGGCCCTGACGTGTAAATCAATCGTCTCTTGCGCCACGTCAGTCCCACTTGATGTGGTAAAGGCACTCGCTGGAGCAACAAACGCAATTTTAGGGGTATGTTGTGAGCCTTGAGCCGTCTGAATATCAGGACTCAAGCCCATTTTTACCGCACCATGTAAGCGGATTGTTTCAAAGCGCGCTAACGCTATATCATCATTGTTAATCGCATCTTGCAATTCTGAGCCGGTATAGCCAAGATCCGATGCGTTAAAAAATAACGTCGGGATCCCTGAATTAATCATACTGACTTGAAATTCACCGATATCTGGCACCACTAACGTATCAACCAGATTACCGGTCGGCAATACTGCTTCAGACGGATCGACCGGGGCAATAAACTCCACCGGTACTTCCGCTGCAGGGAACGTCACCCCGTCGAGCATAAAATCCCCTGTTTCTTGTACTTCACCGTTGGTAATAGGCACACGAGCAATGATGGTCTTATGAATATTGGCTTGCCAAATACGCACTACTGCCACTCCATTTTCAGGGATCCGTGAGGCATCAACCAAACCATTGTTAATCGCAAACGATCCCACCGCTGCGGTCAAATTACCGCAGTTACCACTCCAATCCACAAAGGGTTTATCAATTGCTACTTGGCCAAACAGATAATCTACATCGTGATCAGCTTGTGTGCTAGCACTTAAAATCACCGTTTTACTCGTACTTGAGGTTGCCCCACCCATGCCATCGGTCTGTTTACCATAAGGGTCAGGGCTACCAATCACGCGCAGCAATAACGCATCGCGATACGCGCCAGCCACTTGGGCTGCCACCGGCAAATCACTAAGCTTAAAAAACACCCCTTTACTTGTCCCACCACGCATATACGTAGCAGGAATTTTTAATTGGGGTGCATAGGCTGATCCAGCGGCAGATTGGTTCATGCAACTTGTCCTTCTAAAAAGTCTTGGGCAAAACGTTGTAATACACCACCGGCCTCATACACACTTTGTTCTTCCGCGGTATCAATTCGACATAATGTATCAATAGTAAATTGCTCTCCATTGGCACGGGTTACTGCAACCTGCATTGAACTTCCCGCTACTACATCGCCATTGACAGAATAGGTCTCGGTACCATCAATATTAAAGGTGTGACGGGTTTGCCCAGACATAAACTCTAATGGCAACACCCCCATCCCAACCAAGTTGGTACGGTGAATACGTTCAAACCCTTCAGCGATAATCACTTCGACGCCGGCTAAGCGCACACCTTTTGCCGCCCAGTCACGCGATGAACCTTGTCCATAATCCGCGCCGGCGACAATCACTAACGGTTGTTTACGTTCCATGTAGGTTTCAATTGCTTCCCACATACGCAGCGTCTTACCTTCCGGCTCAACTCGGGCATATGAGCCTTGCTTAATTTCACCTTGCTCATCCAATACCATTTCATTGAGTAGTTTAGGGTTGGCAAAGGTCGCACGCTGCGCTGTTAGGTGATCACCGCGATGCGTTGCATACGAGTTAAAATCTTCTTCAGGCAAACCCATTTTGGCTAAGTATTCACCTGCGGCACTGCTGCCCATAATCGCATTTGAAGGGGATAAATGATCCGTCGTAATGTTATCGCCAAGCACGGCTAATGGGCGCATTCCTTGCATCGTTCTTGGCGCCGCTAAAGCCCCTTCCCAATATGGAGGACGACGAATATAGGTACTTTGTGCGCGCCAATCATAAAGTGGGTCATTTTTTTCGCCATAATCCACACTCAAATCAAACATCGGCTGATACACTTGGTTAAACATTTCAGGTTTAACGCTCGCTTTGATTACTGCATCTACTTCGGCGTCATCTGGCCATAGGTCTTTTAGACGAACAGGATTACCGTTTTTATCCTGCCCTAACACGTCTTTTTCAATATCAAAACGCATTGAACCGGCAATCGCATATGCCACGACTAATGGCGGCGATGCCAAGAACGCTTGTGATGCATATGGATGAATACGGCCATCAAAGTTACGGTTGCCAGATAACACTGCTGTGGCATATAAATCACGGTCAATGATCTCTTGTTGGATCTTCGGATCCAGTGCACCCGACATACCATTACATGACGTACAGGCATAACCGACAATACCAAAACCTAGCTGTTCTAGTTCAGATAATAACCCCGCTTCTTCTAAGTACATTTTGACGACTTTAGAACCCGGTGCTAATGAGGATTTGACCCATGGTTGACGCACTAACCCCAGCTCATTCGCTTTTTTGGCAAGCATGCCCGCCATGATCACGTTACGCGGATTAGAGGTATTAGTGCAACTGGTGATTGCCGCAATAATTACCGCACCATCCGGCATTAAGCCTTCTTCTTGTGCGTATGCTTTGGCAATACCGCGTGAGGCAAGTTCACTAACGGGTAGCTTAGCGTGCGGATTAGACGGACCCGCCATGTTCCACTGTACTGCTGACAAATCAAATGACAAGGTACGCTCGTATTGCGCATCCACCATACTATCTGCCCACAAGCCTGCTGTTCTAGCATAAGCTTCAACTAACTTTACTTGCTCCGGCTCACGGCCAGTTAACGTTAAATAATCAACGGTTTGCTGATCGATATAAAACATTGCTGCAGTCGCGCCATATTCAGGTGTCATATTAGAGATCGTCGCGCGATCGCCTAATGATAAATGCTGGGTACCTTCACCATAAAACTCTAAGAATGCACCCACGACTTTGGCTTCGCGCAAGAACTGCGTCAACGCCAATACGATATCTGTCGAAGTAATCCCCGGTTGTGGCTTACCAGTAAATTCAACACCAATAATATCTGGCAAGCGCATGTAAGAGGCGCGCCCTAACATGACATTTTCTGCTTCCAAACCACCCACACCAATCGAAATTACGCCAAGCGCATCCGTATGAGGAGTATGTGAATCAGTCCCGACACAGGTATCAGGAAAGGCAACATTGTCTTTGACTTGCACGACCGGTGACATTTTTTCAAGATTGATTTGGTGCATGATCCCGTTACCCGGTGGGATCACATCGACGTTTTTAAACGCCGTTTTGGTCCAATTAATAAAATGGAAACGGTCTTCATTGCGGCGATCTTCAATCGCACGGTTTTTATCAAACGCTTCAGAATCAAAACCGCCATGCTCTACTGCAAGCGAGTGATCAACGATTAACTGCGTCGGTACAACAGGATTAACTTTAGCAGGATCGCCACCTTTATCAGCAATCGCATCACGTAACCCGGCTAAATCAACCAGCGCCGTTTGCCCCAAAATATCATGACAAACTACACGTGCAGGGAACCACGGAAAATCGCGTTCTTTTTTACGGTAAATTAATTGCTCTAATGAAACTTGTAATGCCTCTGGGGCACATTTACGCACTAGGTTTTCTGCCAGTACCTTTGAGGTATACGGCAGTTTGGCGTACGCACCAGGCTCAATCGCATTGACTGCTGCTTGAGTATCAAAAAACTCTAAGGTGCTATCCGGCAAACGGATTTTGTAATCAGTATTCATTTTAAGCACCACGCTGCGCAATAGGCGTTACATTTCTCGGCTCACTACCAGTGTAATCAGCACTTGGACGAATAATACGGTTGTTATCGCGTTGCTCCATCACATGAGCCGCCCAACCTGTTAAGCGTGAGCAGACAAAGATGGGTGTAAATAAGGGTGTTGGGATCCCCATAAAGTGATATGTTGACGCATGGAAGAAGTCCGCATTGCAGAATAACTTTTTGGTATCCCACATGAATTCTTCACATGCCACAGAGATATCATACAAGCTACTATCTCCGTATTCTTCAGAGAGTAATTTGGACCATTTTTTGATGATTACATTACGCGGATCAGATTCACGATAAATCGCATGGCCAAAGCCCATGATTTTTTCTTTACGCTCAAGCATACCCGCCATTTGAATTTTGGCATCTTCGGGTGAGGTAAACTTCTGGATCATCTCCATCGCCGCTTCATTGGCTCCGCCATGTAATGGACCGCGTAATGACCCAATTGCGCCAGTGATACACGAATACATATCCGATAATGTCGAAGCACAGACACGCGCCGTAAAGGTAGAGGCGTTAAATTCATGCTCCGCATATAAGATCAACGATACATCCATGACTTTACGGTGTAATTCAGACGGTGTTTTGCCGGTTAATAATGCTAAGAAATGACCACCGATTGAAGCTTCATCTGTCACACAATCAATTTCAACACCTTCATGGCTATAGCGATACCAATACGTCATGATTGCAGGGAATGCAGCGAGTAGACGATTGGCAGCATGCTGTTGTTGTGCAAAATCAGCTTCGGGCTCTAAATTCCCTAAGAATGACGCGCCAGTGCGCATCACATCCATTGGATGAGTCTCTTTTGGCACTAAACGCAACACCGCTTTAAGGGCATCAGGTAAATCACGCATACTAGTTAATTGTGCAACATATTCATCGAGTTGTGCTTGGGTCGGTAGCTCACCGTTAAATAATAAATACGCGACTTCTTCAAACGTTGCATTGTCTGCTAAATCAGACACATCATACCCACAATAGGTTAAGCCTGAGCCAGATTGACCTACGGTACAGAGTTTGGTTTCACCTGCGCTTTGACCACGTAATCCAGCGCCACTTAATTTTTTATCGGCCATGTTGATGTCCTTTTTTGAAATTGATTTTTAATTATTTGATTAAATATTTTATTAAATACAGGGTACAAGATACTGCTTATATCTTAATTTTATATCGTGCTTGCTATCTTTGTGCTGAGTTACTTGTTTTTGCCTTCAGCAAATAACGAATCGAGCTTTTGCTCATAATCGTGATAACCCAAGTAATCATACAAATCCATGCGCGTTTGCATGGTATCGACAACGGCTTTTTGATCTCCATCGTCAAGGATATGACGATAGACATTTTCTGCGGCTTTGTTCATCGCTCGAAATGCGGATAATGGGTACAACACCATTGCAGCGCCCCACTCGCCTAGTTGCTCTTTGTTCCACAGCTCGGTTTGGCCAAATTCGGTAATATTAGCCAAAATCGGCACATCTAATGCGTCACTAAATGCACGATAATGTTCTTCTGTTTTGACCGCTTCGGCAAAAATACCGTCAGCACCGGCTGCAACATAGGCTTTAGCGCGGGCAATGGCTTTATCTAAGCCTTCTTGAGCAAATGAATCAGTGCGTGCCATGATGAAAAAATCCGGATCGGTGCGCGCATCGACTGCCGCTTTAATCCGATCAACCATTTCTTCGGTGGAGACAATTTCTTTATTAGGACGGTGACCACAGCGCTTTTGTGCCACTTGGTCTTCCATGTGTACTGCTGCTGCACCAGCTTTTTCCATATCACGGATGGTTTTAGCGATGTTAAATGCGCCGCCCCACCCCGTATCAATATCCACTAATAACGGTAAATCACATGCTGAGGTAATACGCTGTACATCAACCACCACATCATTTAATGACGTCATACCCAAATCAGGCAGACCATAAGAGGCATTGGCGACACCGCCTCCAGATAAATAGATTGCATTGTGGCCAATTTGTTTGGCCATCATAGCTGAATAAGCATTGATGGTGCCGACGATTTGAAGTGGAGTGTGCTGCGCTAACGCGTCACGGAATTTTTTACCTGCGCTCATAATGATCCCTTATGCCTGTGGCAATGTCTGTGATGAATGAAGTTTGTGTTCAATGTTTTGTCTTGAATACGTAATATGTCGACGCATTAACATCTCTGCTAATTCAGCGTCTCGGTTAGCAATCGCTTGGGCAATATGTTGATGCTCTGCAAATGCGGTGGTTACCCGAGGACCTGCCATACCAAGCTGTACACGATACATGCGCACTAAGTGGTATATTCCTTCAGTTAATAACGTAATTAATTGGTTGTTGTGCGAGCCAATAATAATGCGGTAATGAAAATCCACATCACCGGCTTCTTGATAATACGATTGTGAGTCTTTAACCGAGGCGGCGTGTTGTTCAAGTAAAGTGTTGAGATCATCAATCTGCGCTGGCGTCATATTTTGTGCGGCCAGACGAGCAGCCATGCCCTCTAAGGATTCACGGACTTGGTACAGCTCAATCAGTCCTTCAGGGGTTAATGCGACGACTCTTGCTCCGATATTCGCTTTACGCTCAACAATATGACAGGACACTAAACGGCTGATCGCTTCACGGATCACCGCACGGCTCACGCCATATTTTGTCGACAACTCTGCTTCGCTTAATTTGCTACCCGCAGTGATACGCCCTTCGACAATATCAGTTCTGAGGTTATAAAACGTCTTATCAGCTGCGGTTATCGCTGGTATAGGTGCATGTGTCATCGTGAATTCTCGACATACTTTTAATTGCATTGTCGACAATATAGCTATATTCAACTTATTTTTCAAGATAAATATACTTTATTGTCGACAACGCTATAATTTATAAGAGAACGAATCTTGTAGATTTTAACGCTATGCACAGTTTATGATACACCTGTACATAACAATAATAAGGAACAACGATGACAGATTCTACCTACACCCCAGCTAGCGTCTGGACTTGGGATAGCGCTAATGGCGGTAAGTTTGCCAATATTAACCGTCCTATATCTGGCAGTACCCATGAAACAGATTTACCCGTGGGAGAACATCCTTTTCAGTTGTATTCTCTTGCGACACCTAATGGTGTCAAAATCACCATCATGTTCGAAGAGTTATTAGCATTAGGCATCAAAGAAGCTGAATATGACGGCTGGTTAGTCAATATTCAAGAAGGTGATCAGTTTGGTTCCGGATTTGTCTCCGCTAATCCTAACTCCAAAATCCCTGCATTATTTGATCATTCAGAAGTAGCCAGCGGTGGGGATAAGTTACGTGTCTTTGAATCTGGTTCAATACTCATGCATTTAGCCGAAAAATTTGGCCATTTTTTACCTGCATCAGGTTCAAAACGTACCGAGGTGCTCAACTGGTTATTTTGGCAAATGGGATCGACACCATTTTTAGGTGGTGGTTTTGGCCATTTTTATGCGTACGCCCCTGAAAAATACGAATATCCCATCAACCGCTATGCAATGGAAGTTAAACGCCAGTTAGATGTACTCGATAAACAACTCAGCAAACACGCCTTTATTGCCGGCGACAACTATACCATTGCTGATATGGCTATTTTTCCATGGTATGGTGTACTGTGCTTAGGCAAATTATATGAAGCTGCTGAATTTTTACAAGTGCATGAATACACACATATCGTGCGTTGGGCAAAACAAATAGCAGCCCGTCCAGCGGTCATCAAAGGACGTGTTGTTAACAAAATCCAAGGCGATGAAGAATTTCAATTACCTGAACGCCACAGTGATGCAGACTTTGTAGATTTGATTAAATAACCCTTGTTGTTATTGAGTACTACCACTAATGTCGATAGCGTAAATACTGGTAACTTCTGGCATTCCAGTATAGTTTATTAATGTTAGTGGTGTATATTTATACCTCAATACATGACAATAACCTCAATTGAAAAATGGATAAATAAGATGAGTGTAAAAAGCGTAGTCGTACTCAGTGCTGTTAGATCGGCAATTGGCACATTTAATGGCAGTTTAAAAGGAATTGAACCTGCAGAATTAGCCGCTCAAGTTATAAAGCAAGGTATTGAAAAATCAGGTGTAGCAGCTGATCAATACGAATCTATCGTGGTCGGGAATACTATTCCAACTGAATCACGCTTCCCGTATGTGGCGCGTGTTGCAGCAATTCAAGCCGGTATGCCGTTAAGCTCAACAGCGATGGCACTTAACCGTCTATGTAGCTCAGGCTTACAAGCGGTGATTAACTCAGCCCAAGGGATCATGTTAGGTGATCATGAGTTAGCGATTGGTGGCGGTGTCGAAAACATGACTCGCGGTGGCTATTTATCCGGTGCAATGCGCAGTGGCGCTCGCATGGGTGATACATCAATGACAGATATGATGGTCGCAGCCTTGACTGACCCATTTGGTGTCGGTCATATGGGTATTACCGCTGAGAACTTAGCGAATAAGTGGGATATTTCTCGCGAAGACCAAGATGCGTTTGCCGCAGAGTCTCACGCACGTGCAACCAAAGCAATTGAAGCGGGTTATTTTAAAGACCAAATCGTACCGATTGAATTAAAAAGTCGCAAAGGTACGATTGTCTTTGATACTGATGAACATGTTAAAGCAGGCACGACTGCTGACAGTTTGAGTGGCATGCGTCCAGCATTTAAAAAAGACGGCAGTGTCACCGCTGGAAATGCCTCCGGTATTAATGATGGCGCATCGTTCTTAACCTTAGCCAGTGAAGATTATGCCATGGCAAATGGGTTAGCCCCAATTGCACGCATTGTCTCTTATGCGGTTGCTGGTGTGCCGAACGATGTCATGGGTGAAGGTCCTATTCCTGCAACGAAAGCGGCGTTAGCGAAAGCGGGTTTAACGATTGCGGATATGGATGTGGTCGAATCTAATGAAGCATTTGCATCACAAGCCTTAACCGTGAGCAAAGGGCTTGATTTAGACCCAGCAAAAACCAATCCAAATGGTGGTGCTATTGCTCTGGGTCATCCAATCGGTGCATCTGGTGCTGTTATCGCTACTAAAGCGATCCACGAGTTACAACGTATTCAAGGTAAATACGCCTTAGCAACTATGTGTATTGGTGGTGGTCAAGGTATTGCGATGATCTTTGAACGTATGTAACGATACACGTTTATTGGGTGTTCATAAAAACGGCGAATTGTTTAATTTTCGCCGTTTTTTTATGTCAGTGTCTGTCCTCTCTCATCGCTGGGACTATTGCAAATGCGAAATGAGTGACAGCAACCATTAGTGATTTTTAAGCAAATAATCAAACGCTGATAGACTCGCTTTCGCCCCTTCTCCCATCGAGATGACGATTTGCTTATAAGGCACGGTTGATACATCGCCTGCCGCAAATATTCCCGGTGCAGACGTTTCACCACGCTCATTAATGATGATCTCATTGTAAGGTGATAACTCGACTACATCTTGAGCGACTTGCGAGTTTGGCAATAGCCCAATTTGCACAAAGATCCCATCTAATTCTTGCTCATGTACTTGACCGGTCGTGCGATCTTCATATTGCAATGCACTGACTTTAGCATCAGTTGATAGCACCTCTTTAGCAGCAGCATTGGTAATAACCGTGACATTAGTGCGCTTATGTAGCTGCTCAACCAATACCTTATCCGCCTTTAACTCTGGTAAAAATTCAAATACGGTGACTGATTTTACAATCCCAGCTAAATCTAAAGCAGCTTCAACACCAGAGTTACCACCGCCAATAACAGCCACATCTTTGCCTTTAAAAAAAGGCCCATCGCAATGTGGACAATAAGCCACACCATTACCAATATTTTCTTTTTCACCTGGGACACCTAGTTCACGCCATTTGGCACCGGTTGCAATGATCACTGACTTAGATTGGATCTGCTCCCCACTCGATAGTGTCAGTGTTTTTATATGACCTGATTCGATATGCTCAACCCGCAAATGCTCTTTGAGTGTGACGTCATAATCATTGAGATGCTGCATCATCGCACCCGTCAGTTCAGGCCCTGTGGTACTGGATACAGAGATTAAATTTTCAATGCCCATAGTATCTTTGACTTGACCACCAAAACGCTCAGCAATCACGGTGACATTAAGACCTTTACGCGCTGCATATATGGCAGCAGATACACCCGCAGGCCCACCACCTAACACAGTCACATCTTGTAACGGCAATGCCGGTGCATCAGCAGGTTGTTGGCTCAGCTGAGGATAGAGGGCGAGGAGTTTTTCGATTAATGCCCCTGTATCTATTTTACCATTGGCAAACACGTCACCATTGAGATACACACTAGGTACCCCTTGGATGTTATTTTGTTCAATTAAATCTGGGTATAAACCACCATCAATCATCTCTGATTGGATATGTGGATTGAGTAATGCAAATTGATTCAAGGCTTGCACCACATCAGGGCAGTTATGACAGCTCAGGCTAATATATGCCTCAAACTTTAATGGCACATCCACACGTTTGATAATCTGTTGCAGACCCTCATCTAGTTTTATCGCTGTACCTGTGGCATGTAGCACAGAAAGTACCAGTGAATTAAACTCATGGCCTGAGGGGATCCCAGAATAAATTATGCCGGTTGGTTCATTATTTACCATCAAGGTAAAACTCAATGGACTGCGTAGTGTCTCTGATAAATCCTGCTCTACAACACTCAGCAATGGACTTGCCGATGCAAAGTCAGTTAAAAACTGCAACAATTCAGCACGTTTACTGTGCTCGCCCGTTTGCAAAACAAATGATAAAGGCGCGTTCATGTTTTGCGTATATTGTTGCAAGGCGTTAATAATATCTGGAGTAATCATTTGTTTGTTCCTTTTATCTACAAGGTAGAGTGTCGATAATCTTCGATTTTAAATACAAGGGGGACTCGCCCCCTTGAAATTTAATCAATGCGTTGAAGACTAGATCTTGCCAACTAAATCCAAGCTAGGCGCAAGTGTCTTTTGACCTTCTTCCCATGCGGCTGGACAAACTTCACCGTCGTGCGTAGCAACATATTGTGCGGCTTTGACTTTGCGTAACATGTCTTTAGCTGAACGACCGATACCTAAGTCATGAATTTCAGCAACTTTAATAACACCTTCAGGATTGGCTAGGAACGTACCACGTAATGCTTGACCGGCTTCTTCAATCATGATGTCAAAACCTCGTGTAATCGCACCAGTGCTATCACCTAACATTGGGTATGTCACTTTTGAGATAGCATCAGACGTTTCATGCCATGCTTTGTGTACAAAATGAGAATCAGTAGACACTGAGTATACTTGCACACCTAACTGCTGTAGCTCTGCATAGATATTTTGCATATCTTCAAGCTCAGTTGGGCACACAAATGTAAAATCTGCAGGGTAGAATAAAAAGACTGACCATTGACTTTTCACATCATCAGACGTAATGGTAACAAAGTCTTCTTGACCAGGTACAAATGCTTGAGTTGAAAATTCTGGGATAGTGCTGTTGATTTTAGCCATGCTAAGTTTCCTTAATAATAGTGAGAGAAAAATCTCGTTCAAGACAACCTGTGTTGCTTCGAACGTGTGACTATTATTGTGGAAATCATTGACTTGTTAAAGCGAATGATATCGATTAATTCAATCGAAAAAATAAATCTAAATTGTTAATCGACATTGTTAATCGATCAGCTTAATGGTGTTCCGGCCGTCTTCTTTTGCTTCGTATAGTGCACGATCAGCGCGGTCTAGTAATGTTTTTACTGTATCTTGATTCTGACATTCGGTTATACCCAATGAAATGGTAATTTGTAAATCATGGATTTTGAGTTTAGTGATATTCAAGCGTATTTGTTCAGCAATGACGGCAGCTTGATAGCCAGTACATTCTGGGCAAATAATAATAAATTCATCACCACCAAAACGCCCTAGAACATCAGAGTCCCTAACGCGTAATGCGATACAATCTGATAATGCCTTAATCACATCATCCCCTACTTGATGCCCATGTTCATCATTGATGGTTTTAAATCGATCAATATCAATAAAGATTATCGACAAAGAATGCTCATGACGGCGAGAACGCTCAATCTCAGTTCCTAATGATTGTTTGATCGTGTCTTTGTTCGCTAGATTAGTAAACGGTTCTATCTGAGTTTTGTATTCAAGTTTACGAATATAGGTTTGGTCTTTGACCGCAGCCACAATATGGATTTTGCCGTTGATCTTATATCCCGTCAGACTGATGTGCACGGGGATCAATTCACCGCCTTTTTTTGCCCCCAAAAAAGCACCATGATTCATTTTGACGAGCACATTAGAACCCGTAAACTGTTTATTGAATTTAGGTTTTAATACATTAACAATATAGCCAGAACGAAGATTTTTGTGATGTGCTTTTTCGCTAGGATTCACTAAATCTTCAATCGACAACTGTTGGAATTCTTTTTTGGTATAGCCAAATAACGTATGGGCAATCTTATTAAAGCGCACAATCTTGCCTGACTCATCCGATATGATAACGGCGTCATTAGAACCACGCATTAAGGCGGTTAATTCAGTGAAATAGTCGTTAACCTTGAGATAGATAAAGATAAACACGCAGCCAACCGATATGAGCAAGGGAATAAAAATACTTAATACTGTTGTCAAAAAACGTGATAATTGTTTAAACGCATCACTACTTGCATCATTCTTTATATTCCAGCTAGACACCGAGGCAATTTCTAGCCCAGCGATAGCTTTTAAAGCGATGCTATCATCAATAGGCTGCATTTCCTCAATCGCTATTAATTTTTCAACATCAGAAATACTATTCAATCGGGTAAAATGTGTTTCGTAATTATCTAATACTGACTCTAAATCAATCAAATAACTGCTATAACGAGGATTATCATCGAGTTGGATACGAATATTTTCAAGATTTTGTTGGGCTACAATTAATGCTGATTGTGCTTTAAATAAGTCGGTGATTTGTTGGTTTATTTGGAAATTTTTGAGGTGATTGGTTAACCCACCAAAACCTAGCGCTCCTTGTAAATCAACAAGGTCGCCCTGTAATTGGATAAACTGTTGATTTTGTAGCTCATTATTAGCTTCAATGGTAGTTAATTTATGCTGTAATTCATAATAAATATAAAATGCACTAACCGAAAAAATAATGAAAAATAAAAACACAAAAAAAGTTACGGTACGATTTGGGTTCACTGTATCCTACTCTTTTTTATACATAAGTATAATATAGTCAAAGAATAAGAAATGTGTAAAAAATTAAATAATATGTTGTGTCATTTATTTGAAATTTAACACACACCCAATAAAAAATGCCTCTAATTGATGGTCAATATACATATCACTGCCACCAGGTTGATTGGCTGCTAATGGCGGGTATGCCCCGTAACCAGAAAGTAAACAATGCCAAGATGCTGAATTAAAGTGCGATAAGTGGCCAGTCTCAGCTAGATGTTTATGCAGATCCCCTCTACGGAACCATACATCGAGTAACGATAATAATGGTTGGGATAAATGCGTATTATTGCGATTAGCACGCCAATAGTCTGAATCATCACGCGTATTGAGTTTGTAATGAGCGACGATGTAATCACGAACTCGCTCAAAGTTATCATTGATGATCTGGTTATATGTGTCCTGCCGTTGATTTGAAAAATTCCCCGCCGCATACTCCTCAATAAAACGCTCGACTGATGTTTGTACTAGATGCAATGCAGTGGCTTCTAACGGTTCAATGAACCCTTGGGCTAGGCCTAGACCCAAACAGTTTTTGTACCAGTGTTGCTCAACCTGTCCGACATTCATGCTTAAATGCCGGGCGACAATATCACTCTCCAGTAAGCCTAAATGCGTTCGCAATTCGGTTTCGGCATCGTCAGGTGAGCAAAAATCTCGACTAAATACGTATCCATTGCCTGTCCGGTGAGTCAATGGAATGCGCCACGCCCAACCGTTTTGTAGTGCAGTTGCCGTTGTCTCTACCGGCTGTGTTACATCAACATCAGTAGGCATAACAACAGCGGCATCGTTAAACAAGTTATCCTTAAATGGGCTAAATTTAACTCCTAGCGTTTGCTGTAGTAATAACGAATTAAACCCGGTGCAATCGATAAATACATCACCCTTAATATGCTCTCCATCATCAGATACTAATGTACTAATACTGTCATCAGGATGCTGCAGCACTTGTACTATCTTATGCTGTAAATGCGTCACACCTAACCCTTGTGCATGCTCCGCTAAAAACTGGCCTAATAACCCTGAATCAAAATGATAGCCATATTCCATTCGAAAAGGAAAATTCGCCGGTGTCTTAGGACTTAAATTATTTTTAGCTAACCATGCGTTAAATAAGAACTTATCAGGGGAAGTCTCAACATCAAGACCTAAACGTCGGGTGTAGCAATTCACCTGAAATGGTCGTTCGCTAAAGGTATCTAGCTGAGAAATAAACGGATGCGAATAACTTTCATTACCCGATTGCGGACTCCAGCCTGTAAACTTGATATTGACTTTGTAAGTAGCTTTGCAACGGTTCATCCATTGACTCTCAGCAATATTTAAATCATCAAAGAAACGTTTTAAACTAGGTGTTGATCCTTCACCCACTCCAATAATACCAATATCAGGTGACTCAATTAAGGTGATACGAATGGGTTTATCGCGCCAATTAAATGCCAATAAATTAGCAGCCATCCAACCAGCAGTCCCGCCACCAAGAATAACAATGTGTTGTGGAGTCATCGCAAATGCCTTTCTGTCGGGTCGTTAGGTAATATTTAAATAATGTGCTAAAAAGTCATCATGCGGTAACATTTTTGCTAACGGTTGTCGCTTAGCAGCAGCGACTTTAGCTAGAGTATCTTGTAATTGTGCGTCGCTCATTTGATTCGCTGCAGGGTGATAATCTTTGGGCAGGATCCCTTGACCTAACATGACTTGTAACCAGGATGCATCTCGGAAAATATCATGTTGATCATTAAATATTTCACCTACATCACTGAACACCTGGATCTTTTGTGCCAATCTATCTGGTAAAGGTAGACGGCGCATATCTTGCCAAAAATCGGAATCATTACGCTCGTTCACATAGTAATGCAAAATAATAAAATCTCGGATTGTTTCATACTCAGTCTTTGACTCATCGTTGTATAAGTCGACCGCTGATTGCTGGATCCCATGATGTGGAAATAGTTTACATAAACGCACAACCGCAGATTGAATCAAATGAATACTGGTTGATTCTAATGGCTCCAAAAACCCACTAGATAAACCAATGCTGATGACATTTTTGTGCCACTGTTCTTTGGTTCGACCGGTTTTAAAATTAATTTTACGCACATCATTAACCGGGTCAGAATCTAGATTATTGATCAGGCGGTCATGAGCTTGCTCATCATTCATGTATTGAGATGAAAACACAATCCCATTACCATTGCGATGCGTTAACGGAATACGCCACTGCCAACCAATGTCATGCGCAATACTGCGGGTGTAGGGTAATGTCTTCTCAAATCGATTAGTTTGTACTGCTAAGGCACTGTCAGCGGCTAACCAATGTGACCAATCTTCATATTCAACACCTAAAGTTTGTTGGGATAACAAGGCACGAGAGCCCGTGCAATCAACAAATAAATCCCCGGTGATTGATGTACCATCTTGTAACTGTAGTCCGGTGATATGACCTGATAGTGGATCCTGAGCAACATGTTCAATGATGCCTTCGGTACGTTTGACCCCACCCTTTTCAGCAATATTACGTAAATACTTACCGTACAGAGATGAATCAAAATGATAGGCATAGGGCATTTCGAACAGTGGATTTTGTGTATTTATCTTGTTAAATGTTTCATCCACACAGCATAAGTAGTTGAGATCATATTCCCAAATGGATTGTTGTAACCCTTGCTGGTAAGCCCGTAACCAATAATGTTGAAAATTACAAAAACCTAAATTAGTCCCCGGTGCACCAAATGTATGCAAATATGACTCACCATCCACTCGCCAGTTCTCAAATTGAATAGCCAACTTGATGGTGCCATTGGTTTCACGCAAAAACTCTTTTTCGTCTAAGCCCAAAAACTGGTTATAGATTTGGATAGGAGGAATGGTCGCCTCACCCACACCAACAATACCAATATCTTCTGACTCAACCAATTCAATTTCAACTTGACCGTGTAATACTTTTTGCATTAACGCCGCAGTCATCCAGCCAGCAGTGCCACCACCGGCTATAACGACTTTTTTGATAGGTTGTTGCATGCTATGTCACCTTTATAATCTTTATGGATGCATGATTTATTTTTGACTTTACCTAATCTAAAGCCAAAAATAAATAACGCAAAAAAAAGACCCCATCGCCTAAGCCATGAGGTCTTTACAGTCTAGTCTATCTTAATAAAAAGAATAGTTTACGTTTAGTAAGTATGAAGGACCAAACTGACGGTTTGTGGTAGCAATACCATTACCATCACGAGTCGCTTCGTCTTCGTCGGTTAAGTTAGTACCTTGCAGAGATACTTTAAGACCGTTTAACGCGTCCATACCAGACTCAGAGAAGTCATAGCTGATTTGTGCATCAATAAGTGATACACCATCACGGCTTGCTTCAGCAATCTTGTTTGAACCACCGCGCTCATAAGTCGTGAAACCATCACGCTCAGTGGCAGCAACACGTACTTCAAAGCCATTATTTTCATAATAAGCAGTTAATGAATATACGCTGTCAGATTGACCTGGGATACTTGCGCCATTTTCAAGCTCAGCATCGATTAAGGTAGCAGAAGCTGCCACACCAAAACCGTCTAGTGAATCATTGATCATGCTAAGAGGAATATTTGCAGTCAGCTCGATTCCTTTAACTTGGCCCGTTAAGCCATCTTCGAAGAAAGAGTAAGCACCAAAATCAGGTGGTGTCACTAAATCGCCTTGTGAATATGCTGTATTCTCTGGACCATATACGCCATCTTGATCGATAACACGGTCATGGAAACCAGGGATAAAGTAGTTTGCACCACCGTTAGTAGGATCGTTAGTGAAATCGATATATTCGTTTCCATCACGAGTCCAGTTAACTAAATCTTTAAAGAATACGGCAACAGACACATAACCTTCATCATCGAAGTAGTTTTCGTATGAAATATCAAAGTTATTTGACTCTAATGGACGTAACGTTGGGTTACCCGTAACTTTAGACCAAGGTGAACCATTTGCTTGTACTGACTCAAGAGTGTTCGGCGTCGCAATCAAATCGATGTTCTGGTTGAATTTGACAAAACCAGATGCACGCATTTGGTCAATTCGAGCACGAGAAATTGTTTTCGACGCAGCTAAACGTACAAACTGATTATCTGCAACTTCAGCAGTGATGTTGAAGCTTGGTAGCATATGCGTGTACTTGTCACCAGCAGTGATTTTACAGCTCTCATCAACCACACCATTGTTGTCGTCATCACATACTGCAAAGTTATCACCGACTACACCGATGAAACCAGAAGAAGACTGATCACTACGAACATACTGTAAACCAACATTACCAAATACAGGCATATTGTTGAATTCAGTTTCAAAATCGGCTTTAACGAAGAATGTAGTAACACGCTCATCTACAGTAAAGGTATCACCTAAACGATCTGGCTCAAGTAGGCCGGCGTCGTTTAATGTATAAGTACCGTCAAAGTATGGTGCAAAACCATCATACGCAACAACTTGACCTAAACCAGCCCAGCTTAAATCAGCTAAACCGTATACATATTCACTAGGAATAGAGGTTGAGTTAGGGTAAGAATCAGCAGTAGCGAATAAGCCTTTGTTGATTTTTTCTTTAAAACGGTCACTGATGTGAAGACCGGCAACAACGCTTGTGAACAACTCGCCATCAAGCTCACCTGTTACTTCAAATTTAGCTGTTGTTAATTCTTCAGCAAAATCTGCATAGTTCATGAAACCATCTTGTGCATTTAAGTAGCTGAACGGTTCGCCGTTTGCTTGTAATGCTGTAGTCGTGAACTGACTACCGATGTTAGCCATACCACCGCCCCATACTTGTGGGCCAGTTAGTTGCAGTGCACTGGCATCGCCAAATGCTTCAAGACCAGTTTGACCAGTAAAGAAGACACCGTCGTTGCTCATTTCAAATGAACGTGTACCTAATTGGTCTGAGTTCAATGAACCTGAACGAGCTAAACCTGCATAAGACTCTGCACGTAAGTCACGCTTAGATGATTCGCTAGACGCTAAATCTACTTCTACTGACCAAGTATCATCGATTGCATAATTGACGTTAAGGCCGTACGCTTCCAAAGAGCCGTCTTTTTGTAATGGATCGGTACGAAGTACTGGGTTAACACCAACTTGGTTACCGCTAACGTTGTTACCAGAACCAGAATATACAGGGTTACCATCAGCGTCTACTTCTAATGAAAACGGTTCGATGAAACCACGTAATACACCTGAATCAGAATAGCTAATATCTAAAACATCAACAACGATATCTAACGCATCGCTTGGTTGAAATTGTAATACTGCAGATACTGTATCACGCTCTAGTAACGTAGACTGATTATTTAAATCCATACCAGCTGGGACAAAATCATCACCATTGTTTTGAGCATTGTAACCCCAAACACCATATTTACGTTGGTTGTTTGGTGATTCTGTTGACGCTACGGCTACTGCTAGACCAATTGTATCGTCAGCAAATTTTTCTACGAATGATAAGGCAAAACGTTTGCCTGTATTATCAAATTCTGGATTATCAGAATCGTTACCGGCTTGCTCATAGCTGCCGTTGACAGTAAGAGTTCGTTTTGCAGATAGTGGACGAACAGTTTGTAAGTCGACTGTACCACCGATACCTTGCGTAGTTAACGCCGCATCAGCAGTTTTGTATATAGTTGCACCAGTCATGATCTCTGAAGGATACAGATCATATTCAACACCACGGTTATCACCGATACCGATCAATTCGCGACCGTTAAGGCTTGTACCTGTGAAATCTTCTTTAAAACCACGAACAGAAATACCTGAAGTACGTCCGCCAACACGCTCACCGGCTAGGCCAGGAAGACGAGCAAGTGATTCTGCAATTGAAGAATCGGGTAATTTACCGATGTCTTCTGCTGAAATCGCTTCTACGATTGATTTGTTATCTTGCTTAACCGCTTGCGCACGGATAAGTGAACCACGAATACCACTTACTGCTATGACTTCAACATCATCTGCAACTTCGTTAGTATTTGCTTGCTGTGCTATTGAAGCACCAGAATACATTGCTGCAGATACCGCTAAAGATATGATTGCAGGCTTAAAGATTTTATTAGTTTTCATGTGTGTGTGTCCTGTAATTTCCCGAATCGAGACCGTAACAGATGTTACGAGGATGTAACAATAATGAAATTAAATGTATAAATCAAGATTTTTCTTAATTGATTAAGTAAATAACTGTAACGATGTCATAACATTCAATTTGAATAGTAAAAATGCAAGCTTAAGAGGATTTTCTGATTAGCTTAATCGTATTTATTTATTTGCTTGTTTATACGATAAATTCTATATTTAAGCATCGTTAATCCAAAACCACTACAAAGGAAATTTCATGTCTACAAATCAACATTTTACCGACAAATCAGGTTCTCCGGTTCCACATGTTACTTGGCCAATTCGTGCTGGTGATGAGTGGCAAACACTGGACAGCGACGCATTGTTTGCGGGTAGAAAGGTCGTACTTTTTTCCTTACCTGGTGCGTTTACACCTACTTGCTCATCCACCCATTTACCCCGTTACAATCAACTAGCAAAAACGTTTAAAGACGCTGGAGTTGATGAAATTTGTTGCGTTTCAGTTAATGATACATTTGTGATGAACTCATGGTTAGCTGATCAAGAAGCAGATAACATTACCTTTATCCCTGATGGTAACGGTGAATTTACCGAAAAGATGGGCTTGCTTGTCGATAAATCAGCGATCGGATTTGGCAAGCGCAGCTGGCGTTATTCAATGTTAGTCAACGACGGTATCATCGAAAAAATGTTCATTGAGCCTGACTTACCTGGCGACCCATTTGAAGTGTCTGATGCAGATACGATGCTTGCATATGTAGATGCGAATGCTTCTGCACCAGAGGATATTTCGTTGTTTACCAAGCCTGGTTGTCAATTTTGTCACATTGCGAAAACAGCACTTGATGATGCTGGTTTACAATATGAAGAAATCACCATGGGTAAAGGCGCGTCATTAACTTCTCTGAAAGCGATTACAGGCCATGAAACGGTACCACAAGTATTTATTGGCGGAAAATATATCGGTGATAGTGAAGCACTTGTCAGTTATCTAAAAGGTTAAAAGGCATGTCTAAAATTCGCCCATAACATAGGTGAACTATTAGTGTTGTCTGATTGCGAAGCGCCACCGACCAAGTGCTTCGCTGCTGTCACCTCATAGCTTAATTCTTTATAGCTCGCTCGCACCCCAATTCCTATACCGGATAAAGTACGTCGGTTATTTATTGGGTCCCATCGCTTTGCGTTTTTCCATCCCATCGCTACATCATAAAAAACAAATGCACTTGCTTCTCCCATCGCATAACGTATCTCAATTTGACTCATCAATGCTTTATCTGATGCTGCTTCACCGCTCGGAAAAGCCCTCACTGATTGCGCTCCCCCTAAAGACATATCTTCAGAACTGTCGAGATTGGTATTACTCCATTGACCTTGAACATGTGCAAATAAGGTAAGTTTTTCATCTATTTTTTGTAACCGACTAATATCAATATTCAGCTTACTAAAAAACCCTTGAGTATTAGCCGTCCTTTGATCTTGCTCTCTTGCACTGAGTGTTTGAATGGTCAAGTCACCAACCGTGGCTTCAATTCTACCATATGTGATTCCTCCACCACTAAACGCATCTTGCCAATTAAAATGCACTGACATTGGAACTACGAGTGCATTTTTTGAAGCGCTAATTCCAATACTCGTATCAGTGAATTGTTTATATTTTAGTTGGACTTGTAAATCTACTTTTTGTTGCTTATCTCGTACTAGTGGATAAGACGCGTTTAATGCTGTGACCCTTGCAATACCCTGTGCATCAAGTCCTTGAAGACTGGCGTCAATTTCTGCAATTTGGTAATCAGTCTTCAGCAACGACATGCCCATTCGCATGCCCTTGTAACCGACCAACCGATCATAATTGAGTGAACCAAATAATAAATGCTCATTAGAAATCAATATACTGCCTTGCAATTGATCACCCGCACTCAATACATTATTGTCACCTACGTAACCCATTAACCTGTATGGCCCTATGTAACGGCTACCATAATTATCTAAACTGACAAAAGAAGAACGTGTTGCCACTTTATCCATGTCAATAATTAAATCTCCAGTGCCGGCAATTGCACCTGGCTTCATAAGCGATTTGATTGAAAAACCGGGGATGTCGTGTAATATTGAAACTGTTTGTTGGAGCTCTTTTGCACGGATGATAGAGCCTGGGGACAGCGGATTAACAAATCCGGCTAATTCAATCTCAGCTTCACCTTCAATGCGTACATCTCCATAGTACCCCTCTGCAATTGCAATATTCAGTACACCATTGTTCAATTGCTGGGCAGGTAAAAAACCTTTCGCAAACAGGTAACCATTATTTCGATAATGCTCACTGATAACATTCGCTAATCCTCGTAATTGACCTAAATCAAATTCTTGACCTCGAATATCACCAATAACTGTCGCTAACTCACTATTTGAATAAACGGTATTACCTGAAAATTGAATTGACGTTAACTGGACTTTCATCCCTCCAGGTTGTTCTTTAAGCAGTGATGGGGAAGGGATATCAGTAGATTGATTCTCTGATATTTTTAGCGGGTATTCTTCTGGTAGAGTTTGTTTAAGAATTTGCCCTGCTGTTGGTACCTCTAAAGTTTGTGAGATAGCCTGATGACAAGCTGTAACACTCATTAATAATGTGGTCGCTGCGGTTAATATATTTTTATATTTGGTATTTTTCATTCTAATCTTGCGGTTCACTTTGTAAAGGGTTTTGAGCGTCTGCCGGACGGTTTAAGAGCTGGATATCTGGGCTACTCACTCCGCCATTTACTACAAATATATTTACCTTATCGTTAATAGTCGATAGGTCTACATCAGCCAAATCAGATTCTTGAGTGATATTAATTAACGTAATATCTGTGTCTTGAGATTGTAGATTCAGAGGTGCAACTATTATAGGATTAAGCGCATTATTGAGCGGAGACGGTGACTCAGTAGCAACCATTCTTTCAGCATCACCGGTGCTTACGACGGTACTGTTTTCAGTAGTATTATCACCTTGAATAGATACATTCTGTGCATTGATGACCACCCCAGCTTGGAAATCATTATTGATATCATCTAAGGTGACAGTATTGTCTCCTGCATCTATATTGACTATGCCGTTGACACTTATAGAACCACTTTGAGTAACATCGCCTTCACTGATAATTATGACATCGCCAGCGACACTAAGCTCGCCAAATTCGGTACTTCCCCCTTGTGAAGTGGTAGTCGTTAATGTGCCAGTCTCACCTGTAACAAACAAATCCCCACCCGCCACAATTGTACTATTTTCACTAACATCCAACGTGATATTCAATTCATTGATATCTACAATATCTAAATTATTGCTTGCTACAGTTACTCCACCTTGGAAGTCATTGGTTGCAGAGGTTAAGGTGACATCAAACCGTTCATCATCATTACTAACCGCATTAATTACTGTCTCACCTGCAACGTCAATAGTAGTATTAGCAGCCTGAGTCACTTCACCATCGCTGCTCAACGCCAAATCGTTCTCAACTTGAATATTACCAATTTGCGTGTCCGCGTTACCGTCTTCAATCAAGGCACTACCAGCTACGATAATCGTACCATCTGAATTTTGATTAAAACTCTCTGATACGACGAATTGCTGTTGTGCCTCAATAGAACCAGCCGATTGCTCAAGCGTATTTGCGGTAAAGGTACCTTCAATTGAATGTTGTCCCCCAGTTTGAACAAAATTATTCACGGACATACCGCCTGCACCAACCTGCAGTGTGCCATTACTTTGAATTAAGTTACCCTCGACTACAAGACTATCGACATTTACCGGAATAAAGGAGTCTGTTGTTGTGGCTGAATTTTCAGGATCAAAGTTGACGGTAATAGCTTCAGGAATAGTCACGTTAGCAACATTACTCGCATCCGGGACAGCTCCACCTGCCCAATTAATAGGGTCAAACCAATTACCTTCTTGTCCACCCACCCAGATAACGGAGTCTAGACGCTCAATACTCGCTGTTAAAACAACTAATTCAGAATTAAGCATATAGTTATTAGAATCAACACCACTGAGCATAATGCCACTAATATTAACAAGTTTATCCATCCCTACATTTTTATCTGCAAATAGGGATGTTTGTTCTATGCTAACCATATCATTTTCAAAAATGTCTTCGGTACTCACATTCACATTTACTGTATTAGTACCGTCATAAATTTTATCATCTGCGTTATAGCTTAGCGTCACTTGTTTGGTTGATATATCTGCGATTAAGCCGCTTTGCTGTATCAGGTTATAGTTGTCTGCATCAGCACCACTAATAGTATTACCGGTAACAGTCACGGTTTTATCTGTGTCAGCGTTTTTGTCTGCAAATACGCCTGTTGCTGTGCCACTTATCGTCACTGAATCAGAGCCAAGAGCTGCAATCGCTGCTGTACCGGAAAGTGAAGCCGTTATATTAGTGTCATAGACTTTATCGCTGGCGGTTAGGCCAGTGACGGCTAAATCGGCTTTGCTGATATCGGCGGTTAAGCCGCTTTGCTGTATCAGGTTGTAGTTACCAGCATCGATGCCAGTAATGGTATTACCGGTGACCGTTACTGCTTTATCCGTATCAACATCCTTATCGTCAAACGAGCCTGTTGCTGTGCCACCTAAGGTTATCGTATCTCCGGTTAAAGCCGTGATCGTCGCTGTGCCAGTAAGGGTCGCCGCAGTACCTGCATCATAGACTTTATCGCTGGCAGTTAAGCCAGTGACGGCTAAGTCGGCTTTGCTGATATCGGCTGTTAAGCCGCTTTGCTGTATCAGGTTATAGTTGTCTGCATCGGCACCACTAATAGTATTACCGGTAACAGTGACAGTTTTATCTGTGTCAGCATTTTTGTCTGTAAATGCACCCGTTGCTGTGCCACCTAAGGTTACCGTATCCCCTGTTAAAGCCGTGATCGCCGCTGTGCCAGTTAAAGCTGCTGTTGTATTTGTATCATAGACTTTATCGCTGGCGGTTAGGCCGTTGACGCTTAGCCCTTTTTTGTTTACAGTTAAAGTACCATTGGTAACACCGCTAACACTGTAACCTAAAGCGGCTAAACCAGTAGCTGTAACCGTATAAGTATTCGCCTTTAGTTTGCCAGCATTTGAATTAGCTGCACCAACTATGGTTAAACCACTGGAGCTATCGCCATTAACTAAACCACCACCACCGATTAAGCTGAAGCTTGGGTTAGCGGCTCCGTAGGTTATGGTTTCAGATGAAATAGTGCCCGTTGCACTAGGTTGTTCTCGATAAACCGCAAATACCCCTGTAGTACTTAGGGCATTGGTAAAGTTTGTTGTTGTTTCGTCTGAGTTATATCTGAAGTTACCACTGCCATTGACGATCAAATCAGTCAGATCGTTACTATTACTGATATCGCCTGAATATAATATCGTATTGCCCGTGCTTGCAGTGAAGGTTGGCGAACTACTAATGATGATATTGCCACCGGTTGCCGTTCCTGCTGCAGTATCTTTGCCAGCGTTCAAAACGATACTGGTACCAGATACATTTTGAGAAACCGTTAAGTCGCCGGTCTGAGTGGCAACATCAATAGCACCGGTTGAACTAAGGCCGTTGGTAGCACCAACCGAGCTTAAGTTAAGTGCGCCACTGTTGATAAACGAAATCGCGTCTGTGCCACTGGCAGCCAAGTTAGTTACTGTGTTTGATGCGCTATCTAAAGTGATAGTGCCATCTAGTAGCGCTAAATTATCTGCAACGACATAGCCACTTGCGCCATCGGTAATGGTTCCAGAACCATCTAAGGTAATGGTGCTATTGGTCGCTTCCAATTTATTGTCGATTGTAATGTTGCCACCAAAAATATTAATTGGCCCAGCAATAGTCGTTGCACTAGCTATGGTTACGTTTGCGGTATTGGTAGGTTTTCCAATAGCTAAACCACTTAAATTACTTAAAAAGTTCCAGCTTGAAGTATCAAAAGCTGATGTGAAATTATCTTCCAAATAGGATTGAATAACTACATTGCCTTGATTTACATTACTGTCAGTATTACCAAGGTTTGTTGTAAAATTAGCAGTACCATCAAAGTTGACTGTTAGAGTTTTATTTGGGTTTATATTTAAAAATGCTTGGGAAGAGGTGTACTGCAAACTTCCGCTAGAGTTAATGGTAATATCGCCATCTGCAAATACTCTTGGGTTTACCCCGGTTCTCATTGCATTGCCAGTATAATTCGTTGCACTATTTATAGCGGTTATAGTTAAATCATTATCAACATCAAATACACCACTAGGGCTTGCAGGGTAGACACCACTAGACCCTAATCTTACACCGTAATTGGCTGCAGTAGGCGTCTCACCACTGATGGTCAAATTATTTGCAAAAACTTGAAAATTCTGAGAATAGATGCCGTCATAGGCACCACTTGTTTTTCCTATTAAGGTAACATTACCTGCTGTTTCGCCCGTTTTTGTTGTATCAAATTTTATAAATTTAGAAGTAGTTGACGAGCCAAAATCAATACCATGAGCACTATTTGCTCCATGTGCAGCCCCCGAAGGCGCACTAGTACCTGCACCACCACCAAAAATGATATTCCCACCATTGGTAGTAAATACTTGGCCATTACTACTTAAATCAATATAGCCCGCGTCATTTGCATCGCTATCGGCCCAAAAAATAATATCACCACTATTTGTGGTGATTGTTTTATCTGTAGCTTGCGTAATGTTTCCACTAGCTTTTAATAGAATATCGCCATCAGTTACACTTGAGGTATCTAGGTTTGCGTTGATAGCAATGTCGCCACCATACACTGAAATTGGCCCGGCAATAGAAGTTGCACTGCCTAACGTTATATTGGCTGTGTTGGTACTTTTACCTAGGGTCAATCCTCCTAGCGTTGAGGCAAAATTAAAACCCGCGGTATTTGATGCAAATGCTGCGCTGAAGCTGTCAGCTTGTGACTGAACAACCAAGGTTCCAGCACCGCCTATACTGCTGCTGGCAAAGCTTGGGGTGTCATTTTCGATGATCACCTCACCATCACTTATAGTGGTAATACCGGTGAAAGTATTATCAGCACTGAGTGTTAACGTTCCAGTTCCTGTTTTTGTAAATGCTCCTGCTCCAGAAATAACGCCCGAAATGGTGTCATCGCCACTATCACCGGTAGTGAGGGTTTTGGTTCCTGCTAAATTAACGCTACCCGCACCACTTAAAGATTGGATTGTATCAGTTTCATCCACATCATAAGTTGCACCACTGGCGACCGTCACATCGGAGGTATCAGCTAAAGTGCCGGTGACATTTAATGTGCCTGCAGTAATCGTGGTAGATTCTGTGTAAGTGTTGTTCCCTGCAAGGGTTAACGTGCCGTTGGCTATTTTTTCAATGCCGAAGCCGCCGGTAACATCGCTACTCACTGTTAGCGCCGATCCCGCCACACTAAAAGTACTGTCTTTGGTTAAAGCAACATCACCCGACAAACTTGAAGTACCTGTTGATGTGGCTACTGTGCCACCTTCGACAGTTAAGTCTTCGGCAACTCCCGAGGCGCCTCTAATATCTAAAGTAGCACCGTCTGCAACAGTGGTTGTGCCGTCTGTTGTGCCTAAACCCGTTGCAGCAGTAATCGCTAACGTACCATTGCTAATAGTGGTATCGCCGGTATAGGTATTATTGCCCGTTAAAATAAGCGTGCCCGTACCGTCTTTTGACAAGGTGACATCGGTGCCATTTATCACATCTGAAATGGTGCTTTCGCTGCTATTTGAAATATTAATCGCAGCGCTGTCTTCTACGCTAATGCTATTCAATGCTACTGCGTCGGTGGTGATGGTGACATTTTTTAACTGAGTCGTTGCGCCGATTGCGCCAGCAATGGTGGTGTCGCCAGTGCCATTAGTACTAACCGTCAGGTTATGGGCACCATCAATGGTTGTAGTCGTGGTGATATTACCGTTATTGGTGGTCGTGAGTACTGAGTTGCTGGTTAGCTTAACGGCACTTTGATAATTTTGATTTAATGCGCTGGTAACATCGCCGCCAATACTGGCAACGCCCGTAACATCAATAGAGTTTACTGCACTGATATTAGCGGCTGTTTGCATACTGCCGTTAATATCGACGTCACCCACCTTTGCCGTACTACCAACATTGGCGTTAAACTGTACTTTACCCGTATTTATATTTGTTGTGAGGTGTTTAGGATCTAACGCGTCTAGCGAATCAACAGTTGACTTAAAAATAATATCACTGTGGGTAGTGGTTAATACGGTGTCGTTAGCTAAGTTCACAGCTGCATCATAGATTTGTGTATTTTGAGTTGTAATTGTACCGTATAATGTGACATCACTGGTTGAAGTAATGTCTAGCGTGCCGATGGCTTTTGAAGTACCAATATCGCCAGTGAAAGTGATAATACCTGCACCTGAATTTATCGTTATATTGGAAGCTGCTAGATTTGTTTCTTTGACGTAGCCTGTTACTCCATACGCGCCAGTCTGAACTGAGTTAGGTCGCAAGTCATTCCATTTGCCTTCAGTGCCAAAAAATTGTCCTGCCCACTCTCCACCGGTCCCTATACCATTGGGCTCGCCTGATGCGAAATTATTATAAAAAGACGTGCCCTCGCCACCTTGAATAAAAAATGGCTGAGTATTTTCTGGTGCATCAGCCCAGTACCAAGCATTAGCACCATTTCCTAACGCATTATCTTTATCTCGATAGGCGCCAAGCCAGGCACCTGCATAGCCTGAGATAATCCCAGCAACCGAATTTTCTAATCTTGAATTAATAGCAACCAAGTGTGAGTAGCCAACATCGGTATCAGATAATGCGCCATTAGCACTTGTTGCATTTGCTCTTGCATTAGTCCAAGTTCGATAACCACTGACAAAATTATATTGATTAGCTGAGTTAATAGATGCATCAAATGTGATATCACCACCCGAAGTATTTACTGTAAGACCATGTTGATTTGCTAATAACGTTTCGCCATGAACGGCTAAATCACCACCATTGGTAGATAAGGTTTGTGCTGTTGATGAGTTAAAATAAACATCACCACCAACTAAAAAACCACTTGTATTAGTCTCGCCATTTCCAAATGTTAATGCTCCGCCACTAGTAGTAATAGAAGAAGCTGTGATCAAGTTAATACCATCACCATCTTTATCACTATCAGCCCAAAATTTGGCGCTTGATGCGCTAATATTGGCGTCTATGCTGTTGTGCCTTGTCGCTTTAACTAACAGGTCACCACTTGTGTTTATGGTGTTATTAATATTGATATCTTTACCATAAATATTTACATCACCTGCTATATTAATAGCTTCTGATAGTGATACTCCCATATCATCTGTGCCATCTGAACTTGTTGCAGATTTACCTATAGTTAAACCTGAAACACTGCTTGCAATGGTCAAGTGACTAGGTAAAGTTAATATGCTTTGAAAATCATCATTATAGGGCGCAATAGTTAAGGTTCCAGCTGTTTCAATAATTCCTGACCAATTCTCAAACTGGGGCTTATCATGTAAAATTGAGATATCACTTGTTGAAGAAGTTACTAGATTTGCATCTCCATCACTTGAACCATAAACGCGTGAACCAAAGTAAGAGTATTGAATAAATCCTCTTTTATACTGATCAGACGATGTACCAGAAATAGTTATGTCACCACTTGAGGCTAAAATATTTGTAACATAAATATGAAAATCATTACTTGTACTTTGTCCCCCAGCAGCAGAACTTGTAATAGAAATATTTCCTGTTCCTGTTGCTTCAATAAAGTTTTCAGTTTTATTGTCACCATGTCCTCTTAAATATACTCCGTACTCAGAACTTGGATTAAGTAATGCCTCACCATTTAAATTAATGTCTCCATTGTTTGATCTTAAGTAAAGGTTATCATCTTGGTGACCTAGCAAAGCAATACCATAAACAGTACCAGTACTTTTACTAGCTGAACCATCAAACAAAATGTCTCCACTAGAACCTGAATCTAATTTCAATCCTGAGTAAGCGTAAATACCACTTATTTCAGAACTATTACTACTATTAGTAGCTTTTCCTTTTAAACTAATATTTCCACCACCAGAATAAATTGCAATATTAGAGTCATGGGCTGTACCTGTATTAGTCCCAAGCATAATCCCAGCAAGAGTTGTAGAACTTGTATTTTGTAGTGCATAAGCGGTTGGCGTTGTTGTACCTGCCCCGCCACCTAAAGTGATAGCTCCACCTCCTGATGCTGTATTGGTATTATCAGCAGTTCTATCTGAGGCAGTTCTTGTATCTAATGTTGCTCCATCTTGAATATAAATATATCCACCACCTTCATCACTATTTGACCAAAGTGTTATGTCTCCACCATTTGTGGTGATATTTTTACTAGCTGCAACTGAGATATTATCAGTCGCTTTTAATTGAATATCGCCATCAGTTGCACTTGAGGTGTCTAGGTTTGAGTTGATAGCAATATCTTTACCAAAAAGATTTACATCACCCGCCACCGCTAAATCTTCATTGACTGTCACATTCTGAACATTGGTGCTTTTACCAATCGTTAAGCCACCAATATTTGTAAAAGTAAACCAGGAGGTTTTGGCATTTTGTGAGGTTGAAAAACTATCAGAAACGGACTCTAAGGTGAAAGTACCTGTTGTATTTATAACAGGTTCATTAGTATCCCAACTAAGATAATCAGCTTGTAATTTTATGTTTGATGAGCTGTCAGTGACAATTGGTGTTACACCATTGACAACTGCTGTATCTTTACGGCTTCCTAAATAGAAAAGATCATTATTACTGCCGTTTCCATTTCTAAAACCTGCATCCGCACTACCGGTTGAACCTGCTAGATTTTGACCTTTTAGTGTTATATCTCCTGATTCTGCTAATACCTGTAATGTTCCTTTATCTCTACCATACAAACCGATACTATTTGATGATGTACCAGATATCGTTATACCACCATTTGCTCCTGTTGCTTGTATCAATGTATTTCCATTTGCAAAGTTACCAGAACCTAAAACAACACCATATTTGCCCGCGTTAGTGTCTGTTGCAACACCGGTGATATTTATAGCATCACTTGTAGTGTTTTCTGTCGTAATTGCAATTGCGTCACCTTTGAACTCAATACCATGACCTAGTGTTGATTTTCCATCTATTGTGATGGTTCCAGTTCCACTGTCTATTTTTAGATTACCAATACTTTTTACGCCCTCACCATACCCTGAACCACGGATGATAATATCTCCGCCATTCGTAGCAGAGCTAGAATTTAAAATAACACCACCACCAAAATCTGCAGCAAATATAGAATCGTTGTACCCTCTATAAGCGTACCCATCAGCAATACCATCACTCGCCGTGCCACCGTTAGATCCATCGTCTAGTCCACCGGCTAGGATGATATCACCGCCATTACTACTCAGCGTATTATTACCACGAAGATCCACTTCATTATTTTCAGCACCCGTTGTTGTGTTAACAGTGTTTGACCAAAGACTAATATCTCCCCCATTTGTCGTTAGATCAAATCCATTTGTGAGAAATATATATCCAGATGCTTTCATCACGATGTTTTTATCTGCACCAGCTATGGCGATATTTCCATTCATATCAATGTTATCGGCATAAACACTGACAGGTCCGTTAATAGAGATATCGCTATTAAGACCTACGCTACTAGTGCTTGTAGTTTTTCCTATAGTAAGTCCATCAAGAGTTGAAAACCCGTTGATCGTCAATCCAGCGATAGAATTAGAGCCAGTAAAATCAGAACCACTTAATATGCCATTCCAATTAAAAACTTCCCAAAAAGCATCATTTTCGTATGAGATAATACTTAATGAATCATTTGAGCCTGATGTTGATAAAGTAGTGTTATTATAAACTTGTTTGTCAGCTGCAAAGGTTACACCACCAGCAGAAACGATATTTGTATAGATAAAAGAAAGTCCTTCTCTATCATTTCCTGTTCCACCCGAAGCATTTACAGTAGTGTTTGTATATCCCTCTTGTCCTGATAAGGTAATTGCATCAGTTGCCGTACTTGTAGATGAAAGAGTAATATGATTAAGTGATGTACCTTGCATACGGATACCATTTCTTAATCCTGAACTAGAGCCTATAAACCCCTCACTTCTACCCGTGATATTGATTTTACCTGTACCACTT
Source organism: uncultured Glaciecola sp. (assembly GCA_937125395.1). GTDB lineage: Bacteria > Pseudomonadota > Gammaproteobacteria > Enterobacterales > Alteromonadaceae > Opacimonas. Next base: position 107,023 of record CAKZLI010000044.1, read on the forward strand.
CTAATTGAGGTACCAGCACCTAAGATAACCCCTACAGATGCCCCATCAGCATGGTTTCCCATTCCACGCATGGTGATATTTCCACCCGCTGAATCAACAACTACATTATTTAATTGAATTCCTGCACCTGTTGCTAAACTGCCAGTAGCAAAAGCATATCCTGTTGATATATCAGCTCCACCACCAAGAACGATATCGCCACCATTTGAATTAATTGATGCTCCGTCATTGACTTGAATAGCACCAGCTGTTGAAGATGCACCGGATACAATAGCTCCACCTTCAAGATCCGAATGTAAGGTAATATTGAGCTTATTGGCATTACCATTTTGAGTTGCATCGATTGAAACGTTATCGTTAACAATGATATTTCTATGTGCTTTTAAAGTAAGCGTTGCTTCACCAGCCATATTACCGGTAACAATATCACTAGCGAGTGTAATATCTCCTGCTTGAGCTCCTCCAATTCCTGTTTGAATTGTCACACTCGTACCTGAGTTTAACTGAGATACGATGTCAGCATTTGAAACAATAGAACTATCAACATTTGATTCGTAATTAGGTAAAGGTGTTGCTCCCGCTGTTGTAGCTAAACCAGAAATAATGATATTAGTTGGGTCTAATAGCCATAAACCACCACTCCCTTTTTCAGCCGTCAAATCAAGACTTATTCCGTTTGTTTTTAAAACATACCCTGACGTTTCAACCTTGCCTCCATCACCCCCGTCAACTCCCCCAGTGGCGGTAATATGGCCACTGACACTAGTGATAGACTCAGCGTTGTGAATATCTGACCAAAACACTACTTTACCGCCGTCGCCTTTTTGTGTGGCGCTGGCGTCGATACTGGCCGTTGCTGCCATAACAACGCTTTCCGCTTGTCGCATATCGCCCGTGCCTTGCCAATCGCCGCCTACTAATATGTCACCGCCGCCTATTGCGCCGCTGGCATTCAGCTCGCTGCCTGCGACTAAGCTGATGTTATCTCCTTCGAGTATAATTTCGCCACCAACACTACTTAAACTGCTCGCCTCAATAATGCCGCTATGGTTAATCACACTTGAAGCTAAATCACCGGCGGCTTTTGCCGACAAATACACGATACCGCCATCAGCTTGAATCGCGCCGCCGTTAGCAATAAGGGCATCTATCGTCCCTTGCTCAACTTCAAGCTTCACTGGGCCACCTATATCTAAGGTTACTTTTGCGCCAGCCCCCATCAAGACCTGCCCTCCATCAGCGGTTACACTACCAATGTTTTCAATTTTGGCGGCAATAAATGCCACGTAGCCGCCATCAGCGGTTTGAATATTGCCTTGATTGATAATGGCGTTGGTACTGTCGCCCGCAAAGACATAATTGTCGGCGCTAAAGTCTGCATTGCTAATATTGAGCGTAGAGGCAACCAACGCACCCACGTTAACTTGTGCGCTTGGAGTAAATAAAACACCGTTTGGGTTGATTAAAAAGACTTGACCATTGGCGTTAATCGCCCCTTGAATAATAGAGACATCACTACCAATAACGCGATTAAGAATGGCTGAAGAAGCATCTGGCTGAATAAAATTAACTGTATTATTTTTGCCAATGTCAAATGACTGCCAATTAATCTCAGCTTTATCAGTTGACTGGAAGATGTTCATAATAGAAGAGTGAGATAAAATTGTAACTTTTCCAGATACAATTTCAGCATCTGTTGGTAAATCGCTAGCATTTACGTTAAATGCTAATAACAGTATGCTACCGACTGATATGTTTTTTATAATGCGACAAGAAGTTGAAGATTTAGTTTTTTTGCACCCCTTCCCTACGTCTCCAGCAGCTTGCCATACCTGTAGAGCAGAGTTCCAAATAGTGCGAAAAATATTGTTCATACTTAGTCCATACAATTATACGTAAATATAGGTAAATTAAATCTAATAGCGAACTATAAATTTAACGAATTAAAATATAAAACTCGAAACCGTAAATGAGAAAACACGATTATACTTTGACCAGCACTTCTATTTTTAATAAATTTATCATTACACATTTTAGTCTAAGTAAATCCATTATTTATTCTAAATAATAAAGTGTGTATGTGACACTTGGATCCAACAAAATATAAAAATCACCCGCAATGATGTAGCTATTGTTATTTAATGTCAATAACGAATTGTCTAAGGTATTAGTGGCGATTCACATCAATGTTAAGGTTTTCAAAGAATTTTGTATTAAGAGCCCACTATCTAAAGATATCACCCCCTTACGTCAACAACGGTTTTGTCGCTTAGTAGTCAGCAGCATTTTTGTAGTCGAGTTTTCGTACAGTTGCAAGAGTCGAAAAGCAGCAAAAACGTTTTAGCACTAAAAGCTAATGTAAGAAGTTTCGGACGTAAGCTATTCAAGGACGCAACCTTACTAATACGTTAAACAAGTTTTAGTAACGGTGTCGATTGTAGTTTAGAGAATCGCTAATACTAAAACTGTCCACACTAGTCCCTAAACTAAAATTTAGGTAAAAATCACCGGTTAAATTACCAGTGGTTTTCAATGGTTTTTAGTTATTCGATTCGTTCTATAGCAAATTTTGTATAACTGAATATTTTGTTTTTGTTATAAAGCAGCTTCCAATTCCAAAACAATATCAAACAAATCAACTACTAAACCATAATTGGCAATATGATAGATGAGAGCGACTTCTTCTGCGGTACGAATCTGTTTCTAATAAGCCTTGTCACCAATAGATATTGAAGTGGCATAGTTAAATTTGGCCACCTAATTAGAGATTTTATGCTCTGTTTCATAGCAGCATTAGGTCGCAAAATGAAAAGAAAACACGTAAGACATTTAGTCCAGAATTTAGATTAGAAACTGCTCAGTTAGTGGTTGTTCAACAATACACTCAAGAAGAGGCGGCAAAGGCCATGGGTGTAGGTAAATCTACTATCATTAAATGGGTCAAGCAGTTAAATGAAGAGCGAGTAGGTAAAACACCTAAAGCCATGCCGATGATACCAGAGCAGCTAGAAATAGGTGAATTGTAAAAGCGTATTGAACGGATTGAATTAGAAAAGGAAATATTAAAAA